>PACL01000039.1 GCA_002700095.1 Fulvimarina sp. | reverse complement strand
GCGACCACCGCAAAGCCCTTGCCCGCCTCGCCGGCCCGCGCCGCCTCGACGCCCGCATTCAGGGCGAGGAGATTGGTCTGGAAGGCGATCTCGTCGATCACCGAGATGATCTGGGTGATCTGCTGCGACGATCCCTCGATCGCGTTCATCGCCGTCACCGCCTGGGCGACGATCTCGCCGCCCTTCGACGCCTTCGAGCGCGCCGCAACGGCGCTCTGGCGCGCCGCGCTGGCGCCCTCGGCGGTCTGGTTCACCGCACTCGTCACCTGGCTGAGGGCGGCCACCGTCTCCTCGAGGCTCGCCGCCTGCTGCTCGGTGCGCTGGGCGAGGTCGTTGGAGGCGACCGTGATCTCGCCGAGGCCCGTGCGGATCGTACCGACGGCTCCGATCACTTGGCCGATGGCCGCTTCCAGCTCTTCCACCGAGGCGTTGAACTTCGCCTTGATCGGCTCGAATTCCGGCGCGACGCTCTGGCTCATCCGCACCGTCAGGTCACCCGAGGACAGCCGGTCGAAGCCTGCATCGACGACGCCCATGAAGGCTCGCAGATCCTCGGCCTTGGAGTGGTCCAGCTCGGCCTGCCGGCTCTTAGCCGCCTCCTGGCTGATCCGCGAGGCCTCGGCCTCCCGCTCCAGCCGTTCCTGCTGGATCGCCGCCTGCTTGAACGCCTCGACCGCACCGGCCATCTCGCCGATCTCGTCGCGGCGGCCCCGAGCAGGAACCTCGATCGACTTGTCGCCGCCGGCAAGCTTCAGCATCGCTTGGGTCATGGCGCGGACCGGCGTCGCGATCGACCGCGACAGAACGAAGGCCATCAGGCACGCGATCAGGGCGGTCACGACGCCGCCGACGATGATCGCGGTGTCCGACATCGCCATGGCCGCATGCTGCGCGTCGGAACGGACGACCAGAAGGCCGGACTCTTCCGCGATCATGCTTTCCGTCAGTGCGTTGATTTCCTTGAGTTCAGCGTCTCCGGGCCGACCGGCGAGATATTGGCGGGCCGCGGTGAAGTTTCCAGCCTTGCCGAGCGCAATGGTGCGCTCGTTGGCGGTCGTCTCCCAGGTCCCGATCAGGCCCTCCAACTTCTTGGCGCGGTCCTGCTGGAGCGCGTTGTCGGAGGTGAGACGGGCAAATTCGGCCAGCGATTCGCCCGCCTTCGTCCTGTTCGTTTCATAGCGCGGCAGAAAGCTTGCATCTTCAGCCACCGCGTAGCCACGGATGGCGGCTTCCTGATTGACCAGTCCCGAGCGCAAGTGATCGATCTCGGCGAGGACCTTGTAGGTGTGCTCGTTCCAGTCCGTTGCCGTTCGGGCAGCGTTGGTACTCAGGATACTGGTGACGCTGACGATCGCCAGCACCGCGATGATGCTGGCGAAGGCGGCCAGCAGTTTCGTCGTGACCTTCATGGAATTCAGGGACATTGGGGCGTTTCCGGGCGGGGGGTGAAACCAGTCGAGGCGCGGCGGACGGCCTCGCAACCCCGCAACGATTAGGCGAACGGGTTTACGGAACGCTTAATTCCTCAGGTTCTCGCCTGATTAAATCCAGGGAATTAAAGGAAGTATTGAGTATTAAATGCAACGCTGAAGGCAATATTATCAGTTGATACAATACGAAAACTGCAACTCCACCCTGATCAGTAATCATTGCATATGAGTGTCTGCTTGCGGTCGCAGCCTGTCGCCGGCTGCCCGGTCGCGCAACGCGGCGACGACCTGGCAGGATGGCCCGGCATGAGGCCAACGGGCCGGGTGCTCGGCAATTGCGCGAACGCGACATCGCAGATCGGCCACTCGAGGCGATGCCCGGTTACCCCGCCCGCCCGTATCCGCCCGGCGTCGGCGTCGTGACGATCACCGCCTCGCCGGCGGCGAGCACCGTCTGGTCGCAGCCGGCGAGTTCCTCCAGCGAACCGTCCAGCCGCCGAACCTCGGTTCGCCCCACCTCGCCGGCAGAGCCGCCGCAGATCCCTTCCGGCGGCCGGGTGCGGTGGGAGGAGAGGATGGCGCAGTCCATCTCCTTCAAAAACCGGATCGTCCGTTTGGTGCCGTCACCGCCGCGCTTCTCTCCGGCCCCGCCCGAGCCCTTGCGGATGTGAAAATCCTCCAACACCACCGGGTAGCGCATCTCAAGGATCTCCGGGTCGGTGAGCCGGGAATTGGTCATGTGGACATGGACGCCCGAGGTGCCGGCAAAGCTCGTCCCGTCGTTCATCCGGCCGGCCGGCGAGCCCGAGCAGATCGTCTCGTAATACTGGTAGCGCTCGTCGCCAAAGGTAAGGTTGTTCATCGTGCCCTCGGAATTCGCCAGCGCCTCGAAGGCGCCGAAGAGGGCGTTGGTGACGTGCTGGGAGGTCTCGACGTTCCCGGCGACGACGGCGGCCGGATAGCGCGGCTTCAGCATCGAGCCTTCCGGCACGACGATCGTCACCGGCCGCAGGCAGCCGGCATTCATCGGGATCGGCTTTTCCACCATCACCCGGAAGACGTAGAGCACCGCCGCCCGCGTCACCGGCTCGGGGGCGTTGAAGTTGTTGCCGATGGAGGCAGACGTTCCAGTGAAGTCGACCGTCGCCTCACGCCTCTCCTTGTCGATGGTGATCGTCACCCTGATCACCTGGCCGCTGTCGGTCGGATAGTCGCAGGAACAGTCGTCGAGCCGGTCGATCAGCTCGCGCACCGCCTCGGCCGCATTGTCCTGGACGAAGTCCATATAGGCCTTCACCGTGTCGAGGCCGAAATTCTCGACCATCCGGCGCAGTTCTGCGACACCCTTCTCGTTGGCGGCGATCTGGGCCTTCAGGTCGGCGACGTTCTGGTCCGGATTGCGGGCCGGATAGGGATGGTCCGTGAGGACGCGGCGCAGTTCCTCCTCCTGGAACGTGCCCTGGTCGACGAGCTTGAGATTGTCGATGAGCACGCCCTCCTCGTCGACCTTGGTCGCCCGCGGCGTCATCGAGCCCGGCGCGATGCCGCCGACATCGGCATGATGGCCGCGCGAGGCGACGTAAAAGAGGATGTGCCCTTTCGCGTCGTCGAACACCGGCGTTACCACGGTAATGTCCGGCAGATGGGTGCCGCCATTATACGGGGCGTTGAGCGCAAAGACGTCGCCCGGCCGGATCCGCCCCTCGTTCTGGGCGATGATCGCCTCCACCGAGCGGTCCATGGAGCCGAGATGCACCGGCATGTGCGGCGCATTGGCGACGAGGGCGCCGGAGGCGTCGAAGACGGCGCAGGAAAAGTCGAGCCGCTCCTTGATGTTCACCGAGGAGGCGGTGTTCTGCAGCGTCACGCCCATCTGCTCGGCGATCGACATGAAGAGATTGTTGAAGACTTCCAAGAGCACCGGATCGGCGCCCTTGCCACCGGCCGCAGCGGTGCCGAGCGCTGCGAGGCGCGGCTTCTTCTCGATGCGCCGCAGGAGGACGTCATTGTCCGCCGTCGTCTCGGCCGCCCAGCCGGGCTCGACGACGATGGTCTGGTTCGGCTCGACGATCAGCGCCGGGCCCTTCACGCTCGCGCCGGGGCCGAAATTCTCCCGGCGGATGATCGCGGCGTCACGGGCTTCGCCCCCGGTGAAGAAGCGGCCGGTCTCGGTACCATCGGCCTCGAAGCTAGTCGCATCGCTCGTCGATCCCTCAGCAGCCTCTCTGGGCTTTTCGGAGGTCTCGACGGAGACGTTCTCCACCGTGATCGACCGGCCGGGATAGACGAAGCCGAACTGCGCCTTGTGCGCCGCCTCGAAGCCTTCGCGGGCATGCTCAAGCGAGCCGTCATAGATGACCGGCAGCGTCGTGTCGGTGCCGTCGTAGCGCAGTTGCAGAAGGACCTCGGTGTCATGGCCCCCGACCGGTACGCCCTGGGTTTCGATCTCGCCGGTGGTTTCCCGGGCCAGGCGCTCGGCCAGCGCCTCGATCTCCCGCTTGGCGCCGTCAGCCAGCTCAACGACCAGCGCCTGCGAACGGCTGGAAAACAGCGAGGACAGACCGATGCCATAGGCCGACAACAGCCCCGACATCGGATGGATGAGCACGCTCTCCATCGACAGGGCGTCGGCGACGAGACAGGCATGCTGCCCGCCCGCTCCGCCAAACGAGTTGAGCAGATATTTCGAGACGTCGTAGCCCCGCTGCACCGAGATCTTCTTGACCGCATTGGCCATGTTCTCGACGGCGATGGTGAGGAAGCCCTCGGCCAGCGCCTCCGGGCTGCGCCCGTCACCCAGCTTTTCGGCAAGGGCGGCGAATTTTTCGCGCACGACGGCGACGTCCAGCCGCTGGTCCTGGTTCGGCCCGAACACCGCGGGGAAGAGCTCCGGCTTCAGCTTGCCGACCATGACATTGGCATCGGTGACGGTCAGCGGTCCGCCTTTGCCGTAAGCCGCGGGGCCGGGATTAGCGCCGGCCGAGGCCGGCCCCACCTGGAACCGGCCCTGGTCCACCGACAGGATCGAGCCGCCGCCGGCCGCGACGGTATGGATGCGCAGCATCGGCGCCCGGATGCGCACGCCAGCGACCTCGGAATCCAGCGCCCGCTCGTAGGCGCCGGCATAGTGGGTGACGTCAGTGGAGGTGCCGCCCATGTCGAAGCCGATGACCTCGGCAAAGCCCGCCGCCTTCGCCGTCTCGGCCATGCCGACGACGCCGCCGGCCGGCCCGGAGAGGATCGCGTCCTTGCCCTGGAACATCTCGGCCGCCGTCAGCCCGCCGGACGACATCATGAACTGCAGCGACGGCGCGGCCTCGTCCCCTGTCTCGGCGCCGAGCGCCGCCGCCACCTTGTCGACATAGCGCCGGAGGATCGGCGTGAGATAGGCGTCGACCACCGCCGTGTCGCCGCGCCCGACGAGCTTGACCAGCGGCGAGACCTCGTGACTGACGGAGATCTGGCCGAAACCTGCGTCCTCAGCCAGCCTGCGGGCGCGGGCCTCGTGCTCGGGATAGCGCCAGGAATGCATGAAGACGATGGCGACGGCGTCGATCCCATCGGCCTTGGCAGCCTTCAGCGCCTCGGCCGTCGCCGCCTCGTCGAGATCGGTCTCGACCGTGCCGTCGGCCAGCACCCGCTCCGGGACTTCGCAGACCTTCGCATAGATCTGCTCGGGAAGGATGATCTCCTTGGCGAAGATCTCCGGCCGGGCCTGGTAGGCGATCCTCAGCGCGTCGCGAAAGCCCCGGGTGATCAGGAGCAGCGTCTTGTCGCCCTTGCGCTCCAGGAGCGCATTGGTCGCCACCGTGGTTCCCATCCGCACCGTGCCGACGCGGCCGGGCGGGATCGCGCCGCCGGTCTCGATACCGAGCGTCTGGCGAATGCCCTCCAGCGCCGCGTCATCGTAGACGCCGGGGTTCTCCGACAGGAGCTTCCTGGGATGCAGCGAGCCGTCCGGCGCCTTGCCGATGACGTCGGTGAAGGTGCCGCCGCGATCGACGAAGAAGTCCCAGCGGTTGCCGCGATCGTCGGGACTTTCGGATTCCGGCCGGTTGTCTGGCTGCATGATGGGCCCTTGTGCGTTCGCGGTTCATTTGCCAATGATTTATCGGTAGATTATCAGCGTCGAGGCCGGCCGGCAAATCCGGTGAGGCGATCTCGGTGCCCGGATCGCCGGGCGCCCCGCCCGTCGATCGCAGCGACAGCCCCGGCCCGCCGACGCCCACCTCGGGAGGCAAGATGAGTGCCAGCAACAACACCCGGCCCGCCGCATCCATCGGCCCGATCGTCTCTTCGGCCCATCTCGCCGACGGGGCGGTGCCGGCGCTGTCGGAGGTCGAGTTCGGCATGCTCCTGTCCAGCCACGCCTTCGAGCGCTGGATGGTCCGCTGCATGACGGCGGCGGGCGAGGCGGGGCTGACCGCGACGGAGGTCACCGTCCTCCACACCGTCACCCATCGCGGCACGTCCAAGCGCCTCGCCGACATCTGCCTGGTTCTGGGCATCGAGGACACCCACCTCGTCACCTATGCGGTCAGGAAGCTGGAAGAGAAGGGCCTCGTCATCCGCCGCAAGGCCGGCAAGGAGCGGCTGATCCAGGTGACGCCGGCCGGCGAAGCGGCCTGTTCGCGCTACCGGGACCTGCGCGAGCGCATCCTCGTCGCGGGCATCTCCGAGCTTGGCCTCTCCGCCGAGCGAATGAGCGAGATCGCCCATCTCCTGCGGCTCCTGTCCGGCCACTACGACCAGGCCGCCCGCACGGCGGCGACCCTCTAGCGCCCTACCTTGGTCGGGAGAGCCAGCCGGGAGCGATACGATGTGCAACCTCTATTCCGTGACCAAGGGCCAGCAGGCGATCCGCGAGTTCCTGCGGGCGACGCAGGATCGGACCGGCAACCTGCCGCCGCTGCCGGGCATCTTCCCGGACACCGCGGCGCCGGTGGTGCGGGTGGTTCCCGGCGCCGAGGGGGTCGCCGGGAGCCGCGAGCTGACGATGATGCGCTGGGGCATGCCCTCCCCGGCCTTCGTCCTGAAGAACCGCAAGACCGATCCCGGCGTCACCAACATCCGCAACGTCAAGAGCCCGCACTGGCGGCGCTGGCTCGGCACGCAGCACCGCTGCGTCGTGCCCTTCACCAGCTTCTCCGAATATGAGGACCGGGACGGCAGGAAGGTGCCGGTCTGGTTCGCTTTGTCCGAGGAGCGCCCGCTGGCGGTCTTCGCCGGGCTCTGGACCAGCTGGACCAGCGTCCGGAAGGTCAAGGAGGGCGAGGTCACGGCGGACCTCTTCGGCTTCCTGACATCGGAACCCAATGCCGAGGTGCGGCGCGTCCATCCCAAGGCCATGCCGGTGATCCTGACCGAGCCGGCGGAGATCGACCTCTGGCTGACGGGCCCGTGGGAAGCGGCGTCGGCGCTGCAGCGTCCGCTGCCCGACGGCGCGCTCCGGATCGTCGCCGAGGGCGCGCGGGAGGACGGCGGCGAGGCCGCCGCCGAGCCGGCGCAGCCACGCCTGTTGTAGGAGGTTCGTCCAGGACATCCGCCGCTACCACCCCGCCGCCCCTGCCCCGCCGGGATCACCCCATCGCAATCGCCCTGCCGCAATCGCCCTGTCGCAGCGTCACAATGGCGTCACGATCGCCGGCGCATATGCAGGTATTCATGTTTTGTTCGCGAGGAGGCGACGTCATGCAGGGCCGCTACAAGCTCTATTACAACCCCGAGAGCCGTGCCTCGGTGGCGCGCTGGATGCTGGAAGAGGTCGGCGCCGACTACGAACTCGTCCCCGTCGACATCCAGGCGGGCGAGAACCGCACGCCGGACTTCCTCGCCGTCAATCCGATGGGCAAGCTGCCGACGCTGATCCTGCCCGACGGAACGGTCATGACCGAGACCGCCGCGATCCTCGCCCAGCTGGCCGACAGCTTTCCCGCCGCCGGCCTCGCCCCTGCCCTCGGCGCCGGCGAGCGGGCGTCCTATTATCGCTGGCTTTTCTTCGGCCCCTCCTGCCTGGAGCCGGCCGGCATCGACGCGATGATGCGCAAGGGCAGCGAGCCGCTGCCGAAGATGGCGCTCGGCTGGGGCAGCTACGACGACGTCATCGACACGCTGGAAGGCCAGCTTGCCAAAGCCCCTTACGTCACCGGCGAAACCTTCACCGCCGCCGATCTGGCGCTCGGCGCGACGCTCTGGTGGCTATCGATGTTCGGCGCGCCGCGCCTGACCGAGAGCGAGGCGATCAAGGGCTTCGTCGCCCGCGTCACCGGACGGGAGGCGTTCCGGCGCGGCCAGGCCGCCTGAGGCTCGCGACCCGGCCTTCCCCTGCCGCTTTCGCCGCCGAGAACCGCGGACGCTCCCGGCGGCGCTTTGCAACGGTCACGCATCGATCGTTGACAGCTTGCGGAGCCGCAGCATCAATGGCCGGACACGACGAACGGCCGAGGCGGGCACGGCAGTCACGCAGAGGAGGGCACCCCCATGGGCGACACCATCATCCGCTCGATCGCGGATCTCGAGGCGCTATACGGTCAGCCGCTGGCCACCTCCCTCGCCAAGGAGACCGACCACCTCACGGCGCATTACCGCGCCTTCGTCGAAGCCTCGCCCTTCGTCCTCATCGCCAGCGCCGGGCCGGAAGGGCTCGACTGCTCGCCCCGCGGCGATCCGGCCGGCTTCGTCGTCGTGGAGGACGAGCGCACGCTGCTGATCCCCGACCGGCTCGGCAACAACCGCACCGACACGCTGCGAAACATCGTCCGCGACCCGCGGGTGGCGCTGATCTTCCTCATCCCCGGCGTCGGCGAGACCCTCAGGGTCAACGGGACGGCCGAGATCGACACCGCGCCGGCCCTGCTCGAGCGAATGGCGATCAACGGCAAGCCGCCGCGCAGCGTCGTGCGGATCCATGTCGAAAGCGTCTATTTCCAGTGCCAGAAGGCGCTGGTGCGCTCGAAGCTCTGGGATCCCTCCCGGCATGTCGAGCGCCAGAGCCTGCCAAGCACCGGCGAGATGCTGGCCGCCCGGATGGCGGATTTCGACGGGGCGAAATACGACGCCGACTATCCCGAGCGTCTGAAGCAGACGATCTACTGAAACGCTCCGGCGGAAGCCGCCTCAGGCCCGGCGGCTCACGGCTCGCGCCGCAGCCCCTTGGCCTTCAGCTCGTCCAGATAGCCTTGCCACCGGGCATCCTTCTCCCGGCCGAGTTCGGACAGGTAGCTCCACGAGAACAGCCCGGAATCGTGGCCGTCGGAAAACACCACCCGGATCGCATAATGGCCGATCGGCTGGAGATCGGCGATCGTCACGTCGCGCTTGCCGGACATGGTCTTGCGGTCGGCCTCCGAATGGCCGCGCACCTCGGCAGACGGCGACAGGACGCGCAGCATCTCGGCCGAGAATTCGTCCCTCGCCCCGTCCGGCCAGACGACCGTCAGGAGGCGTCGATCCCTGGCGACCCGCAGTTCGCTCGGCGCTTCGATGCTTGCGTTCATCACCAATCATTCCTTCGCAGCGGTCGCGGCCGGCCCATTACGAGTCTGATTCCCATGGGTTCATTGGATGGGGCGGCTTGACCCTTCCCCCCGGGACTTCCACATTCGTCGTTCAGATTGCAAGCAGACGCGCGTTCGAAGGGACGAATTCTTGGACATTTCCCGCGACATCGCAGACCGGCCCGGTGCAGCGGCGGCCGTCCCCATGCGGGCTCCCGCCGGCCAGATGATCGATCCGTTCGGCCGCACGGTCTCCTATCTGCGGATCTCGGTGACCGACCGCTGCGACTTCCGCTGCGTCTATTGCATGGCCGAGGACATGACCTTCCTGCCCAAGCAGGACCTTCTGACGCTGGAGGAGCTCGACCGGCTCGCCACCGCCTTCGTCGAGAAGGGCGTGCGCAAGCTGCGGCTGACCGGCGGCGAGCCGCTGGGCCGGCGCAACATCATGCATCTCATCCGCTCGCTGTCGCGGCATCTCGGCACCGGCGCCCTCGAGGAGCTGACGATCACCACCAACGGCTCGCAGCTGGAGCGCTTCGCCGCCGAGCTCGCCGATTGCGGCGTCAGGCGGATCAACGTCTCGCTCGACACCCTCGATCCCGACAAGTTCAAGCAGATCACCCGCTGGGGCAATCTCGACAAGGTGATGGCCGGCATCCGCGCGGCACAGGCCGCCGGCATCCGGGTCAAGCTCAACGCCGTGGCGCTGAAGGGCTTCAACGAGGATGAGATCCCCGAGATGCTGCGCTGGGCCCATGGCGAGAACATCGACCTGACCCTCATCGAGACGATGCCGCTGGGCGAAATCGACGGCGATCGGACCGACCAGTACCTGCCGCTGTCGGCGGTGCGCGCGCAGCTCGCCGAGCGCTTCACTCTCGCCGACATCCCCTATGCGACCGGCGGGCCGGCCCGCTATGTCGAGGTGAAGGAGACCGGCGGCCGGCTCGGCTTCATCACGCCGCTGACCCACAATTTCTGCGAAAGCTGCAACCGCGTCCGCCTCACCTGCACCGGCACCCTCTACATGTGCCTCGGGCAGGAGGATGCAGCCGATCTCAGGGCGCCGCTCCGGGCCTCCGAGGGCAACGAACTCCTGTCGAACGCCATCGACGAGGCGATCGGCAGGAAACCGAAGGGACACGACTTCATTATCGATCGGGAGACGCGCAAGCCCGCCGTCTCGCGGCATATGAGCGTGACCGGAGGATAGACATGGCGAAATGGCGGATCGGATCTCTCGTGGCGGCTTCGAGCCTCGCCGCGGCGGTTCTTTGCGGCCCCGCGCTGGCGGACCAGGTGACCTACCAGAACCAGCGTTTCGGGACGAAGGCGAGCTTCCCCTCGGAGGCCTTTCCCGAGAAGCTGCCCGCCCCGGTCGAGGGCGACGGGCTGGCCTGGGCTTCGCCCGACGGCGCCCAGCTCTTCATCTATGCGCGCCAGAACGGCGGCAGCGAGACGCCCGCGTCGATCATCCGGGATCGCGGCCAGGCGGACGACGTCACATACAAGGCCTCCGGCCAGCGCTGGGCGGTGGTCTCCGGCTACCGCGACGGCAAGATCTTCTACGAGCGCTACATCTTTCGCGGCGACCTGATCCACTCGGTGGCGATCCGCTATCCGAAGAACCTGCGCTCGCGCTACGACCGGCTCGTCGGGCCGGTGACAAATTCGTTGCAGGGCCCCTCGGGCTGACACGGCCGGCCGCGACCTGACGGCTCGCTCCGGCTTTTTTCACGATCTCATAAGTCTCATTTCACGATCTCATAAGTCTCATCAGTCTGTCCGAGCTCGGAAACTGACAAGGCAAGGGCCCGGCTTTCGGCTCGTGCCACGGTCACGGGGCATGCCTCGGTCGCCAGGGCCGCGTGTCGCGGGCGTCGGCAAGCGGTTCGCTGCGCGCCTGTTCCGCGACCGACGGCCGATCGGCTTTCGCCAACGCCTCGATGAGGTCGCGGATCTGCCCCCAGTCACGTCCGCCCCCGGTGGTCGCGGCAGCCGGCGCCCGGGCCGGTGCAGCGTCCTGCGGAGCCGGCCGCCGCGGGGGTAGCGAGGCCTTCAGCACGCTCGAGAGTTCGCAATGGTCGGCTTTTGCCGCAGACTCCGGCGGGGTCTTGCGTCGGCGCGTCTCCTCGGCGGCGATCAGGGCGTCGAGCGCCCGACCGACGCCGCCGACCTGCCCCGGCGCGCCGCCGGTCACCGGCGGAAGGGCGAGCCGCGGGGCAGCGTCCGAGGCGTCCGCCGCCGCATCGGCTGACGCATCGCGCGACCCGGCCTCGCTCCCGGGCGCCGGCCTTTGCCGCCAGGATCCGCGCTGCCGGCGCTCGCCCGGGTGATAGTCGTGGGGCCGCTGGCGCGAATCGGCATAGCCACCGAGCAGAGCGGTCATTGCGGAAAAATCGAAGCCCATTCCGGTTCCTCACGCCTATGGCGGAGCGTCAGTCTTGACCACGAAAGCTCTGCGATTCCCTTGCGGAATGAGGCGACATTTTAACGGATGGCGGATTTCCGCTTTTGATTCTGCATACTTAGTATTTCAACGGAGTTAACCAGGCGCAGCGTCGCGGGGCCCGGTTCGCAGCCTTCCCTTGCTTCAGCCGGCGGCGCGGCCCGCCACGTCGCGACTTGCCTTCGCAGCCCGGCAGCGACATCTTGCCGGCGAACCGGGAGGCATCGCCCTTCCGCCGCAATGGCCGCAAGAGGCGCGACGATCCCATCATGACGAGCCTTCGCGACACGCCAGCGCCGGCAGCCGGCATCGCCGCCCGCCGGCCGATGCTCATCACTTTGATGATCGCCTCGGCCCTCTCTCCTCTGGCGATCAACATCTACATCCCGTCGATGGCCTCGATCGCCGACGATCTCGTCGCGGAAGAGGCGATCGTCGGTCTCGGCCTGTCGCTCTATCTCGCCGCCACCGCGCTGATCCAGCTCCTCGCCGGGCCGCTGTCGGATCGCTACGGCCGCCGCCCGGTGATCATCGGCGGCATGGTGCTGTTCATGGTCGGCACCTTCATGTGCATCGCCGCCGAGGGCGTCTGGCTGTTTCTCGCGGGACGTGTCGTGCAGGCGGCGAGCGCCACAGGCATCGCCCTCTCCCGGGCGATCGTGCGCGACGTCTACGAGCGCGAGCGCGCCGCCGCGATGATCGGCTACGTCACCATGGGCTTTGCCGTCGCACCGTTGCTCGGCCCCCTCGTCGGCGGAACGATCGACACGGCCTTCGGCTGGCGCATGGTGTTCTGGCTGCTCGCGGCGATCGGCGCGCTGACCCTCGGCCTGCTCCTCGCCGATCTCTCCGAGACCAATGCCGAGCGCGGCAAGCCGATGCGCGACCAGTTCAAGAACTACGGCGTGCTGCTCGCGGCCGGCTCGTTCTGGACCTACGCCCTCGTCTCGGCGCTGATCTCGGCGGTGTTCTTCGCCTTTCTCGGCGGGGCGCCCTTCGTCGCAGTCAACATCCTCCACATGACACCGGCCGCCTACGGCCTGTGGTTCGGCCTCTGCGCCGCCGGCTACATCGCCGGCAACTTCGTCACCGCGCAGCTGTCCGAGCGGCTCGGCATCAAGACCCTGATGGTGGCCGGCAGCGCCACCTCCATGGCCGCCGCCCTCCTCTCCCTCGGCTTCATCGCCTCCGGCTGGCTGACGCCGCTGACGCTGTTCGGACCGATGTTCATCGTCGGCATCGGCAACGGCCTGGCGACGCCGACCTCGACTGCCGGCGGCATCAGCGTCGTGCCCCATGCGGCTGGGGCCGCCGCCGGCATGCTCGGCGCGCTGCAGATCGGCACCGGGGCGCTGGCCTCCTTCATCGCCTCGCTGGTCGCCACCCGCTACGGCGGCCCGCTCGGCCTGTTCGCGCTGATGTCCGCCTTCGGTCTCGGCTCGCTCGTCGTCGCGCTGATGGTGCGGCGCGTCCGGCACGCCACTTGAAGCCGGCGGGTCTCGTCCTGGCCGGTGGCCGGGGAAGCCGCATGGGCGGCGGGACGCCGAAGCCGCTGACGCTGCTCGGCGGCCGTCCGCTGGTCGGCCATGTCATCGCGCGGCTGGAGCCCCAGGCGGAGCCGCTCATTCTCGCAGCGCCCCGGGATCGCGGCTACGAGCGCTTCGCCCTGACGCTCGCGCCGGATCACCGCCCCGGCCTGCCCGGCCCGCTTGCCGGCATCGAGGCGGGCCTTGCGGCGCTGGCGGCGCGCCATCCGGGCGAGCCGGGGCGCCGTCTCCTCGTCGTGCCCGGCGATACGCCCTTCCTGCCGCGCGATCTCGCCGAACGCCTTGCGCAACGGGCCGGCGAGCGGCCGGTGATCGCGGCCTTCGACGGCCGGCTGCAGCCGGCGACCGGGCTGTGGCCGGGCCGGATCCTCGCCGATCTCACCCGCTGGCTCGATGCGGGACGGCCGCTGGCGATTCGCGCCTTCCTCGCCGACATCGGCTTCGACGTCGCCGCGATCGACGCCACCGCTGACGCTCCCGCAGGCGACCCGTTCTTCAACGTCAACACGCCGGACGACCTCGTGGCCGCCGAAGTCTTCCTCGATCGGACGTCCCGTGGTTGAGCGGCGAACCCGGCGTCCCGTCGCGAAATTCGGTTGTGCTCACAGGCAGATCGCTGTTGCGCTCGGCTTTCGAAAAATGGCAGCATGCCTCCCGACACGGCATGCTCAATCGCGCGGCAGGGACGACGCTGCGCCGTTGCATGACATCAAGATCGATCTTTTCCTGACGACAAAGGGGTTCTCCATGCGTCTTGCCCAATCCTTCGCTCTCGCCGCCGCGCTTGCCGGTCTCTTCGCCGGAACCGCCGTGGCTCAACAGAGCGACGCCGACAAGGACTGGTCGAAGGTCGTGATCGGCACCGAGGGGGCCTATCCGCCTTTCAACTTCCTCGACGCATCGGGCGAGCTGAAGGGCTTCGACGTCGACATCGCCAAGGCGCTCTGTGCTGAGATGAAGGTCGAGTGCACCTTCGTCACCCAGGATTGGGACGGCATGATCCCGGCGCTTCAGAACGGCAATTTCGACGCCCTCGTCGCCTCGATGTCGATCACGCCGGAGCGCGAGGAACAGATCGCGTTCACCAACAAGTACTATCAGACGCCGCCGGCGATCGCCGTCCCGAAGGATTCGGAGATCACCGAGGCGACCGATGCGACGCTCTCCGGCAAGGCGATCGGGGCGCAGGTCTCGACCACCCACGCCCAGGCCGCGGCCGCCCTCTTCCCGAGCGCCGACGTCCGCCAGTATCCGACCGCCGAGGAATACAAGCTCGACATCGAGAACGGCCGCCTCGACGCGGTGATGGACGACGTCGTCGTCCTCGACGAGTGGCTGAAGAGCGACGCGGGCGCCTGCTGCAAGCTTCTGTCCACCCTGACCGCCGATCCGGCGATCTACGGCAAGGGCGTCGGCGTCGGCCTTCGCAAGGGCGACGACAAGCTGAAGACGATGCTCGACGACGCCATCGTGGCGATCCGCGAGAACGGCACCTACGACAAGATCCAGAAGACGTATTTCGACTTCGACGTCTATGGCAAAGAGCCGGCTGCCCAGTGAGGCCCGTCCTCGGACAACAATGATCAAGGTCGCCGGCATTGCGCCCGGCGGCCTTTTTCGTCTTCGTGAAAGACCCGTGCCCGGCGAAAGAGAGCCACCGCCAGCGCAGTGACGAACGGACCGGATGAACGAATCCCTCACCCTTCTCGGCTTCGGATCAACCGGCTGGGGCGACGATCTCGCCACCGGCGTCGTCGTCACCGTCACCCTGTCGCTGGCGACGCTGCCGATCGGCCTTGGCCTCGGCTTCCTCCTGTCGCTCGCCAAGCAGTCGGAGGATCGCCTCCTGAAGCTGTCCGCCGACATCTTCACGACGATCTTTCGCGGCCTGCCCGAACTCCTGACGCTGTTCCTCGTCTATTTCGGCGTCAATGCCGCGCTGAAGTCCCTCTCCACCGCCACCGGCCTGCCGGACATCGCATTGTCGAGCTTCGTCTCCGGCATGGTGGCGCTCGGCGTCGTCTTCGCGGCCTTTTCGAGCGAGGTGTTCCTTTCCGCCTTCCGGGCGATCCCCCATGGCCAGCGCGAGGGCGGCATGGCGCTCGGCCTCGGGCGGGCGAAGGTCATGGTCCTCGTCATCCTGCCGCAGCTGATCAAGATCGCTTTGCCGGGCCTCGGCAATCTCTGGATGAACCTCTTGAAGGACACCGCCCTCGTCTCGGTCATCGGCCTTGCCGACATCCTGCGCCAGGCGCAGGTCGCGGCGCGGGTGTCGCGTGAGCCGTTCCTGTTCTTCGGCACGGCGATCGCCCTCTATCTCGTCCTGACCATCCTCTCGTCCATCGCCATCGGCGGCATCGACCGCTGGACCAAGCGCGGCGAGGTGGCGAAATGAGCGGCAACAATCCGGCCCTGGCCGCCCCCGCCGCGCCGCGGGAGAAGCTGAAGCCCGCCGGGTTCGTCGCGATCGGCCTGTGGATCGCGGTGGCCGCCGCCTTCGCCTTCTATTTCGTCCGCGCCTTCGACGTGACGCTGATCGAGCGGTTCGGCTGGTCCTATCTCCACGGCCTGTGGGTCACGGTTTCGCTCGTCGGCGTCTCCTTCGTCCTCGGCGCGATCGTCTCGCTGCCGGTGGCGCTCGGCCGCATGGCGTCGAACCCGATTGCGCAAGGGTTGGCCTTCGCCTTCGTCTACTTCTTCCGCGGCACGCCGCTGATCGCCCAGATCTTCCTGTTCTACTACGGCTTCGGCCAGTTCCGCGGCTTCTTCGAGACGATCGGCCTGTGGTGGTTCTTCCGGGAAGCCTGGTATTGCGGGCTGTTCTCGCTGGCGCTCAACACCGCCGCCTATCAGGCGGAGATCCTGCGCGGCGCCATCGAGAGCGTGCCGAAGGGCCAATGGGAGGGCGGGCGCTCGCTGGGGCTGTCGCGCCAGGTGATCTTCTTCAAGGTGGTGATGCCCCAGGCGATGATCGTCGCCCTGCGCCCCTATGCCAACGAGATCATCCTGATGATCAAGGCCTCGGCCATCGTCGCGATCATCACCGTCTACGATCTCTTCGGCGAAACCCGCCAGGCCTATTCCCGCACCTACGACTTCCAGACCTATGTCTGGGCGGCGCTGCTCTATCTCGCCCTCGTCGAGGCGCTGCGCCACGCCACCAACTGGGCCGAACGACGGTTGACCCGGCATCTGAAGCGCTGAGGCCTTGCGAGGGACGGCCAGCGTCCCGCGACGAGTCAATGCGCAGTCTTTCGCGCCGCAAGGGAACTTGCGTGATCGGGTCCCAATTGACGAGACTTTGACCATGGCGCCTGATTTCACGCGTCCCGGCCTCTCGAACCTCCGCCGCGCAGCATTGTCCAAAGGCGCTTTCCGCACCGTGTGGATGCGGCAGCGGCGCCCAGGGGCACGTGGCATGCCGGCCGGCCGGCCTTTCGTATAACGAGACGTTGCAAATTCACCATTTCGAAAGGGAAAGCAGAAAGTATCCTGCGAAACGATCATCCTCCATGAGAGATCCCATGCGGTTCGGTACTCTTTCCATCAAGGCGAAATTCGCCCTCGTCGTCGTTGGGGCCGCCTTGGTTGCAGGCACTGCCGTCGGCGTCCTCAGCTACCGCATCGGCAGGGCCGGACTGATCGAGGCCAGCGAAGCCCGGCTCGACATGGTCGCTAGGATCCGCGCAGACGCCTTGGAAAGCCACATGCACCGCGCCCGCCAGGCGCTCGCCGAGATCGCTCAGAACAACTCGATCGGCGAGACCATGGATGGCCTCGACAGGCTCCTCCAGTCGGAAAACGCGAAGATCCTGACCTATTTCCGCAATCCGGACCTGACCGACGAGCAGCGGATCGCCGCCGACGGCGACGGATCGCGGCTGCTCTATGCGATGAAATACGGCAAGTTCCACGGCTCCTTCGTCAACGCCCTGTCGAATGCCAGGCTCGCCGACATTTATGTGGTGGGAACCGACGGCGTGGTGGCCTTCAGCGCCGCCAAGGGGCCGGAGCTCCTGCAGAACGTCGCGTCGCTCAAGGACGGCGTTCTCGCCGATCTCGTCCAGCGATCGCAGGCGGCCGGCCTGACGGACGTGGTCACGACCGGCCTGACCGCCTATCCGGCAGGCACGAGCGGCCGCTCCGCCTTCCTGGCACAGCCTTTGGCCTTCAACTACTGGGGCGAGCTCGAGCGCCGCGGCACGATCGTCATCCGGATCTCCGACAAGGCCCTCGATGCGGTCGTCGCCCCGCAGGACGACGCCAACGGCGTCGGTTCGGCGATGCTCGTCTCGTCCGATGGACGGGTCGCGGCCGGCAGCCCGGGAACCGAGGCGGCCGAACTGCCCGCCGCGTTGCAAAGCGCCGCCCGGGACGGCGGCAGCGGCACCGCCTTCGCCGAGGTGGACGGCCGCGGGAAGTTCTACGTCTGGCAGCCGCTCGACGTCCTCGACGAACCGATGCTGCTGGTCATCGGCGAGGACCAGGAGACCATGCTGGCCTCCGCCGACCAGTTGGCGAAATATGCGCTCTGGGCGACCCTCGCGATCGTGCTGGCCATGGCGCTGGTCGGCTTTGTCGTCTCGTCGCGGTTGACGCGGCCGCTGATCGACATCGCCCGGCTGATGAACCGCCTGACCGACGGCGACAAGACGATCGTCATCGACGCGACCGGGCGCAAGGACGAGATCGGCGAGATGGCGCGGGCGCTGGATACCTTCCGGCGCAACGCCATCGAGAAGGACGAGATCGAGGCGAGCACGCTTGCCAAGGACCGGGAGCTGGCACAGGAGCGCGAACAGACCAGCACCGAGCGCGAGCGGAGCGCCGGCGAGTTGCAGCGGACCGTGCGCATCCTCGCCGACGGCATGAAGGCGCTGGCCTCCGGCCGCCTCGACACCCGCATCACGACGCCCTTCCCGCCGGCGCTGGAGAGCCTGCGCCTCGACTACAACCGCTCCCTCGACCAGCTGGCGGAGACCATCCTGTCGATCCGCGAAGCGGCGACGAACGTGCGCCACGAATCCTTCGAGCTGCAGGCCTCCTCGCAGGACCTGTCGAGCCGGACCGAGCGGCAGGCCGCGACGCTGGAGGAGACCGCCGCGGCGCTGGCCGAGACCAACGACGCGGTGCACAGCTCGCTGGCCCGCTGCGACGACGCCGTGAAGACCACCGAGCGGACCGTCGCCGACGCCGGTCGTTCGTCCGAGGTCGTCAGCCAGGCGGTGCTGGCGATGGAGCGGATCGAGACCTCGTCGAAGGAGATCGAGACGATCATCGGCGTCATCGACGAGATCGCCTTCCAGACCAATCTCCTGGCGCTCAACGCCGGCGTCGAGGCGGCGAGGGCCGGCGAATCCGGCAAGGGCTTCGCGGTCGTCGCCCAGGAAGTGCGCGAACTTGCCCAGCGCTCGGCCGGGGCCGCCGCCGAGATCGGCAAGCTGATCAAGCGCTCCAGCGACGAAGTCGGGGGCGGCGTCATGCTCGTCCGTCGTACCGGTGAATCCCTTGCGAGCATCGAGACCAACATCCAGACCGTCAATTCGGCGCTGGAGGGCATCGCCGAGATGTCCCGCGATCAGGCCCGCCGTCTCGGCGAGGTCAGCCAGGCGATGCGCGAACTCGACCAGGTCACCCAGCAGAACGCCGCGATGGTCGACAAGACGACCGCCGCGATCGAGGGGCTCGCCGACGAGGGCGACCGCCTGAACGGCCTCGTCGACACATTCACCCTGCCGAGCGAAGGCCGGATGCCGGTCGCCCGCGCGGCCTGAGCCAGCCGGCGGCGAGGATTGCGGGCGCCGGCCGTTCGCGATTGACGCTCCACCCCCGCCGGACTACTTCGCAGACGAACCGAGGGGCGGAAACGCACGGACAGGGAGACGGGACAAATGGCCAAGGTCGCATTCATCGGGCTCGGCGTGATGGGCTATCCCATGGCGGGCCACCTGAAGACCAAGGGCGACCACGACGTCACCGTCTGGAACCGCACGGCCGCGAAAGCCGAGAAATGGGCGGCCCAGTACGGCGGCGGCCACGCCCCGACCCCGCGAGAAGCGGCAAGGGACGCCGACTTCGTCTTCATGTGCGTCGGCAATGACGACGATGTCCGCTCCGTCGTCCATGGCGACGACGGCATCTTCGCCGGCATGAAGCCGGGCGCGACGCTCATCGACAACACCACCGCCTCGGCCGAACTCGCCCGCGAGTTGGCGGAGGCCGCCAGCGAGAAGGGCTTCAAGTTCATCGACGCGCCGGTCTCCGGCGGCCAGGCCGGCGCCGAGAACGGCGCGCTGACGGTGATGTGCGGCGGCGAGGAAGCCGATTTTTCGGCGGCAAAGCCGGTCATCGAGGCCTATGCCAAGATGGTCGGGCTGATGGGGCCGGCCGGCTCCGGCCAGCTGACCAAGATGATGAACCAGATCTGCATCGCCGGCCTCGTCCAGGGCCTGTCGGAATCCATCGCCTTCGGCCAGAAGGCCGGCCTCGACATCGAGAAGGTCGTCGGCGTGATCTCCAAGGGCGCCGCCGGCTCGTGGCAGATGGAAAACCGCCACAAGACCATGAACCAGGGCCATTACGACCATGGCTTCGCCGTCGAATGGATGCGCAAGGACCTCGGCATCTGCCTCACTGAAGCCAAGCGCAACGGCGCCCGCCTGCCCGTCACGGCCCTCGTCGACCAGTTCTACGCCGAGGTTGAGGCGATGGGCGGCAAGCGCTGGGACACGTCCAGCCTCTTGGCGCTGCTCAACCGGTAACCGCATCACTGCAGGCCGCATTCCGACTGCCGAGCCTTGCGACAGGCGCGGCCTTGCCGTCGACCATCGGCGAGGGCGGCTCTTGGATTGCCGCCGGTTCAGGCGACCCTGGCATCGACCTCGATGTCGACGCTGACCGGCCGGTGATCGCTGGTCTGGTCCTCGCTCCGTTCGAACACGACATTGGCGGCATTGTGGGCCGCATGCTCGACCCGGCCGGCATGGGGTGGCACGCGGATCGGCGAATGCTCGAAGGCATTCTCGCCCACCACGGACTGGGTGAACATGATGTGGTCGAGCAGGATCTTCGGGTCGCGATAGGGCTCCCAGGCGTCGAGGAAGCGCACGGTCCAGCGATAGTCCGTCTCGCCGTCGATGCCGTAGTCGAACAGCGCGTGGTTGAGGAAGCGCCGGGCGAAGAAGACGTCGCCCTGCAGGTTCGAGATCAGGTCGTGGAAGAGGTAGCGGCGCTCGAAATATTCCTTGCCGACGCCGTCGTTCATGTCACCGAGCAGGAAGATCGCCGGAAACGGCTCGTCCTCGAAGCGAGCGTCGATATAGTAGCGGATGTCCTCGGCCTCGGTGGAGATCTTGATCCGCGCCTCGACGGCCTTCTGCTCCGCCGCAGCGATGGTCGCGGCCTCCGCCTCGCTCGCGGCCCGCTCCTCGAGGCGGAGCGCGCGGCGGATCCGGCCGGCTGGTTCGTAGTCCTCGCCGCTGAACTTCGATTTCAGGTGGACGCCGACGAAATCGACGCGCTTGCCGCCGATCCGGCACACCAGGGTCTGCGGATGCCGATAGTGGAAATGCTCGCGGTCGCCGAGGTCGGGCGGCAGCGGCTCGCCCTCCTCGTCCTCCGGCTCCGGCTCGCGTCGCCCGGGCTTGTAGGCGGGATGGTTGATCGGCCAGGTCGCACCGTGCTCACCCGGTTGGGCCGGATCGAAGCGGCTCTGGCGCTCCGTCGCCTCCCACCATTTGGGGATCGGCAGGAGCGTCGGCTGGAGCAGATCGAGCCGCCGGCGCTTTACCAGGAACCAGATGCCCTGCGCCCCACGGATGTAGTAGCGGTCGCCGTCCGGGCGAAGGATCGGCACGTATTCGCCGGCGAGTTCCTCGTCGCAGAACGCCTGCAGCAGACGCGCCTGGCCGGTGCTCGGCCCTTCCTGGATGCACAGGATGTCGGGCCCGATCAGCCGGATCTCCTCGGCGATCTGCGCCTTCTGCAGTGCCTGCAGCCGCTTACCGGCGGCGCTGGTGACGCGCTTGGCCTCGGTGGCGATTGTTCTGTCATGCCCCTTGAGAAGCTGGCCGAACCATTCGAGGTTCCATGTCGTCAGGACGAGTTTCATCGCGCTGCTCCCGGCTCACTCGCCCCTCGCCCGCAACTATGGGTTAGCCCTGTGACGTTTCCGTGACGGTCGCCCCATCAGGGTGTGCCGGTTCCAGTGAGGCAGCCACCGTCCAGCCGGCGCATCAGGTGCCGAGGCCGTTTAAATCGCCGTGCCGCGGCAGGCCGTCACTCCCCCCGCGGCTCCTTGTCGAGCACCATGTAGTCCAGCGGCATCTGGGTCGTGTATTTTATCTGCTCCATGGCAAACGAGGACGACACGTCGCGGATCTCGATCTTCTCGATCATCCGCTTGTAGAAGGCGTCATAGGCGGCGATGTCCGGCACCACCACGCGCAGCAGGTAGTCGACGTCGCCGCTCATGCGGTAGAACTCGATCACCTCGGGAAACTCGCCGATCACCTCGGAAAACCGCTTCAGCCACTCGGTGGAATGGGAGTTGGTGCGGATCGCCACGAAGACCGTGACGCGGGCGTTGATCTTCTCCGGGTCGAGCACCGCGACCCGTCGCATGATGACGCCGTCCTCCTCCAGCCGCTGGATGCGCCGCCAGCAGGGCGTCGTCGACAGGCCGACGCGCTTGGCGACGTCGGCGACGGCGAGGGTGGCGTCCTCCTGCAGGAGCCGCAGAATCTTCTTGTCGAGCCGGTCCATGAGCAGTTCCGTGACATCGGCGGAAAAGCCACGGGATACAGGAGATGGAGCCGAAGCGGAAGCGCGGCGCGGCCCGCGAGCCCGGCAGAGGACGACGATCTCGCGCAGGCCCCGGACAAAATCCCGAACGAGGTTCCGGGACTGGCGTCGATGCGAAACCGGTGCATCGCCGCCCCCGGTCTGCGATGCTGCCCGGGCAAGCGAAGGCGTGGAGGCCGATCATGAGCGACGACGAGACGAGCAGACCCTTCAACGGCGAAAGGCTGGAAGGGGTGCGATATCACCGGGCCGAGATGACGGGTGCCACCTTCGACGGCGTCAACCTTGCCGATGCGCGCTTCCACGCCGTCCTGACCCGGGCGAGCTTCGAGGACACCAATCTCGGCGAAGCCGTCTTCGACGACGTGAACCTGGCAAAGGCCCGGTTCAACAACGTCAATCTCGCCGGCGCGGCCATCACCGACGCCAATCTATCCGGCGTCGTCATCGACGGCGCGACGCTGGCGAAGGCCGAGATCCGCAACGCCGACCTGACGGACATGCGCATCGAGGGCATCCTGGTGACGGACATGATCGAGGCCTATCGGCGCTCGCAGGGCTGACAAGGGCGGCCGATATTCCGACTGCGCGCCATCCCGACCCCGCGGCCCCCAGCCGAAGGCGGCCGCGCATCCTTCAGCCAGCGCCGTCCTGCCGTCCGTCATAGCTCTGCCGCGCCGCCTCGATCCGGGCGTGGTTCTCGAACGCCCAGTCGCCGATGCCGCGCACCGGGACGCAGAGCGAATGGCCGAGATCGGTGAGTTCGTAGTCGACCCGCGGCGGGATCGTCGGCGTCACGGTGCGGGTGACGAGGCCGTCCCGTTCCAGCCCGCGCAGCGTCAGCGTGAGCATGCGCTGGGAGATGGTGCCGATCGCCCGCTTCAATTCGCTGAAGCGCTTCGGCCCGCCGGCGAGCAGCATCACCACCAGCACTGACCACTTGTCGCCGATCCGCGACAACACGCTGCCCACCGCCTGGCAACCGCCGGGAAACCGATGGTCCTCATGGGTCACAGCGCTGTTCTCAGGTTCCAAAAATGTGCCTCCTTGCGCCGCAGCATGACGGTCATTTAATGAGCCTCGGTATCAAAACCATACCTGGAGCGCCGGACGCCCGACAAGCCGCAGGACCGACGCTCCGTCCCATCCATCCGCCGCATCGGACCGACCGGGGATCGCTGTCGATTCTCGGACCGATGCCGCCGTGCCCAGAGGATACAGCCATGAAACTGCTCCATCTCGATTCCAGCATTCTCGGCGAGAGTTCCGTCAGCCGCACGCTCTCGAAGGCCACCGTCGAGCGGCTGGTCGAGGAAAACCCCGGCATCGAGGTCTCCTATCGCGATCTCGTCGCCGAGCCGATCTCCCATCTGACCGGCCAGTATCTCGCCGGCCAGAGCGCGCCGGTCCAGCACGACCAGGCCCTGCAGGAGGATCTCGCCCTCGGCGGCCGGGTCCTCGAGGAGTTCCTCGCGGCCGATGTCGTGGTGATCGGCGTCGCGCTCTACAATTTCTCGGTGGCGAGCCAGTTGAAGGCCTGGGTCGACCGCGTCGCCGTGGCCGGCAAGACGTTCCGCTACACGCAAGCGGGGCCGGAGGGTCTGGCCGGCGACAAGCGGGTGATCCTCACCATCGCCCGCGGCGGATTCTACGGCGCCGGCACCCCGGCCGCCGCCTTCGAACATGCCGAAACCTATCTGCGCACGGTCTTCGGCTTCTTCGGCGTCACCAATCTCGAAGTGATCGTCGCCGAAGGCATCGCCACCGGTCCCGAGCAGCGCGAGAAGGCCACCAACGATGCCCTCGGCGCGATCGCCGGGCTGAAGGCTGCCTGAGCGAGGCAGACCGCATCGAGGCACGGGCCGCTCGCGCGCCGAGCGGGGCCGAAACAGACCCCGCTCCGATCGATCGGGCGGCCAATGACATCAGGTTCGGCGTCTTTCTTCGGGACGTCGGGCGCCGAATCACATCAGCCCGACGAGCAGCGCCGCGACGCCGAGCCAGAAGCTGCACACGGCAAATGCGATGGCGGCCCAGAGCGGCCCCGGCGACAATCCGCCGATGGCCGACAGCTGGCGGTTGTCGTTGGTCGGACGGTAGCGGCGCTGGATCCCGAAGCGAATCACGCAGGCCTTCTCGCGCGGCGGCAGACGGGTAACGGCCCGTTTCCTCCTCATCCGCGGCAGAGCCGCGCGATGAGGGCGACGACGTCCGCCTGGCGCGAGACCCGCAGCTTGGCGCGGATCACCTTCAGCTGGCTGCGCACGGTGTGCTCCGACACCCCGGCGCGTTTGGCGTAGGCCGAAGCGCCGAGGCCTTCGAGGAGGGCGATGGCGAGGCGGGATTCGGCCGGGCTCAAGCCCGTGGCCGCCTGCACCATCTCCGGCGAAGGCAGCGCCCAATGGGCATGGTCCTGCAGCTTCAGGACGCTGATGCGGCCGCCATCGGCGCCGTTTGGCGCGACATAGGCCCGCACCAGCAGCGGATGCGGCGTCGTCGTGCGGCGAAGACCGATCGGCCGCGGCATCTCGAGGGCTTCGCCCGCCGCGACGCGGATCGTGGCGGCCATCATGGTCGCCAGCGGCTCCGCGCAGTCGCGGTGGGAGGCCAGGAGGACGCCGTCGCGGACCATGATGCCGTCCATCGTCCCGGCGAGGCGACGCGCCGCCTGGTTCATGTGGAGCACGCAGCCGAACCGGTCGAAGATGACGATGCCGTCGTCGAGAGCGTCATAGGCGGCGAGGATGCCGTCCCTCGACAGGCTCGAACTCTGCGGAGAAAGGGCCTCCCGGGTCTCCGAAACCCTGGCGATATGCGCCGCCAGGATGGCGAGTTTCCGCTTTTCGTCCGCCGAGAAGCTGCCGCGCCTGGCGCTGCGGAAGAACGAGGGGACCCACAGGGCCTTGTCCCCGTCCAAGGCGACGTTGACCGTGTTCCAGCACTCCGGATAGATCCGGTAGAACTCGTTGTGGACGGCGCAGCGGGCAATCTCCTCGCCGGTCATCACGTCCTGGGTCGCGAGGACGCCCCGCCTTCCGCCGAGAATCCGGCCGACCCGCAGGTCCTTGTCGGCAAAATCGCGGGCATAGAGCAGCACGCCTTCCGGATCGAAGGGCTCGGTTTCCTGCCGGAACGAACCGTCCGCTCCGAACACGTGGATGGAAAGCCGCTCTGCACCGGCGGCCTGGATCGCCGAGCGTAAAGCGCTCCGCCATTCGACCTGGCCGTCGATCGTGCCGTAGAGTTCATCCAGGATCGCATCGAGCATGGTCGCCATTCTACGCGCTGGAGTTGATCCGTCCAATCGGAGCCGTCGTGGCCCCGCACGCCCCGGGAGCCGCACGCCATGATCTGAACGCGGTCCGGCCGTTGGGAGCGACCGGACCGCGTTGGGGGGCCTCGTGGCTGGGGCAATTGCGCTGGCCCCGCCAGTATTGGAAACAAACCATCAGGTGAGCGCATCCCCAAAATGGGGGATGGGCGCGAACAATTCCGAACGATCAGTGGGTTGTCCGAAGTATCGTCTGTGACGAAACGGCACGGAGACGCGATGTCCGCTCCGTCATCTGCATGGGTCTTGCTGCGGCAGTCCTCACGGTCGAGCCGCACGCCGCCTCAATCTTCCAGCGCTTCGCCGCTCTCGATGCCCAGCCGGCGGATCTTGTCGTAGAGGCCCTTGCGCGAGATCTGCAGGGCCTCGTAGGTCGGCCGCAGGGCGCCGCCATTGCGGGCGAGTTCGGCCTCGATGACCGCCCGCTCATAGGCGGTGAGCCGGTCGGCCAGCGAGCCGCCCCCGCCGGCGCCCCCGCCGGCCCCTTCGACGCCGGTCGCTCCGGCCCGCAGTCCCCCCGCGCCCCCTCCATTCGACGTCGCCGTGGCCTCGCCCTCGTCGAAGCCCGACCACATGCCGAGCACGAAGCGGTCGGCGTAGTTCCGCAGTTCGCGCACGTTGCCCGGCCAGTCGCGGCGCATCAGCTGCATCTCCAGCCCGTGATCGACCGCCGGGATCTCGCGGCGGAACCGCGCCCGGGCTTCCCGCGCCAGGTGGAAGAACAGGAGCGGCACGTCCTCGCGCCGGTCCCGCAAAGGCGGGATCGTCAGCGTCACGACGTTGAGGCGATAATAGAGGTCGGAGCGGAAGCGGCCGGTGCGGCCCGCCTCGGCGAGGTCGGTCTTGGTGGCGGCGACGAAGCGCACGTCGAGGGGGATCGGCCGGTTCGAGCCGAGCCGCTCGATCACCCGTGTCTCGATCGCCCGCAGCAGCTTGGCCTGCAGGTCGAGCGGCATCGATTCGATCTCGTCGAGGAAGATCGTGCCGCCGTCGGCATGTTCGAGCTTGCCGATCCGCAGCTTGGCGGCGCCGGTGAAGGCGCCGGGCTCGTGGCCGAAGAGCTCCGATTCGATGATGTCGGCGGGCAGCGCCGCGCAGTTGATGGCGACGAAGTTCTTCTTCGCCCGGCTGCCGCATTCGTGCAGGCCCCGCGCCACCACCTCCTTGCCGGTGCCGGTCTCGCCCAGCACCAGGACGTCGACGTCGGTGTCGGAGAGCGCGTGGATCTGCTGGCGCAGCCGCTGGATCCCGGGGGTGCGGCCGACGAGCCTGAGGGCCAGCTCGTCGCCGTCGTCGAGGGTGGAACGCAGGATGCGGTTTTCCAGCACCAGGCGGCGCTTCTCCAGCGCCCGCTCGACCACCGCATGCAGCCGCGACACCGAAAACGGCTTCTCGATGAAGTCGTAGGCACCGGCCCGCATGGCATCCACCGCCATCTGCACGTCACCATGGCCGGTGATCAGGATGACCGGCAGGGTCGGGTCGATCGCCAGTGCCGACTTCAGGAGTTCCAGCCCGTCGAGGCCTGGCATGCGGATGTCGCTGACCACGACGGCATAGGCCTCGTGGCTGATTCTCGCCAAAAGCGTCGAACCGTCCTTGTGCAGCTCGACCGGCATGCCCTCCAGTTCGAGCCCCTGGCAGAGCGCGTCGCGCAGGTCGTCGTCGTCGTCGACGAGATGGACGCTCGGTTCGCCGAAGCCGGTCATCGTTCAGGACACCTCGAGAAACGGGTCGCGCACTGTCTCGCCGGTATCGGCGCTGACGAGGACGATTGCAAATTCGCTCCCCCCGGGGCCGCTTGCCACCAGCCGGATCGTTCCGCCGAAGTCGGCGAGGATGTTCCTGACGATCGACAGGCCGATGCCGATCCCCTCGCCGCTCGCCTTGGTGGTGACGAAGGGCTCGAAGATCTGGTCCTGCATCGCCGGCAGGATACCGGGACCGTCGTCGGCGACGCGGATCTCAACAGTACCGGGCGCTGCCTCGCCGCCCGGACCGCCAGAAGAAGCTGCGCCAGACCCAGGGCCGGGGCCGAGGCCGATCGCGATCCGGCCGCCGGCCGCCTCGCCCCCGGAGCCGGAGCCGGAGCCGGACGATACGTCACCCCGGCCGGCCCCTGCGCCGAGACCGACCCCCATTCCGGACATTGCGTCGGCGGCATTGTTGACGAGATTGACGAAGACCTGGGCGAGGCGCACCCGCCCGCCCATGACCGTCACCTGCCGCAGCGCCGGATCGACGGCGAGCGCGATGCCGGCCTTGCGCAGGCGCGGGCGGACCAGGATCATCGCCTCGTCGAGGATCGGCCCGAGCGCGACCGGGTTGGAGGCGGTGCCCGGCTTGCGGGCAAAGGCCAGCAGCGTCTTCGACATCTCGGCCATGCGGTCGGTCATCGCCACGATGCGCTTGAGGTTGCCGCTCGCCATGTCGGTGCGCTCCCGGGACAGGAACCGCTCGGCATTGTCCGCATAGGTACGGATCGCGGCGAGCGGCTGGTTGAACTCGTGGCCGAGCGCCGCCGCCATCTGGCCGAGGCTGGCTAGCTTCGCCGCCTGGACCAGCTCGTCCTGGGTGCGCCGCAGCTTCGCCTCGGTCAGGCGCCGCTCCTCGACCTCGTCCTTCAGGAAGAGGTTCGCCTGGCTGAGCGCCCGGGTGCGGTCGCGCACCACCCGCTCGAGCCGCAGCGCCAGTGCCCGGTCGCGGCGCTCGCGCAGGATGCCGGTCTCCCGCCGGCGCAACGCGATCACCGCGATGCCGGCGAGGACCAGGCTGACCAGCCCCGCCACCGTCTGGCCGCCGAGCCGCGCCTCGGCGACGGCCGCCGTGTCGGCGAGGACGTGGATCTGCCATTCGAGCAGCGGCAGGCCGCGGGTCAGGTCGAGAGGCTCTCTCCCCCCCGCGCCGACGCTCGCCGTCACCGCCTCCGGCTGCGCCATCCGCCAGTCCCGGCGGTTCGACAGGAAGATCCGCCCCGACCGGTCGGTGACATAGACGGTGTTCTTCGACAGCGCCCAGGTCGCCTCGACATTCTCGAGGTCGACGACGAGGGCGATGAAGCCGCCGAGCGAGGCGCCCCGGCGGACCGGTGCGACGAAGACATAGGCCCGCTCGCCGTCCGGCAGGACGAGGCTCTGGCGGCCGAGCCGCCCCTGGCGGGCGGCGGCGATCGCCTCCTCCAGCCGGTCCCGCGTCTCGCTCAGCCGGCCCCGCGCCGAATGGAAGATCGCGCCGGCGGGATCGATCAGCAGGAGATCGAGCGCCCCGGAAAGGCCGACCACGGATTCCGCCGCGATCCGCATTCTCGCCGCATCGGCGCCGCCGGCAGGCCCTGCCGGCTCGGCGAAGAAGCGCCGGAACTCCGCTCCTTGCGCGAGCAGCGGCGGCAGCACCCGGTATTTGTCGAGGACGCCGTCGAGCGTCGCGGTCTGGACGTTGAGGGTTTCGAGCGCGCCGGCATAGACCTCGGCGAAAGCCTGGCGCGCGGCGAACCGCCCGGCCGACAGGATGGCGACCGCGGCAAAGAGAGCCAGCATGGCGAGGACGGCGATGCGCGTTGCGGCGAAGCGGCGGCGGATGCGCCAGCCGGTGAGGCGGCCCTTCTGCCGGGCGAGGTGCGGCCTTGCCACGCGCGAGGCGCGTCCCGCCTGCCGGGCCCGCCCGCCGGCAGGGGCGACCGGTCCCCTAGCCGCGGGCTTCATATGTGCGTCGATCAAATCACGCCCTCGAGAGATGCAGGGAGTGCATTGCAGCAACGTCGGATCGTCGCTTCAAGCGGCCCCCTCCCATGTCTATCTTGAAACGTATCAGATTGACCAAAGGAGAGTGTCATGAGCCGCCGAAAAGGCTTCGTCGGAGGATTTGCGGATTTCTGGTCCGATGTCAGGGCCGCACGCCATTGCGCCGTCGCCATCGAGGCGGGCCGCAGGCCGCCGGAAT
The DNA here is from genome assembly GCA_002700095.1 of Fulvimarina sp. Lineage (GTDB taxonomy): Bacteria > Pseudomonadota > Alphaproteobacteria > Rhizobiales > Rhizobiaceae > Jiella. Next base: position 117,214 of record PACL01000039.1, on the reverse strand, counting down.
CCGCGCTGCGCCAGCTTGGCCTCAACAGCGAGATCTTCTCGCGCTATCGCTGATCACGGCGAGGTCCGCCGACACCGGACCGCCCTGCATCGCGCCGTCAGCTTCGTCTGGACGCGCCACAAGGACCCGAACCGCTGCCGCGGGCCGGGTCTTTTTTTTGCGAGATTTCCTCAAAGCCCTGGCCAGCGGACGCCGAAGTCTGCCCGGCCGCCCGCCGGATACCGCCTCAGCGCGACATCAGCACAGGTACCGTCATCTCGCGCAGGATCTGCCGCGTGACGCCGCCGAACAGCATCTCGCGGATCCGCGAATGCCCGTAGCACCCCATGACGAGCAGATCCGCGCCGACATCGGCGAGGTAGGACAGCAGCGCGTTCCCGACCGAAAGGTCGCCGCTATAGGTGACGCCGGCCTCGACCGTCAGGCCGTGGCGCGCCAGCGTCACCGCCAGGTCGTCGGCCGGCGCGAGGCCGCCCTTGCCGCCGGTGCGATGGGGATCGACGGCAAGCAGGCGGACGGTTCCGGCCGCCGACAGGATCGGGACTGCGTCGAAGGCGGCCCGCGCCGCTTCCCGCGTGCCGTTCCAGGCGATGACGGGGCGCTCGCCGAGCGTCGGATAGTCTCCTTCCCTTGGCACGAACAGGATCGGCCGACCGGTCTCGAAGAGGACCTCGGTCACGAGGCCGCCGCCATTCCATTGCGAAGTGTGGGACTGGGCGACGACGACGAGGTCCGAACAGAGCGCGTGGCGCGTCACTGCCCGGGCATAGTCCGGATCGGCCGGCTCCTCGCAGCGCCATTCGGCCGAGACGCCCTCTCCCGCGACACGGGCTTCGAACGCCGCCCGCACCGCCTCGGCCGCCTGCTTCAGGGATTTTCGCGTCGCCTCGAGATATTCCACCGACACCTCGCTCACGAGGTCGGTGAGGACGCTGGGCGTGACGTGCAGGCCGACGAGATGGGCGCCATGCCGCTCGGCAAGCGGCACGGCGACGTCGAGCAACCGGTCGGAACGCTCGGCGGAATCGAGGCAGACGAGGATCGTCTTGTACATGGGTCTGGCTCCGTTTCGGCTCAGGCGGCTTTCGCCGGGGCTGCGGCAAGGCGCGTCGCGCCGGCGATGTCGATGTCGAGCACCATGCGGCCCTCGACCCTGCCGGCCTTGAGGTCGGCGAAGATGTCGTTGATCGCGGAGAGCGGCGCCGTGCGGACCTCGCATTTCACCTTGCCCGCGACGGCGAAGGCCACCGCCTCGTCGAGATCGGCCCGCGTCCCGACGATCGAGCCGCGCACGGTGATGCGCTTCAGGACGACGTCGAAGATCGGCGTCGGGAATTCCCCTGCGGGCAGGCCGACGAGACTGATCGTGCCGCGCCGTCGGACCATCTGCAGCACCTGGCTGAAGGCCGGCACGGACACCGCCGTGACGAGGATGCCATGGGCGCCGCCGCCGGTGGCCTCGAGGACCTTCTCGACCGCATCCGGCGCCGAGGCGTCGATCACGACGTCCGCGCCGTCGCGCCTCGCCAGTTCCAGCTTGTCCGCTGCGATATCGAGGGCGACGACGTTGAAGCCCATCGCCTTGGCATATTGCACGCCGACATGGCCGAGACCGCCGATGCCGGAGATCGCGACCCACTGGCCGGGCTTGGCATCGGTCTCCTTCAGGCCCTTGTAGGTCGTGACGCCGGCGCAGAGGATCGGCGCGATCGCCGCCAGATCGACGCCGGCCGGCAGGCGCGCGGCGAAGGGTGCGGCGGCGATCACATATTCGGCGAAGCCGCCATTCACGCTGTAGCCGGTGTTGTGCTGGTGCTCGCAGAGCGTTTCCCAGCCGGTCTCGCAATATTCGCAGGCCCGGCAGGCATCATGCAGCCACGGCACGCCGACGAGGTCGCCGACGGCGAGATCGCTCACGCCTTGTCCAAGTTCGGCCACCGTGCCGACCACCTCGTGGCCGGGAATGAACGGCAGCGAGGGCTTGACCGGCCAGTCGCCCTCGGCGGCGTGAAGATCGGTATGGCAGACCCCGCAGGCGGCGACCTTGACCAGCACCTCGCCGGGACCCGGCCGCGGAACGAGAACGTCTTCGAGCACCAGCTTGTCGCCAAAGGCATGGACGACGGCGGCTTTCATCATCTGGGTCATGTCGGAACCTCCATCCGGTTGTTCCCACCTTAAGGCCGCCGGTGGCGGCCACCTTGATCGGGATCAAGCGGAGCAGCCTTACCCGCAAGCCAGCCTGCTCGATGCGCCCTTTGCGGCCCGCCTGGCGAAGCGGCTCGCGGCGGGTGCGCCGGCCTTCTTTTGCCGTTGCGCATTGCATCTTCGCAGGTGCAATATCCGGCGCATGTCGCAGCCGCTCAACATCCTTCTCGTCGATGACAACGGCCTGCGCGCCTCGATCATCGAAGAGGGGCTGCGTGAGGCCGGCTACGGCAACGTCTCGGTCGTGACCACCGTCGAGGGGCTGGTGAAGCGCATCGAGAAGCTGGAGCCCGACGTCATCGTCGTCGATCTGGAGAATCCCAACCGCGACCAGCTCGAGCATTTCTTCCAGGTCTCCCGGGTGGTGAAGCGGCCGATGGCGATGTTCGTCGATCGCTCCGACACCGCCGAGATCGAGGCGGCCATCGAGGCGGGCGTCTCGGCCTATGTGGTCGACGGGCTGAAGAAGGAGCGGATCAAGCCGATCCTCGAAATGGCGATCTCCCGCTTCAACGCCGTCAGCCGGCTGTCCCGCGAGCTCGCCGAGGCGCGCTCCGAACTCGCCGAACGCAAGACCATCGACCGCGCCAAGGGCATCCTGATGAAGGTGAAGAAGCTCGACGAGGCCGCCGCCTACAAGCTCCTGCGCCGCACCGCGATGAACGAGAACCGCCGGATCGGCGAGGTCGCCGCCAACCTCGTTTCCGCCTATACCCTTCTCGGAGACGACTGATGGCCGGGCCGAGTTTCATCCGCGCAGGCTACGTCCCGCTCCTCGACAGCGCCGTCATCGTCGCCGCCGCGGCCAAGGGCTTTGCCGAGGAACGCGGCATCATTCTCTCCCTGCAGCGCGAAACCTCCTGGGCGACGGTGCGCGACCGCATCGGCGTCGGCCAGTTCGACTGCGCCCACATGCTGGCGCCGATGCCGATCGCCGCCAATCTCGGCCTCGGCCCCCTGCCCGTGCCGATGCTGGCGCCGATGGTGCTGGCGCTCGGCGGCAACGGCGTCACCGTCTCCAACGCCGTCGCCGCGGCGATGGACCGACTGGGGCCGTCCGGCTACGACGCGTCTCCCGCGACCGCCGGCGCGGCCTTGGCAGCGGTGGTTCGCCAGCGCGGCGAAGCGGGCGGGACGCCGCTGCGGCTTGCCGTCGTGCATCCCCATTCGAGCCACAACTACGACCTTCGCTACTGGCTCGCGGCCTGCGGCCTTGCGCCGGAGACGGACGTCGAGATCACCGTGGTGCCGCCGCCGCTGATGCCCGACGCGCTGGCCGGCGGCGGCATCGACGGTTTTTGCGCCGGCGAGCCCTGGGGCACGATCGCGGTCCGTCGCGGCGCCGGGCGCATCGTCACCAGCCGGGCGGAGATCTGGCGGCGCGGGCCGGAAAAGGTGCTGGGCGTGCGAAAAGCCTTCGCCGAGGAGAACCCCGAGACGCTGGCGAACCTCCTCCTCGCCCTCGGCGACGCCGCCGCATGGTGCGCCGACGCGGACAACGTCCCCGAACTCGCCACGCTTCTCGCCGGGCCAGACCGGCTCGACGTCGAGCAAGCGGCGCTGATGCCGGGCCTGACGGGCCGCCTGGAGACGGCGCCGGGCCGCAGCCGCGCGATTCCCGACTTCATGGTCTTTGCCGGCTCGGGCGCCAACCGGCCGGACCACGGCCACGGCCGCTGGCTCTATCGCCAGATGGCCGGCTGGGGCGACGCCCCCTTCTCCGACCACGGCCTGACGATCGCCGGCGAGACGTTTTCGCCGCAGCTTTTCGATGCCGCGACGGGCGTGGTCGGCGATCCGGGCGCCGGCGCCGTCACCGGCGACGCTGGCGACAGGCCGGCGGGGTTGTTCGACGCGGAGGGGGGAGGGGCCGGGCTCGCAAATCCGCTCGTCACATGCCAATTTCGGCGAGACATTAAAACTCTCGGAGAAAACCCATGCGTCATGCGTCGATCATCGTGCGAGCGGTTTGGGACGAGGAGGCGAGCGTCTGGGTTGCCAGCAGCGACGACGTCGCCGGCCTGTCGATCGAGGCAGCCAGCCTGGACCGCCTGAGGGACAAGGTTTTCGGAGCACTTGCGGATCTGATCGAACTCAACGGCCCCAGCTACGAGACGTCTGAAATTCCGGTGCACTTCATGGCGGAGCAGTTGTCCCGGATCCCAAATCCCCGGCATTGAACGATGCCAGGCTACACCCGAGAATTGAAGACACTTCTTCTGGCCGCCGGCTGTTGGTTTCACCGGCAGGGAAGAGGTGATCATGAGATCTGGTACAGTCCGATCACGGGCCGTTACTTCACCGTCGATTCCGATATCAAGTCGCGGCACACCGCGAACCAATCTCTCAAGGACGCCGGCCTTTCGAAACATTTCTGAAGAGCTCAATTGTCATGAGCTACGTTGATCCCTCCGCGAGTGCTCGTTTTCAGTGGTATGCGAAAGGGCGTGCGCTTGCACACTTGGCTTGCACCCGAGATGCCTAAGGCGAATTCATCCTGCCTAAATTCTATTCATAATCTCCTACCGCCCAAAAATCTCGCGTAAATCCCCCATTTCGCATTGCACCACGCTTCGGCTTGTTCTAAACAGGGTTCCGTGAGGCGACCATAGTCGTCTTCAGCATTCGGCGTCCAAGGGCGGGCGCCACTGGCAAGGCTGCCGACACTTCTTTGCATCGTCACAGACTTCGGGTCGTGACGGGAAGGGTCGGGCAGCCTTTTTCTTTTTCCAGACATCGCCAAGCCGGTGCGTTTCCACGCCAGGCCACGGGAGAGCTTTGTTCATGCCGATCCTGACTGCGATTACCCGCCGTCTTCTTCTTCGCGCAGCCATCGCCGGAGCCGCCCTGACGGTTCTGCCGGCTTCCGCCGAGATGCTGATCCCCGAAAAGGACGAGCTGAAGTTCGGCTTCATCAAGCTGACCGACATGGCGCCGCTCGCCATCGCCAAGGAGAAGCACTTCTTCGAGGACGAGGGTCTCTACGTCACCATCGAGCCCCAGGCGAACTGGAAGGTGCTGCTCGACCGGGTGATCACCGGCGAACTCGACGGCGCCCACATGCTGGCCGGCCAGCCGCTGGCCGCCACCATCGGCTACGGCACGAAGGCGCATATCGTCACGCCCTTCTCGATGGACCTCAACGGCAACGGCATCACCGTCTCCAACGCCGTCTGGGCCGAGATGAAGACGCACATCGCCAAGGATGCCGAGGGCAGGCCGCAGCATCCGATTTCGGCGAGCGCCCTGAAGCCGGTGGTCGAACAGTACAAGGCGTCGGGCAAGCCCTTCAACATGGGCATGGTCTTCCCGGTCTCGACCCACAATTACGAGCTGCGCTACTGGCTCGCCGCCGGCGGGCTGAACCCCGGCTACTACACGCCGTCGGACACGTCCGGCCAGGTGAAGGCCGACGTTCTCCTCTCCGTCACGCCGCCGCCGCAGATGCCGGCGACGCTCGAGGCCGGCACCATCCAGGGCTACTGCGTCGGCGAGCCGTGGAACCAGGCGGCCGTCTTCAAGGGCATCGGCGTGCCGGTCATCACCGACTACGAGATCTGGAAGGACAATCCGGAAAAGGTCTTCGGCCTGACCGCGAAGTTCGTCGAGGAGAACCCGCAGACGACGATCGCCCTCACCAAGGCGCTGATCCGCGCCGGCAAATGGCTCGACGAAAGCCCGGAAAACCGCAAGGAGGCCGTCGAGATCCTGGCGCGGCCCGAATATGTCGGCGCCGACGCCGAAGTCATCGCCAATTCGATGACCGGCACCTTCGAATACGAGAAGGGCGACAAGCGCCCGGCGCCGGACTTCAACGTCTTCTTCAAGAAGTTCGCCACCTATCCCTATTACTCCGACGCCGTCTGGTATCTCACCCAGATGCGCCGCTGGGGCCAGATCGCGGAAGAGAAGTCCGACGACTGGTATGCCGAGACGGCCAAAAGCGTCTACCGCCCGGACATCTACAGACAGGCCGCCGCCTCGCTCATCGACGACGGCCTCCTCGACGCCGCCGACATTCCCGAGACCGACGGCTACAAGCCCTCGACGGCCGAGTTCATTGATGGCGTCGAATATGACGGCTCGCGGCCCAACGAATATCTGCAGAAATTCGAGATCGGCCTGAAGGGCGACGAGGACGTCGCGAGCCTCTCGAACTGACCGGCCGACACGGCCGCTCCGCGGCGAGGCGCTCGCCGCGGACCCAGATGCGGCAATCCAAACTCCATTTGAGGACATGGCGAGATGACCACCGCCTCCGACTTCATGGGCGACGTGCCTTCGGCCGAAGCGCGCCGGGTGCTGAAGCGCGAGACGCGCATGATGCGCATCACCCGGGCGTCCGGCCCGCTGACCGCCATCGGCCTCGGCTGGACCGTGCCGATCATGAAGATCGCCGCCGGCGACGATCCCCGCGCCAATCTGAAGGGGCTCTGGATGGGGCTGGTTGTGCCGCTGATCGGCATTCTTGCCTTCCTCGCCGCCTGGGCGGCGCTTGCCCCGCAGGTGCAGACCTCGCTCGGCACGGTGCCGGGCCCCGCCGCCGTCTGGGGCCAGGCCGAGGCGCTCTATGCCGACTACCAGCGCACCTCCGCCGACAAGGCGGAGTTCTACGAGCGCCAGGAGGCCCGCAACCAGAAGCTCGTCGAGGCCGGCCATGCCGACCGGGTGAAAATCCGCGACTATACCGGCGCGCCGACCTATCCCGAGCAGATCCTCACCTCGCTGAAGACCGTCTTCCTCGGCTTCGTCCTCGCCACGATCATCGCCGTGCCGGTCGGCATCGCCTGCGGCCTGTCGCCGACCGTCAGCGGCGCGCTCAACCCGCTGATCCAGATCTTCAAGCCGGTCTCGCCGCTGGCCTGGCTGCCGATCGTCACGATGATCGTCTCGGCGCTCTACGTGAACGCCTCCGACGCCATGCCGAAGTCAATGGTCGTCTCGGCCATCACCGTGATGCTCTGCTCGCTCTGGCCGACGCTGATCAACACCGCCCTCGGCGTCGCCTCGATCGACAAGGACCTCGTCAATGTCGGCAAGGTGCTGCAGCTGTCGACGACGAAGACCATCACCAAGCTGGTGCTGCCCTCGGCGATGCCGCTGATCTTCACCGGCCTGCGGCTGTCGCTCGGTGTGGGCTGGATGGTGCTGATCGCCGCCGAGATGCTCGCCCAGAATCCCGGCCTCGGCAAGTTCGTCTGGGACGAGTTCCAGAACGGCTCGTCGGATTCGCTCGCCAGGATCATCGTCGCGGTCATCACCATCGGCATCGTCGGCTTCGTCCTCGACCGGATCATGGCCGCGCTGCAGGCCGCCTTCACCTTCTCCGGCACGCGGTGATGGATATGGCGCCGACCCCGATCATCGAGCTGAACAAGGTCTCGAAGGCCTATGGCGAGGGCAAGCACCGCGCCGAGATCCTGAAGGACGTCGATCTGACGGTCGCGGAAGGCGAGTTCATCGCCATCGTCGGCTTCTCCGGTTCCGGCAAGACCACGCTGATCTCGCTGCTGGCCGGGCTGATCGCGCCGGATGCCGGAAAGGTCCTGATGAAGGGCAAGCCGGTCACCGGCCCCGGCCCCGAGCGCGGCGTCGTCTTCCAGTCCTATTCGCTGATGCCCTGGCTGTCGGTTCGCGGCAATGTCGCGCTCGCCGTGGACACCGTCTTCGCCAAGGCTTCGAAGGCCGAGCGCAACGCCCGGATCGACAGATACATCGCCATGGTCGGCCTCTCCCATGCCGAGAGCCGCAAGCCGGCCGAGCTTTCCGGCGGCATGCGCCAGCGCGTCTCGGTGGCGCGGGCGCTCGCCATGAGCCCCGAGATCCTCCTCCTCGACGAGCCGCTCTCGGCCCTTGACGCGCTCACCCGGGGCAAGCTCCAGGACGAGTTCGCCGCGATCTCTCAGATCGAGAAGAAGACCATCGTCCTCATCACCAACGACGTAGACGAGGCGATCCTCCTCGCCGACCGGATCATCCCGCTCGATCCCGGCCCGCGCGCCTCGCTCGGACCCTCATTCGCCGTCGATCTGCCGCATCCGCGAGAGCGCGGATCGATGAACGGCAACGAGACCTTCAAGCGCCTGCGCCGCGAGATCACCGGCTATCTCGTCGAAAAGGGCCGGCATGCCAGCGCCGAGGCCGGCGACGCCGTCGCCCTGCCCAACGTCACGCCGATCACCCTCGGTTCGAAGAAGCGCACCCCCTCGCCGGATCTGCCCAAGGCCTATCTCGACGCCGCCCGCTCGCCGATCGAGCGCGGCTTCGCCGAGTTCTTCGAGGTGCGCAAGGTCTATCCGACACCGAAGGGGCCGCTCACCGTCGTCGACGGCTTCGACCTGACGATGCGCCAGGGCGAGTTCGTCACGCTGATCGGCCATTCGGGCTGCGGCAAGTCGACGGTGCTGTCGATGGCCGCGGGGCTGACCGACATCTCCTCCGGCGGCATCATCCTCGACGGCCGCGAGGTTTCGGGCGCCGGGCCGGACCGCGCCGTGGTGTTCCAGGCGCCGTCGCTGATGCCCTGGCTGACCGCCCGCGAAAACGTCGCGCTCGGCGTCGACCGGGTCTATCCCAACGCCGCCCCCGCCGAGCGCCGCGACGTGGTCGAGCATTATCTCCACCGGGTGGGGCTCGCCGATGCCATGCACCGCAAGGCGGCCGACCTTTCCAACGGCATGAAGCAGCGGGTCGGCATCGCCCGCGCCTTCGCCTTGTCGCCGAAGCTGCTCCTCCTCGACGAGCCCTTCGGCATGCTGGATTCGCTGACGCGCTGGGAGCTGCAGGACGTCCTGATGGACGTCTGGAAGCGCACCCAGGTAACCGCGATCTGCGTCACCCACGACGTCGACGAGGCGATCCTCCTCGCCGACCGGGTGGTGATGATGACCAACGGTCCGAAGGCGAGGATCGGCAAGATCATGAGCGTCGATCTGCCCCGCCCGCGCAGCCGCAAGGCGCTCTTGGAGCATCCCGACTACTGGCGCACCCGCCAGGAACTGCTCGATTTCCTCGAAGAATACGAGGGGGGCGCGAGGCCCGCCGCGGGAACATCTGCCGCCGAGGATGGCAAGCCAGCACCATCCGCAAAGGCCAGGGAGGCGGCCTGATGGTTCGTACCTGCCCCCGGACCGGAGACTACTCCGCCGCCTCGTCCTTCCGCTCGGCCGCCTCGCGCAGGACATCGCGCATCGCCTCTTCCCAGTCGGCGCCGAACGCCTTCTTGAAGGTCGCGACGGTCTTTTCCGGCACGAAGACGGCCCGGGTTTCGGTCAGCCTCTCGAACAGCTCGCGCGGCATCACGTCCCGCGCCGGGCGCATGCGGTCCATCTGCTCGTCGGTCAGCGGCGGGTTGTCGGGGTCCGACAGGGCCGCCGCGGTGATCGCCGCGTCTTCCTCGTCACTTATCGGCTCGGTCTGCCATCGCTTCTTCATAACGTCGCCTTTCTCGCTTGTTCGCCCGGCGAAGGCTGATGATCCGGATCATGCCGTCCCGAACCACATAGATCATGACGTGGAGACGGCCCAGCAAGGGCGCCGTGACGGAAAGCCGGTCCTCGCCATAGTCGTTTCGGCCGTCCCTCTCGATGACGGCGATGTCCCAGTAAAATTCGCGCGCCAGCGAAAAATCGACGCCGTGCTTGGCGAGGTTCGCCCGCCGCTTCGCCTCGTCCCAGTCGAAGACTTCGCCCGCCATCGCCCCCGCCCCGGCTCGGTTGGCGCCATCTTAAGTGGCAACGCGGCCGACGACAATCGCCTGAACCATGGAGCCTTCCATGCCTGAGAAACTCGTCGTCATCGGCAACGGGATGGCCCCCGGCCGTGCCCTCGAACGCCTCTTCGAACGGGCCCCCGGCCAGTACGAGGTGACGATCTTCAACGCCGAGCCGCGCGTCAACTACAACCGGCTGATGCTCTCGCCGGTGCTGTCCGGCGAAAAGACCTATGCGGAGATCGTCACCCATGACGACGCCTGGTACGCGGCCCACGGCGTCACCCTCCACAAGGGCAAGCGGGTCGAGGCGATCGACCGGGCGGGCAAGACCGTCACGGCAGCCGACGGCACGACGGCGCCTTACGACAAGCTGATCGTCGCCACCGGTTCGAACCCCTTCATCGTGCCGATCCCGGGCTCCACCCTGCCCGGCGTCCTGGCCTATCGCGACCTCGACGACGTCGAGAAGATGCTGGAGGCGGCGAAGAACGGCGGCCGCGCCGTGGTCATCGGCGGCGGGCTGCTCGGTCTCGAAGCCGCCGCCGGCCTGAAGCTGCGCGGCATGGACGTCACGGTCCTCCATCTCATGCCGACGCTGATGGAGCGCCAGCTCGATCCGGCCGCCGGCTTCCTCCTCGAACGCTCCCTGAAGGCGCGCGGCATAGATGTCGTCACCAGGGCCAACACCCACGCCATCCTCGGCGAGGACAAGGTCGAGAACGTGAAGCTCGACGACGGCACGGTGATCGACGCTCAGATCGTCGTCATGGCCGTCGGCATCCGGCCCTCCACCGATCTCGCGAAACAGGCCGGCCTCGACGTCGGCCGCGGCATCAGGGTCGGCGACGACATGCGCACGTCGGACCCCGACATCTTCGCCCTCGGAGAGTGCGTGGAGCATCGCGGCATGTGCTACGGCCTCGTCGCGCCGCTCTACGAAATGGCCGAGGTGGTGGCCGCGCAGCTCCGCGGCCCCTGCGAAAACGCCTATCTCGGCTCGGTCACCTCGACCAAGCTGAAGGTCACCGGCATCGACCTGTTTTCCGCCGGCGACTTCGCGGAAGGCGACGACCGCGAGGAGATCGTGCTGCGCGACGCCTCGGTCGGCGTCTACAAGCGCCTCGTCATCAAGGACGATGCGATCATCGGCGCGGTCCTTTACGGCGAGACGGCGGACGGCGCCTGGTTCTTCGACCTGATGAAGAAGAAGACCAGCGTGTCGCAGATGCGCGAGACGCTGATCTTCGGCCAGTCCTACCAGGGAGGCGCCCCCCTGGACCCTATGGCGGCCGTTGCAGCCTTGCCGGATGATGCGGAAATCTGCGGCTGCAACGGCGTGTGCAAAGGAAAGATCACCGGGGCGATCACGGCCAGGGGCCTGGCCTCCCTCGACGCGGTCCGCGCCCACACCAAGGCCTCGTCGTCCTGCGGCACCTGCACCGGCCTCGTCGAGCAGCTGATGGCACTGACGCTGGGCGACGCCTTCAATCCCCAGGCCGTCAAGCCGATGTGCCCCTGCACCGATCTCGGCCATGCCGACGTGCGCCGGCTGATCGTCGCGAAAGCCCTGAAATCGATCCCCGAGGTCATGCAGGAGCTCGAATGGAAGACCTCCTGCGGCTGCGCCAAATGCCGGCCGGCGCTGAACTATTATCTCCTCGCCGACTGGCCGGGCGAATATGTCGACGACAAGCAGTCGCGCTTCATCAACGAGCGCGTCCACGCCAACATCCAGAAGGACGGCACCTATTCCGTCGTCCCGCGCATGTGGGGCGGCATGACCTCGGCCAATGAGCTCAGGGCCATCGCCGACGTGGTCGACAAGTTCCAGATCCCCGCCGTCAAATGCACCGGCGGCCAGCGCATCGACATGCTCGGCGTGAAGAAGGAGGACCTGCCCGCCGTCTGGGCCGATCTCAACGCCGCCGGCATGGTCTCGGGCGCCGCCTATGGCAAGGCGCTGCGCACGGTGAAGACCTGCGTCGGCACCGACTGGTGCCGCTTCGGGACGCAGGATTCCACCGGCCTCGGCATCCGGATCGAGCGCTTCATGTGGGGCTCCTGGACCCCCGCCAAGGTCAAGATGGCGGTCTCCGGCTGCCCGCGCAACTGCGCCGAGGCGACCTGCAAGGATGTCGGCGTCATCTGCACCGATGCCGGCTTCGAGATCCATTTCGCCGGCGCCGCCGGCCTCGACATCAAGCCGACGGAAGTCCTCACCCAGGTCAGGACCGAGGACGAGGCGCTGGAGACCATCGTCGCCCTCGTCCAGCTCTACCGCGAGCAGGGCCACTATCTCGAGCGCATGTACAAATGGCTCAAACGGGTCGGCATGGAGTCCATCCAGGCGGCGATCGTCGATGATCCGGGCAAGCGCCGACACTATTACGACCGCTTCGTCTTCAGCCAGCAGTTTTCCCAGCGCGACCCCTGGGCGGACCGCGCCACGGGCGGCGTCGCCCGCCACGAATTCGAGCCCATGGCCGCGATCGGCCTCCAGCAGGCCGCCGAATGATGACCAGCTCCTGGCACAGGATCGGCCTCGTCACCGACATTCCCCGCCGCGGCGCCCGCTGCGTCGTGACGCCCATCGGACGGATCGCCGTCTTCCGCACCGCCGAGGACCGCATCTTCGCCACCGAGGACCGCTGCCCCCACAAGGGCGGGCCGCTCTCCCAGGGGATCGTCCATGATGCCTCGGTCACCTGTCCGCTCCACAATGCCGTGATCTCGCTGACCAGCGGCGAGATGCGAGGGCCCGACGAGGGCCGGGTGCGGGTGTTTTCCGTCCGGGTCGATCCGATAACCGAGGTGATCGAGCTTTCGCTGGCCGAGGAGGTGGCGGGATTGAGGGAAGCGGCCGAATGACGGGCGAGATCGGGTGAGGCAGCCGGCCGTCGATTGCGGCGTCGCTGGACGGGCGACGGGGTTTTCCGAGGATTTGGGCTCCTCGCCAGACGACGGCTCGTCGGAGGACAGCTCTGCCGGCGACAGCGCAGGAGCGCCCCCCTCTGCCCTGCCGGGCATCTCCCCCACGCGGGGGAGATCGGCTGGGAGTTTGGCGATCCCTGTCCAGAGATGTCTGAACATGGCGGCCGGGGTGGCGACCGATCGTCGGGCTCAGACGGAGGAAAGGTCCGGTGTGGGCCGAGGTCAAACGAGGTCCAGTCTCCCCCCTTGTGGGGAGATGTCCGGCAGGACAGAGGGGAGTCCCCGCGCCCCACGGATCAGACGGAGCAGCGGGACATGCCGAGCGCGCCCGTCCAAAGATCCATCGATCCGCCGTCGCCCCGCAAGCCAGCCGCCACAACCGACGAAGGACACATCCATGGACGCCGCCCCGACGCGCAAATCCGTCCGCACCACCTGCGCCTATTGCGGCGTCGGTTGCGGCATCCTGGCGACGCCGCGCGGCGACGGCGGCGTCGCCATTGCCGGGGATCCGGAGCATCCGGCGAATTTCGGCCGCCTGTGCTCCAAGGGTTCGGCGCTCGGCGAGACGCTGGGGCTGGAAAGCCGGCTGCTTCATCCCCTGCATCACGGCGTGCGGACCGACTGGGACACCGCCCTCGACCTCGTGGCGGACCGCTTTTCCCGCACCATCGCCGAACACGGGCCGGACTCCGTCGCCTTCTACGTCTCCGGCCAGATCCTGACCGAGGACTACTACGTCGCCAACAAGCTGATGAAGGGCTTTGTCGGCTCGGCCAATATCGACACGAACTCCCGCCTCTGCATGGCATCCTCCGTCGCCGGCCATCGTCGCGCCTTCGGCTCGGACACGGTGCCCGGCACCTATGAGGACCTGGAGCTTGCCGACCTCGTCGTCCTCGTCGGCTCGAACCTCGCCTGGTGCCATCCCGTCATCCATCAGCGCCTCGCCGCGGCCAAGGCCGCAAGGCCGGCGATGAAGGTCGTGCTGATCGATCCGCGCCGCACGGCGACGGCCGAGATCGCCGACCTGCATCTGCCCATCGCGAGCGACGGCGATACCAGTTTATTTGCCGGCTTACTTCACCATCTCGCCGATGTCGGCGCGATCGACCGGGCCTATGTCGCGGCCCACACGTCGGGCCTCGACGCCGCCCTCGATACCGCCGCCCAGCTCGACATTCCCACTGTGGCCGCCGCCACCGGTCTCGCCCCCGCCGACATTCGCCGATTCTACGAGCTTTTCGCCGCCGCGGGGAAGACCGTCACCGTCTACAGCCAGGGCGTCAACCAGTCGGTCTCAGGCACCGACAAGGTCAACGCCATCATCAACGTGCATCTGGCCACCGGCCGGATCGGCCGCCCCGGCATGGGCCCGTTCTCGATCACCGGCCAGCCCAATGCCATGGGCGGGCGCGAGGTCGGCGGCATGGCCAACATGCTGGCCGCCCACATGGCGATCGAAAACGAGACCGAGCGCGACATCGTCCGCCGTTTCTGGAACGCACCGAAGCTCGCCGAGAAGCCCGGCCTGAAGGCGGTCGAGATGTTCGACGCGGTGGCTTCGGGAACGATCAAGGCGATCTGGATCATCGGCACCAATCCGGTGGTCTCCATGCCCGATGCCGACAGGGTGGCGCGGGCGCTCGCTGCCTGTCCCTTCGTGGTCGTCTCCGACGTCGTCGCCCGCACCGACACGATGAAGTACGCACAAGTCGCCCTGCCGGCCGCCGCCTGGGGCGAGAAGGACGGCACCGTCACCAATTCCGAACGCCGCATCTCGCGCCAGCGCGCCTTCCTGCCTTTGCCCGGCGAGGCGCGGCCGGACTGGTGGATGATCTGCGAGGTCGCAAGGCGCATGGGCGCCGGCTCCGCCTTCGACTACCCGGGCCCGGCCGCGATCTTCGACGAGCACGCCCGGCTGTCGGGCTTCGAGAATGATGGACGCCGGGATTTCGACATCGGCGGCCTCGCCGGGCTGGGCGCCGCCGGCTACGACGCGCTCGGCCCGGTGCAATGGCCCCGGCCGGCCGTAAAGGTCGAAGGCGGCACGGTTTCCGTCCCGCACCCCGCCTTTCCGTCGGCCGACGATACCCGCTTCTTCGCCGATGGCGGCTTCTTTCACGCCGACGGCCGCGCCCGCTTCGTACCGATGCCGGCCGTGCGCCGCGTGCCAGAAGACGACGCTGCCGAGAGCCTCACCACGACGCCGCTCGACGCCGCAGCGCGCAGCGCAGGCCACCTCACCCTCAACACCGGCCGGGGGCGGGACCACTGGCACACCATGACCCGCACCGGGCTTTCGGCGCGGCTCTCGGCCCATATCGCCGAGCCCTATGCCGAGCTGCATCCGGCCGATGCCGCGCGTCTCGGTCTCGGCGACGCCGATCTCGTGCGGATCGTCTCGCCGCGCGGTGCGGTGGTCGTGCGGCTGCTGGTCAGCGACCGGCAGCGCCTCGGCTCGGTCTTCGTGCCGATGCACTGGACCGGCGACACGTCCTCCGACGGCCGGATCGACGCGCTGGTCTCCTCCGCGGTGGATCCGGTCTCCGGCCAACCGGGACTGAAGGCGACGCCGGTCACCGTCAGCCGGTTCGAAGCCGCCTGGTACGGCTTCGCGGTGACGGCCGAGCGCCCGCCGACGGCAGGGCTCGACTATTTCGCGCTGGCCCGGGCGGAACGGGGATGGCGGCTGGAGATGGCCGGTCTTGTCACACTGGACGATCCCGCCCGCCTCGCCGAGCGGCTCTCCGGCGTTTCCGCGGGCGCCATTCTGGCCTATCGCGACGATGCAGGCGGCGCCCATCGCTTCGCCGCCTTTGCCGGGGAGCGGCTGGTGGCCGCGCTCTATTTCTCCCGTTCGCCGGTCGCCGTCTCGCGCGGCTGGGCCGCCGCGCAGCTTGCCGGAGCCCATCCATCGCCGGCGCGCACCCGCCTGCTCGCCGGGCGCGGCGGGGCCGACCGGCCGGATCCCGGCGCCATCGTCTGCTCGTGCTTTTCGGTGGGGATCAACGAGATCGCCGGGGCGATCGCCTCCGGCAGGGCAATCAGCGTCGAGGCGGTGGGAGAGCTGCTGAAGGCCGGCACCAATTGCGGCTCCTGCCGCAGCGAGATCGCCGGGATCGTCGCCGGGGTTGCCCCCGAGGTCGTCCCCAATATCGTGACAGGCGACGCGTCGCAGCGCACGGCATAGCGACCGGCTCGCCCGGGCGATGGAGCCGGATGCCGGACGCCGTTCCGCCACTCGCCGGCTTCGACGTCGCGAATCGTTTCGGCAGAACCCGAGGGCGCCGCCGCACCGGCGGTGAACGCTCACCCGGGGAAGCGACCGTCCCGCTCATCCTGCCGGGCGCCGCGCCCATGGCGAACGCGTCCCCGGCCATGCAGTCCTGAGGCAGAGGCGATGCCCGCCTCAGCCGATGGCGGTGCGCCGCGGCTCGTGATCGTCGCGCAGGCCGTCACGCTGTTCCATCTTCTCGGCATTCTCGAGTTCGGCCTCGGCCTCTTCCAGCGACAGCCGCGCCGCATTGATCTGGACCTTCAGGTCCTTGGCCGAGTTCTGCAGATTGTCGCGCCGCAGACGGGCCGCCTTGGCGAAGGTCGAATAGGCGAAGTGATTCATGTCGGTGATCCCCGACTTTTTTTCTTCGTTGAGGATCTGGGCGTCCAGCTCCGCGGCCATCCGGGAGAAGTCCTCCAGCATGAGGTCGAGCTGCTCGACCTGGCGACGCTTCTCCAGAACCTTGAAGCGCGTTAGCCGCACCATGTTGTCGCGTTTCATGCACACACCCTCAACTCACGGCTCCGCCAGGCGGAGCGCGTTAAAACTCAGCGCAGCGAACTGCTTCGGGCAAGGCTCGTGACCTATGCCCTTAACCGTCTGTTTACGCGCACGGTTAATCATAGGATCGAGGGTTTAAGGCAGGGTAAACCGAAACGGCGAGGTCTTCTGCCCGGCAGGAGACGACCGCCAAGGCGCTCTGCCGGCTCCCGCCAATCAGGCCGCGGTGCCGCTGCGACCTGGGTCCATGAAGGACCAGGAGGATTTGTTAACCATTCAGTGCCAGTTTGGGCCAAACGATGACAATAATCGCTATGCCGAATTTCCCGGGTTCGGCTCGGCTGGCTGAGAGGACTTTCTGATGCGCGTTCTTTTGATCGAAGACGACAGCGCGGTCGCACAGAGCATCGAGTTGATGCTGAAGTCGGAGAGCTTCAACGTCTACACGACCGACCTCGGCGAGGAGGGCGTCGATCTCGGCAAGCTCTACGACTACGACCTGATCCTCCTCGATCTCAACCTTCCCGACATGTCCGGCTACGAGGTGCTGCGCACCTTGCGGCTGTCCAAGGTCAAGACGCCGATCCTGATCCTCTCCGGCATGGCCGGCATCGAGGACAAGGTCCGCGGGCTCGGCTTCGGCGCCGACGACTACATGACCAAGCCGTTCCACAAGGACGAGCTGGTCGCCCGCATCCACGCCATCGTCCGGCGTTCCAAGGGCCATGCCCAGTCGGTGATCCACACCGGCGACCTGACTGTCAATCTCGACGCCAAGACCGTCGAGGTGAACGGCCAGCGGGTCCATCTGACCGGCAAGGAATACGCCATGCTGGAGCTCCTCTCGCTGCGCAAGGGCACCACGCTCACCAAGGAGATGTTCCTCAACCATCTCTATGGCGGCATGGACGAGCCGGAGCTGAAGATCATCGACGTCTTCATCTGCAAGCTGCGCAAGAAGCTGGCGACGGCGGCCGACGGCAAGAACTACATCGAGACGGTCTGGGGCCGCGGCTACGTGCTGCGCGAGCCGGAAGAAGTCGCCGCCTGATATTCCGCCGGCCGCAAGGCCGGCTGGGCCCAACAATCTCTGAAACGCCGCGCTTCCACCCGGAGGCGCGGCGTCTTCCGTTGAGAGCTTCAGTCGGACGACGAGATCCTGCCCGGCCGCCGCCCCGGTCTCGTCACCCGGCCCCGATCGCCGCGCCGGCTGCGAGCACCAGCGCCCCGCCGACGACCACCTGCATCGCGGCGCGCCAGACCGGCGTCTCCATGAAGCGGTGCTGGATCCAGACGATCGCCCAGAGCTCCAGGAAGACGATGACGAAGGCGAGGGCCGTCGCGGTCCAGAAATCCGGAATGAGGTAGGGCAGCGCGTGGCCGAGGCCGCCGACGGTCGTCATGATGCCGGAGGCCAGGCCCCGCTTGATCGGCGAGCCGCGTCCCGAAAGCTTGCCGTCGTCATGGGCCGCCTCGGTGAAGCCCATGGAAATGCCGGCGCCGACGGCGGCGGCAAGGCCGACGAGCAGCGTCGTATGCGGGTCCCGGGTGGCGAAGGCGGTGGCGAAGATCGGCGCCAGCGTCGAAACCGAGCCGTCCATCAGGCCGGCAAGACCCGGCTGGACGAAGGTGAGAATCATCTGACGCCGGGCGGTCCTGTCCTCCGTCTCCCGGCTCTCGCCGCCGAGATTCTGCTCGGCCAGTTCCTCGGCCCTGTGCTCGTGCTCCCGCTCGGCGGCCGCGAGATCGCCGAGCAGGCGACGCGTGCCGGCGTCGGTGCTGCGCTGCGCCGCCACCTCGTAGAAGCGCGCGGCGTCCTTCTCCATCCGCTCGGCCTGCGCCCGGATACGCTCCAGCCCGAGATTTTCGACCAGCCAGACAGGCTGGCGGGAGACGTAGTCGGCGACATGCTCGCGCCGGATCAGCGGGATGGTCGGCCCGAAGCGCCGCTCGTGCTCGGCGATCAGCGCCCGTCGATGGCCGTCCTCCTCCTTGGCCATCTCGCGGAAGATGCCGGCGCTCGCCGGATAATCGGCCTCCAGCCGCTCGGCATAGCTGGCATAGATCCGCCCGTCGTCCTCTTCGGCGGAGATGGCGAGCGCCAGGATCTCGCGTTCGGACAGGTCGGAGAAGCGGCGGCGGCCGGGGGCGAAGGAGAGCATGACGACCTCGCAATGGCAGACGCGCCGGCAGGGCCATCGCGCCTATGATTTAGAATAATTCCAATCTAGCGATTCATCCTCGCCCATGCCAGAGGCGTCGTGCCCCAATCGAGGCATCGTCGGCGCGTCGTCCCCCGGCGCGCCGGCTCATGGCCTCTCCGAAGCGGCCCCGCCTCGGCCGCCCGTCCGCAAAAGCTACGCCTCGCCGGCAAGCACCTTCAGCGCCTCGGCCGCATCGAGCCGGCCGTCATAGAGCGCCCGCCCCGAAATCGCCCCCTCGAGCCTCGCCGCATCCGGCATCGTCATGCGGACGACGTCGGCGATCGAGGCGAGGCCGCCGGAGGCGATCACCGGGATCGACACCGCCTCGGCGAGGTCGATGGTCGCGTCCCAGTTGATGCCGGCCAGAACCCCGTCCCGGTCGATGTCGGTGTAGATGATCGCCGCGACGCCGGCGTCCTCGAAGCGCCTGGCGAGGTCGACGGCGGTCAGCTCCGACGTCTCGGCCCAGCCCTCGACGGCCACCTTGCCGCCCTTGGCGTCGATGCCGACGGCGATCTGGCCGGGAAAGCGCCCGGCTGCCGCCTTCACGAGATCGGGATCACGCACCGCCACGGTGCCGAGGATGACCCGCGAAAGCCCCTTGGCCAGCCAGCGCTCGATGTCCTCCATCGTCCGGATGCCGCCGCCGAGCTGCACCTTCATCTCCTTGCCGACGGCGGCGAGGATGGCGTCGACCGCATCGTCGTTGACCGCCCGGCCGGCGAAGGCGCCGTTGAGGTCGACGACATGGAGATGGCTGAAGCCGACGTCCCGGAAGGCCTTCGCCTGGCCCGCAGGGTCGGCGTTGTAGACCGTCGCCTCCTCCATCAGGCCGAGCTTCAGACGCACGCAGGCGCCGTCCTTCAGATCGATCGCGGGAAACAGGATCATGGCTGGGGTCTCGCTGTTCGATGACGCGTCCGGCGCCGGCCCGGCACCGCGAGGAGGAGCGGATGCGCCCGCCCGGTCAGAAAACTCCGGCAACCGGGCTGCGGCGCTCCGCAAGGATAGCCCCCTCTGCCCTGCCGGCCGGATCGCCGCAAGAGGGAGATGCCGGCGCGACCGGGGCGGGACGCGCGTGCCGGCGACCGAAGGCCTTAATTCCGCATCGCCGTTCCGATAACATCGGCCATGGCTCTTCACCCAGACATCGCCGCCCGGCTCATCCAGATCACCGATGCCGACGATCCGCGCGTCGCCGACTATGGCGACATCCGCGAGCGCGACCGCATCGGCGGCGGCGGCTTCATCGCCGAGGGCACCGTCGTTCTCGACCACCTCTTGAAATCGGCCCGCTTCCGGCCGACCAGCCTGTTCGTCCTGAACAGCCGCCTGGAAGGGATCGCCGAACGGCTCGCCCGCGTTCCCGCCGACGTGCCGGTCTATGTCACCGACCGCGCGGTGATGGACGAGGTAGCAGGTTTCGCCATCCATCGCGGCGTCCTCGCCCACGGCGTCGAACGCGAGGCTTCCGGCGAAGAGGCCGAGCGAGAAGAGACCGGCGGGCTCGCCGACCTTCTCCTCGCGGCGCGCCGGCATGGCGGCCCGCTGGTCGTCGCCGTCGGCCTCGCCAATCACGACAATGTCGGCGCGATCTTCCGCAATGCCGCTGCCTTCGGCGCATCCGGCGTCGTCCTCGACGCCACCTCCTGCCACCCGCTCTACCGCAAGGCGATTCGCGTCTCGGTCGGGACCACCCTGACGCTGCCCTGGCATCACGGGGCGGCGATCGAGGCGATCGTCCCGGCGCTGGAGGTCTCCGGCCACCACCCCGTCGCGCTGTCGCCGCGCGGCACGAGCGATCTGTCCGGATTCGTGCCCCGGCCGGGCATCGCGCTGCTTCTCGGCAGCGAGGGCCGCGGCCTGCCGGAGGCGCTCATGGAACGCTGCGAGACGGTGCGGATCGCGATGGCGCCGGGGATCGACAGTCTCAATGTCGCGACGAGCGCGGCAATCGTGCTGTCGCGGCTCTATTCGGCGGCGTGATCGCGCGCCTCGTCGCGGATCCTGCGGACCCGGTCGGCGAGCGAGGGCTGCGAGCCGTCCCGCGCTCCGGCCTCGGCCGGCGAGGTCTCGGACGACAGGATGGCGTCGAGGGGGGAGCGCGGCCCCTCCTTCTCGGCGGTGAGCGCGATGACCCGGGCGGCGAGTTCGCCGACCTTCTGCCGCACGCCTTCGTCGTCGAGATCGTCGGGAAAATCGGGCTTGGCGGCAAGGCCGAGGCTTGCGGCGAGCGAGGCCGTCGGCGCTGCCGCAGCGCCCTCGCCGGACGGCGTCGCGGCGGCGGCTCCATCGGCGGCACCGGGAACGCCTGCCGTTGAGGCAGGCGCCCGCGGCGCGGCGTGCGCTGCGCTGGCAGCGGCCGGCTGCCTGGCCGGAACGGCGGCGGCGGCTGGCTTCGCCGCCGGTTCTGCGGCGACACTGGCGGCTGCATTGGCGACGGCAGTCCGCGTCGTGGCCGTGCGGGCGGCGAGTTCCGCCGCCTCCGCCTCTTCGCTGCGCCGGCCGAAGGCGGGCCGCACGGCCGGGCGCAGCCGCAGCCGTCGTTCGCCCGAAAGATCGTCCTCCGACGCGCCACCGGAGCCGGCATCGCCGGACGCGCCATGATGCTGGGAGACGCCGAGGGCCGCGGCGCTCGCCGCCGTCTCGCCGAGCAGCCGGGCGACCTGCTCGTCGCGCTCCGACAGCTGCGCCGCCAGCCGCGCCGCCTTCTCGTCGAGCCGCTTCACGGCGTTCTTCTCCTTGCCGAGATGCGCCTCGAGGGACGCGACCTCGCCGCGCAGCCGCTCGACCGCATGGCTCGCCTCCCGGCGGCTGCGCTCGGCCTCGCGCAGCGCATCGGAGAGATCCTCCAGCCGCGTCTCGAGATCGACGATCATCGTCTTGCGCTCGTCGGCGATGGCGCCGAGATCGGTGAACCGCGCGGCCAGCGCCTCGAGTTCGTCCGAGCGGATGTCGAGATCGTGGCGCACGGCGCGCAGCTCGGCGTCGAGCTCCTCGATCTCGGCGTCACGGATCGCCATCTGCTCGCTCGCCTCCTCGAGCTCCGCCGTCGTATGGGCGAGGCTTTCGACGAGGACGGTGTTGCGGGCGCGCAGCTCGGCATTCTCGCCGGCGACGCGGCCGGCCTCGGCCCGCGCCAGGGCGGCCTTCTCCATCTCCGCCTCGGCCTTGATCTCGCGGCGCCGGGCAGCCTGGGCCGCCTCGGCCCGGACGTGATCGAGGCTGGCGCGGATCTCCCGCGCCGTGGCCGGAATGGCGGCCCGGTACTCCCTGAGAGCGAGACGCCGGGACCGCGACCAGAACAGCGGCGCGATCACGAGGGCGATCAGTGTCGCAGTCAGGAAGCCGGACACGAATGTGAGGGCGGTGGCGATCATCGAAGTTCCGGAAATTCACGTCCTTCGCGAGGACATATAGAACATTTGCGCGTCCGATGCGCGTCTCGGCGGCGCGAAGGGACATAAAAGCAACGCCCTATGGTGAATTCGTCACGGAGCACATCGCGGCCTCGCCCCATGCCGGCGGACGGGCCTCGCCGGACCCGGCCCATGCAGAAGCGCCGGACCGCGCTTGCGGTTCCGGCGCCGAGTAGTAGGCAAATCCCGGTTGCGACCCGCCGCGATGCGCGGCGAGAGATGGGATCAGAAGGGGTTCCAGGTCGGCATCGGCGTCAGCTTCAGATAGCCGAGATTGAGGCCGAGCCGGGCGCCGACGCCGGTCTTCACCGGGACCAGCAGGACGTTGTCGCGCGCCAGCACCGTCATGCCGACGCCGCCGACGAGATAGGCGCTGCCCGAGACGCCGCCGAAGCGGCCGAAGACGGACTCGACCGACGGCAGGTTGTAGACCAGCATCATGGTGCGGGCGCCGTCGCCGCCGACGTCGAAGCCGAGCGAAGGGCCCTGCCAGAAGATCTTGCGCTGCCCGGCATTCTTGGTGAACAGCGTGCCCTCGCCGAAGCGCAGGCCGCCGAAGAAGGCGCCGGAGGCTTCCTGGCCGAGGATGTAGCCGTTCGGCAGGCCGTAGCTCTGGAAGGCCCGCTCGATCAGCTGGGCAAGCCCGCCCGACGTCGAGCCGAAGAACTGCTGGCCGGTATTGATCACCTCGTCCATGGTGTAGCCGTTGCGCCCGACGGCTTGGGCAGCGGCGGGGCTGGCGAGGATGCCGATCGCCGCAAGGCTGAGGCAAGCGGCGGCGAGAAGAGTGCGGAACGTCCCGATGATCGAGCGCATGATCCATTCCTTTCGCGTAAGAGGCCGTGTCGGCCCCGGGAGGGACGTGTTCGTCCCATTCCCGCGCAATTTGATCCGATCGTGGTTTCCGAATGACTAATGGATCGCAAAGAACCCGAACTTTCCTGTTCCCGCCGGCTCTCCGGTGATGGCGACCGGTGCTTCCGAAGGGCCTTCGAGCCCATCGCGGACCCATCGCCTGCCGGCGCCTCGGTTGACCTCCCGGCGCCGCGGAATCATGGTCCGACGATGCAACCGGCGATGATTCGCCCTTCCAGACGAGCTGACCCGAGCCAAGGTGTGCCCATGACCAGCCTGCCCTCCATCTCCGCGGCGGATCTTGCGGCGCTTCTGTCGAGCCGCCTTTGCCACGACATCATCTCCCCCGTCTTCGGCATCCAGAGTGGGCTCGAGCTCCTCGACGACATGCCCGGCGACAAGGAATCCATGGAGCTGGTGCGCTCCTCGCTGAAGGCGGCCGTCGCCAAGCTGCAATTCGCCCGCATCGCCTTCGGCGCCGCCGGATCGCAGACCGCGACGATCGATCTCAACGACGCCAGGACGGTCGCGACCGGCTACATGGCGCACGAGAAGCCGAATCTCGTCTGGGAAGGCGAGCCCGGCTACGTGCCGAAGAACTGCGCCAAGATCGTCCTCAATCTCGTCGTCATGGCCAGCGCCTCGATCAGCCGCGGCGGCGAGGTCAAGGTGATGATCGACAGCATCGAGCCTTTCGGCGCGACGATCAGCGCCACCGGCCAGCGCATCCGCCTGCAGCAGCGCCTCGTCCAGATGCTCGACGGGGTGAACGCCGATGAGGCGCTGGATGCCCAGGCGATCCAGCCCTACTACACGCTCTTCCTCGCCGAGGAATCGGGCCTTGCCGTCACCTATGAGAAGACCGATGAGCAGGTGGTGTTCCGGCTCGCCCCGAAGCCGGCCGAAGCCGCCGCCTGATCTTCGCGAACAACCGTCGGCGACTGGCGCGACCGGCAGGCGCCGCGGCCCGCAGGCGGCGAGCGGCGGGGCGCCTGCGCAAGGTCGCCTGCCGCCCGCAATTGCCGGCTCCCCGGCATGCTCGCACCGATTTACCCTGCGTTAGCCATCTTCCTGAACGCTCTGGCAAAGCCGTAACGTTACCTTGGCGTCACTCGAGAGGTGCGCTCGCGTCTTCGCGGCCCCGATCCGGCATCGCGGAAGCGGAATCGCGTCGCGCGGACGTCGAAGGGCTCCCGCTCGCAGGGCGATGCCAGCCGTCGCTGCGCCGCCTCTCGCCTGTTTCGCATCGGGACCGCCCGCGTCGGAGGATGAAGCCTTGAAGACCTGCCTGATCATCGACGAGGCTCCGGTCATCCGGAAGATCGCCTTCCGGCTCCTCAGCCGCGACGGGCTCGACGTCGACACGCTGGAGACGCCGGCCGAGGCGTTCGGCTGGATCGACAGCCACGGCGCGCCGGACATCCTGATCGTCGCCGCGAGCCCCCAGGACAAGACCGTCGTCGACGAGATCAAGCGGCTGCGCGAGCGGGCGGGCAGTTCGATGCACGTCGTCGCGATGATCGTCGAGGCCAATCTCGGCCTGATGACCCGGCTGAAACGGGCCGGCGTCGAGGGCTATCTCCACAAGCCCTTCGACCGGAAATCCCTCGAGAGCGGCCTGCGAGCGTTCCTGGCGCCGGAACGGGCGCTGGCCTGAACGGCAGGGGTGGGGTCTGATACCCACAAGGCCGGGAGAATGACCCCGGGCTGTGGTATGAAGCCCGCGCGGAGATTGAGCGTAGACCCCTTGGCGCCGGTCAAAGACCGGGGCCGACGGTCTGACTTGGTCTCACCCGCAGCCATGGTCGCAGGCGGCGCGCGCCAGACAGGCCTTGCTCGCCGGCTTTTCCGGCCCGATATCTTGCGACGTGGACGCCGCAGCGCGATCCTGCCGGACGGTTCGTTGCCACGGAGAAGTCGACGATGACTGCCGAAGCCCCCACCCTTGACGAACTCATCGTGCGCAACCCCGACATCATGGGTGGTCGCGCGGTGTTCCGCGAAACTCGGGTTCCCGTCGAAGTGCTGTTCGAGAATCTGGCTGACGGTTTGTCCCTCGCCGAGATCCTCGACGAATATCAGACACTCGACCGGGAAGACGTCGTCCGTGTCCTGGAGCTTTCCCCCGGCGTGATCGCCAAACCCGTCGCCGCATGAAGGTGGTTCTCGACGAGGGCGTTCCACGCCATCTCGTCCCGGCCCTGCGCCGCGATGGCATCGACACCTACCGGTTCGACAAGACGTGGGCCGGGCTGACGAACGGAGACCTGCTGTCTGCCGTCGAACGAGCCGGATACGACGTTCTTCTCACCAACGACAAGAACATGGCCAGCCAGCAGAGCCTTGCCGGCAGGAGCATCGCCGTAATCGCGCTCCCGCACAACAAGCGCCGGACTATGCTGGAGCGTGTCCCCGACATCGTCGATAAGCTCGCCTATGCCCAGCCCGGCGCGCACATCGTCATGGCTCTGGATGGAACGAGGATCTCTCGCCTGGCGCGGCAAGGCGGTCAGGAGACACGCGAGCTTCCCGCTCTCAAGCCCTTCGATCCGTGATCTCGCCCGACGCTCCGCCTCCTCAATGCCGGAAGTGCCGCATCCCCGTCAGCACCATGGCGATGCCATGCTCGTTTGCCGCGGCGATGACTTCGTCGTCGCGCATCGAGCCGCCGGGCTGGATCACAGCCGTGGCGCCTGCCTCCACCGCCGACAGGAGCCCGTCGGCAAACGGGAAGAAGGCGTCGGATGCGACCACCGAGCCGATCGTCGCGGGCTTGTCGGCGCCGATCGCCCGCGCCGCGTCCTCGGCCTTGCGCGCCGCGATCCGGGCCGAATCGACCCGGCTCATCTGCCCCGCGCCGATGCCCACCGTCGCCCCGCCCTTGGCATAGACGATGGTGTTGGACTTCACGTGCTTGGCGACGCGGAAGGCAAAGCGCAGATCCGAGAGCTCCGCCTCGCTCGGCGCGCGCGTCGTCACGACCTTCAGGTCGAGATCGTCGACGACGCCGTTGTCGCGGGACTGGACGAGCAGGCCACCGGCGACGGACTTCACGAAGCGCCCCGGCGCGCGGGGGTCCGGCAGGCCGCCGGTGAGGAGCAGGCGGAGGTTCTTCTTGGCGGCGACGATGGCGATCGCCTCGTCGTCGGCCTCCGGCGCGATGATCACCTCGGTAAACACCTGGACGATCGCTTCGGCGCTTGCCGCATCGAGCCGGCGGTTGAGCGCGACGATGCCGCCGAAAGCCGAGACCGGGTCGCAGGCGAGGGCCGCGCGGTAGGCCGAGACGAGGTCGGCCCCTTCGGCAACGCCGCAGGGATTGGCGTGCTTGATGATCGCCACCGCCGCGGTCCGGGCGGGGTCGAACTCGCCGACCAGCTCGAAGGCGGCGTCAGTGTCGTTGATATTGTTGTAGGAGAGCGCCTTGCCCTGCACCTGCCGGGCCGTGGCAACGCCCGGCCGGGCCTCGCCGGTGCGGTAGAAACCCGCCCACTGGTGCGGGTTCTCGCCGTAGCGCAGCGGCTCGGCGAGTTCGCCGGCGATGGCGACCCGCTTCGGCGTCGTCTCGCCGAGGCTCTCGGCGAACCAGGCCGAGACCGCCGCGTCATAGGCGGCGGTGCGGGCATAGGCACGGCCGGCGAGGTCGCGGCGCAGGGCGATCCCCGTCTCGCCGCCGGTGTCCTTGAGGGCGGCGAGCACGTCGCCATAGTCGGCCGGATCGACGACGACGGCGACATAGCCGTGGTTCTTGGCGCCGGCACGGATCATCGCCGGCCCGCCGATGTCGATGTTCTCGACGATGGTTTCACGTGAAGCGCCGGAGGCCCGCGTCGCCTCGAAGGGGTAGAGGTTGACGACGAGGAGGTCGATGCCGGCGATGCCGTGCTCCTCCATGGCGCGGGCATGGGCCGCATCGTCGCGAATGCCGAGAAGGCCGCCATGGACGCCCGGATGCAGCGTCTTCACGCGGCCGTCCATGATCTCGGGAAAGCCGGTCAGTTCGGAAACGTCGCGGACGGCAAGGCCCGCCTCGGTGAGCGCCTGGCGCGTTCCGCCGGTCGAGACCAGCTCGATCCCGAAGTCGGAAAGACCCCTGGCGAAGTCCTCGAGGCCGGACTTGTCGGAGACCGAGATCAGGGCACGGCGGATCTTCACCCGGTCGGGCAGCGGCGTGGCGTTGGCTTTGACGGACATCTCTCGGCTTCCTCGGCTTTCGCCCGTCGGCCGGAGGCGGCGCAACGACCGGGCGCTTGTCACGCGGCATCTGGCTGCGCCGCAAGGTCTTGGCGCCCTGATAGTCGGCTTGCCCCGCCGCGACAACCGCCCTCTTCCGGCGATTGGAGCGGTTCACAGGTAGCGCGGCATGCCGAGTTCGAGGGTGCGCGTCGGCGGCAGGTTGAAGCGGTCCGCCGGCCGCAGCGCCAGCCGTGCCATGGTGGCATAGGCGAACAGGAAGAGCCCGAGGGTCCGCGAGAAGATCGGCGGCGACACCGGCCGTTCGAGCCCGACGATATAGACGGTGTTCTCCGGATCCGCGCCGAGGCTCAGCAGTTCCCCGGCGATGAGCGAGGGCAGGTTGATGCGCTGCAGATAGCCGACATTGACGACGATGCGGGCGATATCCGGCCTAATGTCGGTCCGCTGGATCCGCTCGTCCTGGGGAACGCGCGGGATCGCCCGCGTGCGCACCGAGACGAGGATCGTGCGGGAAAACCGCGTCTCGGCGAGATCGGTCATCTCCACCAGCGTGTGCGGGATGTTCGCCCCGCGCCGCACCAGGAAGACCGCCGAGCGGCCGGTCGTCGGCGGGCGGCCGCCGCAGGCCTTCAGATATTCGCGCATCCCCTGCTCCTCGCCCTCCTGGATGCGGGCCATGCGCATCTGGCCGATCCGCCAGGAGACGGCAAGGAAGATCACCGCCGAGGACAGCCCGATCGGCAGGAGGCCGCCGGCCTCCAGCTTGCCGAGATTGGCGCCGACGAAGGCGAGGTCGAGGCCGAGGAAGATCACCGTGATGCCCACCGAGACCGCCCGCCAGCCGCCGCGCCCCGGCTCCTTGAGCCGGTAGGCCAGATAGAGCGCCGTGGTGCTCAGCATCGCGCCGGCGACGGCGATGCCGTAGGCGCTGGACAAGGCGTCCGACGAGCGGAAGGTCAGGATCACGATCGCCGTGCAGAACCCGACCAGCGTGTTCACCGCCGGGGCGAGGAGGTCGTGGGGGTTGGTCGGCGAGAAGTAGCGGATCCGCATCGAGGGCAGGAAGTCGAGGCGCATCGACTGGCTCGCGAGGCTGGCGATGCCGGTGATCACCGCCTGCGAGGCGATGATCGAGGCGAGTGTTGCGAGGATCACCGCGACGGGCAGCATGAGCCCGCCGAACAGGCCGTAGAAGGTGCTGTCCGTCACCTGGCCGGACAATACCAGCGCGCCCTGGCCGAAATAGTTCAGAGCCAGCGCCGGAAAGGCGATGAACATCCAGGCATTGGTGATCGCCCGCCGGCCGAACTGGCCGAGATCGGCATAGAGCGCCTCGCCGCCGGTCACCGCGAGGAAGACCGCGCCGCAGACCGCCGCCGCGACGGCCGGGTGGGCGGCGAGATAGACGATGGCATAATGCGGCGAGACGGCCTCCAGCACCGCCGGAACCCGGACGATCTGGATCACCCCCGAAACCGCCAGCATGGCGAACCAGACCAGCATGATCGGCCCGAAGGCCCGGCCGATGCGGCCGGCACCGAGGAACTGCGCGGCGAACAGGCCGATGACGATGGCGAGCGCGACAGGCACGATCAGGTGATCGAGGCTGGAGGTGATCTCGCCCAGCCCCTCGACGGCGGACAGCACCGAGATCGCCGGCGTCAGCACCGCATCGCCGAAGAGCAGGGCGCCGCCGGCAAGCGCGACGGCGAGAAGAAACAGCGCCCGCGGCGTCATCCCATGCCGGCGATCGAGCCGGAGCAGCGCGGCGAGGGCCAGGATGCCGCCCTCCCCGGCATTGTCGACGCGCAGGATCCAGAACAGGTATTTCGCCGTCACGACGAGGATCAGCGCCCACAGGATCAGCGACAGGACGCCGAGGACGGCGGGCGCGTCGGCGCTGCCGCTCGCCGTCAGCGCCACCTTGAAGGCGTAGAGCGGGCTGGTGCCGATGTCGCCGAAGACGACGCCGAGGGCGCCGATGGTCAGGGCGGTGCCGGCCGTGGCGCCATGGCCGGCCGTGGCCGGGGTGCCGGGCCGGGAAGCATCGATGGGGGTATCGATCATGATCGAACGGCGAAAAGCCGTCACTCCGTTACGCAGGCGTCGCGGCGGTGGCTGCGCACCGGTGACGGCCCGTCGG
Organism: Fulvimarina sp.; assembly: GCA_002700095.1. GTDB lineage: Bacteria > Pseudomonadota > Alphaproteobacteria > Rhizobiales > Rhizobiaceae > Jiella. Next base: position 87,762 of record PACL01000039.1, on the reverse strand, counting down.
GAAAAGCTTGGGATTGTTCACGAGGACCGGCCGGCGGGCGCCCTCAGGGCGGCGCCGGCCGGCCGGGTTGGACTGCGCCGGCATCGTCACGCCGCGGGCATCGTTCCATGGTTGGTCCGACCAGATATGGGACAGCGAGGCATCGTTCGTCAGCCCATAATGCCGCCGGCATCATTAAGTTCACGCAATGTCGCCCGGCCGGGCCCAAGCGGCGCACGGGACGGACGCGGCGCGTCCATGAGCCTCGCCGCCTGCGGAGTCAATCGCGGCGCGCGGGCTTCTGAAGACATGCTTTCCGGGGACGCGATGCCGCAAGAGCGGCAGCGGGTGGCTCAGCGGTCGGGTCCGGCCTCGTCTTCGGACGAGCGCCCGGCCCGGAAGGGCGCGGTCTTCGCCCCCAGATCGTCGAAGGTCTTCGGCACCGTCGTCACCGCCCGGTTCATGCCGCCGCAGCCGCCGAGAAGCGAAGCGGAGAGGAGGCCGGCAAGAACGAGGACGGTGGGGTAGCGCGGGCGCAAGGGGGTCATGCGCCGAGATCTGGCGGGGCCGGCGGCAAGGTAAAGGCCGCGGCGCGCGAGACGGCGGGTTCCTCCCGCCGCGCCGCACCTCGTTGCCACCCGTCTCGTCAGGACATCCGCTCGAAGGCCCAGGCGACTTCGGGCGTCAGCCCCGGATCGACCTCGACGACCAGCTGCAGGGTCCGGCGCGAGCCGGAATTGTCGGCAAAGAAGATCGAATCCTCTACCGTGAAGGGCCGGTCGGCGGAAAAGCGCCAGAGCTGGCCGCGCAGCGACAGGCGGGCGGTGTCGCCGATCGTCTCGACGCTGACCTGCGGATGGAGGTGAAACCGGATCGCCGCCCGCTTGGTGTCTTCGCGCCCCCGCGGCTTGCGGGTCGCCAGCAGATGGTCCCTGCCCGACAGCATCGCGCCGTCGGTCGAAAGCTGCAGGCGACGCTGGTGCAGGAAGCCGAATTCGCGCTCGTAGCCGTCATGGGCCGCGTCGAAGCCGATGGTGCGCTCGCTGCCTTCGGCGGCGATCTCCTCGACGCGAACCTCCGTCGGCCCGGGAACGAGGGGCGAGCCCAGAAACCGGTCGAGCTGCGGCTGTCCGGCAAAGCGCGAGGAGGAGCGATCCTCCACCGTCACGGTGGAGTGGGCCGCCGTCGAGCGGGAGAGACGCCGCAATTCGGGCTGCCCGGGCTGCGGCGAGCCGCAATTGACGACGATGCGCGCCGCCTGCGACGACAGTTCGAAGGCCAGCGTCCCGGCATGGGCGCTGCGCGACAGCGCCACCTGCGGCGGGCAGCCGGTGTCGGCGATCACCACCGTGCCGTCGGCGGCCAGCCGGTGGTAGCCGGAATGGCGGGCGTTGGAGAGCGGCTCGCCGAGCGTCTCGTCGAAGCGCATCAGCGCCGCGAGAAGCTGCATCTCGCAGGCCCCGGTTCCGTTGAACAGCGCCAGCGTGCCGTCGGCATGGCGGAAGAAGCGCAGCGCCGGCAGCATGCGGTCGATCGCCGAATAGATGCCCTTGGGAACCGGCTGGCCTTGGTTGACGAGGGTTTCGCGGATCGGCAGCAACTCTGCGAGGATCGCGGCGAGGGCCGCCGGGTTGCGGCTGGCATGGCCGCCGTCGGGCAGGATCTGCCGGTCGAGCTCGTCGGCGAGATGCTGGACGCTCGCCTTCGCCCGGCCCGACGGCATCGGCAGGCAGACGCCGGCCAGCGCGATCGCCATGCGCACCATCAGCCGCGGCATGCCGGCCGGCGCCTCCTGGGCGATGGACCGCAGATAGCGGGTCTGGGCGCTGAGGCTGCGCAGGAACCTCCGGTAGAATTCGTAGTCGGCCGTGCCGAGCAGAAGGTCGCCATGGTTCAGCCAGGCGATCAGGCGCCTTGCCGCCACCTCCGGTTCGAAGGCCGGCCCGCCGAGCCGGCCGGAACAATGGCGCAGCCAGTCGGAGACGAGGGCCCGGGCGTTCCTGATCGCCAGGGCGTCGCCGGCCGCCGCATGGTGGCGCAGCCAGAAGAAGCTGTGGAGTTCGGCGGAAAACTCGTCCGAGGGCGAAGGTGCCTGGAAGATCGAGCCCCTGCCCGCCTCGACGAGCCGCCCGGCGAGATGGAAGCTGCCGGCATAGATCGCCTCGGCGACGAAGGGATCGCCCTGGTGCAGCGTCGGCGGGATGACGGCGAGGCGCTCTGGCGCCGAGCCGACAAAGCGCAGGCTGTGCAGCGGACCGGTACGCAGCCGCCGACGCAGGCGCCGCCAGGCCTCCTGCATCGTCAGAACCGCAATTTGCGGGTTTTCCGCCAACGCCGTCGACACTCCGATCACCCCATGGCCGGCCCTTCGCGAGGGCTCACGCGTCGCCTTTGAAGCCTCAAAAGGCGCCGTTTCGGGCGTCTTCGCAGGCCGTCGAGAGCCAAGTTTCCGCCATTAGGGTAAACAAAGCCTTACCGACCGCAGGGATCACGTAACGGAATGGAGCGCCGTATTAGTCTGGAAATCAAGGTTTTTCGTGTCTGAACCTTGCGGCAAAGAATCCGTCCATGCCGCCGCCCGCCGCGCCGCCCAGCATGTCGGGCGTGGTGCGCAGGCCTCCCTCGGCCGAGACGGCGAATTCGAATCCCGCCATTTCGCCGGGCTCGATCGCTTCGAGGCGATAGCCTGGCCGTGCCGCAAGGAAGGCTTTCGCGACCGCCTCGCCCTCCCGCATGTCCAGCGAGCAGTTGGCGAAGACCAGCCGGCCGCCGGGCGCGACGAGGTCGGCGGCCTTGTCGAGAAGCCTCAGCTGCAGGGCCGCGAGCTTGTCGATCTCGGCGTCGTCCTTGGTGTAGGCGACGTCCGGATGACGGCGGATGGTGCCGGTCGAGGAGCAGGGCGCGTCGAGGAGCACTGCGTCGAAGCGGGTCTCCTGCGAGAACTCCAGCACGTCGCCGACCACCGTCTCGGCGGAAAAGCCGAGCCGGCCGAGATTGTCCTCGAGCCGCTTCATCCGCGTCTTGGACTGGTCGAGCGCCGTGACCCTGGCGCCCAGCGCGCAGAGCTGCGCCGTCTTGCCGCCGGGAGCGGCGCAGAGATCGGCGACGGCAAGGCCACTCACCTCCCCGAGAAGCCGGACCGGCAGCGTCGCCGCGACGTCCTGGACCCACCAGTCGCCTTCGGCAAAGCCGTCGAGCGCCGAGATCGCGCCCTCGCTGCCATCGAGCCGCACCGTTGCCGGGCCGTTCCCGGCCTCGCCGCCGATCGCGCGGCCGCCGAGACGCGCAGCCCAGGCCTCGGCATCGCGCTTCACCGTCAGGTCGATCGGCGCCCGCGACAGATGGGCGGCGGCGATCGCGCCAGCGCGCTCGGCGCCATATTGCGCGGCGAGCCGGTTCCACAGCCAGTCGGGGCAGTTCTTGCGGGCATCGGCCGTCTCGGCGCCGAGATGCTTCACCTCGCGGGCGATCCGCCGCAGCACCGCATTGACGAGGCCGGTGAAGCGCTGGGCACGCGGATCGGCGGTGGCGCTCGCCACAGCAAGGTCGACGGCGGCCGAGTCCGGCACGTCGAGGCAGAGGATCTGTGCCGCGCCGACATGCAGGATGTGACGCAGCGACGCCGCGTTGGGCGGCAGCGGCCGTTCGAGCCGCGCGGCGATCTCCGCCTCGATGGTGCCGCGAAACCGGAGCGCCGACGTCAGGATCGCCTTGACCAGCGACTGGTCGCGGGGGCTCAGCTGGCGGAAATGCGGATGGCCGCCGACCGGATCGGTCAGCCCGTCGAGGGAGGTCTGCTTGTCGACGACGGCGGAAAGAAGCCGCGCCGCCACCTGCCGCGCCGCAAGTCCCGGCCGGTCGGCGTCGCCGAAATTCGGCTTGCCGCCCTGCGGACGCCTTGCGCCGGCTCCCGCCTGTTTGCGCTTCGGCCGCGGGGCTTCACCCGCCGTTCCGGGCTCCTGCGGGCCGCTCAACCCCAGGGTCCGCGATTGGAGCGGCCGCGCGTCGAGGGGCGCTTTTCGGCCGAGCCCCGGCCCCAGGGACCGGGATGGTCGTCCTCGCGCTCGTCGCTGCGCGGATCGTATGCCCGCCCGTCCCACGGCCCGGCCCTGGCGGCACTGCCGCCCGGCAGCTGCGAAGCCGCGCGTGGCTCGCTGCGGCGAGGTGCGGTGCCGTCGCCGAGCCGGTCCCGCGCCTCGAAGCCGAGCGTCTCGCCGCCCATCTGCGTCGCCAGCTCGCGAAGTGCGGCAATGCGGTTTTCCGTCGCCGGATGGGTCGAGAACAGACCATCCATGCGCTGTCCGCTGAGCGGATTGATGATGAACATGTGAGCCGTGGCTGGATTGCGTTCCGCGCTCCGATTCGGGATCCGACGGGAGGCGCCGGCGATCTTGCCCAGCGCCGAGGCGAGCCACAAGGGCTGGCCGCAGATTTCCGCGCCCCGACGGTCGGCCTCGTATTCCCGCGTCCGGCTGACCGCCATCTGCACCATCATAGCGGCGAGCGGCGCGACGATCATCGCGGCAAGGACCCCGACGAAGCCCAGCGGATTGTTGTTGTCGCGGCTGCCGCCGAAGAAGAAGCCGAAATTGGCGAGCATCGAGATCGCGCCGGCGAGCGTCGCGGTGATCGTCATGGTCAGGGTGTCGCGATGTTCGACATGGGCGAGTTCGTGGGCCATGACGCCGGCGACCTCCTCGGGCGTCAGCGCCTCCAGGAGCCCGCGGCTCGCCGCCACGGCGGCATTCTGCGGGTTGCGGCCGGTGGCAAACGCGTTGGGCTGGTCGCTGTCGATGACGAAGACCCGCGGCATCGGCAGCCCGGCCCGCGCCGTGAGCTGCTCGACGATCCGATAAAATTCCGGCGCCGTGCGCGCGTCGACCTGGCGGGCGCCGTACATCTTCAGCACCATCTTGTCGCCGTTCCAGTAGGCGAAGAGGTTCATGCCGAGCGCGACGACCAGCGCGATCAGCATGCCGGCCCGCCCGCCGATCAAAAGCCCCGCGCCCATGAAGAGCGCGGTGAGGAAGGCGATCAGCATCGCCGTCTTGATCATGTTCATGGGGTGGCTCGCACCGTTCGATCCGTTGCGGGCAGAGAGCGCCCGATCACCCGGAAATCTGGGCATTTCCCGTCCCGGCTTCAAGTTTCACACGACTTGCCTGCCGGCCGCCATTCGGCCCGCCATCTGACGGTGGCGCGCCGCGCCGCGACCCTCGCCGTTTCCCCGGCGCTTGCTGCGGGGCCGCATCGCGGGATGATCCCGCCGCCGGCCCGACCGGAATGCAGGATTTCGCGCCAATGCTCTTCGGTTCGGTGCCGTCACCGACTATGTGACGAGACGAAACGATGCACGACGAAGCGAGGATCGCAGCGATGGGCGACGACGGCGAGACGAAGAAGAACGCAGCGGACGAGGCCGGCAGCGGCGACGCGGTGCTCGCCCGGATGCGCCTTTCCTCCGAGCAGAAACCGGCCGCCAGCGCGGACAAGACACTCACGCCCGCAGCCCGCCGCGCGCTCGCCGAGGCCGAGGAACGCCGCCGCGAGCGCGATGCACAGGCGCATGAGGCCAGCGAGCGCCCCAAGGAAATCGCCGGCCGCGACGGTCCGGAGCCGGTCCGCTACGGCGACTGGGAGAAGAACGGCATCATCTCGGACTTCTGATCGACGCCGAGAGCCGTGAAACCACTGCGTGTAGACTGCTGGTCCTACCAATTGCTGCCGTGGCTCCGGGTGGGGCGCAGGCAGAAGAACTTGTCGAATCAGGCGCGAGAGCATACATAGGAAGATGTTCACGATATTATATATGACACACCACGCGCAGAGGTGTAGGCTCCCTGAGCGTTTCAGCTAGGTAGCGAGTGTGATGATGTTTGGCGTTAGCGACGGTCATCCAGTGATCGAGAAAGACGGTCAGCGTCTTCAACTGACACCGGACGAAGCAGCGCAACTTTTATTGGCGCTGCAGAATACGTTTCGCAAATCAGGGTCACGGTACCAACCAATTCCGACAGCGGGGTTAGTGGGAACTCGCGTAGCTCCGGACGCTCATCACACAAGCGCTGTACTGATATTCGAGCTAGAAGATGGTTCTGAACATGGGTTTGTCGCCTCCAAAGAAAGCGCCAAAGCCCTTCGAGACGCCCTCTCAAAAGTGATCGAGGTTCTGGAGTCATCGGGCACCCCGTCCATCCAGTAGCCCGAAAGTCGGGCTTTGGCGGAAAAGCTCGCACTTCACGTGATACGCTTAAATAAAGATATCTCTATATCGCCATCGCAGCCAAGCAACGCGAATCGTTTGCAGTGCAAACGGCTGTGATTCTATACCGAATCGGTATATGTCTTGGGCAGCTCGAACGCCAAGCGCGCAGAGTGGTTGTCTGGGAGGATAATCAAGCCGTTGATTTTGCTGGAATTCTGGACCGCTTCAGGGATAACCCTGCGGCGCGTTTCCGCGTGGGCTTGCTAATCTCGAAGGATTTCGTCAACCATCATCCCGATAAACGAAGAAACCCACCGGGCCGGCAAGCAACGGTGGGCTTCGTGATCTCGCACCAGTTAGGGCTGGGCGCGGGATGCATGGTCCATGCCGCTCCGTTGTGAGTCATTACACCCATGTCGTCAAGCCCAGCCTCGCTACCAGAGCGAAAGGCTCATCTATGACACATGACTACAACAGGCCGTCCTATCGGCCGACGTTTAAAGACGCAGTGCAGATCCATCTCATGCTGATGGACGGCTGGTTCCAGAACCGGATTGCTGCACACTTTGATATGAACCCTGGCCGCGTCAGCGAGATAAAGGCCGGCCAGCTTCACCCTGGCAGCTACGAAGAAGCGCTTCGCCGTCGCAAGGCCAGCGCTGCTTAATCGTCGCGGCGGGCGGCGGGCTTCTTGTCCGCCGTCTCGTCTTTCGCCTTCCCCGGCTTCGCGATACGCTTCAACGTCTCGTCGAATCGCTCTTGCCCGCCGCGCCCTCGCCGAGGCCGAGGAACGCCGCCGCGAGCGCGATGCGCAAGCGCTCCGTGCCAGCGACCGCCCGAAGGAAATCGCCGGCCGCGACGGCCCGGAGCCGGTCCGCTACGGCGACTGGGAAAAGAACGGCATCATCTCGGACTTCTGATCCACGCCGAGAGCCGTGAAACCATCGCGTGTAGGCTGCCGGTCCTACCTGCTTCGGCCTCGGCTCCTGATGGGGCGCAGCCAGAGGAACTTGTCGAATCAGGCGCGAATCCATATATAGGAAGATGTTCATATCTGGAGCATCGACCTCGTGCGCGTCCTGGCGCTTCCTGCACTCATCGGCTGCATCTTCGGCTTCGCCGCGACGGGTTCCGCCTTCGCCGGCGACGACGCCTATCCGCGCGAGATCGCCGGGCCGGTGGCGGCCCACGTCGTCAAGGTGCGCGATGGCGACACGGTGGAGGTCGAGGCCTTCGTCTGGCCGATGCAGAGCGTCCATGTGGCGGTCCGGCTGCGCGGCATCGACGCGCCGGAAAAGCGCGGCAAGTGCGACGGCGAGAAGGCCGCGGCGGCGCGGGCGACCGCCCGGCTGACGGAGCTTCTCGGCGACGAGCGCGTCTATCTCTCCGACATCGCCGGCGACAAGTATTTCGGCCGAGTGCTGGCGCGGCTGTCGGTCGAGGGCAACGACGATCTCGGCAGGACGCTCCTGAAGGAAGGCCTCGTCGCGCCATACAAAGGCGGCAAGCGCCGCGACTGGTGCGCCGACGCGAGCCTGCGCAGCGAGGCGGTCGGCCCCGCCTTCGCCATGACCGATCGCTGAAGCGTTCGGGCCGCGCAGGGGGTGCGGCCTGTTGTAGCGATAACGATGATGCGGCGGCCGGCGCGAGAGGACCGCATCCGGCTAACGAGCCCGATCGCAGCTCTACCCGCCAGCCACTTCCTGACGACCAGTCCCGCCGGCGTTCACGCCTTCTTGACCCAGCGGCCTTCCTCGGTCTGCTGCCAGTAGGTCACGGCGTGGCCGGCGGCCTTCTCGACCTTCCAGCGGCCGCGTGCGGTGTCCAGCTGGTCGGCGTCGTGGCCGTCGAAGAGATAGACCGCCCGCACATAGCCGGTCAGCGTGTCCGGTACCGCCCCGTCGACGAGAAAGCGCACATGCGGCTCGTTCGCCCGCTGGCCGGCCTCGACGGTGAGGAGCACCGGCTGCAGGACACCGGAGCTGTCCCGGTCGCTGCCATGGGGCAGGAAACTGTCCTCGCGATAGGTCCACAGATGATTGTCGAGGGCATCGCGCCGCTCCTCGCTGGAACACTGGACGACGACCCGCCAGCCGCGCGCCAGCGACTTCTCCAGGAGATCCGGCAGCGCCTGTTCCAGCCGGCTCTCGGTCAGATGGTAGAACAGGACTTCCGTCATCTGGGGGCAGATCCCTTGGGGGCCCTGGGGGCAGATCCCTGTTGCCGGCCGCGCGGCCGGGTCCCGAGCCGCCGCGCGGCGCTCAGCTTCGCCGATCCGGGGCGCGAAGGGAAGGCGTGTCGCCGTCCCCTGCCCCGTCATGTCTCGAGGCGAAGCCGCCGCGGCCGGTCTCAAGGCGACGTCGCCGCGGCCGGTCGACCCGGCCCGCGGCAAGGTGCGTCGGGGCTCAGGCCGACTGGTAGTGGTCGGCGACCAGCCTGTCGAGCAGCCGGACGCCGAAGCCCGAGGCCCAGGACTGGTTGTACTCGCTGGAAGGCGAGCCCATCGCCGTGCCGGCGATGTCGAGATGCGCCCAGGGCACGTCGTTGACGAAGCGCTGGAGGAACTGCGCCGCGGTGATCGACCCGGCCGCCCGGCCGCCGCCGATGTTCTTGATGTCGGCGAACTTGCCCTCGATCATCTTGTCGTATTCGCGCGCCAGCGGCAGCCGCCAGACCTTCTCGCCGCTGACCTTGCCGGCGGCGGCCAGCCGCTCGGCGAGCTCGTCGTTGTTGGAGAACAGCCCGGCGTGATGGTTGCCGAGGGCGACGATGATCGCCCCGGTCAGCGTCGCCAGATTGACCATGAACCGCGGCTTGAAGCGGTCCTGGCAGTACCAGAGCGCGTCGGCGAGGACGAGCCGGCCTTCCGCGTCCGTGTTGAGCACCTCGATGGTCGTGCCGGACATGGCGGTGACGATGTCGCCCGGCCGCTGGGCGGCGCCGTCGACGGCGTTCTCGACGAGGCCGACGATGCCGATGGCGTTGACCTTCGCCTTGCGGCCGGCGAGCGCCCGCATCAGGCCGACGACGGCGGCCGAGCCGCCCATGTCGCCCTTCATGTCCTCCATGCCGCCGGCCGGCTTGATCGAGATGCCGCCGGTGTCGAAGACGACGCCCTTGCCGACGAAGGCCACCGGCTGCTCGCTTTCGGCAGCTCCGTTCCAGCGCATGATCACCAGCCGCGGCGGGCGCGGCGAGCCCTGCGAGACGCCGAGGAGCGCGTGCATCTTCAGGGCGCGCATCTCGTCCTCGCCGAGGATCTCCACCGCGATGCCATGGGCTTCGAGCTCCTTGATGCGGTCCGCATATTCGACCGGGCCGAGGATGTTGGCCGGCTCGTTGACGAGGTCGCGGGCGAGCATCGTGCCCGCCGCGATCGCCTCCTCGGCGGCGAAGGCGGCGCGGGCGCCGTCCGGATCGGCGACGGCGAAGGTCAGCGTCGCGGGCTCGTCGTCGCCCTCCTTCTCCTCCTCGTCGTCCTTCTTGGACTTCTTCGACTTGTAGAGGTCGAACTCGTAGGCGCGCAGCATCGCCCCGCTCGCCATCCTGGCGGCCTCGGCGGGAGCGAGCGGGCCCTCCGGCGTCTCGCAGCGGATCGTGACGGCGCCCTTGGCCTTGGCGGCGATGGTCCCGCCGAGCTTCAGGAAGTCCTCTTCCGTGGCCGGCTCCTTGGCATGGGTGCCGACGACGAGCAGGCGGTCGGCCGCAACGCCGGACGGCGCGATCAGATCGACGGCCGCCAGCCGCTTGCCCTTGAATTTGGCGATCCGCGCGGCCTTGGCGATCGCCTCGCGCATGGCGTCCGGCAGCCCCTCCGGCACCGATCCGCCCTCGCCGGAGAGGACGACGAGGACGTCGCCCGGGGCCTGGTCGAGAGAGGCGAATGCGATCTTGGGAAGCTTGGCCATGATGTCTCCTGGAGGTCTGGCTGAAGGCGAAGGGCGGGTGGCGGGTGGCTCGGCCTTCGGCGCCACATTCGCCGTCGCCGGCCGCGGCGAGGGCCCGGGTTCAAATCCGGTCGGCCTTCGCGGCAGTGGTCGAACTGGGGCAGATTTGAGCGTCGGGCCGCGATTTGCAAGGGCGCCCCTCGGGGATGATCACGTTAACCATGTGCCTTCGGCATTCGTTAGCCGGACTGGCGCAGTGTCGCCGCACACCGCCGCTTCGGCCAGCCGCAGAGTCCGGCCGGGTTCGTTCCGGTCCGCGCCGGGCCCCGCGGCGACAGGGGACTTCTCGACAAGCCCGGTCAGGAAAGCTATTGCGGCGGCGACATCGGGCAGCCGCCGGCTCCGGTTCCGGCGTCGCCAGGCCCATTCGGCGAATGGTGCCGACACCGGTCGGATCTTCGAGGGACAACAGCTAACGCGATGATCTTGGTGACGTTCTCCAGGCCGGCCAGCGGCGGGATGCCGGGCCGCAGCCACCAGCCGGCTGCCGGTCTTTCCCCGTCGGCGCCGACGGACGACGCGAGCGGCGGGGCACTGCCGCGCGCTGCCGCGTGCCCGGGCCGGGGTCCGGGTCAGAGTGGCGGAGCCGCCACGTGATCGAAGGGCGCGCCCCATGACGCTTCTCGAACGCTACGTCTTCGGGCGCGCTCTGATGAATTCGCTCGGTGCGCTGGCGTCTCTCGTGCTGATCGTCTGGATCGTCCAGGCCCTTTCGCGCGTCGACATCGTCAAGTCGACGGCGTCGGCGGCCGGCAACGTCTTCTGGATCGCGCTGATGCTGTTGCCTGACCTTGCGGCCGGCATCGTCCCCTTCGCCATCCTGATCGGCGCGATTCAGGCGCTGAACGGGCTGAATGCCGATTCGGAGCGCGCCGTGATGGCGGCGTCCGGCGCCTCGCCGAAAGTCGTCGCCAAGCCGGTCGTCGTCCTCGGCATCTGCGGCGGAATCTCCATCCTGCTCGTCGCCCATGTGATCGGGCCGATGTCGACGCGGGCCTTTCGCGACGGCATCCGGGCGATCAACGCCGACACGATCACGCTGTTTCTCCAGCCCGGCCGCTTCGAGAAGGTGCAGGACGGGCTGGAACTGTCGATCGGCTCGGCCAGGGGCTCCAACATCACCAGCCTGTTCATCGCCGACAGCCGTGATCCGGCGACCGAGCTGATCTATTTCGCCCGCGAGGCCCGGATCGCCGACGAGGACGGGCGCTCGCTGCTGCTGCTCTCCGACGGCCAGCTGCATCGCCGCGACGTCAAGGACGATTCGGTCGCCGTCGTCCAGTTCCAGTCCTATGCCTTCGATCTCGCCGACCTGAAGCCGGCCAGCCAGGGCGACTGGATCCGCACCTCGGAACGCTCGACCGCCGATCTGATCTCGCCCAATCCCGCCGACAAGGTCTATCGCGAGGATCCGAACTCGCTGACATCGGAACTGACCGACCGGATGACGCAATGGCTCTACGCCATCGCCTTCGCGCTCTGGGCGGTGGTGGTCGCCGCCCAGCCCCGCACCAATCGGCAGGCGAGTTCGGCCGCCATGACCCTCGGGCTTGCCGGGGGGCTCGGCCTGAAGGCCCTCGGTTTCCTCGTCCTCGCGCAGATCGAGACGAACGTCGCCTTCGTCCCTCTGGCCTACCTCTTGCCGCTCAGCGCCATCATTCTCGACAGCTGGCTGATCTGGGCCAATGTCGACATCACCGAGTGGATCGTCTACCGGCGAACCGCCGACGGGCTGCATGCGGCCAGCGCCGCGTTGTCCCGGCTCTTCCAGGGCCGCAAGGCCTCTGCAACGGGGGCCGGCCGATGATGAACTGGACGCTCAACCGGTATTTCCTGCGGCTCTATCTGACGTCGTTCTTCTCGACGCTGATCGCGGTCTCCGCCCTCGTCTATCTGGTCGACATGATCGAGCTCAGCCGCCGCGGCCGCTCCGAAGTCCTCGGCTTCGCCGGCGCTGCGAGCTTTTCGGCCCTGCGCGTACCGGCCTTCATGGAACAGGCGTTTCCCTTCGTCGTCCTGTTCGCCTCGATCTTCACGCTGCTCAATCTCAACCGGCGGCTCGAACTCGTCGTCGCCAGGGGCGCCGGCGTGTCGATCTGGCAGATCCTCCTGCCGTTCGCCGCCGGATCCGTGCTTCTGGGTCTCGCCGCGACCTTCGTCTACAATCCGTTCGCGGCCTGGACGAAGGCCCAGGCCTCGTCGATCGAGACCAGCGTCTTCGGCGGCTCGCCCTCCGATGTCGGCGAGGAGATCTGGCTGCGCCAGTCGGCGGACGGCGTGCGCTCGATCATCGGCGGCGCGGCGGTCGGCCGGGGCGGAGCCGAGCTGCGCCACGCCAGCGCCTTCCTGTTCGGCGCCGACGGCTCGATCACCCAGCGCATCGACGCCGACCAGGCGACGCTCGAGAATGGCCAGTGGGTGCTCGACAAGCCACGGGTCACGCGGATCGGCTATCCGCCGTCCTATCCGCAGCAGTTCCGGCTGCCGACGTCGCTGAGGCCGGAATATGTCGAGCAGCGGGTCGCCGATCCGGAGGCGACGTCGGTCTGGTCGCTTCCCTCGAAGATCGAGGTGGCGGGCAGCCTCGGCCTCAACGCGAACGCCTTCGACATGCAGTACCAGACGCTGCTCGCCCGCCCGGCCCTGTTCCTGGCGATGACGCTGGTGGCTGCGACAGTTGGGACACGGTTCTCCAGAACCGCACAGCCGGGCCGCGCGATCGCGGTCGGAGTGCTGGCGGGCTTCACTCTCTACGTGGTAACGTTCCTCGCCAAGGCGCTGGGGAGTAACGATATCATTCCACCGGTCGTGGCAGCATGGTTTCCGGTGTTGGCCGCAGGATTGTTAGGGGTAACGATCCTGCTCCATCAGGAGGATGGGTAGGCATGATTTCGAGGGGGACGCACGTCGCCGCGCCAGGCGCGACCTGGCATCGGCCGTTCGCCATTCTTCTAGCGGGGACAATGCTTTGTGCGTTTGGCGGCCTGTCGGATGGACGGGCGCAGCCGGCGTTGCCGACCTCGGCGCCGCTGGTCGCGAGCGATGCCAAGCTGTTCCTGGCCGCCGACACCGTCACCTATGACACCAAGGGCGAGGTGGTCACCGCGACCGGCGGCGTGCAGATCGACTACGGCGACTACAAGCTGGTCGCCCGGCGGCTGATTTACAATCAGAAGACGCGGCGCCTGATCGCCGTGGGCGATGTCCAGCTGCAACAGCCGGACGGAAATCTCGTCTACGCCGACCAGATCGACATCACCGACGACTTCCGCGACGGCTTCGTCGAGGCGCTCCGACTGGAGACGCCGGACAACACCCGCTTCGCCGCGGCCCAGGCCGTGCGCGAGAACGGTAACGTCACCACTTTCGAGCGTGGCGTCTACACCGCCTGCGAATCCTGCCGGGAGAACCCCGAGCGCCCGCCCCTGTGGCAGATCAAGGCGCGCCGCATCGTCTGGGACGAGCAGGAGAAGGTGATCCGCTATTACGGTGCGCGGTTCGAGCTGTTCGGCCTGCCGATCGCCGCCCTCCCCTACTTCCAGTCGCCCGATCCGACGGTGAAGCGCCTGTCCGGCTTCCTCGCCCCGAGCTTCAAGAGCTCCAGCGACCTCGGCTACGGCGTGCGGGTCCCGTATTTCATGGTGCTCAACGACAGCGCCGACGTCACGGTCGCCGGCACCTACTACACCAAGCAGGGATTCCTCGCCGAGGCCGAGTATCGCCAGGCCTTCGACAACGGCATGTTCACCCTGAAGACCGCCGGCATCATCCAGCAGGACCGGGACGCGTTCGAGGACAACAACACCTATCGGAACGGCGTTCTGGTCGACGAATCTCCCGATTACACCAAGGCGCGCGGGATGATCGGCTCGACGGGCAAGTTCGCCCTGTCGGACCGCTGGACCTTCGGCTGGGACGTGCTCCTCCAGAGCGACGACAATTTCTCCAACACCTACTCGATCCCCGGCTATTCGGAGACGCGGCGGGTGTCCGAGATCTACCTGACCGGGCTCGGCGACCAGAGCTACTTCGATCTGCGGGCGCAGAAGTTCCAGTTCCAGTCGGACGACGACGACTATGCCGATGAGCAGGCGAGCGTCCTGCCGTCCTTCGACTACGAGCGGATCGAGCAGACGCCGGCCATCGGCGGCGAGTTGAAGTTCGAGGCCAACGTCGCCTCGGTGCATCGCAGCGAATCCTCCTCCACGCGGATCTGCAACACCTACCTGTCCGGCGGCACCGAGCCGGAGGACGACTGCGTCGATCCGTTCAGCGGCTACAAGTTCAGCCCGGACTATCTGCGCTACGACGGCCTCGACGGCAGCTACACCCGCGCGACCACCGCGCTCGAATGGCGCAACAGCTACGTCCTGCCGGCCGGCCTCGTCCTGACGCCGATCGCCTCGGCGAGGGGCGACCTCTACACCGCCGACATGTCGAGCGAGGGCTCGACCCTGCCGTTCTATGCCGGCGGGGCCCTCGTCACCGAAGACCGCTTCGGCGCCGTCTCGATCGACCACAGCGGCGGCCGCGGCATGGCGACGGCGGCGCTGGAGGCGCGCTATCCCTATCTGATCCAGACCGCCCACAGCAGCCACGTGATCGAGCCGATCGCCCAGATCATCGTGCGGCCGAACGAGACGGAAATCGGCCGGTTGCCCAACGAGGACGCCCAGACCCTCGTCTTCAACACCGCCAATCTCTTCGCCCTCGACAAGTTCTCCGGCTACGACCGGATCGAAGGCGGCACCCGCGCGAATGTCGGACTGAAATATGCCGGCAGCTTCGACGGCGGCTATTCCATCGACGCGGTGGTCGGCCAGTCCTACCACCTCGCCGGCCTCAACTCTTATGCCCAGCGCGATCTGAGCCTGGTGGGCTATGATTCCGGCCTCGAGACCGATCGCTCGGACTATGTCGGCTCCCTGTCCTTCGGCATGCCGACCGGCATCACCCTCGGCACCCAGGGCCGCTTCGACGAGGAGGACCTGTCGCTGCGCCGGGCCGACCTGTTCGGCTCCTACGAGGGCGACGCGGTCACCGGCTATCTCGCCTATTCCTTCATCGGCGCGCAGCCGATCTACGGCTCGATCGAAGATCTCAACCAGCTCACCGCCGGCGCCTCCTTGAAGTTCGACCAGAACTGGACCGCCTACGGGACCATCGGCTACGACATCAAGAACAAGAACGTCATCCGCAGCGGCGTCGCCATCGGCTGGGCCGACGACTGCTTCTCGGTGCTCCTGTCCTACGAGGACGAGAATTCCAGCTATGCCGCCGACAACGGCTCCTCGACAGTCATGTTCAAGGTCGGCCTGAGGACGCTCACGAGCTTCAACGAGCCCTACGACATCGGCCTTTGAGGCATCCTTGCCGGGTAGCACGATCCTGGCCGCGGCAGCCGCGGGCGGGGCGTCGGCACCGGTCGCAGTCCGGCCAAGGTGGCTGCAGAGCGTCCGCTCGGGGACCCCTCGAGGGACTGCTCGGGGACCACACCGGCGGGACCAAGCGAGGGGCATCGGGCCCGCGACGTCCGGGCCCGCGACGTCGGGGCCGGCGACGGGGACGAACCATCATGCTTTCGCCAAAGCTTTGGTGTTGATGGCCGCCAGGCATGTCGCATCGGTTGCAGCCCTCGTTCGACCGGCAGAGCGTCTTTTGGCCGGGAGTGTCTTCTCACGGGGACCGATCTCGCCTAAACGAAGGCTGCCACTTGCGGGATGCGGTCGCTCGAGACGTTCAGCGTGCGTGAGCACGGCCGACGTTGCGGCAGGACAAGTCACCTCGACTGGGGAGTAAGCAGCCTCGATGACCTTCATGAGCTCGATGACCTTCGTGAGACTGGGCCTGGCCGTCGCCACGGCCGTCTGCGTCGCCGCCCCGAGCGGCTTTCCGGGCGCCACCCGCCCGGCGATGGCCGCGACGGAAGTCGCCGTCGTCGTCAACGGACAGCCGGTCACCACCTTTCAGATCCGCCAGCGGGCCGCCTTCCTGAAGCTCCGGCGCGAGAGCGGCAACCTGACGAAGAAGGCGACCGACGAGCTGGTCGACGAGGCGCTGAAGAGCCAGGAGATGCGCCGGCGCGGCGTCAGCATCCCCGACCAGGCCGTCGAACAGGCCTTCGAGAACTTCGCCCAGCAGAACAAGCTGACCGTCCCCCAGCTCACCGAAGTCCTGTCGCGCGCCGGCTTCTCCGCCAGGTCCTTCAAGGACTACATCCGGATCCAGATGGGATGGGGCCAGGCGGTGCAGGCGAGCCTGCGCAGCAACGACGCGCTGAGCGAGCAGGACGTCGTCCAGAAGATGCTGGCCCAGGGCGGCAAGAAGCCGAGCACGACCGAATACACGCTGCAGCAGGTGATCTTCGTGGTGCCGCCGGACGAGCGCGGCTCGCTGCTGTCGCGGCGCAAGCGTGAGGCGGAAGGCATGCGGTCGCGGCTGCAGGGCTGCGAGCGGACCTACGACATCGCCAAGCAGCTGGTCGACGTCACCGTGCGCGATCTCGGGCGCGTCGCGGCGCCGGAATTGCCGCCGCGGTGGAAGGATGCCATCGAGAACGCCAAGGCCGGCAAGACGACGCCTGTGCAGGAGACCGAGCGCGGCGCGGAGTTCATCGCCGTGTGCAACACCCGGCAGATCTCCGACGACAAGAGCGCGGCCATGGTGTTCCGCGCCCAGGAGCTGGAAAAGCTCGGCAAGGGCGAATCGGGGCCTGACAAGGCGCTCCTCGACAAGCTGCGGAAGAACGCCCGGATCGTGCGAAAATGAACCGGCCGGGCGCGTCTGGCGCCTCGGCAGCGCCGCTCGCCGTGACGCTGGGCGAACCGTCCGGCGTCGGACCCGACATCCTCCTGATGCTGAAGGCAGCGGGCGACGACACGCTGCCGCCGCTCTTCGTCCTCGCCGACCCCGCGATGCTGCAGGCACGGGCGGAGCGGCTCGGCCTCGCCGCCCGTGTCGACTTTGCCGTCGTCGGCTCGCCCGAGGAGGCGGCGGAGGTTCCCGCCGGAGCCCTCGCCGTCCTGCCGCTTGCCGAGCGCCAGGACGAGACGCCGGGAGCCCCGAACCTCCTCAACGGCATCGGCACCATCGCGGCGATCGACCGGGCGACCGGGTTCGCCCTGGACGGCCGGGCCTCCGGCATCGTCACCGGGCCGATCGACAAGAAGGCGCTCTACGACGTTGGCTTCCGGCATCCCGGCCACACCGAATATCTCGCCGAACTCTGCTCCCGGCGCGTGGGAAGCGACCTCACCCCGGTGATGCTGCTGACCGGGCCGGAGCTGTCCTGCGTGCCCGTCACCATCCACATCCCGCTCGCCGAGGTGCCGCGGCAGCTGACGAGCGAGCTGATCGTCACCACCTGCCGCATCACCGCCGCCGATTATCGGCGCCGCCTCGGCGTCGCCGCGCCGCGGCTCGCGGTGTCCGGGCTGAACCCCCATGCCGGCGAAAAGGGCGCGATCGGCGGCGAGGACGAGGCGGTGATCCGCCCGGCGGTCGAGATGCTGCGCGCCGAAGGGATCGACGCCGTCGGCCCGCTGCCCGCCGACACGATGTTCCACCCGCCGGCGAGGGCGCGCTACGACGTCGCCATCTGCATGTATCACGACCAGGCTCTGATCCCGGCCAAGACCCTCGCCTTCGACCAGACCGTCAACGTGACGCTGGGCCTTCCGATCATCCGCACCTCGCCGGACCACGGCACCGCGGCCGACATCGCCGGCACCGGCAAGGCCCGCCTGGACAGCTTTCGCGCCGCCCTGTCGCTCGCCTGGCGAATGGCGGAGATCGAGGCCCGGTCCGGCGCGACGCAGAGCTGATGTCGTCGCCGGACGGCCTGCCGCCGCTGCGCGCGGTGATCGATGCCCATGGCCTCTCGCCGAAGAAGAGCCTCGGCCAGAATTTCCTCCTCGATCTCAACCTCACCGGCCGCATCGCCCGCCAGGCGCAGCCGTTCGAAGACGTCACCGTCATCGAGGTCGGCCCTGGCCCCGGCGGGCTGACCCGAGCCCTTCTTGCCGAAGGCGCGGGGCGGGTGGTGGCGATCGAGAAGGACCCGCGCTGCATCGCCGCGCTGGAGGAGATCGCGGCCCACCATCCCGGCCGGCTCGACATCGTCTCGGCCGATGCGCTGACGGTCGATCTGGCGGGGCTGGCGAGCGGCGGCCGGATCAAGATCGTCGCCAACCTGCCCTACAATGTCGGCACGCAGCTCCTGTTGAACTGGCTGACGCCGCCGGACTGGCCGCCCGCCTGGGACAGCCTGACGCTGATGTTCCAGAAGGAGGTCGCCGAGCGCATCGTCGCGGCGCCGGGCACCGATCACTACGGCCGGCTCTCGGTGCTGGCCGGATGGCGGGCGAGGGCGAAGATCCTGTTCGACGTCTCGCCCGCCGCCTTCACGCCGCCGCCCAAGGTCACCTCCTCGATCGTCCAGCTGGTGCCGCGCGAGACGCCCGAGCCCGCCGCCCTGGCAAAGCTCGAAACAGTCACCGCCGCCGCCTTCGGCCAGCGCCGCAAGATGCTGCGCCAGAGCCTGAAGAGCCTCGGCGGCGAGGCGCTGCTCACCAGCGTCGGCATCGACCCCCAGCGACGGGCCGAAACCCTCAGCGTGAGCGAGTTCGTGGCGCTGGCGAATGCGGTGTGAGGGGAAAGCTGCCTGACATCTCGCCGGCCGGAGCCGCGCGGCGACAGCAACGGGAAGGAACGATGGCGACGGCTCACGTCATGCTGGGACTACAGGGCGCTACCCGTCCAGCCGTGCCATCAACCGGATGATGGCGGGCCGCAGGGCCGGCAAGTGGACGGCCAGGATCGACCGGATGTCGTTCTGGTTGATGCGATAGTATTCGTGGCGCAGGAAGTTGCCGATGCCGATGATCCTCTGCCACGGCACGTCGGGCTCCTGGCTCCGCAACTCTGGGGGCAATTCCTTGGCTGCCTCGGAAATGATCTGGATCGATCGCTCGACTGCGCGAACAAGCATGAAGTCGCCGAGGATCGTCTCGAAGGCCAACCCTTCCGTGTTGGAAAGAATGCCGTCGATGTTCTCCAGAATATGCTGGAGCCTGACGCGGGGGTCCTTTGGCGGAAGTCATCAGAAAACGCGAATGGCGCTGTTTTCGATGAAGGGCCGGTAGACAGGCACCAGCCGGTCGCGGGTGCTGAACCCGATCTCCGTCCCCGGAAACGCCTTCTCCAGCGCCTCATAGGGCGCAAGGAAATCCATGATGTCGGCGTCCCGGCCCTCGTCGAAGTCGGCCAAGAGATCGATGTCGTTGTCCGGCCCG
The DNA here is from genome assembly GCA_002700095.1 of Fulvimarina sp. Lineage (GTDB taxonomy): Bacteria > Pseudomonadota > Alphaproteobacteria > Rhizobiales > Rhizobiaceae > Jiella. The sequence goes on along the minus strand of PACL01000039.1, from coordinate 68,338 downwards.
GCCTCGTCCCGTGCGTAGGAGCCATAGAGATACAGCGCCGCCACCCCATGGGCGCGGATCTGCGGCTCCAGGCTCTTGAGGCGGGCGATGACGTCGTCGCGGGTCATGGCTGGAACATAGGTTGGACGTTGGTAGGTGTCATCTGGGTCTGCGGTTCAGGCGGCATCGCCTGCTACGTTCAATGGCACGTCCATGGGCGCGAAAGGCGTCTGTGCTTGCCGCGGACGGACGTACGCTCCTCGATATAAGCGGCAACGTGCAGCGGCTGCACGGCAGCGATCGACGCCAAGCCATGCACCTCGCACCGGGCGAGGAATTCGCCAACGGCGCGGCGGGTGTTCGGGTTGCGGATCTGCGCGGTGAGGAATTTCAGGAAGCGGGTCGCCGGGCGCTCCCCCGCAACTGCGTCCAAGGCCGGGGTGCGGGAAGCGGTGATGGCGACGAGCTGTTTTATCCCGCGAGCGCCCTACACACCAACACCCAAAGATCACGACCTAAGGCTTCCAACTGCCCCTCCGGGTTTTCCGGGTCATCCTTCCATTGGTTGGGTATCGTCCAGCGTTCATCCCAGCCTTTCCGCCATATATTGGGGAAATCGTCTCTGTTGTCCCCGCCATCCCATGACAGAATGACCGATGCGGCTATGGCGTCGAAGCCCGCTGAATGGGCAAGATCGATCATTTCGTCGATGTCTGAATGGTCCTCCGTGGCGACGTGGCTCGGCATGATGATGAGTTCGCGCGTCCGCCACATGGCGTCGCTGCCATCAAGCGCCTCTTCAACGCTCCCGAATTCACCCTTATCGACTTCTTGGTACGACCGGCCAAACACATAGGCGTCGATGACCCGACCCCAGGGACTCGTCAGAGAACGCCGACTTTTCCGTAACCGATCATATCGCCTGATCCCTTCGCCTTGTTCGACGAGAGCTTTGATCATTGTCGTCTTGCCATGATCGTTATTGGCGAGTGGAACCACAAAAAGACGGCGAGCTAATCTCATATTTCCTCCTCATGTTCGTCTTGCGCGGCTGCCGATGCACGGCGCCCTGCATATACGAAAAAGAACATTATCGTACACGCAGACCGCGAGCATATACGCTCGCCGCCGGCAGATCTAACCGGCGCTCACGATCGATCAGCATTTTAAGATGCGTGGGTGCGCGAAAGGTAATTGCTAAACAGAACCGCTCCCCGTCACCCCACCTCCTGCGCCAGCAGCTGCTCCGTGAACGCCTCCAGCCCCGGCCGCCTGTCCCGCTTCAGCCGTTCCGCCGCGATGATCGCCCGCACCGCCTGAAACGCCCGGTCGAGGTCGTCATTGACGACGACATAGTCGTAGTCGCGCCAGCGGCCGATCTCGACCTTGGAGTTCTTCAGGCGGATGGCGATGGTCTCGGCGCTGTCCTCGGCGCGGCGCAGGAGCCGGGTCTTCAGCTCCTCCATGGAGGGCGGCAGAATGAAGATCGAGACGACGTCTTCGCCGGCCTTCTCCTGCAGCTGCAGTGCGCCCTGATAGTCGATGTCGAAGAGCATGTCGCGGCCCTCGCGCATCGCCTTTTCGGCCGGCGCGCGCGGCGTGCCGTAGAAATTGCCGTGCACTTCCGCCCATTCCAGCAGGCCGTCGCCGGCGCGAAGCCGCTCGAACTCGTCGCGGTCGACGAAGCGGTAGTGGATGCCGTCGATCTCGCTGGTGCGCCGGGCGCGCGTCGTCACCGAGACCGACAGCGAGAAGCTCGGGTCGAATTCGAGAAGGTTGCGGGCGATCGTCGACTTGCCCGCCCCGGACGGCGAGGAGAGGACGAGCATGATGCCGCGGCGGGCGATGGCCGGCGTCGAGCCGAGGTCGGGGATCAGCGTCATTCGATGTTCTGTACCTGCTCGCGGAACTGGTCGACGACGACCTTGAGATCGAGCCCGATCGCCGTCAGCGTGGCCGCGTTGGATTTCGAGCAGATCGTATTCGATTCGCGGTGAAATTCCTGTGAAAGGAAGTCCAGTCGGCGCCCGATCACCCCGCCGGCCGAGAGCAGCGCCTCGGCCGCTGCCAGATGGGCGCGCAGCCGGTCGATCTCCTCGCGGATGTCGGCCTTGGCGGCCATCAGCGCCGCCTCCTGGTGGAGCCGGCCGGCATCGAGATCCTCGCTCGCCCCGATCAGCGCCTCGACCTGCTCCTTCAGGCGCCGGCGGATCGCCTCGGTGGTGCGGGCGGGATCGCGGTCGGCCCGCTCGGCGAGATCGGCGATCTCGGCCAGTCGGGCGGAGAGGACGGAGGCGAGCGCCGCCCCCTCCTCGCGCCGCACGGCCTCCAGCCGCGACAGCGCCTCCTCGAACCCGGCGACGACGGCGCGGTCGCGCGCCTCGGCGCCTGTTTCGTCCAGCGTCTGCTCGGCGACGTCGATCAGGCCTTTGATTGCGAGGAGGCCGTCGGCCGTCGGCGGCGCGGCGTGGCCGTCGGCGACCAGCTTGCCCGACATGGCGAGGACCCGCGCCAGCATCTCCTCGTTGACGACGAGGCGGGCGACGCCCGGTTCGCGCCGCCACTGGAGATTGGCCTGTAGGTTGCCGCGGGTGACGGTGGCGGCGACCCGCCGCTTCAGCTCGCCTTCCAGATGTTCCAGGCCCTGGGGCAGGCGGTAGCGCACGTCGAGGCTCTTGCCGTTGACGGCCCGCAGCTCCCAGACGAAGGCGCCGGCATCCGTCTCGACCTCGGCCCGCGCAAAGCCCGTCATGCTTCTGACCGCCATGGCGCGTCCCCCGTTGCTCGATCTGTGCCGCAGCTTCCCCGAAGAGAGGACGAGGGCTGCGTCAGCCGATGGAGTGTCCCATCGCGGCGCCGGGATCAAGCCCCGGCGACGGGAAGTCCGGGGATTGCACCCGCCGGACGCGACCCGCCCAGCCTTCGCCGCGCGGGTCGCGATCCTTTCGCCAGAAGAGACCGCGGCCGTTCCGGCCTTGCCCGCTCAGCCGCCATTGCCGGAAGCGGCGCTCTCCTCGGCGGCGCGCTGGCGCTCGATCGCGCGATACTTGGCAACGTTGTTGTTGTGCTCGCGCAGCGTCGAGGAGAAGACGTGGCCGCCGGTCCCGTCGGCGACGAAGTAGAGGTCGTCGCTCTCCATCGGATGGGCCACCGCCTCCAGCGCCGCCCGGCCGGGATTGGCGATCGGGCCCGGCGGCAGGCCGCGGATCTTGTAGGTGTTGTAGGGTGTGTCGCTGTCCTTGTCGGACTGGGTCACCGGCTGGCCGGACGGCTTGCCGGCGCCACCATAGACGCCGTAAAGGAAGGTCGGATCGGAATCGAGCCGCATGCCCTTTCTCAGGCGGTTGATGAACACCGAGGCGACATGCGCCCGCTCCCCGGCGATGCCGGTCTCGCGCTCGACGATCGAGGCGAGCGTGATGAACTGGCCAATGTCCTTGATCGGCAGGTCCTCGTCGCGGCCCTCCCAGATCTCCTGGACCATCTGGTCCTGGGCGGATTTCATCTGCCGGACGATCTCCTTGCGCGTGGTGCCGCGCTGGACGAGGTAGGTGTCGGGCTTCAGCGTGCCCTCCGGAACCTCGCCGGGCATCTCCCCGGTGAGGAAATCGGCGTTCTGGATGCGCTCATAGGCCCGGTTGACGGTCCAGCCCTCGGGGATCGTCACGGCGTGCATGATCGAATCGCCGCTCTTCAGCTTCTCCATCACCTGGCGCATGGAGGCGCCGGGCGGGAAGGCGAACTCGCCCGCCTTGAGCTGACCGCCGCTGCCGGAAAGCCGCACGCCATATTCGAAGACGTCGGCGTCGGAGATGATGCCCGCGGTCTCGAGGCCCGTCGCGATGGCGGAGACGCCGGTCGAGCGCGGCACCACATAGGAGGCTTCCTGCTGCAGCGGGCCGGGCCGCTCGAACTCGCCCTTGCCCCAGTAGATCAGCGCTCCGGCGGCGAGCACCGCGAAGAGCGCCGCCGACAGGCAGAAATTGAGGAAGATCACCAGCTGGTTGCGGGCGTGGCGTGACCGCTTCGGCGGCTTGGGTGCGGGCGATGGCGTGAACGAACGGCCGCGATAAGCCCGACGGTCGCCGCCGTCTCCATATTGATCGCTCACCGACACCCCCTTTCCATGCACTGTCCCGGCTTGTCCCGGCGTCTTCTGGCAGCATGCCAATGTGGCAAAACGCCGGACAAGGCAAGGAAATGAGCCGGGAAGACATCGCGACCGGCATCGGCAGACCGGCCCGTCGGCTCCGCCGAAAGGGCCGCCATGGCCGCCGCCCGCCGGGACTTGCGCCGCCGCGCGCCGGGCTCTGCGGCCCCGGGCGCCGGTCCGGACGACGTTTTGGACGGCTCCTGGCACGGCGCTTCGCACGGCCACTCAGCCGAGAGCGTCGAGCCCCGCCCGCAGCCGGTCCGGCTCGACGGCGAGGCCGAGCGCCGTTTCGAGCTCGGCCTGCGTCCGCTCCCAGAGCGGCACCGCGTCGACGAGCAGCCCCCTGCCCGCTTCCGTCAGCGCCAGCCGGCGCGAGCGCCGGTCCGCCGTGTCCGGCCGCACCTCGACGAGGCCCCGCCTCTCAAGGGGTTTGAGGTTCGCCGTCAGCGTCGTGCGGTCCATGCCGAGAAGCTGCGCCACGGCGCCGAGGGTCGGCGGCTCCGGCCGGTTCAGCGACATCAGAAGCGAGAACTGGCCGCTCTTCAGGTCCAGCGGCCGGAACGCCTCGTCGAACTTGCGGGCGATGCTCCGCGCCGCGCGCTGCGTGTGAAGACAGAGGCAGGTGTCGCGAACGCGCAGCGTGATGGTGAGGGGGACGGCAGGCGATGGATCGGCGGGCGAATCATTTCGGTTTGACATGGTTCTTTTATGTTGATATCAACTTGTTTGTCAACTGCGCCAGCTCGGAACGGGAGGTTCCCATGCAGAATGCCAGCGTCGTCGTCACCGCCTATGACTGGGTGCCGTCCTTCGCCCAGGGCCATGTCCGCGACCTTCGGGTGCGCTGGGCGCTGAACGAGGCGAACCTGCCCTACGAGGCCCGGCTGATCGACCACCAGCAGAAGCTGGAGGCGGAGCATCTCGCCCGCCAGCCCTTTGCCCAGGTCCCGGCGATCGAGATGGACGGCGGTTCGATGTTCGAATCCGGCGCCATCGTCTGGAGCATCGCCGAGGCGAGCGACCATCTCCTGCCGAAAGACCCCGCAGGCCGCAGACAGGCTCTGGCCTGGACCTTCGCCGCGCTCAACCCCATCGAGCCGGTGGTCGCGCGCCTCGCCGAGGTGGTCTTCTTCCTCGACGACGAGGATCTGAAGACGCGGCTACGCCCCCGCGCCGTGGCGGCGGTCGAGACCCGCCTCACCCAGCTGCAGGCAGCGCTCGCCGACCGCGACCATCTCGCCGGCGCGTTCTCCGCGCCGGACATCCTGATGGCGACGGTGCTGCGCGATCTCGGCCACAGCGATCTCCTCTCCCACTATCCGGCTCTCTCCCGCTACCTCGAGCGCTGCACCGCCCGTCCCGCCTTCCAGCGGGCGCTGAGTGAGCAGCTCGAGGCCTTCGCACAGAACGCCCATCGCTACGAACGGGCCGCCTGAGACCGCCGCCTTCGTCGCGGGGAAGGAGACGACACATGCAGGATGCCGAGCTGAAGCCGGCGGGCGAACTCGCTCGTCTCGCGCCGGCGCATTTTCCCAATGAGAGCAGCGCCTATCGCCAGGCCCGCACGGAGCTCCTCACCGAGGAGATCGAGCTGCGCCGCTACATCGCCCGGGTGGCGGCCCAGCGCCGCGCCCTGCCGCCCGGCGGCGAGGTGACGAGGGATTACCGCTTCGTCGGGACGGACGGCGAGGTCGGCCTCGCCGATCTCTTCGGCCCGCACGACACGCTCGTCGTCTACAGCTTCATGTACGGGCCGGCGCGCGAAAACCTCTGCCCGATGTGCAATGCGACGATGAGTTCCTGGGACGGCGAAGTGCCGCATATTACGCAGCGCGTCGGCTTCGCAATGGTCGCCCGCTCGCCGATCGAGCGGCTCGCGAGCCTCGCCGAGACGCGGCGATGGCGGAACCTGACGCTCTACAGCGACCCGTCCGGCGACTACACCGCAGACTATGTCGGCGAGCACGATAGCGACATGCCGGCCTACAACGTCTTCTCCCGCAAGAGCGGCACGATCCGGCACTTCTGGGCCCCGGAGGGCGGCATGGAGATCGCCGATCCCGGCCAGGACCCGCACATGGCGCCGGACCTCAACCCCCTCTGGATCATCCTCGACACGACTCCCGAAGGCCGCGGGACCGACTGGTATCCGAGCCTTCGCGACTGACCCGGCAGCGTCTGCTGCGAGAGAGGGATTTCCATGCGCCAGATCATTGCCGGCATGTTCCAGTCCCTCGACGGCGTCGTCCAGGCGCCGGGCGGGCCGAAGGAGGACGAAAGCGGCGGCTTCGCCTTCGGCGGCTGGGTGGTCCCGCATTTCAGCGACACCACCGGCGCCTTCATCGACGAAGTCTTCGCGGGCGAGTTCGACCTGCTCCTCGGGCGAAGAACCTACGACATCTTCGCCGCCCACTGGCCGAGGATCGAAAACGATCCCTTTGCCGACAAGTTCAACGCGGCGGGAAAGCATGTGCTGACCTCGTCGGGCGAGCCCCTCGCCTGGCAGAACTCCCACCGGCTGGCCGATTTCGCGGCCGTCAAGGCGCTGAAGGCGACGGAAGGACCAAGGCTGATCGTCCAGGGATCGAGCACGATCTATCCTGGCCTCATCGAGAACGGCCTGATCGACCGGCTGTTTCTCCTCACCTTTCCGATCATTCTCGGCAGCGGCAAGCGAGCGCTTCCCGGCGCCATGCCGACGGCCTTCAAGCTCGTCGATCACCGGGTCTCGGAGAGCGGCGTGACCATCGCCGTCTACGATCCGTCCGGCGCCGTCGAAACCGGCTCTTTCGCGCTGGAGGACCAGGCGTGACGCTGCAACTCTTCGCCCATCCCTTCTCCTCCTACTGCCATAAGGCACTGATCGCGCTCTACGAGAACGACACGGCCTTCGAATTCCGCATGATCGGGCCCGACGCACCGGAGGCCTACAAGGAACTGAAGGCCCACTGGCTGATCGGCAAGTTCCCGATGCTGCTCGACGACGGCCGGCCGGTGATCGAAGCCTCGATCATCATCGAGCATCTGGCGCTGCATCACCCCGGCCCCGTCCGGCTGATCCCCGAAGACCCGGCAACGGCGCTGGAGGTGCGCTTCTGGGACCGCTTCTTCGACAACTATGTCGCAACGCCCCAGCAGAAATTCGTCATCGACGCCCTGTGCCCCGAGGACAAGCGCGACCCTGCCGGCGTCGAACGCGCCGGAGCGCTGCTCGACACCGCCTATGCCCATCTCGACCGGCACATGCAGGGCCGCGAATGGGTGGCGGGCGCGGCCTTCTCCCTTGCCGACTGTTCCGCCGCGCCGCAGCTCTTCTATGCCGACTGGACGCATCCGATCGGCGATCGCTTTCCGGCCGTCACCGCCTATCGCCAGCGGCTGAACGCCCGCCCCTCTTTCGCCCGCTGCATCGAGGCGGCCCGGCCCTTTCGCCCGCTCTTTCCCCTCGGCGCGCCGGACCGGGACTGAAGCCGCACGCCCGGCCTCACCCCGGACGAAACCGATCGATCCGCCGTAAAGTGAAGTGAATCGTCCATGAGCCAGAAGATCTTCATCAATCTCCCCGTCAGCGATGTTCCGCGTTCCAGTGGCTTCTACGAAGCGCTCGGCGCAACGAAGAACGACCGGTTCTCCAACGAAACCACGTCCGGAATGGTGATCTCGGACACCATCCACGTCATGCTGATGTCCCACCAGCGCTGGCGGGACTTCACGACGAAGACCATCCCGGATGCCAGGACCAGCGCCCAGATGCTGCTCTGCCTGATGGTGGAAACCCGCGAGGCCTGCGACGCGGCGGTCGACAAGGCGGTTGCCGCCGGCGGCACGGCCGATCCGACGCCGAAGCAGGATCATGGCTTCATGTATGGCCGCTCCTACGAGGATCCGGACGGGCACATCTGGGAAGTCGCCTGGATGGATCTCGAGGCCATGGAAAAGGCCATGGCCGAAGGCGGCCCGGCGGCAGGCTGACAAGCGCCGCAAGCGATGATCCTGCGGATCCTTTGCCCGGCGCCGACAAACATGAGGGAGAGAGAAATGACCTACATCCAGGGCTTCGTGACCGCGGTTCCGACCGCGAAACGCCTGGCCTTCATCGAGCATGCCCGCAAGGCTGCCGAGCTGATGCGCGAGTTCGGCGCGAGCCGCGTCGTCGATGCCTGGGGCGTCGACGTTCCGGACGGCAAGGTCAACGACTTCAAGGGTGCCGTCGCGGCGAAGGAGGACGAAACCGTCGCCTTCGGCTGGATGGAATTCCCGGACGCTGCGACCGCCAGGACCTGCTTCGACAAGATGATGTCGGACCCGCGCATGGCCGAATTGGGGGACATGCCCTTCGACGGCAAGCGGATGATCTTCGGCGGCTTCGAGCCGCTGATGGACGAGGGCGAGGCCGTCGAGGGCGGCTTTGTCGACGGCTTCGTCATTCCCGTGCCGGCGGGCAAGCGCGAGGCCTTTCGCGACATGGCGTTGACCGCCTGGCCGATGTTCCGCGACCACGGCGCGAGGCGGGACGTCGAAGCCTGGGGCGTCGATGTCCCGCGCGGCGAGGTGACCGACTTCTTCCGGGCCGCCCATGCCGAGAAAGGCGAAAACGTCATCTTCGCCTTTCTCGAATGGCCCGACAAGGAGACCCGCGACGCCGGCATGAAGGCGGTGATGGAAGACGAGCGGATGGCGACGATGCCGCCCGAGATGCCCTTCGACGGCAAGCGCATGATCTTCGCCGGCTTCGAGGTGGTCTGACAGCGCCCGAAGTCTCTCGGACGAACAACAGGAGGCCTTGCATGCCCAATGTTCACGGCACCCCGATCTGGTACGAGCTCCTGACCAGCGACCAGGACGGCGCCCAGGATTTCTACGCAAAGGTTCTGGGCTGGACGATCGAGAGGCCGCAGATGGGCCCGCCCGGCGTCGACTACCGCGTCGGCTCGGCCAAGGACGGGCCGGTCGGCGGCATCATGAGGATGCCGGAGGGCGCGCCGATGCCGCCGATGTGGCTGATCTATTTCGGCGTCGGCGACGTCGACGCCGCGGTCGAGAAGGCAAAGGGCCTCGGCGCCGCCGTCCACATGCCGGCGATGGACATTCCGGACGTCGGCCGGATGGCCTTTCTCGCCGATCCACAGGGCGTCTTGTTCTATGTGATGCTCGGTTTCTCCCCGCAGGAGAGCCATGCCTTTCAGGATGGAATGACCGCCCTTCCCGGCCACGGCGTCTGGAATGAGCTGGCATCGCCGGATCAGGGCGCGGCGGTGGCCTTCTACGGCGAGCTGCTCGGCCTGAGGCAGGACGGCGCCATGCCGATGGGCGAACTCGGCGACTATCAATTCTGGTATGCCGGCGACACGCGGATCGGCGCCGTCATGCCGCAGATGCCGGGTGGGTCGGCGGGCTGGCTGGTCTATTTCTCCGTCGACGATATCGACGCGGCGCATCGGCGGCTGGAATCTGCCGGCGGCAAGGCGCTGGAGGGTCCTAGCGAGGTGCCGGGCGGCTCCTTCACGATCCTCTCGGCTGATCCGCAAGGCGCCCGCTTCGGCCTCGTCGGCCCGCGCAAGACGGCCTGAGATCATGGTGCAAGCTATGTCGGACAGGATCGCCACCTGCCTGTGGTTCGACACGAACGGCGAGGAGGCCGCCCGCTTCTATGTCGACCTCTTCCCCGGCTCCTCGATCGACCGGATCATGCAGGCGCCGGCGGACTATCCTTCGGGCTCTGCCGGCAACGTCCTGATGATCGACTTCACCCTGTTCGGGCGGCGCTTCCAGGCGCTGAATGGCGGGCCGAACTTCACCTTCAGCGAGGCGATCTCCCTGTCGATCGACTGCGACGGCCAGGACGAGGTCGACCGCTACCACGCCGCCCTGTCGGCGCATCCGGAGAGCGAGGCCTGCGGCTGGGTCAAGGACCGTTACGGCCTGTCCTGGCAGATCGTACCGCACATCCTGCCGGCCCTTCTCTGCGATCCCGACCGGGCGAAGGCCAAGCGGGTGATGGAGGCGATGATGGCGATGAAGAAGATCGACGTCGCGGCGATCGAGCGGGCCGCGAGGGGCTGAGCCGCACGAAGCTCGGCTCGATCAGGAGCCGATCCGCCGAAGGAGCCGGGCAAAGGTCCGCCGACCTGCCGCTTCCTTCGCCGGAGGGGCGGCCCGTCATCCACCGCGACGGGCCGCCCGTCCATGCGGCAGGCCCGTTCATGAGGCGACTCGCCGTCAGGCCGCGGCAGCCGCGTCGCGCCGCGCGCCGTTGGCCAGCCAGTCGGCGCATTCCGGCGAAAGCTCGGCCGCAACCTTCGCCTCATAGGCCGCGAGGTCCTCGGGCAGGAGTTCGTCGTGCCAGCGGCCGTTGACGCCGCGATGGATGAAGCTCGTGGCACCGCCCTCCCAGAGCGCTCCGCCCAGCGGCGCGGACTTTTCGGCATGGGCCTTCATGTAGTCGAAGCTGCAATGGGAAAGGACCGCCTCCCAGCGGTCTTTGTCGACGTCGATCTCGAGGAAGGCCGCGATCCGCGCGATCTCGCCCGGCATGTCGGCCTTGAGGTCGGCGAAATGCACGAGATGGACGTTCGGCAGATCGCGGATCGCCCACCAGGACCGGACATTCTCGAAGAACGGCCAGAAGGGATGGCCGTCGCCCTCGAGCCAGTCGAGGAAGTACTGGCGCCTGGAATCCGGCGGCGGCGCGATCGGCGGGCCGACGCGGCCGGGCGTGTCGTTGAGCGCCTCGTACCAGGCGGCGTTGGCCGTCGCATGGTGGTTGTGCATGCTCCACACGACGTCGCGCCCGTCCCGGCCGATATAGAGATATTTGGCCTTCGGCGAGAACACCAGCGCGTCGACCGGCAGGTGGGTCTTCAGGAACCGCCGGTGGGTCTGTGCCTCGATCGCCGGCAGCTTGATCGCCTTCGGTGGCACGCGCAGGTCGACCCAGGGCGAGATCTCGCCGACGTCGACGTCCTCGGCGCCCTGGAAGATCAGCTGCCCGACGATCTGCTGCATCCATGTCGTGCCGGACTTGGCGTAGGTGGCGATGACGATGTCGTCGTCGCGCATGACGAGATCGTTCCAGACCGTCGAATCGAAATGATGGTTATGCATCTCGCGCGTCTTGCGCGGCCATTCCAGAGCTTGGCCGAACGATTGGCCCAATGACTGGTTGTTCATGATCGCCTCCTGAGACCGGACGGCGAGGGATTACGCGCCGAATATTTCAGCGCGATTTCAAAACCGACCGATGGCCGGCCACCCGATCGCGCCCGAAATCCCGCGCGAGAATGCGAGCGGCCTTCGAAGAAACTCCCTTCGATCGATGCGATGACAAGCAACGCGGTCGCCGATGCATCCGCCCGCTGGGACAGGATCAGGTCCGCTCCGCCCGGCGTCCCGCTTCATCGTCCCGTCGCCGCAGGATCTTTTCCGATAACCGGTTCCGCCTTTCGGGATCATGGCCGAATGCGATCGCGGCCTTTCCTGTCGGGGCCAGCCGCGCGGCTGAACGCAGACAGGGGCGCGATCGGCTCGATCGCGCCCCTGTTCCTGTGTTCGCTCATGCCGGAGCCAAAGCCTGCCGCCGATCTTCGGCGCCAGAGCCGCTCCCGTCAGCCGTTCGAGGCGAGCAGAAAGTCCGGCAGCTGGCCCTGGCCTTCGCCGTCGTCATCGTCGTCCGTTTTCTTGGCGCGCGTCGTGCGGCGGCGCTTCGGCTTTTCCTCGCCGGACGCCTCGGCGTCGGCCTTGGCCTTGCGGCGAGGTGCGGCCTTCTTCGGCTCGTCCCCGGCTGGCGCGTTTCCGGCCGTCTCGCGCGCGTCGGCCGCCTCGGGCTGGGTCGCGGCTGCGGCCTTGGCCGCCGGCGTGCCCGATGCTTCACGGCCAGCCTCACTGCCCGTCTCGCCGTTCGCGTCGGCCTTGTCGCCCAGCCGCGGACGGCGGGTGCGCGGACGTCGCTTGGCGCGGCTCTGGGTCTCTTCGAGCGCCTCGGCGGCGGTCATGCCGATCGGCGTCTCGGTGTCCGGCGAACCGGCAGCATTGTCGCGGGCCGTCTCGGAGAAGCGGTCGTTGCGACGCTCGCCGGAATTGCGATCCCGGTTGGACCGCTCGCCGGACGCCGCGCCGACATCCTCGTTCGCGTCGCCGGCGCCATGATTGGCACCCTGGTTGCCACCATGGCCGCCGGAGCGATTGTCGCCGTCGCCGCGCACCATCACCGGCTGCGGGCCGGAGCCGGCCGGCATGTTGTTGTTGTTGCGATCGCGCCGGTCGCCGCGCTGGCCGTCCCGCGAACCGTTCGAGCCGCCATTGGAGCCATTGTCGTCGCGCCGCTGGTTGTCGTCGCGGTTGCGCTGGCCGGGACGATTGCCGCCGCTCTGGTCGCGGGGGTTCTGCTCGCGTCCATCGCGGGCATTGCTGTGCTGCGGGCGGCGATCGCCCCGGTCGTTGCCCCGATCATTGGAGCGATCGTTGCCCCTGCTGTCGTTGCCGCGATCGTTCCGGTCGTTGCGCTCGTTGCGGTCGCTGCCCCGGTCGTCACGGGTGTAGTTGCCGTTGTCGAAGCTGTCCTCGTCGTCCTCGTCGTCGTCGCTGTCGCGCATGTCGCGGTCGTCACGCGGCTGCTGGAACTGCGCCTGCGCGGCGAAGATGATGCGGTTGTAGTGCTCGGCGTGCTGGAGATAGTTCTCCGCCATCACCCGGTCGCCGGCAGCGGAGGCGTCCCGCGCCAGCATCGAATACTTCTCGGCGACGTGCTGGGCCGATCCACGGATCTTGACGTCAGGGCCGTTCGACTCGTAGTTGCGCGAAAGCGGATTCGGACCCTTGCGTCCACGACCGCGCATACGGTTCTTCTGCTGCTGTCCAGGCCTCATGCTCTTCCTGTCTCTTGATGCTGGGAACATCCGCGATGTTCCGCCTCGGGAGCGTGCAAACTGCTCCTGTGCGCGGCCCTCCTTCCCAGGATGGGCCAGCGATGGAAAATGTTCAAAAGTCGGTTTCGACTGGCGATCCGAAATGCCAGTTCAACGGACGACCTTCCGGTCATCTCGAGCATCTCCCGGCCCTGCCGTCTGAGATGTCCCCCTCGATTCCTCCGTACGCGCCTGACAATAGAGATGAAACCCCGGAGCGACAAGCCTTATTTCCCGGCTCCGGCGTTTGCGCCCACAATCCGGCGGGCTTCGCGAAAGCTTGGCCGTCACCCCCGTCCGAGCGTCAGGACGAGGATGCGCTCGATCCCGGCAAGGTCCTTCGTGCGGCCCGCGGCGAGAAAACCGCTGGCTGCAAAGATCGCCTCGACGTCGCCGGCCTGGCCCTGCCCGATCTCGGCGACGCCCGCCCCGCCGGGCCGCAGCAAGCCGGCTGCGCCCACCGCGATGGCCCGGTAGGAGGAAAGCCCATCTTCGCCGCCGTCGAGGGCGGCGAGCGGGTCGTGCCGCCGCACCGAGACGTCCAGACCGGCGATGTCCCTGCTCGGAATGTAGGGCGGATTGGAGACGAGCAGGTCGAGGCTGCCGCCAAGCGCCGAAAGATGGTCGCAGAGCAACGGCATGAAGCGCGCCGCGACGCCGGCCATTTGGGCGTTCTTTCGCGCCGCGACCAGCGCCCCCTCGGAAATGTCGATGGCGATGGCCTCGGCCTGCGGACAGAGGGCAAGCAGCGACACCGCGATGGCGCCCGTCCCGGTGCCGACGTCGGCGAACAGGCAACCGCCCCGCTCGGCGATGACCGCATCGATCAGCGGCCGCGCCACTTCGACGAGGAATTCCGTCTCCGGCCGCGGCTCGAGCGTCTCCGGCGACAGGACGAATTCGTGCTCGTAGAAGGCCCGCCGCCCGATGATCCGGTGCACCGGCTCGCCGGCGAGGCGCCGGTTTAGAAAGCCGGCAAACCTTTCCGCCCCGGCGGGATCGACCGACAACCCGCTGTGGCGGTGGATGTCGCCGGCGGCGCTGCCCGTGGCTTCGGCCAGCAGCAGCCGCGCATCGAGCTCCGGCGTCGCAAAGACCGGACCCTCGGGCATGGTGGCAGAGGCCTGCCGCAGGCGCTTCACCGCCTCGACGTAGAGCGCTCCGAGCTGCCGCTCGTCGTCCGTTCGAGGGCCGGCATCGGCCCCGCCGGCACCGCCCGAAGCGGGCGCGGCAACAATGCCTGTCTTCGGCTGGCTCTCGTCGCTCACGGCCATCCGGGCACTCTCACGCCCCGTCCTCGCCACCGACGGCGGCGAGGAGCCGCGCCTGGTGGTCGGCGACCAGCGCCTCGACCAGCTCCTCCATCTCGCCCTCGATCACCCGGTCGAGCTTGTAGAGGGTGAGGTTGATGCGGTGGTCGGTGACGCGCCCCTGCGGGAAGTTGTAGGTGCGGATGCGCTCCGAGCGGTCGCCCGAGCCGACCTGGCTCTTGCGGGAGGCCGAGCGCTCGTCGTCGGCCTTCTGGCGCTCCATGTCGAACAGCCGCGCCTTCAACACCTGCATCGCCCGCGCCCGGTTCTGGTGCTGGGACTTTTCGGAAGACGTCACCACGATGCCGGTGGGCAGATGGGTGATGCGCACCGCGGAATCGGTGGTGTTGACGTGCTGGCCACCGGCGCCCGACGCCCGCATGGTGTCGATGCGGATGTCTTCCTGGCGGACCTCGACGTCGATGTCCTCGGCCTCGGGCAGCACCGCGACGGTGGCCGCCGAAGTGTGGATGCGCCCGCCGGACTCGGTCTCGGGAACCCGCTGCACCCGGTGGACGCCGGATTCGAACTTCAGCCGCGAGAACACCCCGGCGCCGCGGATCGCGGCGATGACTTCCTTGTAGCCGCCGACCTCGCCCTCGCTCGCCGAGAGGACTTCCAGCTTCCAGCGGTTCAGCTCCGAATAGCGCTGATACATGCGGAAGAGGTCGCCGGCGAACAGCCCCGCCTCCGAGCCGCCGGTGCCGGCGCGGATTTCCAAGATCGCGCCCTTCTCGTCGGCGGCGTCCTTCGGCAGGAGAAGGAGGCGGATCCTCTGGGTCAGCGCCTCGATCGTCTCCTTCAGGCTGTCGATCTCGAGTTCGGCGAGTTCGCGCATCTCCCGGTCGGCGGAGGGATCGGTCAGGAGCGCCCGCGAGCCCTTCAGCTCCTCCTCGGCCCGGCGATACTCGCCGATCGCGGCGTTCACCTCCTCGAGCCCGGCATATTCCGCCGCAAGCTTCGAATAGACCTCGTGCTCCGGCCCCTTCGCCATCTCGCGCTCGAGGGTGGCGAAGCGGTTCTGGATGTCGTTCAACGTCGCGTTCGGCAGGGTCGCCATGGGATCCGGTTCAATAGCTGGGATGACGGGTGTCGCGGCACGGTGGCTCCGGGCCAGACGCGCTTCGCCGCGAAGTCGCCGGCTCTGCCGCGTGACCGATGAAGGCCCTGCCCGCTAATATGGGATGGCGTGGCGCTCGGCAAAATCCTTCAGGAGCGCCCGCGCCGAGCCCGCCTCCTCGCCGTCGTCGAGAAGGGCGTGGAGTTCGCCGGCAAGGGCGCCGGCGTCGAGCGCCATCAGCATCGCCTTGACCGGCCCGATCGACGGCGGCGCCATCGAGATGTTGCGGAAGCCGAGGCCGATCAGCGCCATGGCCGACAACGACCGGCCGGCCATCTCACCGCAGAGCGAGACCGGAACGTCGTGGCGCTCGCCGGCCCGCACCACGTCGCGCAGCGCCCGCAGGAACGGCACGGAGAGGTCGTCGTAGCGGTTGGAGACGTTGGCGTTGCCACGGTCCACAGCGAAGAAGAACTGGAAGAGGTCGTTCGAGCCGATCGAGACGAAGTCCAGCTCGGCCATCAGCGGATCCAGCTGGTAGAGCAGCGAGGGCACCTCCAGCATCGCGCCGATCATCAGGCTCGTCGGCGGCGCGTAGCCGAAGCGGGCGAGGTGTTCGGTCTCGCGGCGGATCAGGGCCCGCGCGGCATGGATCTCCGACAGGTCGGTGACCATCGGGAACATGATGCGGATGGCGCTGCCCGAGGCGGCCTTCAGCAGCGCCCGCAGCTGCGTGCGGAGCAGGCCCGGCCGGTCGAGCGCCAGGCGCATCGCCCGGTAGCCGAGCGCCGGGTTCTCCTCCGGCGCATGGCTGAGATAGGGCAGCAGCTTGTCGCCGCCGACGTCGAGGGTGCGGAAGGTGACGGGCCTCGCCTCCGCCGCCTCGATCACCGCCCGGTAGAGCCGCTCCTGGTCGCTGGCGCGCGGCATGGTCGAGGCGACCATGAACTGCAGCTCGGTGCGAAAGAGCCCGATCCCCTCGGCGCCGGATTCGGCCAGCTGCGGCAGGTCGACGAGGAGGCCGGCATTCATCTGCAGGCCGATCGAGACGCCATCGCGGGTGCGCGCCGGCTCGTCGCGCAGCGAGCGGTAGCGCTGCTGGCGCTCGGCCCGGAACCGCAGCTTGTCGGAGAACAGGTCGTGGACCTCGGGCGGCGGGCGCAGATGCACCGCGCCGCTCTCGCCGTCGACGATGATCGCGTCGCCCTTCTCCGACATGGAGACGGCGCCCTTCACCTGGCCGGCGACGGGAATGCCGAGGGCCCGGGCGACGATGACCACATGGCTGGTCGCCGCGCCCTCTTCGAGGACGAGGCCCCGGATCTGGCCGCGATGATAGTCGAGAAGCTCGGCCGCCCCCATGTTGCGGGCGACGACGACGGCGTCGGTGACGTCGCCATTGACGCTTCCCTGGCCGATCAGCTGGCGCAGGAGCCGGTTGGCGAGGTCGTCGAAATCGTGCAGCCGCTCGCGAATATAGGGGTCGGTCAGGTGCATCATGCGCGCCCGCATGTCCGACTGCACCTTCTCCACCGCGGCCTCGGCGGTGAGGCCGTTGCGGACCGCCTCCTCCAGCCGGCGGACCCAGCCCCGGTCCTGGGCGAACTTGCGATAGGTCTCCAGCACCGCGCGATGCTCGCCCTCGTCGGCGACGTCGCGCCGCGCCAGCATGTCCTCGATCGATTCGCGCAGGATCGCCAAGGCCTCGGTGAGGCGCGAGACCTCGCTGTCGGCGTCCTCGTTGAACAGGCTGGACACGACGACGCGGGGCTCGTGCAGGACGACGCGGCCGATGCCGATGCCGTCGCAGAGCGGCACGCCGTCGAAGCTGACCGGCCGCGTCAGGTCGAGGGTGACGCCGGGGCGCGACAGGCCTTCCAGCCCACCGGCGGCGATCATCTCGGCGATGACCATCGCCACCGTCTCGAGCGCCTCGGACTCTTCTTCCGGATAGTGCCGTCCGGCCGCCTTGGTCTGGACGACCAGGACGCCGAGGGTGCGGCCCGCCCTCAGCACCGGCACGCCGAGGAAGGTCGCGTAGATCTCCTCGCCGGTCTCCGGCAGGTAGGTGAAGGCGGGGTGGTTCTGGGCGTCGGTGAGATTGAGAGGGCGCGCCGTCGCGGCGATGGTGCCGACGAGACCCTCGCCGAGCCGCAGCTGGGCCAGGTGGACCGATCCGGGATTGAGGCCTTCGGTGGCGTAGAGTTCGAGCACACCGTCGGCCCGCAGCACATAAAGCGAGCAGACCTCCGTCGCCATGTGCTTGGCGATCAGCTTGACGATCTGATCGAGACGCACCTGCGGCTCCAGGGGCTCGATCATGAGCTCCCGGATGCGGCGCATCAGCACCCGCGGTCCTGAGGTGTCGCTCCTGTTCAACCCTGCCTTCCGTCCCGTGTCGCGACAAATGCTGTCGGAGATCGTTCCCGTCTCGCCGCTGCTTCATCCCGATGCGGCCCCATGCCGGACATCGGGCCGGCAAGGCCATCGGGGCGACTCAGCGGCGCCGCTGCGGCCATGGTGCCGGATTAACAGGTCATCAAGCAAGAAGCCTGCCGATTTCCGGCAACCAGCGGACGAAGCCTCTGTGAAGCCTCGCTCGCCGCGGCGCCCGTCTCAGGCCTTGTCGAGGCCGTAGACGCCGTGCAGCGCCCGGACGGCGAGCTCGGTATAGTCGCCGTCGATGAGGATCGAGATCTTGATCTCGGAGGTGGTGATCGCCTTGATGTTGATACCGCGGGCGGCCAGCGCCTTGAAGGCGGTGGCGGCGACGCCGGTGTGGCTGCGCATGCCGATGCCGATCACCGAGACCTTGGTCAGGCCCGATTCGCTCTGCAGCGCATCGTAGCGCATCTCGGCCTTGGCCTTTTCCAGGATCGCCGTCGCCTTGCCGAGATCGCCGGCCGGCACGGTGAAGGTCATGTCGGTGGCATCGCCGGATTCGGAGATGTTCTGGACGATCATGTCGACATTGACGCCAGCATCGGCCAGCGGCCCGAAGATCGCCGCGGCGACGCCCGGCCGGTCCTCGACGCGCCGCAGCGAGATCTGCGCCTCGTCCTTCGAATAGGCGATGCCCGTTACGACCTGCTGTTCCACGATTTCGTCCTCGTCGCAAATGAGGGTTCCCGGCGGATTGTCGAAGTCGCCCATGCCGGGAGCATCCGGGTCCTCGAAGGAGGAGCGCACGAAGGTGCGCACCTTGTGTACCATGGCGAGTTCCACCGAGCGCACCTGCAGCACCTTGGCGCCGAGCGAGGCCATCTCCAGCATCTCCTCGAAGGAGATCTTGGCCATGCGGCGGGCCTTCGGCTCGATCCGCGGGTCGGTGGTGTAGACGCCGTCGACGTCGGTGTAGATGTCGCAGCGGTCGGCAGAGATCGCCGCCGCGATGGCGACGGCGCTGGTGTCTGAGCCGCCGCGCCCGAGCGTCGCGATGCGGTTGTCGGGCGCGATGCCCTGGAAGCCGGCGACAACAGCGACCTGGCCCTCGTCGAAGCGCCGCACGATCTCGGCCGCGTCGATCTCCTGGATCCGGGCCGCGCCATGGGCGCCATCGGTGCGGATCGGGATCTGCCAGCCCTGCCAGGAGCGCGCATTGACGCCCATCGCCTGGAGGGTGATGGCGAGGAGCCCGGCGGTCACCTGTTCGCCGGACGCCACGATCGCGTCGTATTCGCGGGCGTCGTGCATCGGCGAGGCCTCACGGCACCACGAGACCAGCTCGTTGGTCTTGCCGGCCATGGCCGAGACGACGACGGCGACGTGATGGCCGGCATCGACCTCGCGTTTGACATGCCGGGCGACGTTACGGATGCGGTCGATGTCGCCGACGGAAGTTCCGCCGAATTTCAGCACGAGACGGGCCATGGGCTGGGATCGTTCACCTGGGCACGGTCCCTTGCGGGCCGGCCGTTCCTCTTGTCGTTGATCGTGGCGGCAGCGGTGGGCCTGCCCCCTTCGGCGCGCGTTCCCTAGCCGATGGCGGCGATCCGCGCAATCTCTCGCTTGGCAGCCTCGAGCCGCGCCCGTGCCAGGCCCCGCCGCGGGCGCGGCTCGAGGCAAATCCATCTACAGGCTTACGATCGCGGCCCGCCGGAAGCCTTGTCGAAGGCGGCCATCGCGTAGCGGCCGGTGCGGCGGCGGAGCGCCGGGACCAGCCGGCGTCCCGCGACCCGCTCGGCGAGACGGACCGCCAGTGCCGGCCGCGTCGCCGCGTCGGCGAAATCGAGGACGTGATGCAGCATGACGAGGCGCCCGCCCGGCGCCAGCGCCCGTTCGATGCCGGCAAGGCAGGCCGCGAGATCGCGCGGGGGCAGATAATAGAGGATTTCCGAGGCGACGATCAGGTCGAACGGCCCGCGCGGCATGTCGCGGGGCAGGATGCCCGGAACGAAGCGGATCCTTCGGCTTTGCGCATTACGGGCCTCCGCATGGCGGAGCGCCGTTGGCGATGCGTCCTGGGCGAGAAGCCGCAATGCCAGGGGGCTGAGCGCCGCGCTGGTCTCGCCATTGGCGCAGGCGAGCTCCAGCACCCGGCCGCGGCACCGCAGGCCGCAGCCCGCCAGCAGCACCTTGCGCTTCTGCCGCTCGAAGCTTGAGGCGGCGTAGTCCCACGGATCCGGCTCGGCCTGGAACAGCGCCTCGAAGCCGTCGGGATCGATTACCCGCCGCATGGGCGCACATAGATCTCGAGCCGCCCGGTCAGCCTCTGGATCGTCGCCTCGGTGAGGAGGAACCCCTCCGGATCGTCGTCGATCAGCGTCGTCGTCTGGGACACATGCGCCGCGACCGCCTGCCGCTTGACCGCCAGGAGGTGGGAGACGTCGACGGCAACCCTCTCCCCTTCATCCGGTCGCGGCCGGTCCGCCTCGGCGCCAAGCTCGTCGAGCCAGATCGCATATTCCAGCGTCAGTGCCGGCGAGCCGGCGAGCCCCATCGCGTCCGTCACGAGACGCCAGGAGTCCCGGTGGTCGCGATGCGGATCGCGGCGCCAGGGCAGCAGCACAAGCTCCGGCGAAAAACAGGCAATCAGCTGGCGAACCGTGTCGCGGGCCCCGCTCCATCCGGACGAATCCGGTGCCGGCATGTCGGCGTCCCGCAGCCGCAGGAAGCTGCGGGGATGGCGGCCGAGGCCGAGCCGTGCCAGCGCCTCCGCCGCCTCGGCCTCGCGCTGCGCCGCAAGCCGCTCCCGGGGCCAGCTGGACGAACGCAAATGCGAGGCGCCGCCATCGGTGACGAACAGGGTGTGGATCCGCGCTCCGCCGGCGGCGAGGATCGCCATCAGGCCGCCGCAGCCCAGCGACTCGTCGTCCGGATGCGGGGCGACGACGAGGACGCGCGCCGCCGCAAGCTCGCGCGGGTCGAGAAGGCGGGGCGATCCCGTCACCGGCCGATCCCCGACCCGCCGGCCCCCGTCTCGCCGGCGACCAGCGCCTTCGCATAGGCGGTCAGGGCGCCGTCGGGATTGGGCTGGCGCAGATAGGTGCGCAGATCCGGGATCAGCCGCTCCAGCCGGTGCGGCGCGTTGAAACCGGCCGCCCCGACGGCCCGCTCGGCCTCTTCGAGGACGCTCATGGCGGAGTGCTCGACCAGCGAGCGGAAGCCGTTCGCCGTCGCCCGGAGCCGGCTGGCTTCCGGGTCGGCTCCGGCCGCCGCCTCCGCCGCGTCCCAGGCCTCGGCGGCCTCGCGCAGCCAGAGATTGCCGCTGGCGACGGCCAGGCCCATGCGACCGATCCGGTGGGCCTGGTGGGGATCCTCGGCGCGCCCGGTCTTCGTCAGGTGCTCGACGGCGGCATCCATCACGGCCTCCATCCCACCCACATGGACGGCGGCAAAGCGGATCGCCCCGCCGCTGAACCATGGCTCGGCGATGTAGTCGCCGGGCTCGCCGAGGGGTGTGATGGCCTCGGGAGGAAGACCGGAGAAGTCGACGATGTGGCTGCCGGAAGCGGCCATGCCGAGGGGCCGCCACCACGACCGGTCGACCGCCGCGTCGGCCAGCCGCACCAGGAACATCTGCCGCCCGGCCGGTTCCGGCACGGTCACGATGGCCGACGAAAGACCGTCCACGCCGGAGGCGAAATTCTTCTTTCCGGCGAGCCGCCCGCCTTCCAGGCGCAGCGGATCGCCGCGTGCATCGGTGTTCCAGACGCCGAGGAGAGCGCCGTCCGCAAGTTGCGCGCCGACCTCGCTGCGGACACGGGCAGAGCCGAAGCGGCGGATCAGATCCACCGCGTTGACATGCCCTTCGAACAGGCGTCCGACGGCGAGGTCGCCGCGCCCGACGGCGGCGAGAAGGCGCAGCAGGGAAAGGCCGGAGCCGCTCGCGACCGGCGGCCGCTCGCTGAGGCCGTGGCGGCGCAGGAGCGCAAAGGCCTCGGCCGGGAAGGCGTCCCGGTCCGGCGAGGCGGCGACCGCGGCGGCGATCTCCCCGCTCAGTCGGGCCAGCCACCGGGGATCGGCCTGCGCATTCTCATCGCGGTCATGCGGCACGGACGATCTCCTCGGCTGCGGTGAGATGCAGGGCAAGCTCGGCGATCGCCTCGGCCACGGGGACTGTCGTCGGGGCGTCGGGCAGGTCGGGCGCCAGCTGCTCGACGAGATAGCCCCGCAGGCTGCCGTCGCCGTGGCGCACGCGCCATTCCCGCGACGAGATGTCGAGACGGCCCGCAAAGGGTCCATTGACGCCGAAGTCGGCGAGGCTGGCCGTTCTCAGATCGGCCCTGAAGCGCGCCCGCGCGACGACGCTTGCCGGCGCCTCGACGACATGCGGCGCCTCGGCCTCGGCGAGTTCGGCCCAGTTGCGCAGGCAGTCGGCCATGCCACCGAAGGCCCGGCCCACCGTGCGCGCCGACACCTCGACACTGGCTGCGGGATCATGGCGCAGCCTGGCGCCAGCGGCGCGCAGCCGCGAGACGAAGGCGAGATCCTCGCGGCTCGGCACCGCGGGGAGCCCGCCCACCCGGTCGTAGAATTCCGCGCGGACCGCCAGGCTGCCGCCGGTATGATCCTGATGCCGCGGCCAGGGGTCGTGAGCGAGGGGATCGATGCGGGCGGAGAGCTCGTCGCACAAGGCGGCATAGAGGAGATGCAGCCGCGCCCGCTCGGCAAAGCGCGGCCCGAGCAGCGCCTCCTCCTCGGCGTTCCCGACGATCCGGCCGCCGACGGCGTCGGCTCCCGCGGCGATCGCCGAAAGATTGGCTTCGACCCAGCCCGGGAACGGCCGGGCATCGGCATCGGTGGTGAGAAGCGCCGCGTCCCCGGGATGGCCGACGAGCGATCTGGCGACGTCGAGCGCGAGCCGGCGCGCCGAGCCGACATGGGCGCAGGCGGGCGGAAAATCCACCACCACCGGATGAAGGACGAGGCGCGGATGGGCCGTCGCCGCCGCAATCGCCACCGCCGCGCTGTCGTCCGTGCAGTTGTTGAAGACGAGGACGACCGGCAGGACGTTCGACCCGTCGCCGAGGAACGTCTGACGGCCGAGGGCGTCGATCAGCCCGCCGATCCGCTGGACCTCGTCCCGCACGGGAACCGCCACCACCGGCTGGCGGGGCCGGGAGGAGGCGCCGTTCCCGCTCTTGCGAGCCGCACCGACCCGGCGAGACAGCGACCGCCGATGCAGGGGGAAGGGTTCAGCGGCTTCGGCGGACACGGCTGGGGAGACCTTTCGGACGTCGGGATCGGCTGTCGTTAAGGTTGCGTCCGGTCCGGTCGTTCCCGAGTCGGCTATCGAATCTTGCTGGTCGACTACGCATCGTCGAGGGACCGCGACGGATCAGCCCGGTTTCTGAAAGGTGCTTGACTTCACCGCCCCGGACCGAACATCCGTACCCGACGCAAGGAACGGGACGGATCGATGCCGGACGCAACGACGATCGACGCGGGCGAGGTTGAACGCTTTTCCCGGCTGGCGCAGGAATGGTGGAATCCCGCCGGCAAGTTCAAGCCGCTGCACAGGTTCAACCCGGTCCGGCTGGACTACATCCGCCGGGAAGTGGCGACGAACTTCGCCCGCGACGTCATGCAGCCGAAGCCCTTCGAGGGCCTGTCGGTGCTCGACATCGGCTGCGGCGGCGGGCTGATCGCCGAGCCGCTGGCCCGCCTCGGCGCCCATGTAGTCGGCGCGGACGCTTCCGAGACCAATATCGAGGTGGCCAAGATCCATGCCGCGGGATCGGGCCTTGCCATCGACTACCGCGCGACGACGGCCGAGGCCATCGCCGCCGGCGGCGAGACCTTCGACGTGGTGCTGGCGCTCGAGGTCGTCGAGCACGTCGCCGACGTCGACCTGTTCCTGACCTCCTGCGCCGCCATGGTGAAACCCGGCGGGCTGCTCTTCGTCGCGACGATCAACCGGACCTTCAAGGCGCTGACCTTCGCGATCGTCGGCGCCGAATACGTCCTCGGCTGGCTGCCGAAGGGCACCCACCAATATGCCAAGCTGGTCCGCCCGGGCGAGATCGAGCGGCCGGTCGAGGCGGCCGGGCTGTCGATGATCGACGAGACCGGCGTCGTCTACCACCCGTTGGCCGACGAATGGCGGATGTCGCGTGACATGGACGTCAACTACATGGTCCTGGCACGCCGCCCCGAAATGTGACGATCCGGGACGAAACGGCCGCATGGCGGGTGATCGGCACAGTATGCCGACCGTTTTGCCGCGGTTTTTCTTCGACGAATCCCGTTGGGCGCAAATCGTCACAAAGCAAATCGCGACAAGACGCCGACATCTTTTCGGCGTTTCTGCCGATTTCGTCGCGGCGACCGGATCAGTTCGCAGGCGAGACTGGGCGGGCCAACTGCTGCAATATTGACACATGACACGTTAATATCGGCAGCCTGTCAGCTCGCCGAATCGAACGCCAATGACAACTTACGAATTACCAGTATTCACGAGCGCGTGATCAAGGTCAGGACAAGCCCGGAGCGCTAGGGTGCTGAGGTCGGGCGAAGAACATCAACCGAACATGAAGGGCCAGAAACAGGAAAGAGGTGATGAGATGGCAGCCAACCGAGACGGTATCCCGAACGAGACGACCTGTCCGGTTTCCCTCGATCTCCTGGCCAGGCTCCTGCGCTCGGACGGAGATCTTCGCGACGAGATGATCCGGGCGATCGCCCCGATGGAACGGGCACGACTGGCATTCTTCTGCTACAACCGGGTGCATCTGCGCGCCCTGGCCTTTCGCATCACGCTGCTCTGCGAATTGAAGGAACTGCGCATTCTCGCCGGTACGAAGGGCGACATGCTCTACCAGCAGGCGACCGAATACGGCATCTACGACGATCACGACACGATCCTGCCGAAGCGCCGCGGCGTGACTCTCGCCCGCACGGCGAGGGGCTGACAGGCCCGCACGCTCCCGCCTCGCTCGTCTGGCGGGGCCATGCGGCAGGCGCCCTCCCGCGCTGACCCATCACCCGCCATCGCGGGCGGCCAAGAGGGGGCGGCAGACCTGGTCTGAGCCGTCTTTGAACATGCCCTGCGCTTTCCGGTGCAGCGAAAGGAGCGGGGTGGACGACGATGCGCTCGAACGTCGGGGGACGATGAGTCGGAGACCCGCGGGCGTCGATCCGCCCGGCATGCGCCTTCCGGCGGCCATGACGGTATCGCCCGGCTGAGCCGCCTGGCGGCTGTCCTCCGGCTACTGCCCGTCTTCCGGCAGCGGCATCAGCGGCAGGGCAGCGATGCCCTCTTCCTTCAGGCTTTCGACGTCTTTCTTCGAGGCTTCGCCATAGATCTGGCGGGCTTCGCTCTCGCCGTAATGGATCCGCCGCGCCTCCTCGGCAAAGCCGGCGCCGACATAGTCGGCCTCGGCCCGCACCTTGCGGGAAATTTCCTGGAGGACGGCGAAGGCCTTGGCGACCTCGGGGCTCGGCGCCGGCAGATGGGCGAGGCTGCGGGGCGGCTGCGGGTCCGAGGCCGCCGGTGCCGCAGCGCCAACGGCGGCGGCTGCCGGGCCGGAGCCCTGGACCTCGGAGCTCCGCGCGGCTGCCGCGCCTTGCGCCAGCGCCTCGGCGGCGGCGCGGCCGGCCGCTCCCGCCTTGGCGATCGCCGGGCGCATCAGCGCCTTCTCGACGTCATGCGCGCCGCAGACCGGGCATTCGACGAAGCCCTCGCCGGCCTGGCGCGCGAAATCCTCGCCCGAGCGGAACCAGCCGTCGAAGCCATGACCGGAAGGGCGGCAGCGGAGCTGGAAGTGGATCACTACTCTGCCGCCACCGCGCCGGTGACGCGCACGCTCTCGCCCGCCGCACCGTCCGCCCCGCCGACGACGAAGGCGCGGGCATTGCGCAGGTTGGGGATCTTGCCCCGCGCGGCGGCGACGGCGGCCGTGTCGATCTCGGCGATGGCGACGCCCGGCGCATCGCAGGCAACTTCCGCGACGACGCGGCCCCAGGGATCGACGATCAGCGAATGGCCAAAGGTCTCGCGGCCGTCCTCATGCAGCCCGCCCTGCGCCGCGGCGATGACGAAGGCGCCGTTCTCGATCGCCCGGGCGCGCAGGAGGACATGCCAGTGCGCCTCGCCGGTCTGGCGGGTGAAGGCTGCGGGAGCGGTGAGGATTTCCGCGCCGGCCATGGCCTCCTCGCGGAAGAGATGGGGAAAGCGCATGTCGTAGCAGACGGCAAAGCCGAGCCGCGCGGCGCCGCCCTCGAACTGGAGGTCGGCGGTGGTGGCCGTCTCGCCCGGCCGGTAGGTGCGCGATTCCCGCCAGCTCTCGCCATTGTCGAGGTCGACGTCGAACATATGGATCTTGTCGTAGCTGGCGATGCGTTCGCCATCCGGCCCGAACAGGAAGGCGCGGTTGGCGACCCGGCCGTCGTCGAGGGGCACCGCCGTCGAGCCGACATGGACGAAGATCCGGTGCCGCGCCGCCAGCCGCGCCGCCTCGGCAAGCAGCGGATCTTGCGCCTCCGGGCGAAGCCGCGCCATCAGGCTCTCGCGGTCCCGGTGGACCATGCCGGTCATCTCAGGAGACTGGACGTAATTCGCGCCCTCGGCCACCGCCGCCTCGACCAGCGCGGCGAAGGCCTCGACATTGGCCTGCGGCTCGGTGCCGGAGCGCATCTGCAGGACGGCGGCGCGAAAAATGGTCACGGACGTGTCTCCGATAGGTTCATGCGGGTGCCGCTCCAGGCGGCGCCGGGAACGACCCTGGCGCGGCCGCGCGATCTGCGTCAAGCCTCCGGCGCCGGCGAACCGCCACGCGCTTGAGGGCAATCGCGGCGCGGCGAGCTGTGCTGGCGGGACCGTCCCCCGGTCGTCTCAGGCGGCGAGCAGCGGATCGAGCTTGCCGGCCCGGTCCAGCGCGAAAAGATCGTCGCAGCCGCCGACATGGGTGTCGCCGATGAAGATCTGCGGAAAGGTCGAACCGCCCTTGGCCCGCTCGCGCATCTCGGCTCGCAGATCCGGCGAGGAGGTCGCGTCCTTTTCCTGGTAGTCGACGCCCTTCTCTTCGAGCAGCTGCTTTGCCCGCGCGCAAAACCCGCAGAACTGGCGCGTATAGATCGTCACATCGGCCATCGGCCAAACCTCGTTTCGTTTCGCATGACTGATCGGTCGATATGGCCTCAGCCCGGCCCGCTCGCAAGGCCGGGGCCGGTTCCGGGGCCAGTTCCGGAGCCGGTGCCGGTGCCGATGCCGGGGCCGACCCTGGCGAAGACGAGGACGTCGACGTCCCGGGCGCCCGCCCGCTTCAGGGCCCTGGTCGCGCTCTGCGCCGTCGCGCCGGTCGTATAGACGTCGTCGATCAGCAGCACCCGCCGCCCCTCGATCTCGAAGCGCCGCGGATCGGCGACGCGGAAGGCGCCGCGCATGTTGTCCTGGCGCTGCTTCTGGCCGAGGCCGACCTGGGTGCGGGTGGCCTTGACGCGTTTCAGCGCCAGCGGCGCGAAGGGAACGCCGGACTGCCTCGCCACATGCCGCCCGAGTTCGGCCGCCTGGTTGAAGCGGCGGCGCCAGAGCCGGCCGGCATGCAGCGGCACCGGCACGACGACGTCGGCCTCGGCGAGGAGATCGTCCCCCGCCCGCCGCATCCAGCCGGCCATCAGCGGCACGAGATCCGTGCGGTCGCCGTATTTCAGCGCGGTGACGAGATGGGCGGCGAGATCCTGGTAGAGGACGGCGGCGCGCAGCCGGCCGAAGGGCGGCGGCTCGGCGATCGCCTCGGCCGACAGGAAGCCCCGGCCGAGATCGTAGGAGAAGGGCAGGCCCAGCACCTCGCAATAGGGCCGCTCGATGAAGCGCAGCTTCGCCCAGCATTGCGGGCAGACGCTGCCCGCCCGCGTCACCGCACTCTGGCAACCGGCGCAGACCGCCGGAAACAAGAGCCGCCCGAGGGAGTTGGTGATGGCTGCCCTTCCGCGCTTGAACAGGTGCATCTGTTGGGTCCACAGGCAAGCCAGCCGGCATCTCACCGGCCGGCGTGGCCACGCCGGCCACGCTTCCTCCCGACCTTGCCTTGACGACATTCCACCTGCAGACAGCTACCTGCATCAAGATCAAAGACACTTCGAGCAAAATTGAAGCCGATGTCAGACCCATCCTCCCCCACCCCGTTCGACCGGGCCCTCCTCGAAACCCGGCGCAGACGCTGGCTCTCCGGGGAGCGCGACGAGGGCGCCGGCTTCCTGATGAAGGCCGTCGCGGGCGAGCTCGCCGAGCGCCTCTCCGTGGTCGAGCGGCGCTTCGAGGTCGCGGTCGATCTCGCCGGCTCCTTCGGCGAGATGGCGGCGGCAATGCGCGCGGGCGGATCCTGCGGCGAGGTCGTGAGGATCGAGCGCCAGCCGTTCCTCCTTGCGGGCGACCCCCTCGCCGTCGTCGCCGACGAGGAATTCCTGCCGCTCGGGCCCGAGAGCGTCGATCTCGTCGTGTCCGCCCTGTCGATGCAGTTCGTCAACGACGTGCCGGGACTGCTCGCCCAGATCCGCCGGGCGCTGCGGCCGGACGGCCTGTTGCTGGCGGCGTTTCTCGGCGGCGAGACGCTGCACGAGCTGCGCGCGGC
Source organism: Fulvimarina sp. (assembly GCA_002700095.1). Taxonomy (GTDB): domain Bacteria; phylum Pseudomonadota; class Alphaproteobacteria; order Rhizobiales; family Rhizobiaceae; genus Jiella. The sequence continues at coordinate 39,920 of PACL01000039.1, read as the reverse complement.
GCTGCTCCTTGCCGAGAGCGAGATTGCGGGCGGCGTCTCGCCGCGGGTCTTGCCCTTCATCGCCATCCGCGAGGCGGGCGGTCTTCTCCAGCGCGCCGGCTTCGCCCTGCCCGTCACCGATTTCGACCGGCTGACGGTGCGCTACGACAACCTCTTTGCCCTTGCCAGAGACATCCGCGCCATGGGCGCCGCCAACATCCTGCGCGAGCGCTCGCGCAGGCCGGCCACACGTCGCCTGTTCCTGCGCGCGGCCGAGATCTATGCGGAGCGCTATGCCGATCCGGACGGGCGGATCCGCGCCAGCTTCGACGTCGTCTATCTGTCGGGCTGGGCGCCGCACGAGAGCCAGCAGAAGCCGCTGCGGCCGGGCAGCGCCAAGGCGAGCCTTGCGGCAGCGCTCAAGGACCGGTCGTCGGATCTGTCATAACCGGCGGTACGGCGACCTGAGCGACGCCGGATGCCGGAGCTCGCGCCGGTCAGTTCGGCTTGATCGCAGCCGCGATGTCGGTGGCGAGATTGGTCAGCGGCTCTTGCAGCATCGGGAAGATGGCGAGGATCGCCACGGCCATGACGACGCCGATGAGGGTGTATTCGACGGCGGTCGCGCCGCTCTCGGCGCGGGCGAACCGGCGAAGGTGCAGCGCCAGGATGGATCCGGGGCGGGCGGGAGTCATCAGCAGCCACCGCGGCTGGTGCCGTCGGAAAACAGGACGCAAGGCGCGCTGCCCGGGGCCTGGAGGACGCTGCGCCGCACCGTGTAGTGCTGCGTCGAGCCGCCGATCGAACCCGTCGCCATCATGTCGAGTCCGACACCGCCGGCGCCAGCGACGTCATGGGTGCCGCGGTCGGCCATCGGCACGATCACCAGGGCGAGGGCGACGAAGGCGGCGGAAAACAACAGCGTCGCCCGCAGCAGCAGGCCTTTCGGGGAAGATTTCAGACGCGCGGGCAGGCTGCCGTCATAGACATCCGCCTCGGCCAGGCGATCGCCCCCATCCATCGTGCCACCTCCAGAGTTTCGCCCGGGAACTCTGGCAAGGAACGCTGAACAACTGCTTAAGACGGCGGCTTGGGGTTAAGCGAACCGCAACACAAGGTTTCCCTTCCGTTACGTCGGACGCGATGATCTGCGGCTCCCCGGCTGGCCAGCGGCCTGCCGCCGGAAGTCAGCCCCGCGGCTCGACGAGGTCGATCAGATGGGCGATCAGCGGCGCGTCGGCCGGCGGCATCGGATAATCCCGCAGCGCCTTCGCCCGCACCCATTTCAGCGCCTGGCCCTCCCGAGAGGCCGGCGTCCCCTCGAACCGCCGGCAGACGAACAGCGGCATCAGGAGATGGAAGTCGTCATAGGCATGGCTGGCAAAGGTCAGCGGCGCGAGGCAGGCGGCCTGCGTCACGATGCCGAGCTCCTCGGCAAGCTCACGGATCAGCGCCGCCTCGGGCGCCTCCCCCGGTTCCACCTTGCCGCCGGGAAACTCCCACAGCCCGGCCAGCGACTTGCCCTCCGGGCGCTGGGCGATCAGCACCCGCCCGTCGGCGTCGAGCAGCGCACAGGCGACGACGAGGAGCAGCCGCTTCTGTTTTTCCGCGCTCAAGTCTTTCCCCCCGCTCAAGGCCGCTCTCCCGGTGGCACCCGATAGACGTAGCGATAGGCTTCCTGGAAGCCGAGCTTGCCGTAGAGGTTGAGCCCGGCGACGTTGTCGGCCTCCACCTGCACCCAGCCGGTCTTCGCCCCCTTGTGCATCGAATAGCGAAGCGCAGTGCTGACGAGGTCGATGCCGATGCCCCGGCGCTGGCATTCCGGCGCGACGGCGACGTCGAGGAGCCCGGCAAGGTCGTTGTCCTGGATCGCCAGCGTCACCGCGATCGGGCGTCCGGCCTCGCTCTCGCAGACGAACATGCCGCAGGGCGGGCGGATCGCCGAGAGGATGCCCCCGAGGCCGGCCCGCATCGAGGCCGGGCGCCCGTGCACCGCAAGGCTCGCCTCGAGATAGCGGTTGGCGTCGCGGATCGGGATCCGGTCCATCGAGGAGGAGAAGTCGATCCGGGCGATCTCGCAGGTCATCACGATCGCCTCGGCAAAGCTCTGCCAGCCCTCGGCATCCAGATGCGCGACGAGCTCCGGCGGCGCCAGCGGCGACTGGCGCACCGTCAGCGTGCGGCCGGCCTCGGCGAAGGTTTTTCGCGCCCGGGCGAGCCGCTCGGCGATGTCGGTCGTGTCGGAGGGGTCGAGCGGATTGATCGAGTTCAGCCGCTTGGCCGGAAACGACCGGGTCAGGCGCACGGCCCAGGTGCCGTCGAAGGCCGTGGAGGTCGCCGGCCAGGCCCGAAACCCCGCCGCCTCGAGACGCCGCACGACCGCGAGCTGGCGCATCCTCTCAGCTTCGGTAATCGCCATTGATCGCGACATACTCCTTGGTCAGGTCACAGCTATAGACCGTCCAGCGGCCGGTGCCGAGGCCGAGCTCGACGCGGATTGGAACCTCGTCGCGGCGCATCACCGCCGAGGCCGAAGCTTCCGAATAATCCGGATCCCGTTCCCCGGCGACAGCCACGCGGACGTCGCCGAAATGAATGGCGAGGCGGTCCCGGTCGGCTTCCTCGCCGGCCTTGCCGACGGCCATGACGACCCGGCCCCAATTGGCGTCCTCGCCGGCGACGGCAGTCTTGACCAGGGGCGAATTGGCGATCGACAGGGCGATGCGCTTGGCCGCCTGGTCGCTGAGCGCCCCCTCCACCGTGACCTGGATCTCCTTGCGCGCGCCCTCGCCGTCCCGCGCCACCTGGCGGGCGAGGTCGAGGAGCAGCGAGGCGAGGGCGTCGCGGAATGCACCGAGCCGGGGATCGGAAGCGTCCTCGATCGCCGGGCAGCCACGCGTCGCCGCGGCGCCCGTGGCGAAGAACAACAGCGTGTCCGAGGTCGAGGTGTCGCTGTCGACGGTGACGGAGTTGAAGCTCGGCTCGACCGCCTCTTTCAGCATCGCCTGCAGGGCCGGCGCTGCGATCGCCGCGTCGGTGGCGAGGAAGGACAGCATCGTCGCCATGTCCGGCGCGATCATGCCGGCGCCCTTGGCGATGCCGTTGATGGTGACGGCGCAGCCGCCGATCTCGACGTTGCGGGTCGCGACCTTCGGATAGGTGTCGGTGGTCATGATCGCCTCGGCCGCGTGGCGCCAGCGATCGCCCGTCGCCGCCTCGGCAAGACCGCCGAGAAGATGCGAGAAGCGGCCGGCGTCGAGCGGCTCGCCGATCACCCCGGTGGAGGCGAGGAAGACCTCCGACGGCGCGCAGCCCACCGCCTTCGCCGCCGCCTCGGCGGTCAGCGCCGTCGATTCGCGGCCGCGCCGCCCGGTAAACGCGTTGGCGTTGCCGGAATTGACCACCAGCGCCCTCGCCGAGCCGCCGGAAAGATTGTCGCGGCAGAAGTCGACGGGGGCGGAGGGGCACTTCGACCGGGTGAAGACGCCGGCGACCGCCGTCGGCGCGTCGAACACCATCATCAGAAGGTCGGTGCGGTTCTTGTACTTGATGCCGGCCTCGGCCGTGGCGATGCGCAGGCCGGCGATGTCCGGCAGGTCCGGAAAGACCGTCGGAGCGAGCGGAGAGACGGGATGGGACATGGCGGACGCTTTCTTCCAAGCCGCGGGCGCAAAGCCGCGGGGGACGGATCGGACCAGACCTCGGTGTCTCGGCGGGGCGGGCGCTTAGGCGCCCACGCCGCCGAAGCGCCTCAGTTCGCGGACGGAGCCGCTTCGCCGGCCGGCTGGCCGCTCTCGATTTCCTTCTCGATGCTCTCGACCTGCGCCTTCATCTGCGGGTCGACATATTCGATGCCGAGTCCCTGACGCGCCTTGCCGACCATCGCCATGTACTTCTCGCGCAGCACGAGCTGGCGCAGCTGGTCCTTGACCTGCGCGAATTCCGGCGCCGGCGCGTCGCGGGTCTCCTCGACCTTGATCACGTGCCAGCCGAACTGGGTTTCGACCGGCTCCTTGGTGTACTGGCCGGGCTCGAGCGCGAAGGCGGCCTTCTCGAAGGGCGGCACCATCTGGCCCTGGCCGAAGAAGCCGAGGTCGCCGCCGTCGGGGCCGGAGGGGCCCGTCGACTTCTCCTTGGCGAGGGTGTCGAAATCGGCGCCGTCCTCGAGCTGCTTGACGACGGCTTCGGCCTCTTCCTTGGTCTTCAGCAGAATGTGGCGGGCGTGCACCTCCTTGCGGGGCGGCATCGCCTTGATTTCCTTGTCGTAGCGCGCCTGCAGCTCGTCGTCGGTGACGGTCGAGACGGCGTTCTTCGCAAAATAGGCGTTGTGGAGGGTGCGGTCGCGCTCGAACTCCAGCTGGGCGGCGACCGCCGCCTCGTCCTGCAGCTTGGCCTTCTCGGCCTCGGCGGCCAGCGCCTTGATGTCGATGAGGGCCGACAAGACGGCGAAGCGCCGGCGATCCTCAGGCATCTGCTGGAACTGCGGGCCGAGCTCGGCCTCGGCGGCCTTCAGCTCGGCCTCGGTCACCTGGTCCTTGCCGATCGTGGCGATCACGTCGCCGTCGGCCGCTGCCGCGGGCTGGCCGAAGGTCACGGCCGCGAATACGCCCGCCGAGAGCAGGACGCCGAAATTTCTTACCATCGAGACGATTCCTTCCAGGGACTTCTGATGAAACGGGGGATCACCGACGCTCGGCATGCCGCTCCCTTCGAGGCCGCTTCGGCCGCCGCCCGCAACGCGGCCTGCCGCCGCCGTTGACATCGGATTTGCCCCCTCTTATCTCTCGCGCCAACCGAAAGTCCAGCCGCCTTCCGCTGAGATTGCAGGCTCCCGACACCGCCACGATCGACCGGGACGGCGGCTGCGGCCGACGTTCTACCGGCCTCGTCGCCTCTCTGAAAAGTATTGGAAGGACCCCTTCATGGTCAGTTTTGGCGGGCTTGCCCGGAAGTTGCTGGGATCGGCGAACGATCGCGTCGTCAAGCGCTTCCAGTCCCGCACCCAGGCGATCGCTGCGCTGGAAGACGAGATGGCGAGGCTGTCGGACGACGAGCTGCGCGGCCGCACCGAAGCCTTCCGCGCCGAGCTCGCGAACGGCAAGACGGTCGACGACCTTCTCGTCCCGGCCTTCGCCGTCGTCCGCGAAGCCGCCAAGCGCGTCCTCGGCATGCGACACTTCGACGTCCAGATGATCGGCGGCATGGTGCTGAATTCCGGCTCCATCGCCGAGATGAAGACCGGTGAGGGCAAGACCCTCGTCGCCACCCTCGCCGTCTATCTCAACGCCCTCGAGGGCAAGGGCGTCCACGTCGTCACGGTCAACGACTACCTCGCCTCGCGCGACGCCGAGTGGATGGGGCGGGTCTATCGCTTCCTCGGCCTGACCGTCGGCATCATCGTCCACGGCCTGTCGGACGAGGAGCGCCGCGCCGCCTATCGCTGCGACGTCACCTACGCGACGAACAACGAGCTCGGCTTCGATTATCTGCGCGACAACATGAAGTACGAGCGCGACCAGATGGTCCAGCGCGGCCATCACTACGCGATCGTCGACGAGGTCGATTCGATCCTGATCGACGAGGCGCGCACGCCGCTGATCATCTCCGGCCCGCTCGACGACCGCTCCGATCTCTACAAGACCATCGACGGCTTCCTGCCGCAGCTCTCGAAGGAAGACTACGAGGTCGACGAGAAGCAGCGCCAGGTGTCCTTCACCGAGGACGGCACCGAAAAGCTCGAGCGCATGCTGGAGGCCGCCGGCCATCTCCACGGCCCCTCGCTCTACGACATCGAGAACGTCGCGATCGTCCACCACGTCAACAACGCCTTGAAGGCCCACACCCTCTTCCAGCGCGACAAGGACTACATCGTGCGCGGCGACGAGATCGTCCTGATCGACGAGTTCACCGGCCGCATGATGCCGGGCCGGCGCTATTCGGAAGGCCTGCACCAGGCGCTGGAGGCCAAGGAGGGCGTCACCGTCCAGCCCGAGAACCAGACCTTCGCCTCGATCACCTTCCAGAACTACTTCCGCATGTACAAGAAGCTGTCCGGCATGACCGGCACGGCCCAGACGGAAGCCGCCGAGTTCGGCGACATCTACGGCCTCGACGTCATTGAGATCCCGACCAACCTGCCGATCCAGCGCCTCGACGAGGACGACGAGGTCTATAGGACCTTCGAGGAGAAGTTCCGGGCGATCGTGCGCGAGATCAAGGACGCCGCCTCGCGCGGCCAGCCGATCCTCGTCGGCACCACCTCGATCGAGAAGTCCGAGCTCCTCGCCGACATGATGCGCCGCGAGGGGGTCGAGAACTTCCAGGTCTTGAACGCCCGCTATCACGAGCAGGAAGCCTACATCGTCTCCCAGGCCGGCGTTCCGGGCGCCGTCACGGTCGCCACCAACATGGCCGGCCGCGGCACCGATATCCAGCTCGGCGGCAATGCCGACATGCGCATCGAGCGCGAGCTCGCCGACATGCCGGAAGGCCCCGAGCGCCAGGCCAGGGAAGACGCGATCCGCGCCGACATCAAGCGGCTGAAGGCGAAGGCGCTCGAAGCCGGCGGTCTCTATGTGCTGGCCACCGAGCGCCACGAATCCCGGCGCATCGACAACCAGCTGCGCGGCCGCTCCGGCCGCCAGGGCGATCCCGGCCGCTCGAAGTTCTACCTCTCGCTGCAGGACGACCTGATGCGGATCTTCGGGTCCGAGCGGATGGATTCGATGCTGACCCGCCTCGGCCTCAAGGAGGACGAGGCGATCGTTCATCCCTGGATCAACAAGGCGCTGGAAAAGGCCCAGAAGAAGGTCGAGGCCCGCAACTTCGACATCCGCAAGAACCTCCTGAAATACGACGACGTGATGAACGACCAGCGCCGGGTCATCTTCGACCAGCGCATCGAGCTGATGGACGCGCCGGACCTCGCCGAGACCGTCGCAGACATGCGCGAGGAGACCATCGAGGCCCTGGTCGCCCGGCACATCCCCGAAAAAGCCTATCCCGAGCAGTGGTCGACGGGCGAACTCAAGGCCGAGGTGGAGGACGTCCTCAATCTCGACCTGCCGATCCCCGAATGGGCGGCCGAGGAAGGCATCGACGAGAGCGACGTGCGCGAGCGCATCGTGGCCGCCGCCGACGAAGCGGCGAAGCAGAAGGCCGAGCGTTTCGGGCCGGAGGTCATGACCTACGTCCAGCGCTCGATCGTCCTCCAGACCCTCGACGCGCTGTGGCGCGAGCATCTGGTCAATCTCGACCATCTGCGCTCGGTGGTCGGCTTCCGCGGCTACGCCCAGCGCGATCCCCTCAACGAGTACAAGTCCGAGGCGTTCGAGCTCTTCCAGTCGATGCTCGGCAATCTGCGCGAGCGCACCACCCGCCAGCTGATGCGGGTGGAGCTGGTGCAGCCCGAGACCCGCGAGATGCCGCAGGTCCCCGAGGTCGAGGCCCATCACCTCGATCCCGACACCGGCTATGACGAAATGGGTTCCGGCTACTATCCGACCAGCGCTTTGGGCGAGCCCGCCGATCGCTCGACGCTCGATCCGAACGCGCCGGAAAGCTGGGGCCGGGTCGGCCGCAACGAGCCCTGCCCCTGCGGCTCGGGCAAGAAGTTCAAGCACTGCCACGGCGCCTTCGCCTGAGGCCTTTCGCCTGCGGCCGCCTTCGCCGGAGATCTCCGGCGGGCGGGGCGATCGCAAGCACCTGAACGGGTGACGATCGGCGGGACGGCGCGAGACGCCGGCCCGCCGTTGTCGTTTCGGCCCGCCCCTGTCGTTTCGAGGCCCGGCCAGAGCCCCGCCGCCGGCTTTTTCCGCGCCCCAAACGGGCCGGCAATTGGAACATCGCCCGATCGGGTATATGCGCTCGGTCGAACGACCATTCGACGCACAGCTCAAAGAAGAAGACCGGAGGATCCCATGCCCGCCTATCGCTCCCGCACGACCACCCACGGCCGCAACATGGCCGGCGCGCGCGGCCTGTGGCGCGCCACCGGCATGAAGGACGGCGATTTCGGCAAGCCGATCATCGCCGTCGTCAACTCCTTCACCCAGTTCGTGCCCGGCCACGTGCATCTGAAGGATCTCGGCCAGCTGGTCGCCCGCGAGATCGAACAGGCGGGCGGCGTTGCCAAGGAATTCAACACCATCGCGGTGGATGACGGCATCGCCATGGGCCATGACGGCATGCTCTATTCGCTGCCGTCCCGCGAGCTCATCGCCGACAGCGTCGAATACATGGTCAATGCGCACTGCGCCGACGCCATGGTCTGCATCTCCAACTGCGACAAGATCACGCCAGGCATGCTGATGGCCGCCCTGCGGCTGAACATCCCCGTCGTCTTCGTCTCCGGCGGCCCGATGGAGGCCGGCAAGGTCGTCCTGTCTAACGGCGAGGCCAAGGCGCTGGATCTCGTCGACGCCATGGTCGCGGCCGCCGACGACCGGGTGTCCGACGAGGACGTCGCCACCATCGAGCGCTCCGCCTGCCCGACCTGCGGCTCCTGCTCGGGCATGTTCACCGCCAATTCCATGAACTGCCTCACCGAGGCCCTCGGCTTGTCCTTGCCGGGCAACGGCTCGACGCTCGCCACCCATGCCGACCGCCGCCGGCTGTTCGTCGAGGCTGGCCACCTGATCGTCGATCTCGCCAAGCGCCATTACGAGCAGGACGACTATTCCGTGCTGCCGCGGGCGATCGCCAGCTTTGCCGCCTTCGAGAACGCCATGACCCTCGACATCGCCATGGGCGGCTCGACCAACACCGTCCTGCATCTCCTCGCCGCCGCCCACGAGGGCGAGGTCGACTTCACCATGAGCGACATCGACCGGCTGTCGCGCCGGGTCCCGGTGCTGTGCAAGGTCGCGCCGGCCGTCGCCAACGTCCACATGGAGGACGTCCACCGGGCCGGCGGCATCATGGCGATCCTCGGCGAACTCGACCGCGCCGGCCTCCTCGATACCTCGGTCGGCTCGGTCCATGCCGAAAGCCTCGGTGATGCTCTCGATCGCTGGGACGTCGTGCGCACCTCCAGCACCACCGTCCACGACTTCTTCCGCGCCGCCCCCGGCGGCGTGCCGACCCAGACCGCCTTCAGCCAGGAGCGGCGCTGGGACGATCTCGATCTCGACCGGGTGAAAGGCGCGATCCGCTCGGCCGACAACGCCTTTTCCAAGGATGGCGGCCTCGCGGTCCTCTACGGCAATCTCGCCGAGGACGGCTGCATCGTGAAGACCGCCGGCGTCGACGCCTCGATCCTCACCTTCTCCGGCCCCGCCCGGATCTTCGAGAGCCAGGACGCCTCGGTGAAGGCGATCCTGTCGAATGAGGTGAAGCCCGGCGACATCGTCCTCATCCGCTACGAGGGCCCGCGCGGCGGCCCTGGCATGCAGGAAATGCTCTATCCGACGAGCTATCTGAAGTCGAAGGGCCTCGGCAAGGACTGCGCTCTCGTCACCGACGGGCGCTTCTCCGGCGGCTCCTCGGGGCTCTCCATCGGCCACGTCTCGCCGGAGGCGGCGGAAGGCGGTACGATCGGCCTCGTTCAGGAGGGCGACACGATCGAGATCGACATCCCGAACCGCAAGATCCATCTCGCCGTCGACGACGCCGAACTCGCCCGTCGCCGCGAGGCGCAGGAGGCGAAGGGCTGGAAGCCCGCCGAACAGCGCCCCCGCAAGGTGACCCAGGCGCTGAAGGCCTATGCGGCGCTCACCACCAGCGCCGCCAAGGGCGCGGTGCGCCAGGTCGACTGACCGGCCCAAAGTCGACTGACGAGGCCGCGTCAGCGCTCGGCGGCGACTATACCGATCCGTATAGGTCCCGCCATCTGACGGAATGACGAGCACGCTAGCTCGGGAAGGCAACTTCCCGAGCTAGCGACGATGCCATCATTTCCCAAAGCCCTCAGACGTGCCGTCCTCTGCGCGCTTCTCCTCGTCGCCGCGCCGGCGACCTATGCGGGATACCTGTCCTTGTCCGGGAACATCCATGCCGTGGAACCAGGCGTGGTCTATCGCTCCGGCCAGCTCGACGCCGACCAGCTCCAGCAGCTGATCGACCGCACCCATATCCGCTCCATCCTCAACCTGCGCGGCGCCAATCCGGGAGAGGCGTGGTACCGCGACGAGCAACTGGTGGCGGCCGAGAACGGGGTGCAGAGCATCTCCCTTGGCATCTCCGCCAACCGCGAGCCGTCGATGGCGACCCTGCGGGAGATCGAGACGGCCATCCGGACAGCGCCGAAGCCTCTGCTCATCCATTGCATGGGCGGAGCGGACCGGTCGGGGCTTGCCAGCGCCATCTATGAATATGCCGTGGCGGGACGATCCGCCGATGCGGCTCGCGGGCAGCTCTCCTTCGCCTACGGGCATTTTCCCTGGCTGACCAGCAGGACCGGCGCTATGGATCGGGCCTTCGAGCATTTCGTCGACGAACAGCAGGCTTCGAAGGAAACCGCTCCGGGAGGCAGCCCGCCATGAAAGTGTTGGTCATCGAGGACGACCGCTCGACCGCCGACTACGTCGTCGCAGGCCTGAAGGAGGAGGGGCATGACCCCGACCATTCCGCCTCCGGCCCGAACGGCCTCGAACTCGCCTGCACCAGGGACTACGACGCCATCGTCGTCGACCGGATGCTGCCGGGCCTCGACGGGCTGTCGATCGTCAAGGCCCTGCGCTCGTCGGGGCGCGACACGCCGGTGATCTTCCTCACCTCGGTCTCCGGCCTCGACGACCGGGTCGAGGGGCTGGAGGCCGGCGCCGACGACTATCTGGTCAAGCCCTTCGCCTTCTCCGAGCTGATGGCGCGGCTGAACGCGCTCGCCCGGCGCTCGCCGCTGCGCCGCGAGGAAACGGTGCTGAAGGTCGGCGACCTCGAGATGAACCTGATCGCCCGCACGGTGCGGCGCGGGGCGAGCGACATCGACCTGCAGCCGCGCGAGTTCCGCCTGCTCGAATACATGATGCGCAACCGCGGCCGGGTGCTGACCCGCACCATGCTGCTCGAACGGGTATGGGAATTTCACTTCGATCCGAAGACCAACGTCGTCGAGACCCATGTCAGCCGCCTTCGCTCCAAGGTCGACAGGCCCTTTTCCGGCGAGATGATCCGCACCATCCGCGGCTCCGGCTACATGCTGAACACCCCGGCCTGATGCTGCTTCCCGCCGAATTCCGCTCGATCTCGTTTCGCGTCGCGATGATCTGCACGGCCTTCTTCGTCGTTTCCGTCCTCGTCATCCTCGGGACGACCTACGTGATCGCGTCAGGCGAACTGGAAAACACCCTGCGCGCCCAGATCACCGAGGACCTGCAGCGGCTGCGCCAGGCCTATGCCGCGGGGGGTGATGCGGCCCTGCGGGAGGACTTCGCCGAGCTCGGCGAGGCGGCCTCCGAGGATCGGTTCCTCCTCGTCCTCGACGACGCCGGGACGAGGCTCGCCGGCAACCTGCCGAAAAGTCTCTGGCGATCCGGCTGGCAGGAGGGCAGGCTGACGCGCCCCACCATCGCGGCCTCGCCTGACCTCGCCGCCGCCGCGGCGCACAACGAGGACCACGAGGTGATCCTCCTCTCGCGGGGCGAGGCGATCGGCCCCTTCCGGGTGGTGATCGGGCGCAATTCCCACATTCTCGACGAGACCCAGGAGATCATCCTCTCGGCCATGCTGATCGGTGGCCTGGTCACGGCCGCGCTCGCCCTTATCGGCGGCTTCCTGGTGTCGCGCGGGCCGACGCGCCGGGTCGACGAGATCGCCATGACCACCCGCCAGATCGTCGACGGACGGCTCGACCTGCGCCTGCCGGTGTCCCGGCGCGGCGACGAGCTCGACCGTCTGGCCGGCGACATCAACGCCATGCTCGCCCGGATCGAGACGCTGCTGTCCAGCCTCCGGCAGGTCTCCACGGACATCGCCCACGACCTTCGCACGCCCCTCGCAAGGCTGCACCAGCGCCTCGACGCGGTGCGCCGCAGGCCCCGCACGCCGCAGGAGTACGAGACGGCGATCGACGCGGCGATCGCCGAGAGCGAGGCTGCCATCGCCACCTTCCACGCGCTGCTGCGGATCGCCCAGATCGAGGCGGGCACCCGGCGCTCGCGGTTTCGCACCCTGGACCTCGCCGCGATCGTCTCGCGGACGGTGGAGATCTATGCCGAGGTCGCCGCCGATGCCGGCCATGCCTTGTCCTGCGCGACCCTTGAGCCCCTGACCATCGAGGGCGACGAGGAGCTTCTGACGCAGCTTCTGGCCAACCTGATCGAGAATGCCATCAACCACGTGCCGGCACCGGGCCGGCTCGTGGTGACGCTGCAACCGGCCGGCGGCTTCGCCCGCCTCGAGGTGTCGGACGACGGGCCGGGCGTACCCGAGGCCGATCGAGAGAAGATCTTCCGCCGGCTCTACCGGCTCGACCAGAGCCGCTCGACCCCCGGCAGCGGCCTCGGCCTCGCCCTCGTCACGGCAATCGCCGAACTCCATGGCGGCACGGCGACGGCGCTGGACAACGCGCCCGGCCTTACGATCCGGATCGACCTGCCGCGGGCGGCCTGACGCCGAATCTCCGCCGGCTGCGGCAAGGCTCGCACCCCGCGCCCTGCCCACGCCCCGCCGGGGCTTACCCTGGCTTCGGCTTCCATCCCCCTCAGCGCGAGCGAGGGCCGGCAACAGGTTACGCAACCGTATAGTCCCGGCAATCTGGCGACACGACCTGCCCCCCATAAGGACGGCAATGGATCGACCTCACAGGAGCCCCCCATGTCCGCGACCGCCCGCCCTGCCGCCTGGAGCAGGCTGAACGTCTTCCTCCACTGGACGATCGTCGTCCTGATCGTCTGCCAATGGATCCAGGGCGAGTTCATGGCCGATTTCTGGGACGCGACGCTGGAGGGCGAGGCACCCGGCCGGCTCGCCACCCTGCTCGGCTACAGCCACATCGTCATCGGAACGCTCGTCCTCATCGCGGCGGCCATCCGGCTCGCCGACCGCTTCACCCACGGCCGCCCGCCCCTCGACGCGGACGAGCCGCAATGGGCCGCGATGCTCGCCAGGGTGACGCATGTCCTCCTGTATGCCTTGCTCTTCGCCATGCCGATCCTCGGGCTCACCGCCTGGTTCACCGGCAACGACGCCATCGCCGGCTATCACGCCTTCCTCTGGAACCCGCTGCTCGCCGTGATCGCGCTGCACGTCCTCGGGGCGCTCACCCAGCATTTCTGGTTCCGCTCCCCGGCGCTGAAGCGGATGATCCCCGGCATCCGCCATTCCGCCTGAGCCCGCGGCGCGCGTCGCCACCACGGGCTTCCGGCCCGTCACATCGCCAATGCCGGCGTCCGCCACAGCAATGGGGCGGACGCCGGCATGCGTCGCAGCGCCGGGCGCTGGTCAGGACCTTGCCACCGATTGCAGGCGCCCGGACATTCCCGCTTCCCATGCATTTCCATTCAGCACGATGCCCTTATATTCACCCGCTGATTCGACCGGCCGAGAGCCGGCGATGAAGGGATGGAGATACTGATGGGCGAAGGCTCGAAACCGACGGCCCTGGTGATCATGGGACCGTCCGGCGTCGGAAAATCGACGACCGCGGAACTGATCGCGGCGCGGCTGGGCTGGCCCTTTGCCGAGGCCGACGAATTTCACCCCCAGGCCAACATCGAGAAGATGACGGCGGGCATCGCCCTCAACGACGAGGACCGCGCGCCGTGGCTCGTGGCCATCCGCGACTGGATCACCCGCGAGGCCGACAGCGACGTCTCGACGGTGCTGACCTGTTCGGCCCTGAAGCGCCGCTACCGCGACGTCCTGCGCGAGGCCCATGCCGATGTGCGCTTCGTCGCGCTCGAGGCGGATCCTGACCTGGTCGCCTCGCGGCTCGACCAGCGCAAGGGCCACTACATGCCGAAATCCCTGCTGCAGTCGCAATTCGCCGACTTTCAGCCGCTCGGCGAGGACGAAGACGGCATCACCGTTCCCGTCGTCGCACCGCCCGACGAGGTGGTGCGCACCATCCTGAAGAAGCTCGACCTGAGCGCCTGACTCGCCGCCTCCCGGCGACGTCGCTCCACGACATCAATCCCCAATCCAACGGAGAGTGCCGCGTGCCGGAGGGATTTCAACAGACGCTCGGGGCCGGTTCGCTCCTGGCGATCGCCGCCGGGGCCATCGTGCTCCTCCTCGTCCTCATCATCCAGTTCAGGGTCCACGCCTTCATCGCGCTGGTCCTCGTCAGCCTGGCGACGGCCTTCGTCGCGGGCCTGCCATCCGGCAAGGTCCTCGATGTCCTGACCAGCGGATTCGGCTCGACGCTGGCGAGCGTCGCGCTGCTGGTCGGCTTCGGCGCGATGCTCGGCCGGCTCGTCGAGGTGTCCGGCGGGGCCCAGACCCTCTCCGACGCGCTGATCGCCAAGTTCGGCGAAGACCGCGCCCCACTCGCCCTCGGCGTCGCCTCCCTCGTCTTCGGCTTTCCGATCTTCTTCGACGCCGGCCTCGTGGTCATGCTGCCGATCGTCTTCTCGGTGGCGCGCCGGCTCGGTGGCGGCATCCTGCGCTATGCCCTGCCGGTCGCCGGTGCGTTCTCCTGCATGCACGCCTTCGTGCCGCCGCATCCGGGCCCCGTCGCCAGCGCCGAGCTGCTCGGCGCCGACATCGGCATCCTGACCATCGTCGGGCTGATCGTGGCGGTCCCCACCTGGTTCATCGCCTCCTATCTCTACGGCCTCTGGGCCGGCAAGAAGTTCGTCCTGCCGGTACCGGACTTCCTCTCCGGCGGCGAACGCGAGGAGGACATGGCCGAGCCGCCGAAGCCCTCCACCGTCATCCTGCTGCTGCTGCTGCCGCTCGCCATCATCTTCGTCAACACCGGCCTCGACGCCGCCCGCGCCGCCGGGATGGTCGATGGCGAGGCGGGCTGGTTCCAGTTCCTTCGCGCCGTCTGCGCGACGCCGATCGCGCTCCTCATCGCCGTCCTCGTCGCCAGCTATGTCCTCGGCACCCGCCGCGGCCTCGACAAGCTGCGGGTCGAGAGCCTGCTCAATTCGGCGCTCGGGCCGGTCTGCGCCATCATCCTGATCACCGGCGCCGGCGGCATGTTCGGCGGCGTCCTCAGGGCGACCGGGATCGGCGACGCGCTGGCCTCGACCCTCGAAGGCGTCGGCCTGCCGCTGATCGTCTCCGGCTTCCTCATCGCGCTCGCGCTCCGCGTGGCGCAGGGCTCGGCCACCGTCGCGCTGATCACCGCGGCCGGACTCATCCAGCCGGCGATCGCCGCCCAGGGGATCACCGGCTTTCCCCTCGCCGCCATCGTCGTCGCGCTCGCATCGGGCTCGCTCGCGCTCAGCCACGTCAACGATTCCGGCTTCTGGCTGGTTGGGCGCTTCATGGACATGGACGTCAAGACGACGCTGAAGACCTGGACAGTGATGGAGACGCTGATCGGCGTCGTCGGCTTCGCCATCGCCTGCCTGCTCTACGTCGCCTTCGGCGGCTGACGCCGAAGCGCGTCCTCCCGGCGCTGCAGCCCGGGAGGACGCCTCCGGGACACTGCTTCAAGCGGGCGGTCGTCGCTTCTCGGCCCCGGGAAAGAGCGACCGGCGCGGATGCCGGCAGCATCGATACGCTCGCCTTAGCGTTGCAGAATAGTGATGGGCGGATGCGCTTTGACCGGCCGTGCCTCTTGCGCCGCCGGCGCCGCACCGTTATATCTGCCGGAAAGCTCCCGCCTTCCCGAGGCCGGTGACCGGTTTTTACCGACACGCCCATTCGCCGAACTTCCAGACGTCTCGGCCACGCGTTTTCCCATCCCACCCGACCTGCTCCGTCCGGCCAAATGTGTTGATCGGACCGACAGCCAAAGAGCATCACCACCCGAATGAAACTTCAGGATCTGAAGAACAAGAGCGCACCCGAACTCATCGCATTCGCCGAGGAGAACGGTGTCGAGAACGCCTCCGTCCTGCGCAAGCAGGAGCTGCTTTTCGCCATTCTGAAACAATTGGCCTCCCAGGAAGTCGAGATCATCGGCGAGGGTGTCGTCGAGATCCTGCAGGACGGCTTCGCCTTCCTGCGCTCGCCGGAAGCCAACTATCTGCCCGGCCCCGACGACATCTACGTCTCGCCCTCGCAGATCCGGAAATTCCAGCTGAAGACCGGCGACACCGTCGAGGGCCCGATCCGCAGCCCCAAGGAAGGCGAGCGATACTTCGCCCTCCTCAAGGTCAACACGATCAACTTCGACGATCCCGAGAAGATCCGCTACAAGAGCCATTTCGACAATCTGACGCCGCTCTATCCCGACGAGCGCTTCAAGATGGAGCTGGAGGATCCCGGCACCAAGAAGGACCTCTCGGCCCGCGTCATCGATCTCGTCGCGCCGCTCGGCAAAGGCCGGCGCGCCCTCATCGTCGCCCCGCCGCGCACCGGCAAGACGGTGCTCCTGCAGAACATCGCCCATTCGATCACCGCCAACCATCCCGAGTGCTACCTCATCGTTCTCCTGATCGACGAGCGGCCCGAGGAAGTCACCGACATGCAGCGCTCGGTGCGCGGCGAGGTCGTCTCCTCCACCTTCGACGAGCCGGCGACCCGGCACGTGGCCGTCGCCGAAATGGTCATCGAGAAGGCCAAGCGCCTCGTCGAGCACGGCCGCGACGTGGTCATCCTGCTCGATTCCATCACCCGCCTCGGCCGCGCCTACAACACCACCGTGCCCTCGTCGGGCAAGGTGCTCACCGGCGGCGTCGACGCCAACGCCCTGCAGCGCCCGAAGCGCTTCTTCGGCGCGGCCCGCAACATCGAGGAAGGCGGCTCGCTCACCATCATCGCGACCGCGCTGATCGACACCGGCTCGCGCATGGACGAAGTCATCTTCGAAGAGTTCAAGGGCACCGGCAACTCGGAAATCGTGCTCGACCGCAAGGTCGCCGACAAGCGCAACTATCCGGCCATGGACATCCTCAAATCCGGCACCCGCAAGGAGGACCTTCTGGTCCCGCGCCAGGAACTGCAGAAGATCTTCGTCCTGCGCCGCATTCTCGCGCCGATGGGAACCACCGACGCCATCGAGTTCCTCAACGACAAGCTCAAGCAGACCAAGACCAACGCCGACTTCTTCGATTCGATGAATACGTGATACCAAAGGCCTGGGAGATTGACTCCCGGTCCGCTGGTATCGGGCCCGCGCGGCGGTTTGAGCGTCCCCCTTTGGCGCCGGTCAAGGACCGGGGCCGACGGTGCAAGAGACTTGACACTGGAATACGAAAGGGCGGCTCTCGGGCCGCCCTTTGTTTTTCAAAGCTGGTGCGACAGGTGGCCGGACGCTCTCACGGCTTTCCAGCGGGACCGACCAAGGGCGCCCGGTCAAAATGCGCGCCCGGCGCGGCGAACTCCCTGAACGCCTCTGCCAGGAAATCGAACACTGCCCTCACCTTTGGCAGCCGCAGGAGATCCTTGTGGCTGACGAGGAAGGTGTCGAGCCGGGCGAAATCGATGCCCGGCAGGACCGGAACGAGATCCGGATCGCGATCGGCGACGGGGCGCTGGACGACACCGATGCCGACGCCGGCCCGCACGGCGGCGAAGTGCGTCGGATGGCTGTCGGTCTTCAGGACGATGCGCGGCCGCAGCGCGCCGAAAGCCTCCAGCATTCTCGCGTCGGCGGCCGATCGATCCGGGCCGATGAAGTCGTGATCGGCCAGGTCCTCCAGGGACGGGGGCGCGCCCCGCCGGGCCAGATAGGCGCGGCTGGCGTAAAAACCGATCGCGATGACGGCGACCTTGCGGACGATCAACCCGTCGCCGGCGGGCGGCGCCATGCGGATGGCGATGTCGGCCTCCTGCGAGGCGACGTCGACGACGGCGTTGGTGCCGGCGATCTCGACGAGCAGCCCCGGATGCCGCTGCAGGAGACGGCCCAGCATCTCCGGCAGGACGACGGTTCCGATGAAGTCCGACGCGCTGACGCGGACGGTGCCGGCGATCGCGCCGGCCCTGCCGGAAGCCTCGCGCAGGGCCGCCTCCGATGCCGTGTGCATCGCCGCCACATGCCGGGCCATCGCCCACGCCTCGGCGGTCGGTGCGAGTCCTGCCGCCGAACGGACGAACAGCACCGAGCCGACCCTCCGCTCGAGCCCCTCGATCCGTCCCCGCACGGTCGGCTGCGACAGCTTCAGCCGGCGGGCGGCGCCCGACAGGCTCCCCTCCAGAAGAACGGCGTGAAACGCCTGCCACTCGTCCCAGCTTGGGTTCATCGATTTCTTGCGAACTGCTCGAAGGTTTTCGCCAATTTCTTTTTAGCGGCTCCGACGCGACATGTCTCCCGACGAAAAGGAGACGGTTCGATGAGTTCGACGACACCAACGGCGCTTGTCCTCGGCGCCACCGGCGGCATCGGCGGTGCCATCGCGGCGGCGCTGCATCGCCAGGGCTGGGCCGTGCGGGCGCTGACCCGCGACGTCGCCCGCCCGCTCGACCCGCGCTACGCCTGGATCCCTGGCGACGCCATGGTCCGCGCGGACGTCGTCGCTGCGGCAAACGGGACCGACGTCATCGTCCATGCCGTCAATCCGTCCGGCTACCGCAACTGGGACAGCCTCGTTCTGCCGATGATCGACAACACGATCGCCGCGGCCCGCGCCGCCGGGGCGCGGATCGTCCTGCCGGGAACGATCTACAATTTCGACCCCGCGGAAACGCCGCTCCTCGATGAAAGCTCGCCGCAACGGCCGAAGAGCCGCAAGGGCCGGATCCGCGCCGCGCTCGAACGGCGCCTTGAGGAAGCCTCGGGCGACGTGCCGAGCCTGATCCTGCGGGCCGGCGACTTCTTCGGTCCCGGCGCCCGGTCAAGCTGGTTCAGCCAGTTGATGGTGACGCCCGGCTCGCCGGTCCGGCGGATCGTCCATCCCGGCCGCCGGAGCGGCCACAGCTGGGCCTATCTGCCGGACCTCGCGACGAGTTTCGCCCGACTCCTCGCGATGCGCGCAAAGTTGCGGCCGTTCGAGGTGCTGCAGTTCGAGGGCCTCTTCGACGCGGACGGAACGGCGATGACGGCGGCGATCCGCAAGGCCTGCGGACGGCCGGACATCCGGGTGTGGAGCTTTCCCTGGGGGCTGATGCGGCTCCTCGCGCCGTTCGGCGGTTTTCCTCGCGAGGTCGCGGAGATCGCTCCCTATTGGCGCCACCCGGTGCGCCTCGACAATCGCCGCCTCGTCGCGCTGCTCGGCGACGAGCCGCGAACGCCGCTCGCCACGGCGATCACCCTGTCGCTGGCGGATCTCGGCTGCCTGCCGGAAGAGCCGGCCCGCCACACCGCGGCCTGAGCCGGGCTTGCCGCGTTCGAAACCAGCTGCGGGCGACGTCGGCGCGCGATTTCGTCCGGCCGCGTTTGCCGCTACATGGGGGGGGGGAGAAGTTACCAAAGCCCTCCGGAGACGACACATCATGAGCGAAGCCCATCCCCCATCCGTCCAGCGCGTCGCCGACGCAGCCGCGGCCAAGGGCCTGAAGGTGAAGATCGTCAGGACCGAAAAATCCGCCCGCTCGGCCGAAGAGGCGGCGGCGGCCGTCGGCGCCGAGGTCGGGCAGATCGTCAAGTCGCTGGTGTTTCGCGGCAGGGACAGCGGCATGCCGCATCTGCTTCTCGTCTCCGGGTCCAACCGGGTCGAGGAGACGACCATGACGGGCGCCCTCGGTGAGGCGCTGGAACGCCCCGACGCGGCCTATGTGCGCGAGGTCACGGGCTTTGCCATCGGCGGCGTCGCGCCGCTCGGCGCGACCTCCGACATCGCCGTCTACATGGACGAGGACCTCTTCCGCTACGCCACCGTCTGGGCGGCGGCCGGCTCGCCGAACCACGTCTTCGAGGTCGTCCCGCTGCAGCTGCGTTCGGCCACCGGCGCAAGGCTCGGGCCGGTGAAGTAGCCACCGGCCCGTGGGAGAGGGCGGCGCCCTCCACCGAACGGGCGACTAGAGCATGATCCCGAAAAGCGGGAACCGGTTTTCGGAAAAGATCATGCGGCACGAAGAGGATAGAGGGGGATGTCGATCGAAGCTGATCTCATCCCGCTCTAGCGCTTCCAGCGCGGCAGATGGCGCTTCCAGCGCTGGCCGATGTTGCCCTCTTTCGCCCGGCGGCGGCTGACACGCGGCGTCCGCACGACCGTCGCGGCCGATCCACCCGTCCCCGTTTCATCCGATAGGGCTTCATCCGGCCCTGCTTCATCCGGCCAGCTGTCATCCCGCCCGGCAGCGTCCCCCGGCGCGGCCGACGCATCGTCTTCCATCTCGGCGAAAGCGACCGCGCGCAGTGAGGCGGCGGGCACGAAAGCGTCTTCTTCCTCGCTTCCCCCGTCCTCGTCGCCGGCAGCCACTGGCACATGCCGCGCGGCCTTGGCGGGCTGCTCCGCGACCCGTTCTGGCGGCGTTGCCGCAGCGTCCGGCCGGATCTTCGGCGGCCGGCCGCGCCGTGGCCGGACGACCTCCGCCTCGGCCTCGGCCGCGGGCGGCGGCGTGCGGGCGGGGGTGGTGTCTTCGAGAATACGCGGCTTGGCCGCCGCCGGTTCGCCCGAAACGGCCCGGGCGAGCCTTGCTTCGGCGTCCTTGAAGGGCGTCTCGATCGCCGCGCGGATGTCCGCGGGCAGATCGGAGAAGGGCGAGGGATCGCGCGAACGCTTGTTGCGCTTGATCTCGACGGCGAAAGGCCGGGTCTGCTTTCTCATGATATGCTGGATGACCTCGAATGGCGATGACGCGGCACCGATGCGCTTGCGGGTCGAGCCGCTATGCGGCGCCGACATGCGCCATGTCCATGGGCTCGATCGTCTCGTCGGACACGTCGATGGAAGCGATGCTCGCGCTTGTTCTAGCGGGAATATATCGCTTCAGCCAGCCCCATCGCCGCGGGTCCCCAGTTTAGGGGGATCAGCCGCGGCAAAGCTCCAGCAGCGCCGCGTGAGCGGGGCCGTGGAGGCAGAGGGCGCCGCAGAGGAGATGCGTCTGCAGGGCAAGGAGCGCCAGAAGACCGAGGCCGCAGAGGGCCGCGGGCAGGGCCAGCGACCCGGACCCGCCGGGAGCGATCGTGTCGGTCATGGAAGATCCCTTCGTTGGATGGAGCGTCAGGCGGGCCGTTGCCGCGCGGCCTTGCGGGCAAGGATCGCCTTGACGAAGGCGGCGATGGAAAAGCCGCCGACGAGGACCGCGGCGCCGGCGATGATCGACAACGTGCCGACCGCCGGGACCATCGGCGTATAGCCGCCGATCATCTTGGCATGCAGCCATTCGGGGATCGTGACGTCGGCGCCGCTGGTATAATAGGCGAAGGGAAAGTTGCTCCAGGACAGGAGCAACGCGAACAAGAAGCCGGAAAAGATCCCCGGCCAGAGCAGCGGCAGGGTGATGTCGCGCATCGCCTGCCACCGGGTCGCGCCGAGATCGCGCGCCGCGTCCTCGAAGGCCGGCTCGTAGCCGAACACCTGGATCGCGACGACGAGGGTGGCGATCGGCGCGATCCAGACCAATTGCCCGAACACCGTCGAATGCCAGGACATCTCGACGCCGATCGTGTTCAGCCACAGCTGCACCGCCAGCCCGAGGACCGCCTGGGGAAAGAAGATCGGCAACAGGACGAGATACTGAAAGCTCTTGCGGCCCTTCCAGTCGTAGCGGGCGAAGGCGAGCGCGCCGAAGAAGGCGAGGACCACCGAGATCAGCGCCACCATCACCGCGACGATCAGCGAGGTGATCGCCGCCTGTTCGATCTGCTGGGAGGCGAGCGTGTCCTCGTACCACTTCCAGGAATAGCGGCTGACCGGGAAGATGAAGAAGCGCGACCGCGACAGGGACGCCAGCGCCGTCACCAGCATCGGCAGGTAGAGGGCGATCGAGACGACGGCGAAAAACAGCCAGAGCAGGCGCCGCGTCAGGGGATGGATGTCGGCCATGGCTCAGCGCCTCGTGAACATGCGGTCGATGTCGACCCGCCGCATCACGACGACGATGGCCGCGGCGGCGATCAGGATGAGCAGCACCGAGAGCGCCGAGCCCCGCGGCCAGTTCTGGCCGAAGGTGAAGGCGCTGTCGATGTCCTGGACGACGGGGATGACGACGCCCTTGCCGAGGAACTTCGCCTCCGACACCGCGCCGAGCGCGAGAACGAAGCACAACAGCGTGCCGATGAGGATGCCGGGCGAGGCCAGCGGCAGCTCGATGTCGCGGAAGATCTGGAACCTGGTCGCGCCGAGGTCGCTCGCCGCCTCCCGCGCGTCGGGCGCGACGTTGGTCAGGCCGAGGATCAGCGGAAACAGCATGAAGGGCAGATAGACGTAGACGAGGCCGAAGACGACGATCGGCACGTTGCCGACGAGGCTCCCGGTGCCGGCGCCGAAGAGGCTTTCGCTCGCCCCGTCGAGGAGGCCCGCCTTGTCGAAGAACAGCGACCAGCCCTGCAGGCGGATGTTCTCGGCGACGAACAGCGGTGCGGCGATCAGGATCGTGTAGATGTCGGCCCGCTTGCCGGCGAGGCGGACCATCGTGACGGCCAGCGGATAGGCGATGAGCAGCAGCAGGATCGTCGCGACCACCGCCATCGCCAGCGACCAGCCGAAGGAGATGTAGAAGTTCTGCTCGACGATGTCGCGGTAGTTCTCCAGCGTCGGCCAGCCGATGGGGCTGAACGAACCGCGCGGCATGAAGCTGTAGAGGACGACGAGGAGGAGCGGCCCGAAGAAGCCGGCGAGAAGCAGGAGGCCCAGCGGCACCGCCGACCACATGCCCGCCCCGCCGGAAAACCGTTTCAGCCGCTCGGCAACGAGGCCCGCCGACTTGCGGGAGGCCTCATCGCGGGACTTGCCCTGGTATTCGCCCTGATAGGCCGGCGCGCCGACCATCGTCGGTTCGAGGGAGCGGTCGGTCATTGCATCGGCTCCGCGAAGATCCGCGCATCGGCGGGCTTCCAGCCGATCTCGACCTCGGACCCCACGGTCTCCGTGTCGTCCGCGGCGCGGATCTTCTCGACGAGGTAGAGATCCTCCTCGGCCTTCACCTGATACTGGACCCGCGAGCCAAGCACATATTCGTTGACGATGCGGCCGGCGAGCACGCAGGCCGCTCCCGCCGGGATCTGCCGGCCCATCAGCATGTCCTCGGGCCGCACGACCAGGACGCCGGATTTGAGGTCCGCCGGCGTCGCGTCGGGCACGGTGATGATGGTGCGGCCGCTCTTCAGGTCGACCAGCCTCCCGTCGCCGTCCGGGCGGACAGTGAAGCTGTTCACCTCGCCCATGAATTCGGAGACGAAATGGCTGGTGGGCGAGCGGTAGATCTCGTGCGGCGTGCCGATCTGGGCGATCCGGCCCTTCTGCATGACGGCGATGCGGTCCGACATCACCATCGCCTCCTCCAGGGAATGGGTGATGTAGACGAAAGTCTTGCCGGTGGCGCGCTGGATGTCCTTCAGCTCGCGCTCGAGCACCTTGCGCAGCCGGTAGTCGATGGCCGACAGCGGCTCGTCGAAGAACAGGATCTCCGGGTCGAAGGCGAGCGCCCTTGCGATCGCGACGCGCTGGCGCTCGCCGCCCGAGCACTGGGTCACCGGCTTGTCGTAGTAGCTCTCGGGCAGATGGGCGATGCCGAGGAAGTGCATCGCCCGCCGGCGCCGCTCGGGCTTCGGCACGCCCTTGCACTTCATCGAATATTCGACATTCGCGCCGACGCTCATGTGCGGAAACAGCGCCAGCGACTGGAACACCATGCAGGTCGGCCGGAGATTGGCCGGCACGTCGTTGATCACCTTGCCGCGCAGGAGGATCTCGCCATTGGTCGGCTTGTCCATGCCGACCAGCATGCGGATCATCGTCGTCTTGCCCGAGCCGGACGGCCCGACGATGGTGAAGAACTCGCCCTCCTCGATGGACAGCGAGACACGATCGACGGCGACGAAGTCGTCGAAGAACTTGTCGACCTTGCGAAGCTCTAGAAGGGCCATGGGCGTTCACCGGCTCGGGACGGATACGGGGGACCACCGGGACCTGTGCCCCGGCAGTTCTTCTCGGCGAGGCTCAGCCGCGCGAGCGCTTCGCCTCGGTGTAGAGGTCGTGCATCGCCGCGTAGTCGGGGTTGATGTCGAAATCGATGCAGCGGCCGAGGAGGGTTTCGAGCCACTGCCCGTCCTCACCCCACTGGATCGCCTCGAGCTCGTCCTCGGTGAACTGGGAGAGAACGTCGGGCGAGCCCATCTGGACGATCGGGTTGAGGGTGCCCGGCGCCTTGGCGGCGACGCGGTAGGCGGCCTCCGGCGTGTGGCAGTAGACGAGGAAGGCTTCGGCCAGCGGCGTCGGGGCCGGGTTCTTCACCAGCGAGGTCACCTCGATCCAGGTGATGCCGGACTTGCCCTTGGGGGTCTCCGCCGTCTTGGTCTCCTCGATGCCGTCCTCGGGCATGACGCTCTCGATCTGCGTCTCGCCCTCGAAGCGGGCGGCCGAGACCGAATAGACGCTGCCGGGGATGACGGCGACGATCTCGCCGGTGATCATGTCTCGGGCGAGCGCCGCCTGGTCGTCCGATACCTTCTTGGCATTGGCGAAGAGCTTGAAGATCAGCTCCCGGTAGCTCTCCATCTCGGCTTCGGTGTGCTTGCGGAAGGGCGAGAAGCCGGCCGCCATGCAGGTGTGCATGATCACCCAGTTCTCGTAGTCGAGGATGCCGTACTGGCCCTTGGCGCCCTCGATGATCTCCATGTAGCCGCCCTTCTCGACGGTTTCGCGGGAAATCTTGTCGGTGTTGACGCCGATGCCCGACGGGCCGAAGCGCTGGATCATGCCCAGGAGCTCGTTGCCGCCCTGGTCCATCGCCCAGAGATAGGGCCACTGGAAGCCCGGCGTGTTCATGGCGTAGAGCGGCTTGAACTTCTCCTTGTCGAGCGGCGTGATCAGCCCCTCGGGATAAAGCTCCTTGCGCTGCCAGGCATTGTTGAGATTGATGACGTCCCAGGTCGAGGTGCCGCCCGAGCGCAGGTTGTTCACCGCCGCCGGGTCGGAGATCAGCATCTGCGGATTCACCGTCGCGCCGACCTGGGAAGCGAAGGGATCGAGGACGGGCTCTTCGGTGTAGCCCTCCCAGGCGTGGATGTTGAGGTCCTTGCGGAAGTCGCCCATGGCGGCGAGGTCGGCCTTGGTCTTCTCCCACAGTTCCATCGCGTAGGCCGAGCCCTCGGAGGCGTAGGCCGAGCGGCCGCCGATCATCGGCATGGCCAGCGCCGCCGCACCGGCCGCGGAGGTCTTGAGCAGCGATCTGCGGGTGATGGACCCGCGCATTCCGGCAAGCGACTTTGGCATGCAGTGATCCTCTCTCGGGTACGTTGGCGGCTCGGTGCGGTCGGCGGTCATCTCGCGGTGGCGTTGGTCGAAGATTCGTCGCAGGCTGGGGATCCGGCTAAGCAGGCCAGGCCCGTGGCGCCCGCTTAGCGGACCCGGCCCTCTGGCGCCCCGCACCGGCCGGGTCAGCCGGGACGCCTCACTCCGCCGCCGCCGCGTGGCAGCAGCCGTTGACGTGGCTGCTCTTCTTGTTGATGTCCGGCGGCAGGTCCATGTTCGGATTGCCGTCGAAGAAGCCCGTCGGCATCAGCGTGAATCCCGTCGTCACGCAGGGCTGGACCGGAAAGTCCTCGACCCGCGGCTGGTGATGCAGCCCGAAGACATGCCAGGCGACGAGATCCTCGCCGGCGATCGGCCGGCCCTTGGCGGCATAGGCGGCGACGCCGTCGGAGCCGTCCGAGTGGTTGACGTGGTCGCCGGCCGGATAGCGCTCCTCGGCCTCGAAGGCCGTCACCCAGAGATGCTGGTCGGTGAAGCTGGCGCGCAGGCCCGAGGGCGAGCCCGGCTGGTAGAAGTTGCGCACCGCGTGGACGGGATGGAGCTTGTAGGCGGTGGGTCTGCCGACGGCGTTCTTGCGGCTCGCACTGACGAACTTCCAGTAGCGCTCGGTATCGGCGTTGCGCGAGCGGCCGCATTCGGTGTCGAGCGTCGTCTCCTCGATCCAGAAGGCGTTGCCATAGGGGTTTTCCGGCCCCATCGGCGCCGTCAGCGTGTTGCATTCGACGACCGAGTTGTCCTTGCCGTCGATCGCCATGTCGAGCCGGGCGCAGAACAGGTGCTGGTGGATCTGGCCGGCGACGCCGGGCGAGACCTCGACGCCGAACTTGCCCGGCTGGCCTGGCTCGCAGGCGACGGTGTTGATGATGCCGGTCGCCTTGATCTCGTGCTCGATCGTGCCGTCGAGATGGAAGTACCAGTAGAAGCCGTATTCGTAGTTGCCGACGGTGGCGATCGAGGAGATCACCAGGCGCCGGGCCCGCCGGACCTCGGTCTTCTCGGTGCGGAAGTCCCAGTGCTTCCAGGCGATGCCGTCGTCTTCCTCGTGGATGCAGATGGCGTTCTCGATGGTGATCGTCTCGCCGGTCCGGTTGGCGTAGACCGCGTCCAGATAGGCGATGGCGCCGAGGCAGTCGCAGCCGAGCTTCAGCGAGTTCGCCAGCTTGCCGATGCCGTATTCGCCGATGTCGAAGACGTTCTTGCGGAAATGCGCCTTCTCGGTCGAGCCGTAGGGCACCACCATCTCGGCGATCGAGGCGCGATAGATCACCGGCCGCCCGGCGACCTTGATGTCGTGCAGCGTCAGGCCCTCGCGCGAGGAGAAGCCGATCACCATGGACCAGTCGGCCCAGGTGATGTGGTGGCCGTCGAGGATAAAGCTCACGCCCTCCTTCTGCTCGATGTCGATGGGCTTCAGGTCGTCGCGGAACGCGTCCCGAAACTGCGCGGCATAGTTGATTTCCTTCCACGGCACCGGCGCGCCGCCATGGTCGTCCACCCGCAGCACCGTCATCGTCTTGATGTCGACGACGGCGTTGAGCCCCTCCAGCGGGTGGGCATAGAGATTGTCGTCCTCGCGGGTCCGCACCCAGGCGAAGGTGTGGGAGAGGTGGAGGCCCTCCTCCCCCTCGACGCCGAAATTGCCGGCCGACCACGGGTCGACGCAGACCATGTCCATGTCGGTGATGCCGCGCTTTGCGCAGGCTTCGATGAAGCGCGGATCGAGCTTGACGCAGGCCTCGACCTCGAGAAACTCCTCCGGCTGGATCATCGGCCGGGCGGTTTCATGGAAGGTCTTAGCCAGGAGCTTTTCCTCGGCGAGGCTGACGACGCAGCGCCAGACGCCGAGCCCTCGCCGCGGATAGACGTTGACCCGCGCCTCCCGCAGGATCGGGTCGCCGGGCTGGAACGCCCAGACCGCGTCCTTCGAAGGCTCGTTCAGTTCCACCAGCTCGAACAGCGTCTCGGCGCCGAGGCCGAGGCCCTCGCCGGCGATCTTCATGGCGAGATGCATTTCCTGTTCGGTGAGCGGCTGCAGCGGATGGGTGACGCCAGTGGAGACGAACGGCGTCGCCTGGCCGGTTGCGGGTTCGAACTTCGCCTCGCTCACATTCATCGCCGGATCCTTCGCTCGCTGGCGGCCCGGCTGCGGCCGCAGCCGTCGCCGTTCCCTGGGTGGGAAGAGCTTATTCAGCCACCCCGCCGTCGGCTTGGCCGATTGCGCCAGCTTCTTGGCAGTTTGCGCCCCGTACAGGACCAGAACCGGTCGCCGGCGGCATGACGAAGGGAGCAGGGCGATCCAGGCAAGTGGCCCCGTTCTTGCTTTGCTGGAAACCGTCCCCGTCAACGCTTTTCAAGCCAGAGCGGAGTTCGTCCCATGCCAGTGCAAGCGTATTGCCGAGAAAAGGGCGTGACTGGTCCGGCGCAGCGCATCGGCCAGCGTCCCTGCGACCTCACCGACCCGGAGATCCTCCTCACCGCCGCCAAGGGGATCGACGAGACCACCCGGCGCATGGGCGGCGATCCCGACCGGCTGCTCCACAAGTACCGGGCGCTCGCCCATCGGCCCCAGAATCGGCCTCGGAGCGGCACCGACGCCATGCCGCTGCGCGACTATACGCAGCTTCTCGAGGAAGCCGCGGAACTGACGGGAAACGAGCATTTCGGGCTGGAATTCGGCGAAACCTTCCTGATGACCGACCTCGGCCCGATCGGCTATCTGCTCATCCATGCCCGCACGGTCCGCGAGGGGCTGCAACTCTTTGCCGATCATTTCGAGGATCTGCAGGAACGCTCCGCCATCACGCTGGAGGTCGATGGCGATCTCGCCCGGATCGTCTACCGGATCGACGATCCGCGCATCCGGCACCGGCGGCAGGACGCCGAATTCACCCTCGGCATGCTGAATGCGGCGTTCCGCCGGCTGTTCGGCACCCGCTGGCGGGCGATGCGGGTGGACTTCACCCATCTGCCGCTGACGCGGCGCTATCACCATGCCCAATATTTCGACACTGGCGTCGAATTCGGCAAGCGGGAATCGGCGCTGCTCTTCGACCGGGCGCTGCTCGATCTCGCCATGCCGTCCCCCGACCCGCTGCTGATCGAGCATCTGGAGAGCTACTTCGCCAGGCTGCGGGCGAGCCGCCACCATGAGCCGTCGCTGGCCGAGGTGGTGACGCGGCAGGTCGGCGCCGAGGTCGGCCACGGCCGCACGCCCCGCCTCGCCGACGTCGCGCTGGAGCTGGGGATCAGCGAACGGGCCCTGAACCGGGGCCTTGCGGCCGAAGAGACGAGCTTTCGCCGCATCCTCCTGCATGTGCGGATCGAGGCGGCGAGCCGGCTCCTGCGCGATACGGCGATGCCGCTGACGGAGATCGCCTTCGAGGTCGGCTACAGCGACGCGACGGCGTTCTCCCGGGCCTTTCGCCAGCAGAACAAGCTCGCCCCGCAGATCTGGCGCCGGCAGGTGCTGCATCCCGCGCAAATGTGAAACGCCCTGGCGTCCGGGTGGACGCAGGGCGTTTCAAGATCCGGTCCGGTGGGCTCGTCGGAAGAGCCCGGTCCGGAGATGACGCGGTCGCAGCGCTCAGAGGCCGAACGGCACGTAGCTGCGGGTCTTCGCCTCGCTCACGGCGCGCTTGTCGAGAAAGGCCATCACGGCGGCGAGGAAGCCGCGGGTCTCGGCGGTGCGGCTGGCGGAAAGGCTTGCGTGGGTCGTCGGCATGGGGCTGCTCCGGTGGTTCGATCTGATCCGCGGATGGTCCGTCGGCTGGCCTTGTATCTGGCATGCCAGAGAATGGCCGACAACGCGCCTTGCTGCATGGCTGACCCGAGCATCATGCATGCCTGTCACGGCTCGGCCCTTGGGAGCGGCGCTCCTGCGCCGGCAGGACGCGGCGCCGGAGCGCAGCTGCACACGGCGCCGCGTCGGCCTCTCCCGGTTTCCCCATTTCGCTGCCGAAGCCCTGAATCCCGGCAATCGAGGACGCTACCCGCGCCTCTTCTGCGTCGTTTTGTGACAGAGAATCAGACTGCGGGATTTTCTTTGGGTGCGGCGCTGCACAATCGAAAGTTCCGCTCCCTATGACGTTTCGATGAATTCCAACTTGACGCTTGGTATCTGGCATGCCAGCAATAACGTCATAGGAGCAATGAGGCGGAGGTCACTTGGACACTGCATCATCCAGCCGCCGGACGGTCTTCGTCCGCCGGAACAGCACTGACCTGCTGTAACACGTCAGACATTACTGCACATCGACTGGGCCGTGCCACCACACGGCTAGGAAAGCCGCGCGGCCGCTCGCCGTCCGCACGAGGCTTTGCGTCCTCCGCCGCCCCCCAAGACGGCGCGGACGAACGGGAGAGCCGTGCCCAAGGCCGGCGACCCGGCAGGCGCCCGGTCGGCGCCCAGCCGGTGCATGGGGACAGGTGATCGAGGCCTTCGGCCGGGGATCGCAAACAATCGGCAGGCCGGCCAACGGCCGCGACCATTCGGGAGGACAAGAGACAATGTCGGCACTGGCTGAGGTCATCGAGACCGAAGACGCACCGGACACGGCACCCGCGCAGACCGACGGGTTCCATCTGATCATCGACGCGCTGAAGCTGAACGGCCTGACCACCATCTACGGCGTTCCCGGCATCCCGATCACCGATCTCGGCCGGCTCGCCCAGGCGGAGGGCCTCCGGGTGATCTCGTTCCGCCACGAGCAGCATGCCGGCAACGCCGCCGCCATCGCCGGCTTCCTCACCAAGAAGCCCGGCATCTGCCTGACGGTCTCGGCGCCGGGCTTCCTCAACGGCCTGACGGCGCTCGCCAACGCCACCACCAACTGCTTCCCGATGATCCTGATCAGCGGCTCCTCCGAGCGCGAGATCGTCGACCTGCAGCAGGGCGACTACGAGGAGATGGACCAGCTCGCCATCGCCAAGCCGCTCTGCAAGGCGGCCTTCCGGGTCCTCCATGCCGAGGACATCGGCATCGCCGTCGCAAGGGCGATCCGCGCCGCGCTGTCGGGGCGGCCCGGCGGCGTCTATCTCGACGTGCCGGCCAAGCTCCTCTCCCAGGTCGTCGATGCCGGTCTCGGGGAACGGTCCCTGGTCAAGGTCATCGATCCCGCTCCCGCCCAGATTCCCGGCACCGAGGCGGTGAAGCGGGCCATCGACGTCCTGAAGGGCGCCGAGCGGCCGCTGATCATCCTCGGCAAGGGCGCCGCCTACGCCCAGGCCGACGACGACATCCGCTCCCTGATCGAGGCGAGCGGCATCCCCTATCTGCCGATGAGCATGGCCAAGGGCCTCCTGCCCGACACCCATTCCCAATGCGCCAGCGCCGCCCGCTCGCTGGTCCTGAAGGACGCCGACGTCGTCGTCCTCGTCGGCGCGCGGCTCAACTGGCTGCTCTCCCACGGCAAGGGCAAGAGCTGGGGCCCGCCGGGCTCCAAGCGGTTCATCCAGATCGACATCGAGCCACGCGAGATGGACAGCAACGTCGAGATCGCGGCGCCGCTCGTCGGCGACATCGGCTCCTGCGTCGCCGCGCTCCTCGGCAAGATCGGTGCGGGATGGCAGGCGCCGCCGTCGGCCTGGATCGAGACGATCGAGGCCAGGAAGCGGGACAATCTTTCCAAGATGGCCGGCCGCCTCGGCAAGAACTCCAGCCCCATGGACTTTCACGGAGCGCTCGGCGCCCTGAGGCAGATCGTCAAGGATCGCCCCGACGCCATCCTCGTCAACGAGGGTGCCAACACCCTCGATCTCGCCCGCGGCATCATCGACATGTACCAGCCGCGCAAGCGCCTCGATGTCGGCACCTGGGGCATCATGGGCATCGGCATGGGCTTTGCCATCGCCGCGGCAATCGAGACCGGCAAGCCCGTGCTGGCGGTCGAGGGCGACAGCGCGTTTGGCTTCTCCGGCATGGAGATCGAGACGATCTGCCGCTACCGGCTGCCGGTCTGCGTCGTCGTCTTCAACAACAACGGCATCTATCGCGGCACCGACGTCAATCCGACCGGGGGAGCCGACGTCGCGACCACGGTCTTCGTCGAAAATGCCCGCTACGACAGGATGATGGAAGCCTTCGGCGGCGTCGGCGTCAACGCCACCACCCCCGACGAGCTCGCCCGCGCCGTCGCCGAGGCGATGGATTCGGGACGGCCCACTCTGGTCAACGCGGTGATCGACCCCGCCGCCGGCACCGAGAGCGGCAACATCGGCAAGCTCAACCCGCAGAGCGCCGTCGGCAAGAAGCCGAAGGCCGTCGGCTGACCGCGGCCGAGGCGTGCCGGCCCCTCGAAGGCCGGCGCGCGGACTGACGAGATCCGCGGCAGGGCCGAGCGCGTGCCCGCCGCCAACGACAATCGTGGAGGAAAACATGCAAGCTCTCGAGGGCGTCAGGATCCTGGACTTCACCCATGTCCAGTCCGGGCCGACATGCACCCAGCTTCTCGCCTGGTTCGGCGCCGACGTGATCAAGGTCGAGCGGCCCGGCACCGGCGACGCGACCCGCGGCCAGCTGCAGGACGTCGCAGGCGCCGACAGCCTCTATTTCACCATGCTGAACCACAACAAGCGATCGATCACGCTGGACACCAAGACCCGCGAAGGCCGCGAGATCCTCGAGGGCCTGATCAAGGTCTGCGACGTGCTGGTGGAAAACTTCGCCCCCGGCGCGCTCGACCGTATGGGCTTTTCCTGGGAGCGCATCAACGCGCTCAACCCGGCGATGATCGTCGCCTCGATCAAGGGCTTCGGCCCCGGCCCCTATGCCGACTGCAAGGTCTATGAGAACGTCGCCCAGTGCACCGGCGGCGCCGCCTCGACCACCGGCTTCCGCGACGGCCTGCCGCTGGTCACCGGCGCCCAGATCGGCGATTCAGGCTCGGGCCTGCATCTCTGCCTCGGCATCGTCACCGCGCTCTACCACCGCACCAAGACCGGCACCGGCCAGAAGGTCTCGGTCGCCATGCAGGACGCCGTCCTCAATCTCTGCCGCGTCAAGCTGCGCGACCAGCAGCGGCTCCAGTCGGGTCCGCTCACCGAATACAGCCAGCATGGCGAGGGCGTCGAATTCGGCGATGCGGTGCCCCGGGCCGGCAACGATTCCGGCGGCGGCCAGCCCGGCCGCATCCTGAAGTGCAAGGGCTGGGAGAGCGACCCCAACGCCTACATCTACTTCATTGCCCAGGCGCCGGTGTGGGAAGCGATCTGCGACGTCATCGGCGAGCCCGACTGGAAGACCCATCCCGATTACGCCAAGCCTAAGGCCCGGCTGGTGCGCCTCAACCAGATCTTCGAGCGCATCGAGGCCTGGACGATGCAGTACACCAAGTTCGAGGCGATGGAGATCCTCAACAAGGTCAACGTCCCCTGCGGCCCGATCCTGTCGATGAAGGAGATCGCCGAGGACTTGTCGCTGCAGGCCACCGGCACCCTCGTCGAGGTCGAGCACCCCGAGCGCGGCACCTACATGACCGTCGGCAACCCGATCAAGCTGTCGGCGAGCCCCGCCGAGGTGAAGCGGTCGCCGCTGCTCGGCGAGCACAACGAGGAAATCCTGCGCGACGTCCTCGCCTATGACGCGGCGAAGATCGAGGCCGTGGCTGCCTCCGGCGCCATGGGCGCACCCCGTCAGATGGCCGCCGAATAGCATCGGACTCCGGGACGGGCGAAGGTCCCGTCTCGGCGTTCAAACCGCGACCGCGACCGCAACCGTCAAGGGCGATGCTGCGGCCGACCTCACCACACCGAACGGCGACCGCCGGCCAAGGTGGCGCAAAATAAAGTCAGCCGGCGTTACGGCAGCCGATAGGCAGCAGCTTCGGCGACTGGCATCATAAATCCCAAAAGGGCGGCATTCCGGCGGATGGAGCCGGCGCCCCGGGGGGACTTCGGCAAGCGACGCGAGACGAGACGATTGATGTTCTGACACCGCTCTTGGGAGGGAGTCGTCATGAAACTTCATGAATTCCAGTCGAAATCATGCCTGACGCGATACGGCATCACCGCGCCGCCCGGCCGGGTCGCGGATAGCCCCGAGGCGGCGCGCGAGGTGGCCATGATCCTCGGCGGATCCCGCTTCGCGGTAAAGGCGCAGGTCCCCGCCGGCGGCCGCGCCGCGGCGGGTGGCATCCTGATCGTCGAGGGGCCGGACGCGGTCGAGGCGGCAAGCCGCGCCCTCCTCGGAAGCCGCCTCACCTCCGACCAGACCGGCCCCGAGGGCTATCTCGTCCGGCAGGTCCTTGTCGAAACCGCCGTGAACGGTCCCGCGAGCTTCTATCTCGGCGCCATGATCGAGCCGACGAGCGCCGGGATCGTCATCCTCGGCGCCAGGGGCGGCGAGACCGACATCGAGGCGAAGGTCCGCGCAGGCCGCACCACGATCGGGCGCCTGGCCGTCGGCCCCAATGGCGCCATCGACGCGGCCGAGGCCCGCGCCTTTGCCGCCCGGCTGGCGGTCGCAAACGACCATTTCGCCGGCTTCTGCGCCGTCCTCACAGGTCTCGCCGAGGCGCTGATCGGCCTCGATGCGACGCTGGTCGAGATCAATCCGCTGGTCCTCGGCGGGGCCGGCGGCTTCGTCGCCCTCGACGCCAAGATCGTCCTCGACGACAACGCCGCCTTCCGCCATCCGGAGCGCCCGGCGGAGGATCCCGTCGACCAGCCGGGCGACCTCGAGGCCAGCGCCCAGCGCCACCGCATCAACTACGTCCGGATGGACGGCGACATCGGCCTCGTCGCCAACGGCGCCGGCCTCGGCATGGCGACGGTCGATCTGGTGCGGGCGGCGGATGGCCGGCCGGCGAACTTCATGGACATCCGCACCACCGCCACCAGCCTCGACGTCGCCCACGGCATCGCGCTGCTCCTGGAAAACCCGGCGGTGAAGGTGATCCTCGTCAACGTCCATGGCGGCGGCATGCAGTCCTGCGACACCGTCGGCGACGGGCTCGGCATCGCCATGCGCCGCACCGGCCGCAAATGCCCGGTGGTGGTGCGCTTTGCCGGCAACAACGCCGATTTCGCCCGCGCCCGCCTCGCCAATTTCGGCTGCAAGATCGTCGACTGCGCCGACATGTGGACGCCCGCCGCCACCGCCGCCCGGATGGCGCGCCCCGCCGAGGCGCCGAAGGCGATGCCGCTGTTCGAACGCCGGGAAGCGGCGGTCCGATGACCGCGCGCCGACGCGCCACGCCCGGCGCCCCCATTCGCAACGGGAGGAGATGAGACGATGGCCATTCTCGCAAGCGGCGCGAGCCGCGTCCTCGTCCAGGGCATGACCGGCTGGGCCGGCCGACACTATTCGTCCTCGATGCTCGACTACGGCACGCGGGTCGTCGCCGGCGTCACCCCCAGCAAGGCCGGCACGCGGTTCCTCGACCTGCCGATCCATGGCGACGTCGCTTCGGCGATGCGCGAGCACCGGATCGACGTCAGCATCGTCTTCGTGCCCCCGCAAAATGCCGGCGCCGCGATGATCGAGGCGATCGAGGCGGAGGTGCCGGTGATCGTCGCGGTCACCGAGCGGGTGCCGCTCCACGACATGGTGAAGGTGCGCGCGGCGCTGGCCGGCTCGCGCTCGATCCTCGTCGGGCCGAACTCGCAAGGCATCCTGTCGCCCGGCCAGTGCAAGATCGGCGTCATGGCGACGGCCAGCGCCCGGCCCGGACGGGTCGGCGTGATCTCGCGCTCGGCCTCGCTGACCAGCGAGGTCATCGCCCAGATCACCGAGGCGGGCCTCGGCCAGTCGACCACCGTTGGCATCGGCGGCGATCCGATCTGCGGCCTGTCGATGCGTGACTGCCTGTCCCTGTTCCTGAAGGACGAGGAGACCGACGGCGTCGTCCTGATCGGCGAGATCGGCGGCAGCCAGGAGGAGGAGCTGGCGGAATTCGTCGCCGCGGCCCGGCCGTCGATCCCGATCGTCGCGACGGTTGTCGGGCGGCACGCCCCGCCCCGCCGGCGCATGGGCCATGCCGGCGCCTTCGCCGAGGGAACGAACGACGCGGCCGGCAAGATCCGCGCCCTCGAGCGCGCCGGCATCGCGATCGCCCCGTCACCGCACCTGATCGGCGAGACGATCCGCGCCGCCCTGCGGCAGGCCGCGGACGCAACGCGGGAAAGGAGCGTCGCATAGGCCAAGGCTGCCGGCGGCTGCGGCATGCCGGGCGGCAAGACGAGACAGAGGGCGGAGCCCGATCCCTGATCGCCGCAAGAGCGATGCCGGACCCCGCGCACTACCAGAAAAGATCTTCTGTTTTTACAACGAAGCAAGACAACGCCGGAACAACGCATTGTCTATAATGGGAGGAAGGCATGGTAGCTACAGTATATGACGAACCGGCCGCAGAACCGGTCAGCAACGGCTTCCGATGGGCGCAGCTCGCCATCGGCGTCGTCTGCATGGTGATGATCGCCAACCTGCAATATGGCTGGACGTTCTTCGTGCCGGAGATCGTCGAGAAATACGGCTTCACGCGTGAGGCGATCCAGTGGTCCTTCACGCTGTTCGTCCTGTTCGAGACCTGGCTGGTGCCGATTGAGGGCTGGTTCGTCGACAAATACGGCCCGAAGAACGTCATCATGTTCGGCGGCGTCCTCTGCGGCGTCGGCTGGATCGTCAACTCCCAGGCCGACACGATCTTCCTGTTCTGCGTCGGCCAGGTCATCGCCGGCATCGGTGCGGGCGCGGTCTACGGCACCTGCGTCGGCAATGCTTTGAAATGGTTCCCCGATCGCCGCGGCCTCGCCTCGGGCATCACGGCCGCCGGCTTCGGCGCCGGCTCGGCCCTGACCGTCTGGCCGATCCAGGCCACGATCGCCAATTACGGCTTCGAAAGCGCCTTCTTCAGCTTCGGCCTCGGCCAGGGCATCGTCGTCGTCGTGCTCGCCTTCTTCATGCTGGCGCCGCGCAAGGGCCAGGTGCCCGAGCCGACCAACAAGGGGCCGATCATCCAGTCGCGCCGGCAATATCTGCCGTCCGAGACGGTCAGGCACCCGATCTTCTGGCTGATGTACGCCATGTTCGTCATGGTCGGCGCCGGCGGTCTCGTCGTCACCGCCAACCTCGCCCCCATGGCCAAGGACCTCGGCGTCGCCGACATCCCGCTGTGGCTCGGCATCCCCGCGCTCACCCTCGCGGCGACCATCGACCGCGTCCTCAACGGCGTCACCCGGCCGGTCTGCGGCTGGATCTCCGACAAGATCGGTCGCGAGAACACCATGTTCATCGCCTTCGCCATCGAGGCGATCGGCATCTACTTCCTCTATCTCTACGCCCACGATCCGGTGCTCTTCGTCATCCTGAGCGGCATGGTGTTCTTCGCCTGGGGCGAGATCTACAGCCTGTTCCCCTCGACCTGCACCGACACCTTCGGGTCGAAGTTCGCGGCGACCAATGCCGGCCTGCTCTACACCGCCAAGGGAACCGCCGCGCTGCTCGTCCCCTTCGGCACGGCGCTGGCCGCCAACGGCAACTGGGGGCCGGTGTTCATCATCGGCGTCGTCCTCAACGCGCTCGCGGCCTTCCTCGCCATCGCGGTGCTGAAGCCGATGCGGGTGGGCCTGATCCGCAAGGCAACGCAGGACCCGACCCTGCAGCCGGCCGAATGAGCCACGGCCGGCGACGCCCCTGACGCGCCGCCGGCCCCGCCTGCCTTCGGGCCGGCAGCTCGGAATTTCTCTCTCCGGCGAGCCTTCCGAGGACGTCGCCGGAGGGGCCGCAAGAACCGCCACGGCAAACCAGGCCGTGCCGAGGCCGGAGTGAGCGACGGGCGCTTCGGCGCCGCAGGATCTCCGTAAGGCCGCAAGCAAGCCGCACTGTCATTGCGATCGACGGGATGCTTCCCCATCGGAGGCGTCGAAGGGCCGGACTGTCCGCCGATCTGTGTCGAACTCTGGCATTACAAATGCCAAAGCGGGCGACATCGTCGGACTGCCGCCCCGCCGCATCCAACCCGCAGCCCGCAGCGCCCCGGCGCCGCCGGGCCCGCACCAAACCCTCGAATGGAGACCATCATGCTCGACAGAACCGCCATCCGCAGCCTGTTCGACAAGGCCCGCTCGGAAGGCCGCGACGCCCTCACCGCGCCGGAAGGCAAGATCCTCTGCGACGCCTACGGCATCAATGTCCCGAAGGAGGGGATCGCCGCCTCCGCCGACGAGGCCGCCTCGCTTGCCGTGGCGATGGGCTTTCCGGTGGTGATGAAGATCGTCTCGCCGGACATCCTCCACAAGACCGAGGCCGGCGGCGTCGTCGTCGGCGTCAAGTCGGAGGAGGAGGCGCGCGCCAGCTACGACAGGATCCTCGCCAATGCCAAGGCCTACAAGGCCGACGCCCGGATCGACGGCATCCAGGTCCAGCAGATGCTCACCGGCGGCCAGGAGATCATCATCGGCGCGGTGACCGATCCAAGCTTCGGCAAGCTCGTCGCCTTCGGCCTCGGCGGCGTCCTCGTCGAGGTGTTGAAGGACATCACCTTCCGCCTCGCGCCGGCGACCCGGGAGGACGCGCTGTCCATGCTCGACGGCATTCAGGCGGCCGAAATGCTGAAGGGCGTGCGCGGCGGCGACGCCGTCGACCGCGAGGCGCTGGCCGACATGATCGTCCGGGTGTCGCAGCTGGTCTCCGACTATCCCGAGATCGTCGAGCTCGACCTCAACCCGGTCTTTGCGACCAAGGACGGCGCCATCGCCGCCGACGTGCGCATCGTCACCTCCTACGACCAGCCCGAGGCGCGCCAGCAACACAGCCGCGAAGAGATCGTCACCGCGATGAACCGGATCATGCGGCCGAAGGCGGTCGCGGTGATCGGTGCCTCGGCCGAAGCCGGCAAGATCGGCAACTCGGTGATGAAGAACCTGATCGACGGCGGCTACAAGGGCGAGATCTATCCGGTGCATCCGAAGGCGG
This sequence comes from Fulvimarina sp., assembly GCA_002700095.1. Classification (GTDB taxonomy): domain Bacteria; phylum Pseudomonadota; class Alphaproteobacteria; order Rhizobiales; family Rhizobiaceae; genus Jiella. Next base: position 1,673 of record PACL01000039.1, on the reverse strand, counting down.
GCGAGATCCTCGGCTACAAGGCCTACAGGAGCGTCAAGGACATCCCCGGCGAGGTCGACACCGCGGTCTTCGCGATCCCGGCGAAACTCGTCGCCGGCGCCCTGAGGGAATGCGGTGAGAAGAAGATCCCCGGCGCCGTCCTGATCCCGTCGGGCTTTGCCGAGGCCGGCGAGCCGGAACTCCAGGAGGAGATCGTTGCCATCGGGCAGGAATACGGCATCCGCCTGATGGGGCCGAACATCTACGGCTTCTATTATACGCCGGAAAACCTCTGCGCGACCTTCTGCACCCCCTTCGACGTGAAGGGCTCGGCGGCGCTGTCGTCCCAGTCCGGCGGCATCGGCATGGCGATCATCGGCTTCTCGCGCTCGGCCAAGATGGGCGTTTCGGCGATCGTCGGCCTCGGCAACAAGTCCGACATCGATGAGGACGATCTCCTGTGCTTCTTCGAGCAGGACGACAACACCAGGATCATCGCTCAGCATCTGGAAGACCTGAAGGACGGCCGCGCCTTCGCCGAGGCCGCCAGGCGCGTGTCGAAGGTCAAGCCCGTCGTCGTCCTGAAGGCCGGTCGCACCTCGGCCGGCGCCAAGGCCGCCTCGTCCCACACCGGAGCGCTCGCCGGCAACGACAAGATCTATGACGACGTCTTCAACCAGTCCGGCGTGATCCGGGCAAAGTCCCTCCGACAGCTTCTCGACTTCGCCCGTGGCGTGCCGGTGCTGCCGACACCGAAGGGCGAGAACGTCGTCATCATCACCGGCGCCGGCGGCTCGGGCGTCCTCCTGTCGGATGCCTGCGTCGACAACAAATTGAGCCTGATGGCGATGCCGGAGGATCTCGACGCCGCCTTCCGCAAGTTCATCCCGCCCTTCGGCGCCGCCGGCAATCCCGTCGACATCACCGGCGGCGAGCCGCCCGCGACCTACCAGAATACGGTCAAGCTCGGCCTCGAGGACGAGCGTATTCATGCTCTTATCCTCGGCTACTGGCACACCATCGTCACCCCGCCGATGGTCTTCGCCAGGCTGATGGTCGAGGTGAAGGAGGAGATGAAGGCCAAGGGCATCGAGAAGCCCATGGTCGCCTCGCTCGCCGGCGACGTCGAGGTCGAGGAGGCGGCGGAGTATCTCTACGCCCACGGCATCCCGGCCTATGCCTATTCGACCGAGCTGCCGGTCGAGGTGCTCGGCGCGAAATATCGCTGGGCCCGCGGCGCGGGGCTCCTCTAATCGAAACCAGCCGAGACCGACGAAGGGCTTCCGCAGGCGTTGCGGGAGCCCTTTCCTTGAACGCCCTTTGACCAGCGGGATCCGCCCATGAACATCCACGAATACCAGGCCAAGCAGCTCCTGGAGAGTTTTGGCGCGCCGATCGCGCCGGGTATCGCCATCGACGACGTCGCCGAGGCCGAAGCTGCGGCCAAGCAGCTGCCCGGCCCGCTCTACGTCGTGAAGAGCCAGATCCACGCCGGCGGGCGCGGCAAGGGCAGGTTCAAGGAGCTCGGCCCCGATTCCAAGGGCGGCGTGCGCCTCGCCAAATCCATCGAGGACGTGGTCACCAACGCCCGCGAAATGCTCGGCAACACCCTCGTCACCAAGCAGACGGGCGACGCCGGCAAGGTGGTCAACCGCCTCTATATCGAGGACGGCGCCGATATCGACCGGGAGCTC
>PACL01000038.1 GCA_002700095.1 Fulvimarina sp. | reverse complement strand
TCACAATGCTTATGTGACCAAAGGCAACGAGCTGGCCGAGAAGGCCGGCATGGCCGATCTCTCTCTCGAAGAGATCGTCAAGAAGTCCCACGGGACCGACCAAGCGCTCTTCAACAATGCCGGTCAGCATTACAACCACATCCATTTCTGGCAGTGGATGAAGCCGAATGGCGGCGGCAAGAGCCTGCCGGGAGCGCTTCAGAAGGCCTTCGATTCCGACCTTGGCGGCTATGACAAGTTCAAGGCCGATTTCGAGGCCGCCGGCGCCGGCCAGTTCGGCTCGGGCTGGGCCTGGGTCGCCGTTAAGAACGGCAAGCTCGAGATCATGAAGACGCCCAACGGCGAGAATCCGCTTGTCCATGGGGCCACGCCGATCCTCGGCGTCGACGTGTGGGAGCATTCCTACTACATCGACTACCGCAACGCCCGGCCGAAGTACCTCTCGGCCTTCGTCGACAATCTCGTCAACTGGGACTACGTCCTCGAATGCTACGAGAACGCGACCGCTTGAGATCTCGCCCTGATCGCGCCTGGCCACCGGCCGGGCGACAGGCCTGACTGCAAGACGCCCCGGCACCTTCTGCCGGGGCGTCTTCGTCTGTGAGGACGATCCGTAAACCTCTTCGTGACCGGGCTTGCCGCCACCGCGCCGTTGTCGCACGCTGGAACTGTTCCAACTCGAACTGGACCGCGCTGTCGCGGCGCTCACCTTGAGGACCAACCCGATGATCCAGAGACGTTCCCTCAGCCTCGCCGTTCTTGCCCTCTCAGGAGCGGCGATCCTCGCCGGGCCGGCGCTTGCCCAGAACCTCGACGCCATCAAGACGCGCCAGGAGCTGATGAAGGACAACGGCAAGGCCGCCAAGGAGGCTGGCGCCATCCTCAAGGGGGAGGCCGAATTCTCGGCGGACAAGGCAACCGAGATCTTTACCCGGATGCACGACATCGCCGTGAAGTTCGGCGACCATTTCCCGGAGGATTCCAAGACCGGCGGCGACACCGAGGCAGCCCCGGCGATCTGGGAGAAGCCGGCGGAATTCGAGGCGGCCCTGGTGAAGTATCAGGACGACACCCAGGCAGCCATCGACGCGGCCCCGCAGGACGTCGACGCCTTCAAGCAGGCCTTCGGCCAGGTCGCGCAGAACTGCAAGGGCTGCCACGAAGACTTCCGCATCGACAAGGACTGAAGCTTCGAACGCGCCCTTCGACGGCGCTATGGGCTCGGGCGGAACACCGCTTAGGCTCGATCCCAGCGGCCCGCGCATCAGACTGCCGGGCGGCTGGCATGAGGCTTCGGTGCCTGCCCCGGGCGGCCAGACCCGGGCGGCCGGGCCGGCGGCCGGATTGCGCTGGCACGGCCGCGCGCAACTTGCGGCCGGTTCGCGCTTTCTGCGAAGATGGCTGTGGCGAGGGGCGAACGCTGACCCCGCGGGGCGCTCGATCGCGGCCGTCGAAGGCGGAACAGGCCGCGATGTCAGCGGCAGCGGCAACACGGACAGGAAGACCATGCGTGATCTCACCGACACCGTCGCAGTCGTCACCGGCGCGGCCTCGGGCCTCGGTGCGGCGTCCGCGCGGGCCCTGGCGCAGCGCGGCGCAAAGATCGCTGCGCTCGACTTCAACCTCGACGGCGCGGCGGCGCTCGCAGCCGAGATCGGCGGCAGGGCCTACGAGGTCGACGTCGCCAGCGCCGCGTCCGGCGAGGCGGCGTTCGAGCAGCTTGTCGCGGATCTCGGCAGGCCGACAATTCTCGTCCACTGCGCAGGGATCGCCCCCGGCAGGAAGATCCTCGGCAAAAGCGGCGTCATGGCGCTGGAAGAGTTCGAGCGAGGCATCGCGGTCAATCTCACCGGCAGCTTCAACATGCTGCGGCTGGCGGCGAAATACATGGCGGAGAACGAGCCGGACCCTGACGGCCAGCGCGGCGTGATCATCGTCACCGCTTCGGTCGCGGCCTTCGAGGGGCAGATCGGCCAGGCGACCTATGCGGCCTCGAAGGGCGGCGTCGTCGGCCTCGTCCTGCCGGCGGCGCGCGAACTCGCGGCCCACGGCATCCGCGTGATGGGTATCGCGCCCGGCATCTTCGAGACGCCGATGCTAACCAACATGCCGGAGGAGGTGCAGAAGGGGCTGTTCGCCTCGGTGCCGTTCCCTCACCGGCTCGGACGCCCGCAGGAATATGCCGACCTCGTCCTGTCGATCGTCGGCAATCCCATGCTGAACGGGACGGTCGTGCGTCTCGACGGTGCGCTGCGGATGCAGCCACGCTAAGGGTGGCGGCGCTGGTCGCGTCGATCCGCCGCTGCCGATGCGATCCCTGAGCCGCAGCGTGCGACAGGCTGCGCCATTTCTTCCACGGAGACCGATCTTGGCCATCACGCTCTATGAACTCGTCGGACGCGACGCGTCCCGTCCCTTCTCGCCCCATTGCTGGAAGGTGCGCCTGGCGCTCCGGCACAAGGGCCTCGACTTCCAGTCCGCGACGGCCGGCTTCACCGAGATCCCGGCGCTCGAGAACGGCGCCTCGAAGATCGTGCCGATCCTCAAGGACGGCGAGACCCTCGTCGCCGATTCCTTCGCCATCGCGGACTATCTCGAGACCGCCTATCCCGACCGCCCGAGCCTCTTCGGCGGTGAGGGCGGCCGGGCGCTGTCGCGCTTCGTGGAAAGCTGGTCCCAGCGCACGCTCCACCCGGCGCTGGCCCGGCTTCTCGTCCTCGACATCCACGATTGTCTGGCGGAAAGCGACCAGGCCTATTTCCGTCAGAGCCGGGAAAAGGCCCTTGGAACCAGCCTCGAAGCCTTCGTCGCCGATCGTGAAGCCCGGGTCGAGCCGTTCCTGAAATCGCTGGAGCCGCTGCGCGCGCTCCTCGCCCGGCAGGCCTTCCTCGGCGGGGAGAACCCTCTCTTTGCCGACCACATCGTCTTCGGCGCCTTCCAGTGGGCGCGGGTGTCCTCGTCCTTCCGGTTCCTGCCGGCGGAAGATCCGGTCGCGGCCTGGTTCGAGCGCTGCCTCCAGCTCTACGAAGGCGAGGGCGCCAAGGTGCCGGCAGCGGCCTGATTGCGCGTCGTCGGCTTGCTCCGGGCAGGCGCGGTCGCTATAGGTCGCGCCACCTTCCAAACACGTCGAAGACAAGGATTTCCGATGGCGGTCGAACGCACCTTTTCCATGATCAAGCCCGATGCCACGCGCCGCAACCTGACCGGCGCGATCACCCAGAAGCTCGAGGAAGCCGGCCTCACCGTCGTCGCGTCCAAGCGCGTCTGGATGAGCCGCCGCGAGGCCGAGGGCTTCTACGCCGTCCACAAGGAGCGGCCGTTCTTCGGCGAGCTCGTCGAGTCGATGTCCTCCGGCCCGACTGTCGTCCAGGTCCTGCAGGGCGATAACGCCATCGCCAAGAACCGCGAAGTGATGGGCGCCACCAACCCGACACAGGCCGAAGAGGGCACGATCCGCAAGGAGTTCGCCCTGTCGATCGGCGAGAACTCCGTCCATGGCTCGGACGCCCCCGAGACCGCCGCCCAGGAGATCGCCTACTGGTTCTCCGAGACCGAAATCGTCGGCTGATCGTCCGAACTGTCGTCGCGCCCGCTGGCGCGAACACGCCAGAGACACCGCGCCCGGGAAGCTTGCCGCTTTCCGGGCGCAGTCGTGTCCGGCTCAGGCCCAAGGCGTAGACTTACGACTGCGTAGCCAAGGACGGATTGCGACGGGTTTTGAGGATTGCAAGGTAAGGTAGTTCTCAGCCAGCTTGCCGTAGCGGGTGGCGCAAACTCGGGATATGGCCCATTGCGGACCTTCATCAGCCTTTGCGCAGCGCTTGTTTGAGTTGCGCGAGGGGCGAAGCCGGGAACGGGTGGTCCCACTGCTCCGCGTAGCCGTCTTCACCATGCGTTGCGAGAAGTCGCTGTCCCGCCGAGACCACCGCACCTGCGAACGTGCGCAAGCGGCAGTCGGCATCGAAAGACAAGCAGCCTGTCGGATCGTCCTCGCGGGCGAACGTATCGTCATAGGTGACGATCCTGATGTTGAGCCGATCGCCGGCGGGTGTGAGACGCCAGCGGTATGTGCCGGGCAAGTCGTTGAAGACTGCGGTTTCAACGCTCCCGGTAGCAAGCATGGTCAGCGTGGCGCGAACAAGATCATCGAACGCGTCAGAAAAGTATGAGACGTGCATGAACAGATGCGTGCCATCGACATCGATCTGGCACTCGGCCCGGTGATCGCGACTCAGAATATAGGAGAAAGAGAGGCCCATGGTGGAAACTTAGATGATCGCGCCTTGCACACAAAAGCACAAACGCAAGTCGGAAATCCACTCGTCTCTTGATCGTTCCTCATGATGAGTCCACGGCCTGGAGCGGGATGAGATCAGCCTGGATCGACATCCCGCTCTATCGTCTTGGTGCAGCGTGATCTTGTCCGAAAAGCGGTTCCCACTTTCGGAATCATGCTCTCGTTTACGCTTCGGCGCCGAAGAAGGAGGCGAGGACGACGATCAGGATGACGGTGTAGAGCGCCACCGAGCCACCGACGAGCAGGACCTGATAGTTGCGGCCGATGCTCGTCCGGGTCACCTCGCGTGCCTGGTGCAGGAGGTTCGGCCAGGTATAGGAGACGAAGTCGCCCTGGGTCATGATCGAGACGACCCGCCCCTGGTCGTCGACGATCGGCAGGCGCCGGAAGCGCTCGTTCGACATCACCCGCATCCATTCGATCAGGTCGTCGTCCGCCTTGGCGACCCGCGGCTTGGCGGTCATGATCTCGCGCAGCTTGGTGGTTTCCGGATCCCGCCCCGCACCGACGAGGCGTTTCAGCAAGTCGCGTTCGGTAACGACACCGATCAGCTTGTCGAAGTCGTCGACGATCATCACCGAGCCGACATTGCGCTCGCTCATGGCTGAAACCGCTTTCATGACGGTTTCGTCCGGGCCGAAGCAGAGCGGCTTCGGCTTGTCGCGATATTCCGGCCTGTCCTTGATCTTCATGGGTGCCCTCCCAAACAAAAAGGGAAAGCTAGGCGAAATCTGCGGATCGGATAGAGAAAAATTCGCGGGAGTGACGCAAAATCGTTGCTGCACGGCACGATCGTCTTGTTGCCCTGCAGTATCCTGGAAGTATCGGTTGCCTTCGTGACGATTGCGTCTTTGTGCCGCTACAGGCGGTGCCAGCGATCGGCGGCCGCCTCGTCGGTGTCCTTGGCCTCGACCCAGCCGCCGGTCGTGCCGTCGACCAGATGCTCGCGCTTCCAGAAGGGGGCAGACGTCTTCATGTAGTCCATCAGGAAGCTCGCCGCCTCGAAGGCCGCGCCGCGATGGGCCGAGGTGCAGGCGACGAGGACGATCTCCTCGCCGGGCGCGATCAGGCCGTAGCGGTGGATCGCCGCGAGCCCGAGGATCGGCCAGCGGACGGCGGCCTCGGCGGCAATCTTCTTCATCTGCTTCTCGGCCATGCCGGGATAGTGCTCGAGCTCCAGGGCCCGCAGCCGCCCGCCCTCGTCGCGGCAATAGCCGGTGAAGGTGACCAGCGCCCCAACGGCGCCAGAGACGGCACCAGAGCCAGAGCCCGAACCGCGACCGGCATCCGGGCCGGTGAGCGAGTCGGCGATGGCGCCGGCATCGATCCGTCCGGCCTGGACGCGGATCTCGATGCGGGGCTCGGCAACGCTCCCGCCGGTCTCGCCGCCGCCGGCGGCGCGCGCACCCGCCGAGGAACCGGTTTCCCGCCCGCCGTCATACATGGTGGCGGCGAGCTCGGCGCTGTCCCTGGTATCCGCCATGGCTCAGCCTCCGGTCATCGGCGGGAAGAGCGCGATCTCGCGCGCGCCGGCCAGCGGCTCGGAATGGTCGACATGCTCGTGGTCGATGGCGACGCGGATGATCTCCGGCGCCTGCAGCGCCGCATCGTATGTCTCGCCCCGGCCCTTCAGCCAGAGGAGCAGATCGCTCACCGTCACGACGCCGGCCGGCAATGCGACCTCTTCCTCGGCAATCCCGATCCGCTCGCGCACCCAGGCGAAATAGGCAAGTTTCATGGTGTGGCGCTCCTCTCGTCTCATGTCGGAGATGGCGGGCAGGGCGCGGGATGTCCAGAGCCCAGCGCATCGATCTGCCGTGGCGGGCCCGCAGATGGCCCGGCCGGCCTCAGACCGTCGGCCCCGATCTTCGACCGGCGCCCGCGGACCTCAATCGTCGATGTGGCGCAGCCCGGCGCGAAAATAGTCGTAGCCGGTGTAGAGGGTGACGAGGGCGGAGACCCAGAGGAGGGCGAGGCCGACCTGGGTGATCCCGGGCAGGAACTTGTCGCCGGCGGGGCCGGCGAGGAGGAAGGCGATGGAGATCATCTGGATCGTCGTCTTCCATTTGGCGAGCCGGGTCACCGGGACCGAGACCTTCAGCTCGGCGAGATATTCGCGCAGGCCCGAGACGAGGATCTCGCGGCACAGGATGATGATCGCCGCCCACAGGCTCCAGCCGGCGATGCTGCCCTCGGCGGCGAGCAGCAGCAGCACCGCGGCGACCAGCAGCTTGTCGGCGATCGGATCGAGCATCCGCCCGATGGTCGAGGACTGATTCCAGGCCCTTGCCAGATAGCCGTCGAAATAGTCGGTGATCGAGGCGACGACGAAGATGCCGAGCGCGGTCCAGCGGGCATAGTCCGGGCTGCGGAGCTGGCCCTCGAGGAAGAAGCACATGACCACGAGCGGAACGCACACGATCCGCGCATAGGTCAGGATATTGGGAAGGCTGAGGGCCCTGGACGCCATGGAACATTAGCCTGCGGAATTCGGGTGAGGTCTCTCAAAGCGCGCGCGGGCGGGCCCCGTCAACCGCACCGGCCGATATCCGGGCACATTCGCCATCAAACGTGACGATTGTTTCATCCCCCGGTCCGGAAATGATCGTAGATCAATTGCGCCATCGCGGCGGAAATGCCTTCCACCTGTGTCAGATCGTCGAGGGCCGCGCGCGAGACGGCCTTCGCCGTACCGAAATGGTGGAGCAGCGCCCGCTTGCGGGACGGCCCGATGCCGGCGATCTCGTCGAGCGGGTTCTTCACCAGTTCCTTCTTGCGCTTGGCCCGGTGGGTGCCGATGGCGAATCGGTGCGCCTCGTCGCGCAGGCGCTGGACGAAATACAGAACCGGGTCGCGCGGCGGCAGCGAGAACGGCTCGCGGCCGGCGGTGACGAAGCGCTCGCGGCCGGCGTCGCGGTCGACGCCCTTAGCGATGCCGATGGCGGTGATGCGGTCGGCGATGCCGAGTTCGTCGAGAATGGCGCGCACCGCCGACATCTGGCCCTTGCCGCCGTCGATGAAGACGAGGTCCGGCCAGGCCGGCATCGGCGCGTCTTCGGCCAGATCGTCGGCGAGGTCGGTGTCGAGATCCGCATCGAGGTCGGTGCCCGGCTGAATGGCCGCGTCCCCGCCCGGATTGGCCCGCGGACGACCGGACACGTCCCCACTGGAAGCTTGTGCGATGGCGTCGACGGCTGCATCGCCTGTCGCCGACGGGGCGACGGAGGACGTGCCGGCGGCCGCAGGATCGCCAGACGCGGGCGTCGCGGGCCCGGCGGGCGCCGCGTCCGCCGCAACGCCGGTGCCGGCCGTTGCCGGCATGGTCTGCGCATGCTCCTTGATCAGCCGCGAGAATCGCCGGCGGATGACCTCCTTCATCATGCCGAAGTCGTCGCCGGGGGTGATGTCCTCGCCCTTGATGTTGAACTTGCGGTACTGGTTCTTGGCAAATCCCTCGGGCCCCGCGACGATCATCGCGCCCACCGCATTGGTGCCCATGATGTGCGAGTTGTCATAGACCTCGATGCGCCGCGGCGTGCGGGCAAGGCCGAAGGTCTCCCGCAGCCCGTCGAGCAGGCGGGCCTGGGAGGAGGTCTCCGCCAGCCGGCGGCCGAGCGCCTCGCGGGCGTTGGACGTCGCATGGTCGACGAGGTCGCGCTTGGCGCCGCGCGCCGGCACCTCGATCCGCACCTTGCGGCCGGTCTTCAGCGCCAGCGCCTCGGCGAGCAGCGCCTCGTCCTCGACCTTCACCGGCAGGAGGACCAGGCGGGGCGCCGGCGTGTCGTCGTAGAACTGCGCCAGGAAGGCGCCGAGGACGGCTTCGGGCTCCAGCGACGGGTCGGCCTTGGGGAAATAGGCGCGGTTGCCCCAGTTCTGCCCGGTGCGGAAGAAGAACACCTGGATCGAGGTGAGCCCGCCTTCCTGATGGATGGCGAAGACGTCGGCCTCCTCGACCCCCTCGGGGTTGATGCCCTGGTGGCCCTGCACGTGGGAGAGGGCGGCGAGCCGGTCGCGATAGACGGCGGCGCGCTCGAAATCGAGGTCGGCAGAGGCCGACTGCATCGAATGCGACAGCATGGTCTTCACGTCGCTGGAGCGGCCGGAGAGGAACGCCGTCGCCTCGTCGACGAGCTCGGCATATTCGGCTTCGCTCACCTCGCCCGTGCAGGGGCCGGAGCAGCGCTTGATCTGATAGAGCAGGCACGGCCGGGTGCGGCTGTCATAGACCGAATCCGAGCAGGTGCGCAGCAGGAAGGCCCGCTGCAGCGCGTTGATCGTCCGGCCGACGGACCCGGCCGAGGCGAAGGGGCCGAAATAGCGGCCCTTCCGGGACCTCGCGCCGCGATGCTTCAGGATCGCCGGGGCGGCGTGGTCCTGGCTGATCAGGATATAGGGAAACGACTTGTCGTCCCGCATCAGCACGTTGAAGCGTGGCCGCAGGCGCTTGATGAGGTTCGCCTCGAGCAGCAGCGCCTCGGTCTCCGTGCGCGTCGTCACGAATTCCATGTTGTGGGTCTTGGCGATCATCCGCGCGATGCGCTGGGTGTGGCCGCCGAGCCGGGTGTAGTTGGCGACGCGCTTCTTCAAGGAGCGCGCCTTGCCGACATAGAGGATCTCGCCGTCGGCCCCGAACATGCGATAGACGCCGGGCGAATTCGGCAGCCGCTTGGCCAAAGCGGCGATCAGGGCGGCGCCGGTCAGATCGGTATGAATCGACTTGCCGGCATCGTCCCACTCGATCGCCTGCAGCAACGCCGCGGCAGCCGACCTCGCAGGCGTCGGCGCGTCGACGGCTTCGTCGTCGTCTTCCGCTTCTTGCCCCGGTTTGTCCTCGACGTCCGGGCGATCGTCCTCGTCGTCCCAGCTCGCCGGATCGGCGGCCGCGACCTGATCTTCGCTCCCATCGCCGTCGAAGCCGGCGTCGGTCGCCGCCTCGTCACCAGCGTCGGCGTCCCTCGGCATCAGGCCCCGGGCACTGTGGTGCGAATATCGTTGCGCGCGCGAACGGCCCAACCTCGTCTCCTCGTCGTCTGTCGTTTCGGCTGCCGGCCAGCCGCGCCGACCCGTCTTATATGATCGCTGCGATTCGAAAATGCATGGGGTTCGCCTGGCCTGCGCGAACCGCCGCCCGCGGCGGCTGGGCGCAGTCGCACGCCTTCCGGGCGCCGGAGGGCGAATTTGTTGCCAGCTTGCAACAGAGGAAAAAAGATTTGCTCTGCCGGTCGCGCAAACGTCATCGTCCCCTGTTGGCGCCATGGAGCATCCCCACTTGTGAGTCACAGCGAGGTGGTCGAAGATCCGTCGGCAATGACGGGGCGAAGACGGATTGTGTGGGCGGTCGGCCGAGCCGATCTTGCCCGCGAGGCAGTGGTGGAACGTCGATGTCGTGGACATGCAAGGTCCGATCATTCGCGCTCGTCGTCACGGGCGTCCTGGCTCTGGGAACGGACACCGCCTCGGCGGCCGACGTGGTCTTCGACCCGGTCCCCGCGCCGCCGTCCCCCGAAGCGCCCACGTCGATCTATGTCTGGTCGGGGCCCTATGCCGGCGCCTTCGTCGGCTACAACTTCTCTCGCTTCCGGAATGCGCCGGACGTGTCCTTCGATGGTGACGGCGCCGTCGGCGGTGTCTATGCCGGCTACAATTTCGAATCCGGGCCGATCGTCTACGGCGTCGAGGCCGATTTCGGCGGCTCCGGCGTCGACGGGACGGGCTTCAGCCCGGCGCTGGGCGGCGATGTCGATGGCGAGCAGAACATCTTCGGCTCCCTGCGCGGCCGGGTGGGCTATCAGGCCGATCCGTTCCTGGTCTTCGCCACGGGCGGCATCGCCGCGTCGCGCAACGAGCTGAGTTCCGGCGGCGCATCCGACCCCCAGACCAGCGTCGGCTTCACCGTCGGCGCCGGCGTCGAGGCGAAGATCACCGACGACCTGGCGGGCCGCCTCGAATATCGCTATTCCAAATTCGGCAGCGAGACCTACGATCTCGGCAATACCAGCGTCTCTTCCGGCTTCGACGAGCATTCGATCCGGGCCGGCGTCGCGCTGAAGTTCTGACCGCGGCAGCGCACGCGCCGCAGCTTTCCAGCCTCATCGGATAGTGGTTCTGCCGTCGGGGCGATGTTCGCCGGCAGACCCGCATCGCGGGGATGGGCGGGTCGGCCGAGCCTTGTCGGTGACCTACGCTTGTCTGCACGGACGAAGGCCGCACGAGTCGCTTCTGCCGGCGCCGAGCCGGCGAGCACGGTGGCGCCCGCCCGCGGTGCCTGCAACTGCACCCCAATCCCAAGCCCAAGCCTACCGGCCGGCGACGACGACGCCGGGGCCGCAGCCGAGCGGGCCGGGGTCCTTGCCGCCATGAATGTTGGCGTTGACGTTGCGGACCATCTTCACCAAGGCGTGGGACGACAGGTGCCGCTTCAGCTTGCCTGGGTCGCTCGCCCCGGCCGAGACCAGCACGGTATGGGCTCGGGTGAAGGTGATCAGCGTGATCTGGCGGTTTTCGTCCGAGGTGCCGGTCTTCGCCGCGACGTCGTTGACGAAGCGGCTGCCATTTGCGGTTCCCGTCGGCCCGGTGGTCGCCTGCAGCATCTCGTGCAGCGCGTCGAATCCCGCCACCAGCCGGGTGTCCTTTGAAAGGCTCTTCGCCTTTTCCTCCAGCACCACCTTCTGGCTGCCGCGTTCCCGGGCCTCCTTCAGGATCAACGGTCCGTTCGATACCCGGCCGCAGGTGGCGATCGTTACATAGGCGTCGAGGAGGTCCATCAGGGCCACCGGCTCGGCGCCGAGGGCCAGCGAGCGGTCGCGCCCGCCCTGGAAGCGGAAACCGGTGTCCATGCGCTTCATCATGGCGTTGGCGCAGGGCCGCCCGAAGCGTCGCATCATCTCGACGAAGGGCGGGTTGCGGCTGGCGGCCATCGCCTGCTCGAAGCTGATCCGGCCGAGATAGCGCCGGTCGCCGTTGCGCACCGGCGGAACCCCGATCGCCACGTCCTCGACCCGGCTCTGGGCGGTGTAGCCCTTCTCGACCAGGGCGCAGAGGGCAAGCAGCGGCTTCACCGTGGAGCCGGGATAAAGCGTCGCGTCGGGCGGGGCGACGATTGCCTGAATGCCGCCGGTCGCGTTGTCGACGACAACCGCCGTCAGCCGGTCGTAGCCGGCGCGGCGGATCGGCGGGTAGTATTTCTCGATCGCCGTCTCGAGATAGAGCTGCGTCTCGGAGGCATAGAAGGTGACGACGTCGAGGCTGCCCTCGTGGCCGTGGAGCTTGCGCTCCAGCCGCGCGACCGCGAGGTCGCGGGCCGAGCCGAACTGGTCGGAGAGCCGGCGGTCCTTGACGAAGGCATGGGCGGCGAAGCGGCGGGGCAGCGTCTCGTCGGCGACGGCCTTGGCCGTCAGCACAGCCGGCTCGATGCCCATGGCGAGGAGCAGGCGGCGGGCCTCGCGCAGGTTGCGCGGCTTGGCCGGATTGCCGGCGGTCGGGTTCTTGATGGTGACGGCGAGGCTCGCCGCCATGTCCGGCGTGAAGGCGACGGTCTGGGCGCGCTCGCGCTTGAAGGAATAGCCGAAATAGTAGCGGGCGGCCGCCTCGATGCCCTTGGTGTTGTGGCCCATGAAGGGCGTGTTGAAATAGAGTTCGAGGAGCTCTTGTTTGGAGAAGTGCCATTCCAGCCAGAGGGCGATGGCGAGTTCGTCGAACTTGCGCCGGAAGTCGCGCCGGCTGCCCACATAGACCTGCTTGGCGATCTGCTGGGTGATGGTCGAGCCGCCGCGCGGGTCGTCGCCGAACTGGCTGAGGAGCGCCTTGCCGATGGCCACGGGATTGAAGCCCATGTGGTAGAAGAACCAGCTGTCCTCGCTGGTCAGGATCGCCTCGCGCATCACCTGCGGCACGTCGTCGTAGTCGACATACATCGCCTCCTCGATGGGGGCGTTCCAGGGCTGCTGGCCATGGCGGGAAAGTTCGACGACGAGGCGGTTCGAGTGGACCCGCTCGCGGGTGGTCGCGACGCTGGCGCCGTAGCGCGCAGCGACGGCATCAACCCAGCCATGGACGCCGACGAGGCCGCAGCCGAAGATCATGACGAGGAAGGCGAGGACGAGCCAGATCGTCTTGTAGCGCGGAGCCTCAGCCACCTCTTCCATGCCTCGCCCCGCTGTTTACCGCTCGTTAACCATGGCGATATGGGTGTGCCGAACGGCGGCCGCAACGCAAGTGGCGCCGGCGGCGGCTCGTCCCTCCCATGGCCGGATGGTCCCCGGTCCCCGCTGGTCCGGTCTTTGCCGGCGAAGAGGCAGTGGAAGGGCCAGAGGGGGAAGGCCAGAGGGGGAAGGCCAGAGAGGGAAGGGGTGAGGCCGAGGCCGGGAAAAACGGCCGCCTCCCGCCTCGGAGCATCTCAGGGCCTGCCGAGGCCGAAGCAGGGTCGCAGCCAGTCCCGGGGCACCATGACGGAAACCACCGTCAGGAGGAGCGCGGTGGCACCGATGGCCCAGATCGCGGTCTCCTGCCAGGCCTGGAGCAGAAAGACGCCGGTAACGGCTCCGGTCAGCATGCCGATCCAGGGCAGCATCTGCACCAGGAAGCCGCCGCGCCGCTCGCCGCAAAGGAAACGGCCGAGGCCCTTGCCGAAGCGCGACAGCGCGCCGGTCACATAGGTGAGCCCGATGGGATGGCCGGCGACGGTGTCGACCGCGGCATTCAGCATTCCCATGGCGAAGACGAGCGGCAGATAGCTCCAGGGCGAGGGAGCGGCGCCAGCAAGGGCCGCGACGAGGCCGGTCACCACCGTCACCGCCATCAGCAGCGGCCACTGGCGCTCGCCGGTCGTGCGCACGAGGACGACGCCGGTCGCATTGCCGGTGACGAAGACCAGCAGGATCGCCGCAAGGCGGGCGATGTCGCCGCCGTGCCCCTCGCCGATGGCGATGGCGAGACGCGTCGTGTTGCCGCTCATGAAGGAGAGGAAGTCGCCGGCCCGCAGGAAGCCGATCGCGTCGGTCATCCCGGCGAGGAAGGACAGCAGCGCGACGAAGCCGAAGCCGACGGTCTTCTGCCGGCCCGCCGGGGCGGAGGCTTCGGCGGGCAACTTGCGGTCCCGCGGCGTCCCGGGCCTGCGGCTCCGCGAGGTCATTGGGCGGGAGTTTTCAGCCGGGTCGGTTCGCCGGGCGCCGCCGCCTCGATGGCCAGCGCATGAACGCTGCCGGACAGCTCCTCGGACAGCAGCCCGTTGATGGCCCTGTGCCGGGCGATCCGGCTCATGCCGGCAAAGCCCTCGGCGACGATGCGGACGCGAAAATGCGTCTCGCCGGAGCCGTCGAAACCGGCATGGTGGTCGCTGCCGCCATGGTGATGGCCGGCATGCAGATGGCTCTCGTCGAGGATCTCCAGGCCGCTCGGCTGGAAGGCTTCGACGAGTTTGGACTCGATCCTCGCCTTGGTGCTCATGTCGTTCCTTTCAGGGGTCTCGCGCGACCCGCGCTGGCGCAACGTTGCGTGTGGCTTGCCGGCTCGCGGAATAGTCCAGGAATTTCCGGCTTTTTCCGGTCTGTCAATTCTTGTTCGCAACGGTGTCGGGCCCCATAATCGCCGACGATGAAGCTCGACTCCAAATATTTCGACGCGATCCGCGTCAAGGGTAAGGCCTCGGCGAAAGCCAAGCCGAGGGCGCCGGCGTGCGCCTGGGAAGGCTGCGAGGAAGACGGGATCTACAAGGCTCCCCTCGGCCGGGATTTCGAGGGGCAGTATCTCAACTTCTGCGTCGACCACGTTCGCCAGTACAACAAGTCCTACAACTATTTTTCGGGGCTGAACGACGACGCGATCCAGAAATACCTGAAGGACGCCATGACCGGCCATCGCCCCACTTGGGCGATGGGCCGCAACGGCTCCTCCCAGAGCACGGCCCGCAGCGGCCGGGCCGGCGCCGGGAGGCCGAAGGATCCCTTCGGCCTGTTCGGCGAGGACGGCGCGCCGCGGCCCGAGAGCCGGCGCCCGAAGGTGCGTCCGCTGGAGAAGAAGGCCTTCGAAAATCTCGACCTCGAGCCCGGCTCCTCTGGCGAAACGATCCGTCGCCGCTATAAGGATCTGGTGAAGCAGCTCCACCCCGACGCCAATGGCGGCGACCGCAGCCAGGAAGATCGGCTGCGCGAGGTCATCCAGGCCTACAAGCTCCTGAAGCAGGCGGGCCTTTGCTGATCCTGTCGCGGCGCAGCGTCTGCGTTGCGTTCCCGCGCGCTTTCCGCCATCGTCGGGCTAGACGTCCGACACGGTGACGTGCCGATGAATTCGCCTGTACAAGGCGGAGCAGGCATGGCCGTATCGCAGTGTGGTTTGGCCGCCCGCCGCCTTCCAATCGGTTCGAGGGGCGGGCGAAGAAGATGAAGCATGAAGGCGCATGGCGGCCTCCGCCAGAACGAGCGCCCTTGGAGGTATGATGAGTGCAGCGGAACAGGAAGTGGCAGCCCTTCCGGATGCCACGGTCTCCGTCCGTGAAACCTTCGGTTTCGAGAGCGACCTGAAAGTCCCCGCCTTTTCCGAGCGCGACCAGCACGTGCCGGAACTCGACCCGGACTACATCTTCGACAAGCCGACGACCCTGGCGATCCTCGCGGGCTTTGCGAGAAACCGCCGGGTCATGGTCTCGGGCTATCACGGCACCGGCAAGTCGACCCATATCGAGCAGGTGGCGGCAAGGCTCAACTGGCCCTGCGTGCGCGTCAATCTCGACAGCCACGTCTCCCGCATCGATCTCGTCGGCAAGGACGCGATCACCGTGCGCGAGGGGATGCAGGTCACCGAGTTTCGCGACGGCATCCTGCCCTGGGCCTATCAGCACAATGTCGCGCTGGTCTTCGACGAATACGACGCCGGGCGCCCGGACGTGATGTTCGTCATCCAGCGGGTGCTGGAATCCTCCGGCCGCCTCACCCTGCTCGACCAGAGCCGGGTGATCCGCCCGCATCCGGCCTTCCGCCTGTTCGCCACCGCCAACACGGTCGGCCTCGGCGATACGACGGGCCTCTATCACGGTACACAGCAGATCAACCAGGCGCAGATGGACCGCTGGTCGATCGTCACGACGCTGAACTACCTGCCCCACGACACCGAGGTCGGGATCGTTCTCGCCAAGGCGAAGAGCTTCGCCAATCCGGACGGTCGCAAGACCGTGTCGAAGATGGTCCGCGTCGCCGATCTCACCCGCTCGGCCTTCGTCAATGGCGACCTGTCGACGGTGATGAGCCCGAGAACGGTGATCACCTGGGCCGAGAACGCCGAGATCTTCGGCGAGATCGGCTTCGCCTTCCGCCTGACCTTCCTCAATAAATGCGACGATCTGGAACGGTCGCTGGTGGCGGAGTTCTATCAGCGCGCGTTCGGCGAGGAACTGCCGGAAAGCGCGGCCAACCTCGTGCTGGATTGATGCGAGGGCGGCGCTTGCCGCCTTTTGCCCTTGATGGATCGGGCGAGTGGGCAAGACGATCGACCGGATGCGGGCCAATCCGAAGGCGGATTGGACAATTGACGATATCGAAAAGGCTTGCCGAGAGGTCGGCCTCGTCTGCATCCGACCGAGCCGGGGTTCTCACTGGAAGATCGGCGAGGTGACAGGCGGGCGACGCTATACGATCCCGGCCCGCCGGCCTATAAAGCCCCAATACATTGCCGAATTTCTCAAGTTTCTGAATGAGATTGGGAGGGCATGATGTCTGATCTTGGGCTCGAGACTGCGGATGGCCGTCCATTCGATCCGTCGACCTATGAAGTTCGTCTTCGCCCGCTGACCGAAGACGAGGGGGGTGGGTGGTTCGCCACGATCCCGGATCTTCCGGGTTGTATGGGTGATGGCGAGACCGAGATCGAGGCGATCGCCGACGTACGGGCTGCGGCCCTCGAATGGGCCGACGCGGCGATCGCAGACGGCGAAACGCTGCCGGCCCCGTCATACGAGACACAGGAAGCAGCCGAGTAATTCATGGCATCGATCGGCGACAACAAGCGTCCACCCCAGGGCAAATCCCAGGACCGCGAACCCTTCCGGCGCGCGGTGGCGGGCGCGCTCAGGGCCATCTCCGGGGATGCGGAGATGGAAGTCACCTATGCGACCGACCGGCCGGGGCTGACCGGCAACCGGGCGCGGCTGCCGGAGCTGCCCAAGCGCGCGACGCAGAACGACGTTGCCGTGACCCGCGGCCTCGCCGATGCCATGGCGCTGCGCAAGGCGCGGCACGACAGCCGCCTCCATGCCAGCCTTTCGCCGGAGGGCAAGAGCGCGCGAGCCGTCTATGACGCGGTCGAGCAGGCGCGCTGCGAGGCGATCGGCGCCAATGCCATGGCCGGCGTCGGCGACAATCTCGCCTCGATGCTGGAAGACAAGTATTTCCGCTCGAACCTGTCCGACGTCACCGACCGGGCCGAGGCGCCGATCGAGGATGCCGTCGCGCTGATGGTGCGCGAGCGGCTGACCGGCCGCCCCGTGCCGGAGAGCGCCCGGGCGCTGGTCGACGTCTGGCGGGACTTCGTCGAGGACAAGGCCGGCCGCAATTTCGAGACGCTGCCGGGCGTCCTCGAGGACCAGGACGCCTTCGCCCGAGCCATGCGCGACATGCTCGTCTCCCTCGAAATGGCCGAGCAGCTGGCCGACGAGAGCGACTCGGAGGAGGACGAGGACCAGGAGGACGAGCAGGGCGACAACCAGAGCCGCGACAACGAGGAGAGCGGCTCGGAGAAGGACGCCGGCAGCGACGAGGCGGAGGCCGAGGAGTCCGAAACCGAGGGCGAGAACGAGGAGACGGCCGAGGCCGAATCCTCCGAGGTGACCGCCGAGGATCCGGTCGACGACGACAGCCAGGACACCGAGACGCCGGGCGAATCGCGCCGGCCCAACCAGCCCCTCGACCGCGATTCGCCGCAGTTCGACTACAAGGTCTTCACGCCGCAGTTCGACGAGATCGTCGGCGCCGAGGAGCTTTGCGACGAGGCCGAGCTCGACCGGCTGCGGGCCTTCCTCGACAAGCAGCTGTCGACGCTCCAGGGCGTCGTCGGCCGTCTCGCCAACCGTCTCCAGAGACGGCTGATGGCGCAGCAGAACCGCTCCTGGGATTTCGATCTCGAAGAGGGCTATCTGGACCCCGCCCGGCTGTCGCGCCTGGTCATCGATCCGATGCAGCCCCTGTCCTACAAGATGGAGCGCGACACCGACTTCCGCGACACCATCGTGACGCTCCTCATCGACAATTCCGGCTCGATGCGCGGCCGCCCGATCACCGTCGCGGCCACCTGCGCCGACATCCTGGCGCGCACGCTGGAGCGCTGCGGCGTCAAGGTCGAGGTGCTGGGCTTCACCACCCGGGCGTGGAAGGGCGGCCAGTCCCGCGAGGTCTGGCTGAAGGCCGGCAAGCCGACCAAGCCCGGCCGCCTCAACGATCTGCGGCACATCGTCTACAAGTCGGCGGACGCCCCCTGGCGGCGGGCCCGGCGCAATCTCGGCCTGATGATGCGCGAGGGGCTGCTGAAGGAAAACATCGACGGGGAGGCGCTGATCTGGGCGCACAACCGGCTTCTGGCGCGGCCCGAGCAGCGACGCATCCTGATGATGATCTCGGACGGTGCGCCGGTCGACGACTCGACGCTGTCGGTCAATCCCGGCAACTATCTCGAGCGGCATCTCAGGGCGATCATCGAGGAGATCGAGACCCGCTCGCCGGTCGAGCTTCTCGCCATCGGCATCGGCCACGACGTGACGCGCTACTACCGCCGGGCCGTCACCATCGTCGATGCCGAGGAACTGGCCGGCGCGATGACCGAGCAGCTCGCCGATATCTTCGAGGAACAGGGAACCGGTCGCCGCGCGGCCGGAAGCACCTATCGCCGGGCCGGCGCCCGAAGGTGAGGTTTCCGCAGAAACGGCATGAGGCGGCGGCAGGCGCGTCGGCGCATCGCGTCCGGACTATGCGCGCCGTATCGCTGGGGCTGGGGCTCGCCATGGGACTGGCTCCGTGGCTTCCAGCTGCCGCGGCTTTTGCCGGGCCGCTGGCGGATGACGTCGGCGATCCGGTCACCGTCCGGTCCGAACAGGTCGCCCGATTCAGAAAGAACTCGGATGCGAGCCGGTTCGGGGCGCTGACCTTTCTCGGCGGGCTGCAATTCACCGGCTCCGACAGCCGGCTGCACGGCATTTCGGCAATCCGCATGCGCGATGCGGATGGAGGGTTTCTGGCCGTCACCGACAATGGCAGCTGGATCGCGGGGCGGATCGAGCGCGATGCGGACGGGCGGCCGAGAGAATTTTCGGATGTCAGCATCGCCCCGCTGCGCGATCTCCTCGGTCGGCCGATCCGGGGCAAGGCCCTCGGCGACGCGGAATCCCTCGCGATCGGACTCGACGGCCGGACGGTCCATGTCGGCTTCGAGCAGCGACACCGGATCTGGTCCTATAATCTCGACGATCTGGGCGAGGGGCGGGCCCGCGACGTACCGCTGCCGATCCCGGTTCGGGAGCTGCGCGCCAACAAGGGGCTGGAGACGCTGGCGATCGCCCCGGGAGGCTCGCCGCTCCAGGGCGCCATGGTGACGGTCGCCGAACATTCGATCGACCGAAACGGCAATCTCTTCGCCGCGGTCCTCGGGCCGGATGGCGGTGTCTTCAAGGTGAAGCGCCACGAGAAGTGGGAGGTGTCGGACGGCGACTTCCTGCCCGGCGGCGATCTCCTGCTGCTCGAGCGGCGCTTCGAGGGCCTGTTCGGCGGTCTCGGCATCCGCATCCGCCGCATCCCCGGCGATGCGATCCGGCCCGGCGCGCTGGTCGACGGGCCGGTGGTGTTCGAAGCCGACCTGGCGGACGAGATCGACAACATGGAAGGGCTGGACGTCTGGCAGGACGAAGCCGGACGCACGCGGCTGACTCTGGTCTCCGACGACAACGGCTCGTTCTTCCAGCGCAACCTGCTGCTGGAATTCGTCTGGAGCGGCGAGGACGATCGGCCGGACGGAGCCGCCTTCGGGCAGTGATCGAAGAAAAGGCGCGGCTCCCTTCGGAAACCGCGCCTTCTGTCATTCTACGACGGGAGGACCGCCGCAGCGGCCCCTGAAGCAGCGATCAGGCGGCTGCCTGGGCTTCCTGGCCTGTCGGGACTTCCGAGATCGTCTTCAGAACCTGCGAGGCGATCGCGTAGGGGTCGCCCTGGGAGTTCGGGCGGCGATCCTCGAGATAGCCCTTATAGTCGTTCTTGACGAAGGAATGCGGCACGCGGACCGAAGCGCCGCGGTCGGCGATGCCGTAGGAGAACTTGTTCCACGGCGCCGTCTCGTGTTTGCCGGTCAGGCGCAGGTGGTTGTCCGGGCCGTAGACGGCGATGTGCTCGTCGAGGTTCTTCTCGAACTGCGCCATCAGCGCCTCGAAATAGGCCTTGCCGCCGACTTCGCGCATGTGCTTGGTCGAGAAGTTGCAGTGCATGCCCGAGCCGTTCCAGTCGGTATCGCCCAGCGGCTTGCAGTGATACTCGATGTCGATGCCGTAGCCCTCGGTCAGGCGCTGGAGCAGGTAGCGCGCGATCCACATCTGGTCGGCGGCCTTCTTGGAGCCCTTGCCGAAGATCTGGAACTCCCACTGGCCCTTGGCGACTTCCGCGTTGATGCCCTCGTGGTTGATGCCGGCGGCGAGGCAGAGGTCGAGATGCTCCTCGACGATCTCACGGGCGACGTCGCCGACGGCGCTGTAGCCGACGCCGGTGTAGTACTTGCCCTGCGGCTCCGGATAGCCCTGCGCCGGGAAGCCGAGCGGGCGGCCGTCCTTGTAGAAGAAGTATTCCTGCTCGAAGCCGAACCAGGCGTCATCGTCGTCGAGGATGGTGGCGCGGCTGTTCGAGGCGTGCGGCGTGACGCCGTCGGGCATCATCACTTCGCACATGACGAGGGCGCCATTGCTGCGCGCCGGGTCGGGGAAGACGGCGACCGGCTTCAGCACGCAGTCGGAGCTGTGCCCCTCGGCCTGCATGGTGGAGGAGCCGTCGAAACCCCAGAGCGGCAGCTGCTCGAGGGTCGGGAACTCGGCGAACTCCTTGATCTGGGTCTTGCCGCGCAGGTTCGGAACCGGCGTGTAGCCATCCAGCCAGATGTACTCGAGCTTATATTTCGTCATCATTCATCTTCCATGGTGGACGCGGCAGGCGCGTCGAAACACATCGATAGGTCCGGGGGCTCCACAGGAGCGCGCCGAGCGGAACCAAGACCTCACAAGCACGTTGCGTGCCAAGTGGGTCGAGCGGATCGGATCGGTCCGCGTGCCACCTTTGCTCCTCAACCATCTCGATACCGCTGCGGACCTGCCAAGGCGCTGCCATGGACGCCCAGTTTCCGGCTTCGGGCCGGACGCCGTCGGTTTTCGTGCCGACCGCTGTCTGTCCAGCCTGGCGCCGCCGAGCGATGGCACGATCGCAGCCGTGCCAATGATCGGAGGGATGGTTGGGCATCGAGCAGCCCATCTCGATTGGGCTCTTGCGGGTGACCACGAAATCGGCAAGAATCAGCCTATAAATTTGGCATATTGCATAAGGGATATGCACACCTATTTATCGGAGGATCCTCCGTCCCGGGGCAAGACAACGCAGAGGAAACGACCAATGACCGCAAGGGAACATCAACAGGGCGGCGAAATCCTGCAGTTTCCGATCGAGGCCCGCCGCGCTGCCGTCGCAGCATCGCGGCGCTTCACCAAGGAGACGCTCCCGGATTTCGTCGCAGTCGCGATGGGCGGCGCGAGCTATCACGAAGATGCGATCCGCGAGGAAGCCGAGCGCGCCAAGCAGGGCCATTGAACGTCGGCGGACGGAGTTTCTGGGCGGCCGGTTCCTGTTCGACGCTCGAATGACGACGTCCAGTCGGCGTTTGTCGTAGCCTGCCGCCTTCATGGGTGTCGCAGAAACCGGGAATGGACGGTACTTCCCGGCCGCGCCCCATTTTCGGCTTGCCCCACTTTCGGCTTGCCCCACTTTCGGCTTGCCAATGACGCGACCCCGTCGCATCACCCGGTCATGGCCGAACATATTGAATCTCGCATCCGTCTCGATGCCTGCCTCGTTGAACGAGGTCTTTCGCCGACGCGCTCAAGGGCGCGGGACGCGATCCAGCGCGGCCATGTCCGCGTGGAGGGCCGGGTCGAGACGAAGGCCAGCCTCGCGGTCGATCCGGATGTCGCGATCGCCATCGACGATCCGGCGCAGGCCTATGTCTCGCGGGCGGCGCTGAAGCTGATGGCCGGGCTCGACAGCTTCGGCGTCGATCCTGCCGGGAGGACGGCGCTGGATGTCGGCGCCTCGACCGGCGGCTTCACACAGCTCCTCATCGAACGCGGCGCGGCGCATGTCCTTGCGATCGATGTCGGCCATGACCAGATGAACCCGGTGATTGCGGCCGATCCGCGCGTCAGCTGCATCGAGGGGCTGAACGCGCGGGAGATGACGCGGGACGATCTCTTCGGCCGCGAGTTCGACTTGCTGGTCGCCGATGTCAGCTTCATTTCCCTGACCCTCGCCTTGCCTCCCGCCCTCGGACTGGCCGAGCCGGGAACCGAGGCCGTCTTGCTGGTCAAGCCGCAATTCGAGGCTGGCCGCGAGGCGATCGGCAAGGGCGGCCTCCTGCGCGATCCTTCCCAGGCCGAGGTCGTCGCCGGGCGGCTGCGGGACTGGCTCGACGGGCAGCCGGACTGGCAGGCGCTGGAACTCATCGATTCGCCGATCACCGGCGGCGACGGCAACCGTGAATTCCTGCTGCACGGACGAAAGGCGAAGTCTTGCACGTAACCATCGACAGCCTCGGAACCAAGGGCGACGGCATCGCGCAAGGGGCGGACGGGCCGCTCTATCTGCCGTTCACCCTGCCGGGCGAGGTGGTCGAGATCGAACCCGGCGCGGTGGCCGGGCGCGCCGACTTCACGCTCGTCGAACCGTCGCCGGAGCGCCGGGAGCCGCCCTGTCCGCATTTCGGCGAGTGCGGCGGCTGCGATCTCCAGCATGCGAGCGAGGCGGTCTACCGGGAGTTCAAGCGCGACCTCGTCGTCGCCGCGCTGGCGCGGGACGGCCTGGAGGCGGAGATCTCGCCGCTGGTCGGCTGCATGCCCCGCTCGCGCCGCCGCGTCGCACTGACGGCGACCCGGGCCGGCACCCGCGTCGTTCTCGGCTACAACGCCGCCCGCACCAACCGGGTCGTGGCCATCGAGACCTGCCCGATCGCGCTGCCGGCGATCGAGGCGGCGCTGCCCTTCCTGCGCAGGCTCGCCGCGCTCCTCACCGACCGCAAGAAGCCGCTGAAGCTGATGGTCACCGCGACGACGGCGGGCCTCGACGTCGCTGCGAGCGATGCCGCCAAGCTCTCCGAGAAGCTCCGGCAGCCGGCAGTTGCGATGGCGCTCCGGGCGGATATCGCGCGCCTGAGCGTCGATGGCGAGGTGCTGGTGAAGTCGCGTCCGCCACTGGTCGATTTCTCCGGCGTCAGCACCGAGCTGCCGCCCGGCGGCTTCCTGCAGGCGGTCGAGAGCGCCGAGGCCGCGATGGCGGAACTGGTGGTCGGGCATCTTGGCGGTGCCAAGCGTGTCGCCGATTTCTTTTCGGGCTGCGGCACCTTCTCGCTGCGGCTCGCGCGCCAGTCGGCGGTCCATGCGGTGGAGAGCGAGGCGGCGGCACTCGCCGCGCAAGACCGGGCGCATCGCGGCGCCACCGGGCTGAAGCCGCTCTCGACCGAGCGCCGCGATCTCTTTCGCCGCCCGGTTCCGGCCAAGGAGCTGAAGGCGTTCGACGGCGTCGTCTTCGATCCGCCGCGCGCCGGCACCGAGGGGCTGGTGCGCGAACTCGCCGGATCCGGCGTCAAGCGCGTCGCAGCCGTGTCGTGCAATCCTGTCACGCTGGCGCGGGATCTGAAGATCCTCGTCGATGGCGGCTACCGGCTCGTCTCGGTGACGCCGATCGACCAGTTCCTGTGGTCCCACCACGTCGAGGCGGTGGCGCTGCTCGCCCGGCCGTGACGAGCGGCCCGCCTGGGGGCCCTGCTTGTGCCGTGTCCCGGGCTTCATGCAAGCCAGAGACGGTATGACGGTTCTGACTGACGCCGAGGAGAGACGCAGCCGGTGACGGAATATCTCGTTCAATACGGCTGCGGCCTCCTGTTCGTCGTCGTCCTTCTGGAATCGACGGGCCTGCCGCTGCCGGGCGAGAGCCTGGTCGTCGCCGGCGGGCTCTTGGCGGGCGAAGGCTCACTGCACATCCTGCTCGTCCTCGGGGCGGCGTTCTTCGGCTCGATCATCGGCGACAACATCGGCTATCTCGTCGGGCGACGGTATGGCCGGGCCATGGTGGTGCGGTGGGGCGAGCGGTTCGGCCTCGGCGAGAAGCGCTTCAAGATGGTCGAGGAGCGGTTCCAGAACTACGGCATCGCCGTCGTCCTCGTCGCCCGCTTCATCATCATCCTGCGCCAGCTCAACGGCTTCGTCGCCGGCACCATGCACATGAACTGGCCAGTCTTCCTGCTTTACAACTCGATCAGCGCGGCGGCCTGGTCGCTTGCCTATGGCGGCCTCGCCTATCTGTTCGGCACGGCGTTCCAGACCTATTTCGCCGGCCACTCGACCTGGCCGCTCTATCTGGCTGCCGTCGCCATCTGCCTCGTCGGCTGCGTCGGGACCTACAAGTTCCTGTTCAGCCGGGACGAGACGGCATCGGGCGACGAGGAAGGCGGCGACGTGGAGGCCGGGGAAAGACGCTGAGCCGGACGCGGCTTCGTCGCCGTGCCGCTCGGCCGGCAGTTTCGGCCCGTTTTCAAGCGCGATCGGCATTGTAGGCAGAGGCCGTCGCAAGCCGCCGTCTGCCGGTGGCGAAAGTTTGTCCGCTTGCGCCACATTTCCGGCCGACTTAACAATTCGTCAGAGGAATTTCGGCAAAGCTGCTGCAGTGCAATACGGCCCTCGCGCCCCGGAGCTCTGCCATGCAGATGAAATCGCTCGCCTCCAAACTTCTGGTCTTTGCCGGCGGAACCGTCGCTTCGATCCTGGTCCTCGCCGTCGCCCTTTCGGCCTTCGAGACCAAGTCGCGGGTCGAGACCGACATCTACCGCTCCGCCAACACCGAGGCACGCAACATGGCCAGCGCAGTCGGCGCCGAGGTCGGGCTGGCGGTCGCGGCGGGCCGGAGCATGACCGGCATGATCGCTGCCGCCAACGCCGCGGGAAACCGCGATCGCGCGGCGGTGATCGCGATGCTCAAATCGGTCGCGATTCGCAACGAGAACCTCTTCGGTGCCTGGATGGCCGAGGCGCCGAACGGCTTTGACGGCGTCACCGAGACGGGCGCGACCGGCACCAATGCGCAGGGCGTCTACACGCCCTACTGGACGAAGAACGCCTCCGGCGACGTCGTGTTCTCGACCTTCACGATGGATTACTCCGCGCCCTGGTACGATCTCGCTGCCAAGAGCGGCAAGCCGTCAATCACCGAACCCTACAAGGGCTCCGACGTCGATGCCCTGATGTCGTCGATCGCCTTTCCGATGATGTCGGGCGACAGGCTCATCGGGGTCGGCGGCGTCGACTTCAGCCTCGACGGGCTGAGCCGGCTGGTGAGCACCATGGTCCCCTTCGAAGGAGGCCGGACCTTTCTTCTGTCAGGCACTGGCAACTGGCTGGTGAGCGGTTCCGCCGATCAGCTGATCAAGCCCTATGACGAAGAGGGCAAGGATCTCGTCGACGCGGCGCTGGCCAGTGGCGAGCCGCAGACCATCAAGGGCATCGCCGACGGGACGTACGAGCGGATCGTCTATCCCTTCGAGCTACCCGGCCTTGGCAAGCGCTGGGCGCTGGTCGTCGACGTTCCTGCGACGGTCTTCACCGCCCCTGTCTATGCCGAGGTCAGCAAGTTCCTGCTGATCGGCGGCGTCCTGTTGGTGGCGGTTCTGATCGCGATGGCGTTCGCTGCGCGCCAGGTCGTTACCCGCCCGCTGTCGCGGCTGCTTGCGGGCGTCGAGAGCCTAGCGGAGGGCGACTATGACGGCGCCGTCTCGGGCACGGACAAGCGGGACGAGCTTGGGACCTTCGCCAAAGCTCTCGAGGGCTTCCGCCATCAGCTGAAGAGCGGCGTCGCCGCCGAAATCGCGGCCGAGAACGAGCGCGCGAATGCCGAGCGCCTGCGCGGCGAGAGCGAGAGCGAACGCCAGCGGACCGCGGCGGAACAGGCGGCAGTCGTCGCCTCCCTCGGCTCGGGCCTCGCCCGGCTCGCCGCGGGCGACCTCGTCACGCCGCTCGAAGGGGAATTTCCCAGCCACTATCGGCAGCTGAAGCACGACTACGAGGCAGCGCTCGACAAGCTGCGCCAGACGATGCAGGCCGTCAGCGCCTCCGTCGAGAGCATCGAGACGGGGACCCAGGAGATCGGTTCGGCGACCGAGAACATGACCCACCGCATCGAGGGGCAGGCCGCGAGCATCGAGGAGAGCGTCGCGGCGCTGGGCGAGATCACCGGCCAGGTAGGCCAGAACGCCGATCTCGCCGGCGGAGCTGCGAAGTCGGTGCGCTCTGCTCGCGACGATGCCGAGCGTGCCGACCAGATCGTCCAGCAGGCGATCGACGCCATGCGCAAGATCGCCGAGTCGTCCGAGAAGATCGAGGCGATCATCTCGGTGATCAACGAGATCTCGTTCCAGACGAACCTTCTGGCGCTGAATGCCGGCGTCGAAGCGGCGCGGGCCGGCGAGGCGGGCAAGGGTTTCGCAGTCGTCGCCCAGGAAGTGCGCGAACTGTCCCAGCGGTCCTCCGCTGCGGCCGACGAGATCAAGGCGCTGATCAGCGCCGCCTCCGACAATGTCGAAAAGGGTGTCGAATTCGTCGATAACGCCGCCGAGGCCCTGCGCCGGATCGTCGCCCAGGTCATGGAGATCGACGGCAAGGTCGAGCAGATCGCCAGCGGCTCAAAGTCCCAGGCGACCGGCCTGTCCGAGATCAACGAGGCCGTGGGGCAGATGGACCAGATGACCCAGCAGAACGCCGCGATGATCGAGGAGACCAATGCGGCGACCCAGGAACTGACCGAGCAGGCGGATGCGCTGAAACGCCTGATCGCCTATTTCACGATCGCCGCCGTGGCCGGTCGACCCGGCCGCCAGCCGTTGCGCCGCGCGGCCTGACCCGGTGTCTCGGAGCCTCAAGGGCTCGGTGCGCGCAGCGCTGCGCGGGTCGCAGGCATCCGATCGAGGGTGAGGGCTACTCCCGCGCGAGCACGCCGCTTTCCCAGCCCAGCATCGCCCGCTTGCGGGTGATGCCCCAGTGATAGCCGGTGAGGGCGCCGCTCTTTCCGAGCACCCGGTGGCAGGGGACGACGAAGGAGACCGGGTTTCGCCCGACCGCCGCGCCGACGGCGCGGGCGGCCTTCGGCGCGCCGATCCGCTCGGCGATGGTCGAATAGCTGGTGGCTGAGCCGAGCGGTATCTGCAGGAGGGTCTGCCAGACGCGGATCTCGAAGTCGGTGCCGATCAGCACGACCTTCAGCGGGCGATCCTCCTGCCAGCGCGAGGGCTCGAAGATCCGCCGGGCGAAGGGCGCGGTGCGCATGGCATCGGCGGTGAACCGCGCCTTCGGCCAGCGCCGGCGCATGTCTTCCAGCGCTTGTCCCTCGCCGCCGTCGGTCGGATCGGCAAAACCGATCCCGGCAAGGCCCCGCTCGGTCGCCACCACGATGGCGAGACCGAAGGGCGTCGGGTGGTAGCCGTAGAAGAGGTCTATCCCCTGCCCGCGGGCCTTGTAGTCCCCGGGCGAGACCGCCTCGTGCTTGACGAACAGGTCGTGCAGCCGCGACGGGCCGGAATAGCCCACCTCATAGGCGGCATCGAGAAGCGAGGCGCCGTCGTCGAGCAGGCGCCGGGCATTGTCCAGCGTCACCGCCTGCAGGAACGCCTTCGGCGTCAGCCCGGCCCAGCGCTTGAGCAGCGAGGTCAGCGTCTCCTCCGAGCGGCCGACCGTCTCGGCGATCTCGGCGAGGCTCGGCTGGCTGCGATACTCGGTCGAGATGAACTCGATCATCCGGCGGACGGTCTCGTAGTCGGTCAAGGCGGCGCGTCCGGTCGGCATGACGTCGGGCAAGGGAACGGTTTCGCATGGGGCAGTGGCAAATGACAGCATGGCGAGGTCTCCTTCGCCGCCATCTGTGCATGCGCAAAAGCATGTCGCCACCCGATTTCCGGCCGTCTTCGCGAAACGCAGCAGATTTTCATCCCCGTTTCGCGGTGATCAGCGCCTGTTGAAGCGCCGCGGCGAAACTGTCCTTGTCGTCGGGATTGAGGAAGCTGCCGATCTCCGTCGAGACGTTGCGCGAATCGACGCTCATCCGCGTGATGCCGATCTCCTCGTGCCGGTTGACGGAAAAACGTGCGAAGAACGGATTGTGATGGTCCTCGCGCACGATGCCCTTCGGCGAGACCTTGCGGATGGCGCAGTCGGTGCGCGTCACGAGCACCTCCTCGCGGGCCCTGGCCGACCGGTAGCTCGCCGAGAAGGCCCACCACAGGACGAGCACGTCGAGGCCGATGAAGCCGAAGACCGGCCAGGCGCCCTTCACCCAGAAGGCGATGCCGGCGACGAGGCTGATCAGGCAGAAGAAGCTCATCATGACGGTGAAGCCGCGCCGCCCGAGCGAGCGGTAGGGCGTCAGCAGCGCCTGGAAGATCGGCCGGTCGGCAGCAGCGCGCGGCGCAGCCGGCGCGCGGGGTGCCGGCTCCGGGGCCGGTTGATCGCGATTGTCATCCATCGGCCAAGCTCGCTATAGGGCGATGATGACTGAAAAGATTGACAAGCCGGCCGCCCGGGTCAAGCCAGCTGGCGCCAAGACTGCGACGAAAGGGCCCGCCAGGGCACCTGCGGGCCGCGCGGCCAAGCGTCGCATCAAGATCCCCTACGCGCCCGAGGAGATTTCCGAGATCTTCCGGCGCTTCGAGATCCAGCGTCCGGAGCCCGAATCCGAGCTCGAATACCGCAACCCGTTCACGCTTCTCGTCGCCGTCGTCTTGTCCGCCCAGGCGACCGATGCGGGCGTCAACAAGGCGACGCGCGGCCTGTTCGCCGCAGCCGACGATCCGCATGCCATGGCGGCGCTGGGCGAGGAGACGATCCGCGACCACATCAAGACGATCGGTCTCTTCCGGAACAAGGCGAAGAACGTGCTGGCGCTGTCCCAGGCCCTCGTCGCCCGCCATGGCGGCGAGGTGCCGCAGGACCGCGCCGCGCTGGAAGCGCTGCCGGGCGTCGGGCGCAAAACCGCCAACGTCGTCCTCAACGTCGCCTTCGGCGAGGAGACGCTCGCCGTCGACACCCATATCTTCCGGATCGGCAACCGGCTGCATCTCGCCCCCGGCACGACGCCGGACGAGGTCGAGGCGAACATGCTGCGGATCATCCCGCCCGCCTATCGCCGGCATGCCCATCACTGGCTGATCCTGCACGGCCGATATGTCTGCAAGGCGCGAAGGCCCGAATGCGAGGCCTGCGTCATCGCCGATCTGTGCAGGGCCGAGGTCAAGACCAACGACGTTCCGGCCGAGCTCAGACCCCTGCCGCCCGGTCCGCCGCCGGCTCTCCCGCAAGCCTGACGTCGTCGCGATCGAGGCCGACGAGGCCGCCGTTGCGGGCCGAAATCCTCTGGTGGAGATGCACCATCAGGCTGGCGGCGAAGAGCGGCGTCAGGAGGTTGACGATCGGGATCGCCATGAACAGTGCGACGAGCAGGCCGGCAAAGAAGACGGTCGTCGAATGGCGCGAGCGCATGTCCCGCGCGTCTCCCTCGCGGCGGTAGCGCATCGCCGCAAACTCGAAATACTCCCGCCCGACGAGATAGCCGTTGACGAGGAAGAAGGCGACGAGGTTGACGCCCGGCACCAAAAGGAGGGCGAGGGCAATCAGGTTTCCAAGAATGACGACGCCGAAGAACCTCACCGACAGGACCGCGCCCCGCCAGAACGGCATCGGGCGACCGGCCGGCGAGCCGGGATAGGCGCTCCGCTCGACCACTTCGGCGACGTCGTCGAGGAAGAGGCCTGCGATGATCGCGCTGATCGGGCCGATCAGGAACAACAGTCCGATGGCGAGCGCGATCCCGGCGCCCCAGCCGGCCACCGTCCCCGCCTGGTCGACCCAGCCCGGCGCATCCGGAAAGAGGTTCGACAGGAACGGCACCGCAAGCCATTCGAACACCGTCTCGACCGCGAACCACAGGACGACCAGACAGACGGCCGTCAGCCCCAGCGACTTCCACAGGGTGGCGCGGAAGGGCGGCGACAGGATGTCGGAAAGGGCGAGGCGGGCGCTGGTGAAGATCATGAGCGGTCTCTCATCGTCGGCCGACGACATCGGCATCGTCGGTTGACGAGATCGGTATCGTCTGCTGACGAGATAGGCGGCCGCAGCGCCCGCCGCAACGCCGTGGCGACGGGCCGGCTTCCGGGGGGACGCTCAGACGCGATCGGCCCCGCCGAAAGGCAGGGCCGGGAAGCGTCGCTGGTCGCCGCGACGGCAGGTGAGGGACGCGGAAACTCTGGCCGATGCGGAACCGGCGTAGCCGACGCGTCGGCCTATCTGCAGTCCTTGATCGAGTTCAGGGCCGCCGTCACGCCGGAGAGCGAATAGGTGTAGTTGGTGCTGGTGCCGCGCTGCGACGTCGCCTGGATGCTCAGCGAGCGGCCGGACCGCATCGCCGAGACGAGCTGCGGTTCCTCGGCGGCGTTCTCCATCCAGGCCGAATTGCCCTTGGTGAACATCATGAACTTGCGGCCGTCGACGTCGACGGTGACCTTCGAGCCTTCCTGCAGGTCGTAACCCATCACGGCCTGGGGCTCGTAGGAGACGCCCTCGCCGGGCTTCTGGGAGACGAGAAAAAAGATGTCGCCGTGATCGACATTGGCCGGCAGCAGCTTCTTCGGCGTAGACAGGATGTAGCAGACCTTCCCGCCGGTACCGGAATAGGCGTAGGTGCCCCAGTCGTTGAAGGTGTTCATCCGGGTCGGGGTCGGTGCGGCGATGACCGCGGTGGACCAGATCAGCAATGCCGCCGCGGTCGTCAGGATCGTCTTCGAATTCATGGTTTCCTGCTCTCCGGTGTGCGTCTTTCGGGCGATCGCCGCGACCTCGCCGAGGCCCGGCGACCGACGGAACGATGACTTGCGCCAAATTAGCCGATGGCGGTTTAGCGATGGTAAACGAACGGCAAAAGGCCACGAGGCAATTTTCAGGGTCCATGACGTTTCACCGCCATGGTCGAGAGATTGGGCCGCATCGCCGCCGATCCCGGAAAGCAGCCCGGGGAGGCGTCTCACTGCGAAAGAACCGTCGAAGATCGTCCGCGGACCGCGCTCCGAACAAGAAAAGGAATCGGGCGAGAGTTTGACCTTGCAGCATTTTTCGCCCTCGGACGGGCCGCTGCGACGGTGCGGCGCAGAGCTTTCCGGCGCCGCCGGCCCATCAGGAAAGCGTTGCGCCAGCCTTCGGCCTGTCGCTCGCGTCGGTCCTTCGCCCGTCTTCGGTCGTCTGGTCTGCGGAAAGCCTCAGAGCTCGTCGAGCGTCGCCCGGGCGCGCTGGTAGTGCTCCGGCCGGATATTGCCGCGAACGGCGTTGAACGCGGTCAGGAGGACAGCGATGTCATCGGTGAAACCGATGCCGAGCAGCATGTCGGGGACGAGATCCACCGGCAGGACGAAATAGGCCAGCGCCGCGAAGAGGATGCCGCGGGTCGCCGAGGGCGTCTCGGGATCGATCGCGCAATAGTAGGACGCGACGACATCCTCCATGAACGGCACGTGGCGCAGCGCCCGGCGCACCGTGTCGAAGAACGACGAGCGGACCCGCTTTTCGCGCCTGGTCTGATCCTCGCTCGATCCGATCCTGAGGATGTCCTCGATCTTGCGCTCGTCGATCGTCATCGTCGTCTCCCATGCTGGTCGCCGATAGAGATGGCGAAGACAATGGCGCGGCTCAAGCCCCGGCGCGCTCGCTGCGCGCCGGTTCGACGTTTTTTCCGAACGACTTAGCGTCGCTGGAACCGGCTGCCTCAGCCGAAATCCTGGGCGAGGGGCGCGTAGTCCCGGGGGGCTGCCGGCATGTAGGCCGCATCGCCGGCGAGGTCGAAGGCTTCCTCGAGAACATAGGGGCCGCCGCCGACGGAATCGCGCGAGGAGAACAGGCCGAAGCGCTCCACCGTGAAGGACCGGCTGCGGAAGCCGCCGCGCAAGGCGAGATAGTGGGCGACCTCCGCCGGCTTGCCGTTCTTCAGCCGCGCCAGCGTCACATGGGGCACGAACTTGCGCTGGTCCGGGTCGAGGCCGAGCCGCTTGCAGGCCCGCTCGACGTCCGCCTGAAGGCCGTTCAGCTCCGGCGAGGGGGCGACTTCGGCATGGACGGAATGGGGCTTCCTGTTGCCGAAGGCGCCAAGGCCGCTCAGCGAGATCCTGAAGCTGCGACGTTCGATCCTGTCCAAAGCCGCAACGATCTCGTCGGCAAGCCGGGGCTCGATATCGCCGAAGAAGCGCAGCGTCAGGTGATAGTTCTCCGGGTCGATCCAGCGGGCCGAGGGCAGTCCGCCTCGCAGCAGCGAGAGCGAAATGCCGACGTCCTGCGGGATTTCGAGGGCTGTGAAAAGTCGCGGCATCGGAAGACCTCCGTGCGTCGTGCTGGCCCCGGACGCGCAAGCGCCTTATCGCGTCACCCGTTTGCCGGCCTCACGGCCTGCCCCGGGGCATTGGGATGAGCCGCCCGGCTTGTCGCGATGCGCGGCGATTCGCCTCGCAGGCCGATCGTCTCGAAGCCAAGACTTTCATCACGCAAGCCATGTTTCAAGCACAGGGCAGCCCTGCACACCGCTTTTCGCGATTGTTAATGCCGCAGCGCACAATTATTTCGCGCTCCGGGAGGCTCGACGACCCGAAGACCGGATCGGCAACTTCGGATAGGCCAGGCGACCGACACCATGCAGGCATCCGCTCCCGACACCCCTTCCGTCCCGCGCGATGGATCGGCGCTCGCTGCTCCGACGATCCACCGGGGCGCTTCGCTCTTTCGCGCGCCGCTGCCGGCATCCGACAGCTTCGTCAGGCGGCTCCATCCGGACGAGCGGGATCTCGTGCGCCAGCATCTGGAGCGCCTCGATCCGGTGTCGCGCCGCCTGCGCTTCGGCAATTGCGTCAACGACGCCTTCATCGAGCGCTATGCCGGAACCAGCCTCGATCCCGGCGGCGTCGTCCTCGCCCTCTTCGTGGAAGGTGTCGTGCGGGGCGTGGCGGAGCTTCATTTTACCTCCCGATCCGGCGACGAGGCGGAGGTCGCCTTCTCGATCGAGCCGGATCACCAGGGGCTGGGCCACGGCACGCACCTCTTTGGCCGGATCCTCGATGCCGCGCGCAATCGCGGGGTTCGCCGACTGTGGCTGACCTGCCTCGCCGAGAACCGGCGGATCCTGGCGATCGCGCGGAAGTTCGGGGCGAGGGTGACCGTCATCGGCGACGAGGCGACGGCCGAGTTCGCCGACCAGCATCCCGGGCCGGGCAGCCTGTCGCGGGAGTTCGCCGAAGAAGGTGCGGCGAGCGTCCTTGCGATGATCGAGCGGCGCCAGCGTCGCTTCGCCCGGCTGCTCCGCCCGTTCCGGCGGGCCGCAGCCCCTACTGCGACGCAGTCTCCGAACTGAGCGCCTTCTCGATCACCGGCTTCATCGATGCGACGATCTTCTCGACCCCCTCGGCGGTCGGATGCATGCCGTCGGCCTGATTGAGATCGGATTCGGCCGCGACGCCTTCGAGGAAGAACGGATAGAAGGTGACCGGATATTTCTTCGCCAGCTCGGGATAGATCGCGTTGAACGTCCTGCCGTAATCTGCGCCCATGTTGGGCGGCGCCAGCATGCCCGCAAACACCACCTTCTGCCCCCGCTCGGTCAGGCGTCTCAGGATCTCGTCGAGGTTCTTCCGGGTGATCTCCGGCGCGATGCCGCGCAGGGCGTCGTTGGCGCCGAGCTCGACGATGACGAGGTCGGCCGTGTCCGGCACCGACCAGTCGAGGCGTGACAACCCGCCGCTGGTCGTGTCGCCGGAGACGCCGGCATTCTCGACGACGACGTTCATGCCGTCCTCGCGCAACGCCGCCTGGAGCTGCTCGGGAAAGGCCTTGCCGGGGTCGACGCCATAGCCCTGGGTCAGGCTGTCGCCGAGGGCGACGATCTGGATCGGCTCGCCCTCGGCGGCCGGCACCTCGGCAGACGCCGGCGTTGCCGCAACGGCAAAAAGCCATGACAAGGCCGTGAGGACGAGGGCCAGGCGGCCGACGAGCGGTTGGAAGCGTTGCATGTGTCACCCATATGGTCAGCCGAGCCGGCCGTATCGCCGCGCGGACCCCATGGCCCGCAGAAATCTCTGATCCTGACATAGGAAGCGACCATCTTGGCGGAAGCGGCGATCCGATTACGAAATGTTCAACTGACCCTCGGCAGCGGCCGCAGCACCGTCCATGTCTTGAAGGGCATCGACCTCAACGTCGATCGGGGCGAATCGGTCGGCATCGTCGGGCCGTCGGGCTCCGGCAAGTCGACGCTCCTCATGGTGCTCGCCGGGCTGGAGCGGGCCGATGAAGGCCTGGTCGAGATCGCCGGCACCGCCCTTGGCGACATGAGCGAGGATGGACTCGCCGCGTTTCGCGGCCGCAATGTCGGCATCGTCTTCCAGTCGTTCCACCTGATCCCCAACATGACGGCGCTGGAAAACGTCGCCGTGCCGCTGGAGCTGGCCGGGGCCGGCGACGCCTTCGAGCGGGCGACGCGCGAACTCGCCAATGTCGGGCTGAAGGACCGCGCCGGCCACTATCCGGGCGAACTCTCCGGCGGCGAGCAGCAGCGCGTCGCCATGGCGCGGGCGCTGGCGCCCGAACCCGCAATCCTCATTGCTGACGAGCCGACGGGCAATCTCGACCAGGAGACCGGCCGTCAGGTTGCCGACCTCCTCTTCGCCGAACAGGCGCGCCGGCAGATGACCCTCGTTCTCGTCACCCATGATCCGGCGCTGGCCGGACGCTGCGGCCGAACGATCGCCGTGCGCTCGGGCATCATCCATGACGACGGCCGGCGTGACGCCGACCGGGGCGAAAACGGGGCCATGGGGCTGCCAACGAGTTCGCCAGACGAGGCGAATGCTGCCGCGCAGGCGGTGCGATGACCGTCGCCACCGAGGAAATCGCCCGGGCCCGCCATCAGGAGCGGGAAGATGCCCTCGGCCGAAGGGCAAGGCTGCGGCTGGCCCTGCGCTTTGCGCTGCGCGAGATGCGCGGCGGCTTGTCGGGCTTCTACATCTTCCTCGCCTGCATCACCCTCGGTGTCGGGGCGATCGCGGCGGTCAATTCCGTCGCCGGCATGATGTCGGAAGGCATCGCGCGGGAGGGCAAGGCGATCCTCGGCGGCGACCTGCGCTTTGCGCTGGTCCAGCGTGAGGCGACGCCGGATGAGCTGAGCTATCTGAACGGCCTCGGCGAGGTCTCAGAGACACAGTCGCTGCGCTCCATGGTGCGGCTGCCCGACGGCAGCGACCAGGCGCTGGCCGAGGTGAAGCCGGTCGACGGCGCCTATCCGCTCTATGGCCGGATGGAGACGACGCCGGACGAGCCGCTCGCCGATCTCCTCGGCAAGACATCCGACGGCTATGGCGCGGTGGCGGTGGAGGGGCTCTACGATCGCCTCGGCGCCCGGCCCGGCGACAAGGTCAGGCTCGGCGATCTCACCCTGACGCTGACCGGCGTCATCGACCGCGAACCCGACCTTCTGTCGGAGGGGCTCGCCTTCGCGCCGCGCCTGATGATCTCGGAGGAGGCGCTGGCGGCCACCGGCCTCGTCCATCCGGGCAGCCTGATCTCCTATAACTACAAGGTGAAACTACCGCCCGGCGCGAATGCCGAGGCGATCGCCACCGAGGCGAACGAGCGGTTTCCCCAGTCGGGATTTCGCGTGCGCACCGCCAAGGACGCCTCCCCCTCCCTCCAGAACAACATCGAGCGCTTCTCGCAATTCCTGACGCTCGTCGGCCTCACCGCCCTCATCGTCGGCGGCGTCGGCGTCGCCAACGCGGTTCGGGCCTATCTCGATTCCAAGCGCCACGTGATCGCGACCTTCAAGAGCATGGGGGCGAGCGGTCGCTTCGTCGTCGCGGTCTACCTCATCCAGATCATGGCGCTGGCCAGCGTCGGCATCGTCCTCGGTCTCGTCCTCGGCATCATCGCGCCCTTCGTCACCGCGCGGTTCCTGGAGAGCATCATCCCCGTCGCGGCGGATGCCTCGCTCTATCCGGGCGCCCTGCTGGTCGCCGCGCTGTTCGGCATCCTGACGTCGCTCGCCTTCGCGCTGATCCCGCTCGGGCGGACCCGCGACGTCCCGGCGACGGCGCTGTTCCGCGAGGCGGGCGGCAGCGGCAGCGTGCCCATGCGCTGGTTTTATCTCGGCGCCTCGGTGGTGCTCGCCATCCTGATCTCCGGCCTCGCCGTCGCCATGGCGAGCGACAAGAAGGTCGCGCTGATCTTTCTCGGCGGCACGGCGGCGGCCTTCGTCATCCTGCGCGTCGTCGCGACGGGGATCGCCGCGCTGGCGCGGCGCGCCCCAAGGGTCCGCTCGACGCCGCTGCGCCTTGCCATCGGCAACATCCACCGTCCCGGCGCGCTGACGCCCTCCGTCGTCCTCTCCCTCGGCCTCGGCCTGACGCTGCTCGTCACCCTCGCCATCATCGACTACGACCTGCGCCGCGAGGTCGGCACGGGGCTGGCCAGCCGGGCGCCGGACTTCTTCTTCATCGACATCCAGAGCAGCCAGATCGATCCGTTCCGCGAAAAGGTCGAGGAACTGGCGCCCGGCTCGACGCTCGACGCCGCGCCGATGCTGCGCGGGCGGATCACCCGGCTGAACGGCCAGGACGTCGCCACGATGACAATCCCCGCCGAGGGCGGCTGGGTGCTGCGCGGCGATCGCGGCATCACCTATTCGCCGACCGTGCCGGAGAACTCCTCGCTCAGCGAGGGCGAATGGTGGCCGCAGGACTATTCCGGCGAGCCGCTGGTCTCCTTCGCAGCGGAGGAGGGCGGCGAGCTCGGCCTGAAGATCGGCGACACGCTGACGGTCAACGTGCTGGGTCGGAACATCACCGCGAAGATCGCCAACTTCCGGCAGATCGAGTGGGAAAACCTCGGCATCAACTTCGTCATGGTGTTCTCGCCCAACGCCTTTGCCGGCGCGCCCCATGCATGGCTGGCGACGCTGTCCATCGACAAGGACACG
This sequence comes from Fulvimarina sp., assembly GCA_002700095.1. Taxonomy (GTDB): domain Bacteria; phylum Pseudomonadota; class Alphaproteobacteria; order Rhizobiales; family Rhizobiaceae; genus Jiella. The sequence continues at coordinate 11,756 of PACL01000038.1, read as the reverse complement.
GAGGCGGCCGAGAAGGCGGTCGTCAACGGCATCACCAACGCCTTCCCGGCCGTGACGAGCGTGCGCGTCAAGGAGGCTCTCGACGCCGTCAACGCGCTGATCGCGCAGCTGGCGCTGGCGATCCGGGTGGCGGCGGCAGTGGCGCTGGTCTCCTCGGTGCTGGTGCTGGCGGGGGCGCTCGCCGCCGGCAATCGCGGCCGGATGCACGACGCCGTAGTGCTGAAGACCCTGGGGGCGACGCGGATCACGCTGATCCAGGCCTTTGCGACGGAGTACCTGCTGCTCGGCCTTGCCACCGGCGTCTTCGCCGTCGCCGCGGGCGCTGCGGCCTCCTGGTTCGTCGTCGACCAGATCATGATGCTGCCCTTCGTCTTCGACTGGACCGTCGCGCTGACGACGTTGATCGTCTCGCTGGTCCTGACGGTGGGCTTTGGCCTCGCCGGCACCTGGCGCATCCTCGGCCAGAAAGCCGCGCCGGTGCTGCGCAATCTCTGAGTAACGAAGGGCCCATGGACGGCGTCGCGCGATAACGCAGAATTAATCCCGATGGCTGGAGATTCAGCGCATTCGGCGCCGTCCACCCTTGTGCCGAAAAGTCCCAATCAGCATATTGAACGCAGGACTGCTGGGCGTCCCGCCAGCGGCGCCTCCACGCCTACTGTGAAAGCTTCGGGCGCGGACACCGGACGGGACACGCAGAAAAGGAATTCGATCCATGGCTGATTATCGGAATGCCAGTGTGCGGTCCGTACCCGCTGCCGGTACCCGGACTGACATCGACCAGGGCCTTCGCACCTACATGCTGAAGGTCTACAATCTGATGGCGGGCGGCCTCGCGCTGACCGGCGTCGCAGCTTACGTGCTCTACTCGTTCTCCGTCGTCACCAACGGCGCGGGCGATGTCGTCGGCCTCACCCAGCTGGGCAACGTCGTCTTCAACTCGCCCCTGCGCTGGGTGCTGATGCTGGCGCCGCTGGCGATGGTGTTCTTCCTGTCGTTCCGCGTCCACAAGATGAGCGTTGCGGCCGCGCAGGCGACCTTCTGGGCCTATGCCGGTATGGTCGGCCTGTCGCTGTCGACGATCTTCCTCGTCTACACGCAGGAATCCATCACCCAGGTGTTCTTCATCACCGCGGCCTCCTTCGGCGCCCTGTCGCTCTGGGGCTACACGACGAAGCGTGACATCTCCGGCTGGGGCTCGTTCCTGTTCATGGGCGTGATCGGCATCGTCATCGCGATGATCGTGAACATCTTCCTCGCCTCGCCGGCGCTGACCTTCGCGATCTCGGTGATCGGCGTCCTGGTCTTCGCGGGCCTGACCGCCTACGACACGCAGCAGATCAAGGAAATGTACTACGAGGGCGACGGCTCGGCCGTCATGGGCCGCAAGGCCGTGATCGGTGCCCTGCGCCTCTACCTCGACTTCCTGAACATGTTCCTCTTCCTGCTGCAGCTCTTCGGCAACCGCAACTAAGAGCGGCTCAGGACGGAAATGAAAGAAGGGCGGCCCGGCGGGCCGCCCTTTTTGTTTTGCTTCGAACTGTTTGTCTCGATCGCGTCGCCCGCCGCTGCGGAGAGGCGAGAGGGGAGGCGGTAGCGCGGCGAAAAGTCAGCCGTCGATCGGGTCCTCGCCCTCGACCATCACCTTGCGCTGTTCCTGCGCCTTCAACTCGTCGAGGGCCGGCATCGACATGATGTTGTAGCCGGAATCCACATAGTGGATCTCGCCGGTGACGCCGTTGGCGAGCTCCGACATCAGGTAGAGACAGGCGCCGCCGACCTCCTCGATCGTCGTGTTGCGGCGCATCGGCGCGTTACGGCGCTGGTAGTTGAACATCAGGCGAGCATCCGAGACGCCGGCGCCGGCCAGCGTGCGCACCGGGCCGGCCGACACCGCGTTGACGCGGATGTTGCGGGGGCCGAAATCGGCCGCGAGATAGCGTACCGACGCCTCGAGAGCCGCCTTGGCGACGCCCATGACGTTGTAGTTCGGCATGACCCGCACGGCGCCGCCATAGGTCATGGTCACCATCGAGCCGCCGTTCCCCATCATCGCGGCGGCGCGCTTGGCGACCTCGGTGAAGGAGAAGCAGGAGATCACCATCGTCCGGGTGAAGTTCTCCCGGGTGGTGTCGGCATAAAGGCCCTTCAGCTCGCTCTTGTCGGAGAAGGCGATGGCATGGAGCACGAAGTCGATCGTGCCCCACTCCTCCTTCAGCGTCGCGAAAACCTGGTCGAGGGAGGCCGTGTCCTCGACGTCGCAGGGGATGACCAGCTTCGAGCCGATCTCCTCGGCCAGCGGCTTCACCCGCCGTCCGAACGCGTCGCCCTGATAGGTCAGGGCGATCTCCGCCCCCTGGGCGGAGAGGGCCTTGGCGGCCCCCCAGGCGATGGAATTGTGATTGGCGACGCCCATGACGAGCCCGCGCTTGCCTTGCATCAGATCGCCCATGGCGGTCTCTCTCTTCGTCATTCGAGGATGCGCTGGAAGACCAGGCAGGCATTGGTGCCGCCGAAGCCGAAGGAATTGGACAGGACGCGGTCGATCTGGACGTCGTCGCGACGCTCCTGCACGATCGGCGCACCGACGAATTCCTCGTCCAGCTCGTCGATATGGGCGCTCTTGGCGATGAAGCGGTCCCGCATCATGATGAGCGAATAGATCGCCTCGTGAACGCCGGTGGCCCCCTGGCTGTGGCCGGTCAGCGACTTGGTGGCGGAGATCGGCGGGATCGCCTCGCCGAACACCTCGCGGATCGCCATCATCTCCATCCGGTCGCCGACCTCGGTCGCGGTCGCATGGGGATTGATGTAGTCGACCTGGCCGTCCAGCGTGCCGGAGAAGCCGGCGAGCGCCTGGCGCATGCAGCGCACAGCGCCCTCGCCGGAGGGGGCGACCATGTCGGCGCCGTCCGACGTCGCGCCGTAGCCGACGATCTCGGCATAGATCCTGGCGCCCCGGGCCTTCGCCTTCTCGTAGTCCTCGAGGACGACGACGCCGGCTCCGCCCGCGATGACGAAGCCGTCGCGGTTCTTGTCATAGGCCCGCGAGGCGACCTCCGGGGTCTCGTTGAAGGCCGAGGAGAGGGCGCCCATGGCGTCGAACAGGTTCGACAGCGACCAGTTGAGGTCCTCGCAGCCGCCTGCAAAGATCATGTCCTGCTTGCCGAGCATGATCTGCTCGGCAGCATTGCCGATGCAGTGGCTCGAGGTGGAGCAGGCGGAGGAGATCGAATAGTTGACGCCCTTGATCTTGAACCAGGTCGCGAGCGTCGCCGAGGCGGTCGAGGACATCGCCTTCGGCACCACCGTCGGCCCGATGCGCTTCGGGCCCTTCTCTCGGGTGATGTCGGCGGCCTGGACGATCGAGATCGTCGAGGAGCCGCCCGAGCCCATGATGATGCCGGTCCGCTCGTTGGAGATGTCGGCTTCGCTCAGGCCCGCGTCGGCGATGGCCTGGTTCATGGCGACGTGGTTCCAGGCGGTGCCGCCGCCGTGGAAGCGCATCGCCCGGCGATCGAGCACCGTCGCCGGATCAAGCGTCGGCTTGCCGTGGACGTGGCTGCGGAAGCCCAGTTCCTTGTATTCGGGCGAAAAGGAAATGCCCGATCGCGCTGCCTTCAGGGAGCTTGCGACCTCTTCGACATCGTTTCCGATGGGCGATACGATCCCCATCCCCGTGACGACGACCCGTCTCATCGCGTGCGTCCTCTCCTGTCTTCTGGACCATGATCCGGAACGCCCGGCACCGGTTCGTGGGGGTACCCATCATGCTCGCGCAATACAATAGAGCGGAGCGCGCCTCAACTGGAGGGCGCCCGCACCAGGATCCCGTCACGCGCCGGGAAGGGCGACGTCGTCGCTGAACAGTCCGACCCGAAGGTCGCTCGCCCGGTAGATGATCTCGCCGTCGGCCTTGACCCAGCCATTGGCGATGCCGAGCTTCAGCTTGGAGCGCATGACGCGCCGGAACTCCACGCCGTATTCGACGCGCTTGATCTGCGGCGTCACCTGGCCGGTGAACTTCACCTCGCCGACACCCAGGGCCCGGCCGCGGCCGACCTCGCCGAGCCAGGTCAGGAAGAAGCCCGTCAGCTGCCAGAGGGCATCGAGGCCGAGGCAGCCGGGCATCACCGGATCGCCCTTGAAGTGGCACTGGAAGAACCAGAGATCGGGATTGACGTCGAGTTCGGCGGTGATCATGCCCTTGCCGTTCTCGCCACCGGTCTCGTCGACATTGGTGATGCGATCGAACATCAGCATGGGTGGGAGCGGCAGCTGGGCATTGCCGGCACCGAACAGCTCGCCGCGACCATGGGCGAGAAGATCGTCGTAGTCGAAAGAGGATTTGCGCGCTGTCATGGGTCTCGAATGTCCGCCCTAGTCCATCGGTCCCGCCAAGGTTCGGCGAGCCTCCGTTGCGGCCTTAGCATGGTCGCTGCATGGGTGAAAACCGGAAGTCGTCGCGCTGGAGCGCGCCTCCGGGTGCCAAAGCCACAGCAATCTGCCACCGCAAGGCGCGGAATGGCCGTTCGTGAGGGCAGATGTGGCAGCGGATGGCGCATTTAAAGGCCTGCCCCCGCTGGATGGCGATGACGGGGCGCACCACTTGCCCGCCTTCGAAGGGGCATCGCACGGGGCGATGTGACCACAGGAGGAAGAGGAATGGGAATGCGATTTCGGGCTCTTCTGGTGGCCGGTGTCTCGCTCGGCCTTGCCGTGGCGGTCATTCCGGCCGAGGCGGCGGCCTGGCGGTTCGTCGCCGGCGAGGCGGGGCTGTGGGTGGATGGCGGTTTGAACGGCCTTGCCATCGGTTGCGGTCCGCAGGGCCTCTCGCTCAGCGCATTCGGCTTTCCCATGCGCATGGAGGCGGGAACGCTCCATACGGTCGTGGTGACGATCGACGGCACGGCCCGCCGCTTCCGTGCCAAGGCGGGCCAGCGCCCGGGCGCGCCCGGGTCGGCCCTGACGGCGACGCTGTCGGGTTCCCAGGCGGCGAGCCTGGTGGACGCCCTGCGGCGGGGCAGGACGGCGGAGGGCGCGACGCCTGCGGGGCGTTACGAGCTGCCGCTTTCGGGCTCGGCCAAGGCGCTCGATACGCTCGCCCAGTCGCAAGGTTGCCCCGCGTGACGAGGCCTGCGCGAAGGCGCGGCCGCGAAAGCTGAGTTCCATGATCAGGAATATCGCCAATTTTTGATGCGCGGCTCATGAACCTGTGCTATGGCCGAGAAGATGGACCGAGCGCACACTCGATGTGCGACGACAACGAAAAGACGGGCAGTGGCGTTTTCAGTGATGGAAAACCGGACGCGAAATCAGAGCTTTTGTGTATTCGAGCGGCTTCGTTCGGTGGGCCTCCGGCCGACCCGGCAGCGGGTCGCCCTGTGCAATCTCATGTTCGGCTCCGGTGATCGGCATCTCTCCGCCGAGGAGCTCTACGAGGAAGCCCAGAAGGCCGGCGAGACGGTGTCGCTCGCGACCGTCTACAACACGCTGCACCAGTTCACCGATGCCGGCCTCGTGCGCCCGCTCTCGGCCGAGGGCCAGCGGACCTATTTCGACACCAACACCTCCGATCATCACCACTTCTTCATCGAAGACGAGAACGAGATGGTCGACATCCCCCTCGGCACGCTGAAGCTCAACGAGCTTCCCGAGCCGCCGGAAGGGATGGAGATCGTCAATGTCGACGTCGTCGTGCGTGTGCGCCGCAAGAGCGAGGCGAGCCGGAACGAGGCTCACTGAGCTTTGAGCCGCGGCCGCTGAGCCATGCCGCCTCCGCGGCGCCGTATAAAAGATAGATGCCAATCGGCGCCTGATGAGCGATCATCGGGCGCTTTGTTTTTGGCGGTCCGCGGTGAGGCAAGCCGCTGCGGCTCGAAGTCGGGAACTGCCTATTGCTGCGCTGCCTCGTCCTCGGACGGGTCGAGGGCGAAGCGTCCGCCGCGATCGGCGAAACTCTCGGCATGGCCGCCGACGAAGCGGGCCGAAACCCAGCCCTTGGTGCCGGCCCGGCTGACGGCGTACCAGACGCCCTGGTCGTCGGCCGTTACCCGGCACCCCGTCACCGTGACCTCGCTGCCGGCGCCGAGCGTCGTCACCACCTGGCCGCTCCTGCCGGGGGCGTCGCGCAGATAGACGTCGCGCTTGATCTTCGGCCGAGTGTCCTCGGTGAAGGTTCCGGGCAGGATCGCGTCGTCGCGGCAGGAATAGGCCTCGGCGAGGAAGAAGTTGCTGACCGTGTCGACGCCGGTCGGCGGCGCGGCGCAGATCGCGCCCGGCTCCTTGTCGCCGGCCCCCTCGCAGCCGGCATTGCCGCGCCAGATCCCGATGCCGACCCGCGAAGCGTCGTCGACACGGACCTGGCAGGAGAACCAGCCGCCGGTGATGTCGAAGGACCTGTCGCCGGCGCTTATGAGCTGGGTCAGGAGGGGCAGGTCGGCGCTGCTTGCGCCTTCAGAGAGGAAAGGCTGGAAATTTGTGAATTCGTCTTCCGCGCCGCTCATCCGAATCGGGCCGGCGGCAAGGCCGAGGTTGCACAGCATCCCGATGGCATCGGCGTCGAGGCCGGCCGGTCCGATCTCGCTGACCTCGCCGGCCGCGGTGACGGGCGTGAAACCCATGCGCCAGGCTTCCAGATTCGCTTCGAGCACGTAGAAGGACGTCGCCGTGCGGTGGCGCAGCATGCGCAGGAGAAGCTCCGGCGGATTGGCGCTGTCCTGAAGGAGCCCGACCATTTCGGCGGCGACGTCGTAGCCGAGGCCGAGCATGTCGCTCGCGCCGGCGCCGCTCGTATCGGCGCCGTCCGGAATGTAGGGCATGTGGAAACCGAGCTTGCCGCCCCGCTGGATGAAGCGGTTGTCACCGGTCTCGGGATGGACACGGTCGACCGAGGCGGCGAAGGCGACGGCGCAGGCCGAGAGGCATTGGTCGCCGGCCAGGACGATCAGCCCCGCGATCCGCGGATCCTGGCCCTCGATGTCGTAACGAAGCACCTCGGCGATGCGGAAGGCCTCGGCGAAGACGCCGCCCGGACTGTCGAAGGAGACGACCAGCGGATAGTGGGTCCAATCCTCCAGCGCCCGCTTCACCTTCTCCGCATCGCCCCTCTCGATCACACCCTCGATCCGCAGGACGGCGGGATTGGTCTCGCCCTCGCGGTTCACCGCGACGGCGTCGAGGCTGGAGAAGGCGCCACTGTCCGGCGCCTTGGCGCCATCGCTCCCGGCGAGCGAGCGGGGCGGAAACAGCCGCTTCAGGCCGATCGTGCGGGAGTAGAGGTCCGGGCGCACCGTCACCTCGGTAGCGAGCGACGCCGGCGGTGCAAGTGCTGCGACCACGGCCGAACCGGCGAGCGCGATGCGGATGGCGGCAGCAGCGGCAGAAGCCGGAAGACGGCGGCGAGGCTGGATCCGGTGCGAGCGGGAGGGGTTGGCGAACATCGTCGAGCGCGATCCTGGTGGCGGAGGGACCCGCCGACGCGCCCGCTTCGGCGGCGCGGCGGCGGTGTCGCCCGGGAGTCGAGCCGTCACATGACGCAGAGTCAAGTCGCGGCGCCGGCGATTGCGCCGCGGGGTCGGCCGACGCCAACCGTCCGCCGGACTTTTTTGCCAACTCTGCGATGAATTCGACCGCGGGATGCTTGATCCGGATCGGGCGCTCGTGAATGGTGCGCCGCGACGCAACCAATGAGGACATGCCGCGATGAAGACGGTCCTGCCGGATAAGCTGTTCCTCGGCGCGGGGGCGATGAAGGCCGGCACCACCTGGATGTACCGGGTCTTCCGCAGCCATCCGGAGATCTACTTCCCGCCGGAGAAGGAGCTTCACTATTTCGCGCATCGCTATGCGCACGGCCCTTCGCCGCTGGGCCCCGGTCACCGGCTCAGCCGCGCGATCGCCCATACGAGGATCGACCCCGAAAACTCCCAGCTGGTCGGTGTGCGCTCTCGGCTCCTGTGGACCGCCGATTACCTGTCTGACCCGATCGACGATGCCTGGTATTCGCGCCTGTTCCGGGCGGCGGGCTCGCGCTGGTCGGCGGATTTCAGCAACCTCACCTGCCAGGTGAGCGAGGCCGGGTGGCGCGAGATCCGATCGAAGACGGGCAATCTGAAGGTGTCCTTCGTGATGCGCGAGCCGATCGACCGGCTATGGTCGCAGATGCGCTTCAAGCACCAGTTGGCCGGCGACGGCCGCCCCTTCGACGAGCTCGGGCCGCGGGACGCCGAGGCGATGCTGCGCCCCGAGGGCGAGTGGCGCCATGCCGAATACGGCGCGATCGTGCGGCGGATGAAGGCCGGCCTCGACCCGGCCGATGTGAAGCTCGTCTTCTACGAGGAGATGCAGGCCGATCCCGCCGGTTTCGTGCGCGACATGGAGCGGTTCCTCGGCATCGCCCATCACAACTATCCCGCCGACCTCCTCGGCCAGCGGGTCAACGAGACCCGCGCCGGCAAGATGCCCGGCTGGTTCGTCGACATGTTCGCCAAGGACGCCAAGCGGATCGGGACGGAACTCCGGGACGCCGGAATGACCTTGCCGAAGTCCTGGTAGGAACGGTCCGGGGCGGCACCGCCGCCGCCCCATTTCTTCTGACATGGCAATGACGGGCGGCCGTGCCTCGGCCGTCCGTCACTTTTTCAGGAGGCTGAGAGCCTCAGTCGCCGCTCTTCAGCACGACCGGGATGAGCAGGTCGCCCCAGTTGCCGTTGCCGCCATGGTGGCGGGCGGAGCGCACGAGTTCAACCGAGACGCCGGCCTCGACGGCCTTCATCACCGACTGGTTGAGACGATGGAGATCGTTGGCGAGCATGCGGATGGCGCTCTGCTGGGCCTCGTCCATCGAGGAGGACTGTTCCTCCGCCCGTTCCTTGACGCGGGTGCGGGGGCGATCTTCGTTGGCGACTGCACTCATGAAACTTCTCCCTTGCTACCGGGGCCGGCCTCGGCCAAGCGCCCCGATCTGATGTGCCGCTCTGCGGCGAATGATGGATCTGCGGCGAATGATGGATGGGGGCTGGGCGAACCCTCCCGGTGACCCGGCCCCTGGAGGTCTGCTCGGCGCATCCGGCAGGACGCGCGAGCAAAGCTCCGTTCGTGGTGGTGGCGCATCGCTCGGCCGAGAAGATCCCGATATCTTGGCGATGCAGCCGCCCGCATGTCCGACCTCGTGGCCGGCCGAAGCTTACTCCGCCGCGACGTGCAGCGGCGCCGGCTTCTTGAACTGCGCACTCTCGGTGGATTCTCCCATGGCCGTCGTCGAGGAGAGTCCGCCGGTGATCGCCATGGACACGGCGTCGAAATAGCCGGTGCCGACCTCGCGCTGGTGCTTGGTGGCGGTGTAGCCGTTCACCTCGGCGTTGAATTCGGCCTCCTGCAGCTCCGAATAGGCGGCCATCTGCCGCTCCCTGTAGCCGCGGGCGAGCTCGAACATGCCGTAGTTCAGCTGGTGGAAGCCGGCCAGCGTGATGAACTGGAACTTGTAGCCCATGGCGCCGAGTTCGCGCTGAAATCTCGCGATCGTCGCATCGTCGAGGTTCTTCTTCCAGTTGAAGGACGGCGAGCAGTTGTAGGCCAGCAGCTGGTTCGGATGCTCCTTCTTGACCGCCTCGGCGAAGCGCCGCGCCTGATCGAGATCGGGCTTGGAGGTCTCGCACCAGATCAGATCGGAATGCGGCGCGTAGGCAATGGCCCGGGCGATGCAGGGCTCGAGGCCGTTCTTCACCCGGTAGAAGCCCTCGGGCGTGCGGCCGGCGCCGTAGTCGACGAAGGGCTGGTCGCGCTCGTCGATGTCGGAGGTGATCAGCTTGGCTGCTTCGGCGTCGGTGCGGGCGACGACGAGGGTCGGAACGCCCATCACGTCGGCGGCGAGGCGCGCCGCGGTGAGGTTGCGGATATGCGCCTGGGTCGGTATCAGCACCTTGCCGCCGAGATGGCCGCACTTCTTCTCGGACGCCAGCTGGTCCTCGAAATGCACGCCCGCGGCACCCGCCTCGATGTAGGCCTTCATCAGCTCGAAGGCGTTGAGCGGACCGCCGAAGCCGGCCTCGGCATCCGCAACGATCGGCGCGAACCAGGTCTCGACCGACAGGCCGTTGCCTTCCGCCTGCTCGATCTGGTCGGCGCGCTGCAGGGTGCGGTTGATGCGCCGGCAGAGTTCCGGCCCGGCATTGGCCGGATAGAGCGACTGGTCGGGATACATCGCCGAGGCGGTGTTGCTGTCGGCCGCGACCTGCCAGCCCGACAGATAGATCGCCTTCAGCCCGGCCCGGACCTGCTGCATGGCCTGGTTGCCGGTCATGGCGCCGAGGGAATTGACGAAGTCTTCAGAATGAATCAGCTGCCACAGCCGGTTGGCACCGTTCTCGGCGAGGGTGTAGCGGATCTGCACCGAGCCGCGCAGGCGCTTGACGTCGTCGACGCCATAGGGACGCTCGATGTCGTTGAAGCGTCCTTCGGGAGCCGAGGGAACGAGATTGTAAAAGTCGGTCATGGCATGCACTCCGCTCTTCGATTGTCATTGACGGTTCCCGGCGGCGATCGCCGGCTGATCGTGTTCGTCACCGCAATATCTGTCAGTTATGCCGGTGGATGCGAAGAGAACGGGCGCTCGGAGGCGGCCGATTTCGGGTCGCGATGTCTTGCGTTTGACAGGACCAGCTTGTAATTTTGTCAAAAATGTAAATTCGCGAGCTCCCGGGTTCGCCTCTGCCCGGCGCGGCCGGACGGCGGTGCGGGAACAGCAGCGGGCGTGGCGATCCGGGCACAGCCGGGCCGCAATCTCGCGGCGGGGCGACGAACTGTCGGACGGACGGCCTTCAAATGCATGTAACCGCCTCAATTCATTCGCAGTTCATCAAGCTTCGGGAATTACTCTCGGGCTTCCATTGGGAGGTGGAGGAACGAAACCGTCGAGGGTGTCATGACAGGCACGAATCTCATCATGTCCATGATCCGGACCGTCACCGAGTTCTTCCGCCCGAGCTATCGGCCGGAGCGCCACTACATGCGTGGGCCGGGCCCGGCCTGCGCCCGCAAGAGCCGCGGACCGCTCGTCGTCTGACTCCGTCAGGCGCGCTGGCGAGGGACAAGCTGCGGGTGGTCTTCCGGCGCCTTGCGCGCGCCTGCCGCCTCCCGCCCGCGGTGGATCCGAAGCGCTGCATGGGGCCCGATCTCCGTGGCCTCGTTCGCGAGGACCGGCGGTCTCGGCAGGCCGCATTCGACCGCGCCGCCTCGAGGCTTCATCCGCAGCCGGTGTCCCTGCCGGCAGATCCTCCCGTCCGCAAGCATGCCGGGGGAGGGCGCTAGGCATGGCCGACAACAAGATCTTCGCCGGGCCGCGCATCCGCCGCATCCGCAACGGGCTGTCCCTGACCCAGACGGCGATGGCCGAGGAGCTGGGGATCTCGCCGTCCTATCTGAACCTCATCGAGCGCAACCAGCGCCCGCTGACCGTCCAGCTCCTCCTGAAGCTGTCGGAAACCTATCAGGTCGACCTCGCCGACCTGCAGGCCGGGCGCCAGCAGGGCGTCTTCTCCGAGCTGAAGGCGATCTTCTCCGACCCGCTGCTCTCCGGGGAACTCGCCGGCGACCAGGAGCTCGTCGAACTCGCCGACGCCGCCCCCAACGCCGCGGCCGGCGTCGCCAAGCTCTACCGCGCCTATCGCGAGCAGCAGACCCGTCTCAGCGACCTGTCGCAGCTGCTCGCCCGGGAGGGGCGGATGCTGGGCTCGGCGGGCGCCCGCCTGCCGATC
>PACL01000037.1 GCA_002700095.1 Fulvimarina sp. | reverse complement strand
TCTCAGGATTTCCTGACTTCGTTATCGATGTAAAAATATGACTTAAATAAACAGCTCCTAATTGGGATGATGAGCCCATCGAAGACGAGCGGCGCGTCTCATCCCACTTGAGCGGCGGCGGCAAGGGTGTTCACGTGGCCGCATCAACCGAAATGCGGCGCTTGCGCCTATCAATCGCCGCCATCTTCGCCCATATCGGCGAAAACGAGGTGAGCATGACCGACCGCATAATCGAAAAAGCGCCCAACAAGCCCGGCCGCAAGGAGATGAACCCGCTCCTCAAATTCGCGCTGGAGCTGGGGCCGCTGCTGGTCTTCTTCTTCGCCAATTCGCGGGGCGAGGATCTGGCCGCCGCCTTTCCGCTGCTCGGCGATCTGGGCGGGCCGCTGTTCATCGCCACCGCGCTGTTCATGGGCGCGATGGTGATCGCCCTCACAGTCTCCTGGGCGGTGACGCGCACCCTGCCGATCATGCCGCTGGTCTCCGGCGCCGTGGTGCTGGTGTTCGGCGGGCTGACGCTCTGGCTGCAGGACGAGACCTTCATCAAGCTGAAGCCGACCATCGTCAACGCGCTGTTCGCCGCCGTCCTCCTCGGCGGGCTGTTCTTCGGCAAATCATTCCTCGGCTACGTCTTCGACCAGGCCTTCAAGCTCGACGACGAGGGCTGGCGCAAGCTGACCTTCCGCTGGGGCCTGTTCTTCGTCTTCCTGGCGGTGGTCAACGTCGTCGTCTGGAAGGCCGCGGACGCCTATTACGGGCCGGGCCAGATCGCCGACGACGCCTGGGTCGACTTCAAGGTCTGGGGCATCATGCCGATCACCTTCGTCTTCATGATGACCCAGATCGGCCTGATCAAACGCCACTCGCTGGAGCCGTTCGGGGGGAAGAAGGAGTAGGTTTCTCTCGTCCGTCCCGGCACGACCGGTCGGTGATGGATGCGGTGGCGCACCCTCCTCGGTGATGGATGTGGGGGAGCCTTTCTGGGTGATGAAGGCGGCTGGGCAGAAGGGGGTGCGCAAGGGCGCGACATAGGCGGGTGTAGCGATCGCACCGCCTGAGACGCCGTTCACCCCTCGCCAACCATCATCCGCTCGTGCCGCTCGCGCAGCGCTGCGATCTCCTCGTCGCTCTTCGTTCCCGCACAGGCCGGACAGGCGACGCCCTCCTCGTACTCCGGCGCCGCGCGGTCCTCCTCAGACAGCGGCGCGCCGCAGCCGAAGCAGGCCGTCCAACCCGTCTCCGTCAGCCCATGCCCCAGCGCCACGCGGCCGTCGAAGACGTAGCAGTCGCCCTGCCAGCGGCTCTCGGCCTCAGGCACCTGTTCGAGATAGGACAGGATGCCGCCCTTCAGCTGATAGACCTCGGCAAAGCCCTTCTCCAGCATGAAGGCCGAGGCCTTCTCGCAGCGGATGCCGCCGGTGCAGAACATCGCCACCTTCGGGGTCGCCGCGGGATCGAGCGTTTCCTCGACATAACGCTTGAAGTCGGTGAACTGGTCGATGCCGGGATCGACCGCGCCGGCAAAGCCGCCGACCTTCGTCTCGTAACGGTTGCGGGTGTCGAGGAGGAGGACGTCGGGGTTCGAAATCAGGGCGTTCCAGTCCTGCGGCGCGACGTGGACGCCGGTCTTCGCCAGCGGATCGCCCGCTTCGTCGCGAAGGGTGATGATCTCCGGTCGGATGCGCACCTTCATGCGGGCGAAGGGCCAGTCGGACGCTGAGGAGATGCGCAGGTGCTCGGAGGAAAGGGCGAAGCGGCGGGCGAGCTCGGCGCGCAGCTCGGCCATCGCGGCCGGTTCGCCGGCGACGGTCCCGTTGACGCCCTCCGGGGCGATCAGGATGGTGCCGCGCAACGCCCGCTCGCGGCAGAAGGCGAGGAGCGCGGCGCGCAGGGCCTCGAGGTCGTCGAGGGGCAGGAAGCGATAGAAGGCGGCGACGGTCAGCTGCATGAGCGGCGTGATAGCCCCGGCGCGGGACGATCGCAATTCGTGCCGTCGCGAGGACCGCACCGGATCGCTGCCGGGCCCCGTCCCGCCGCCGACAGAGCCGGGTGCGGGGCAGGCGAAGCACGCGGCCCCCGCTCGACACGCGGCCCCCGCTTAAAAGGAGCCGAGCGCAATTCTTGCGTCCGCCGCCGTCGGCGTTATGTTCGATTGCCTTCGCTTCTCCGACCCGCGCCGGACCTCAGCGTCCTCTCCCCCGCCCGACTGGTTCAGCCCGTGCTCGACAAAATCCTCGGCGCCCTCCTCGTCTTCATCGGGGTCGCCGTCATCGTTCGCGAATGGCTCGGCTCCGAGATCGGCGCCCTGGCGGCCGCCTGCGGCCTCGTCGCCTTCCTCGCCGTGGCGACGCCCTTCACCAGCTGGTCGCGCAAGGCGTTCGTGGCGATCGGCCTCGTCCTCGCCGGCCTCACCGTCGCCCTCCGCGACGACTGGCCGGCGGTGTTCGGCGAGGCTGCGGCGCAGGGCGCCTTCATCGCCACCTTCTTCATCGCACTGGCCAGCCTGCGCACCCCGGCCTCGGCCTCGCCGGCGATCGAGCGCTGCGGCCAGTATCTCGCCAGCCAGCCGCCGGGCAAGCGCTACATGGCGCTGACCATCGGCGGTCACCTCTTCGCGCTGATCCTCAACTACGGCTCGATCACCCTTCTCGGCGGCCTCACCGAGGCGATCGCCGGGAAAGAGAAGAACGAGGAGATCCGCGAGATCCGCAACCGCCGCATGCTGCTGGCGGTCCAGCGCGGGCTCTGCGCGTCGCTGTGCTGGTCGCCGCTGGCCTTTGCCACCGCCATCACCACCTCGGTCGTCGCCGGCTCCAGCTGGGGCGGCACGGCCCCTTACGCGATCCTCTTCGCCCTCGTCTTCCTCGTCACCGGCTGGGCCCTCGACACGCTCTTCAAGCCGACCCTCAGCGCCCCGCCGCCGGCGCGCCAGACGCCGATCGGCAGCATGCGGGACCTGGCGCCGCTGCTGACGCTGCTGGTGCTCCTGTTCGCCGGCGTCGGCATCCTCGAATATCTGACGGGGCTGCGGATCATCGCGGTCGTCATGCTGTTCGTACCGGTGATCTCGATCGGCTGGATCGCCAGCGAATCGGGCAGTGCCGCCGAGACGCTTCGCCGGCTGAAGCGGCTGTCCCTGGTCGAACTTCCCTCCTATCGCTCCGAACTCGTGCTGCTGGTCATGGCCGGCATCATCGGCACGTTGGGCGCCGCGCTGATCCAGCCGCTCACCGTCGGCCACGCCCTCGACCTCTCCGGCGTGCCGGTCTGGCTCGTCCTCGTCGCGCCGGTGTGGATCATCCCGCTGCTCGGCCAGCTCGGCATGAACCCGATTCTCTCGGTCTCGATGCTGGCGCCGCTGTTGCCGGCGCCGGACGCGCTGGGCCTGTCGCCCAACCTCTTCGTCGCCGCCGTCACCGCCGGCTGGGCGCTCGCCGGGGCCACCTCCCCCTTCACCGCGACGACGCTGCTGGTCGGCCGGCTGGGCCATGTCAGCGCGCTGAAGGTAGGGCTGGTCTGGAACCGGGCCTTCACCCTGTGGGTCGGCGCCGCGGTCTCGCTCATCCTCGTCGGCTTCGCCGGACTGTCATGAAAGCGCCCGGTGCCGGGAGCATGAAAGCGCCCCGCCCGGCGAAAACTGAGGACCCGGCTAGTGACAAACCGGCGAAACGCGTATATGAGCGCACCCGATTTCCTCAGAATAACCTGACCGTCACGGCGGCCATGTCGGGTTGCAAGATACCCCGGCGTGAAACGAATTGAGGCTATGCCATGAACATCATCCAGGAACTCGAGGCCGCTGAAGCCTCCCGCATCGAAGCCATTCGCACGATCCCGGAATTTTCCGCCGGCGACACCGTTCGCGTCAACGTGAAGGTCACGGAAGGCACGCGCACCCGCGTCCAGGCCTATGAAGGCGTCTGCATCGCCCGCTCCGGCGCCGGCATCCAGGAGAACTTCACCGTCCGCAAGATCTCCTATGGCGAGGGCGTCGAGCGCGTCTTCCCGGTCTATTCGCCGATGCTCGATTCGGTCGAGGTCGTGCGCCGCGGCAAGGTTCGCCGCGCCAAGCTCTATTACCTGCGCGATCGCCGCGGCAAGTCGGCCCGTATCGTCGAGGCCACCAACGTGCGCGCCCGCAAGCTGAACGACGACGCCCGCCAGATCGCCGCCGCCGAGCGCGACCGCGCCAAGGCCGAGAAGGAAGCGGCAAAGACCGCCGCGGCCGAGTAAGCCGAACTCCGAAACTCTGATGCGACTCAAAGGCGGCTTCGGCCGCCTTTTTTTGTGCCCGGCTCCGGATGATCAAAGCGGCCTCGGGAACGGCCGCTCGTCTCCAAAGGCTGCCAAGCCCGGCGAGCCGGTGCTTCAGCCTTGATTGACCGGGTCAGCGAGCCAGCGAAGCGGCGGCCGATGCCTTGCTGAGGCCCCAGCGGATCCCGGCCCAGACCCGTTCGTGCAGGATATACATCACGAAGCCGACGGCGCAGGAGGTCAGGGCGAGTTCGCTGCCGGCGAAGAACGACCCGGTGAACGCGTCGCCGAGGATCGCCATGGTGACCAGCCCGACCATCTGCCAGGAGACCGCCTTCGCGAGGCTTCGTTTGTTGGAGTCCATGGGGTCGCCTTCCTCTGCATCAGGAACATTGCCGGAGATGCTCCGCTGTCGGAGCGTCGTGATCGACGGATGGTTCATTGATGGAGACGAAATGCCAAGATCGTTTTAAAGACCAAGGCTAAAGAATCCTGCAGGCGTTGCCTCGCGAACGCCTGACTGAACACGGCGAGCGCCTTCGCGCCGCGCGTTGGATTTGGGCAAGCTTTTCCGAAACAACAGCTTGCAAGAACTGCGGGGTGTTGGGGCGCCTCCGCGCGACGGGCGCCGGCGGAAACTCAACGGCATCGAAGGCTCATGCGCCGAGCATTTTCGACCGGCAGCGGCCCCCTCGACCGGCGGCTCGCTTCGGTGCCTCCGCGCTCACGAGGACGCGCGGGATGCGTTGCTGGCGACGGGGCGGCGAGGCCTTCCGGCTCCGGCACTGGTCTCGGCGCCCGTTCGGGACAAGGTCCCGGCCATCCCCCAGCCGATCGAGGCCCAGACACGCTCATGCAGCAGATAGGAGACGAAGCCGAGGAGGCTGGACAAAAGCGCCAGCGCGCCGCCCGACGAGAGCGAGCCGGTGAAGAGGACGCCGAGAACGAGCATCGTGACGATGCCGAGGACCTGCCAGGACACGGCCTTGGCCAAGCTTCTCCTGCGGGTTTCCATGGAAAACTCCTGACTGTGACGGCGGGGCTTTTCCGAGAGCGGCGGGTTCGCCGCGCGCCTCGCGCCGGATGCATCCGAGTGGGCGGGAGACGCTGGCATGCCAGATGCGGCCCGCCCTTCGCTTCTGTGACGGCCCGATCCTTAGCCGAATGGCCGTCTGCCGGGCAGTCCGAGAATTTTCTTTGTAGGGATCACGATCCGCGATAAGATACCTATCTCGTGATTTTTCTCACGTGATGGCCATGGACAAGCGCGACCGATCCCGCCTCTTTCGCGACCGGCTGGCCGCGGCGATGCAGACCGCCAATGTCACCAAGAGCGGCCTTGCCCGGGCGACGGGCGCCGATCGCTCGACGGTGTCGCTGGCGCTCTCGGCCGAGGACGGCCGGCTGCCCAACGCCCAGTTCGCCGCCGAATGCGCCGGCGCGCTGGCGGTATCCTGCGACTGGCTGCTCGGCCTGACCGACCGGCGCGAGCGCGGCGCCGACGTGCTGCAGGCGGCGATGCGGATGGAGGAGGCGGCGCGGGCGCCCTCCGACGAGCGGATCTTCCGCTGGCACGAGGAGGCACGCGGCTACAAGATCCGCCATGTCCCGGCGACGCTGCCCGACATGCTCAAATCGGAGGACGTGCTGCGCTTCGAATATGGCGACTTCGTCGGCCGGACGTCGGACCAGGCGATCGCCGACATGCGCGACCGGCTGGCCTATCTGCGCGCCCCCGACACCGACTACGAGATTGCCATGCCGCTCGACACGCTGGAGAGCTTTGCCGCCGGCGAGGGCTACTGGCGCGGCCTCGGCGCGGGCGAGCGGCGGGCACAGCTAAGGCGACTCGCCGAACTCACCGACGAGCTCTACCCGTCGCTGCGGCTCTATCTCTTCGACCGCAAGAAGGTGTTCTCCGCCCCCGTCACGATCTTCGGCCCGCTGCAGGCGAGCGTCTATGTCGGTCGGTTCTACCTGGTCTTCGCCGAACGCCGGCAGGTGCTCGAGCTGACGCGGCATTTCGACGGGCTGGTGCGCGAGGCCGATGTCGAGGCGAAGAACACCCCGCGCTTCATCGAGGCGATGCGCATCGCGGACTGACACCTGCTCCGCGCAGGCAGCGCAGGGCACTGCGCGGGCTCGATGCATGGTCCCATTGGCTGGACTTCTCCATGATCCCAGTCGCCGCGACTTTAGCGCCAGAACGGCTTGCGCGCCTCCTCCAGCGCCAGGTCGCGGGCGACGCCGATGTCGCGCAGCTGGCGGTCGGAAAGTTCTGCGAGGTCGAGGCGGCTGCGACGGCGGCAGGCCCATCGGCTCAGGAGGCGACATGCTGCGCCGGGCAGGCTTCTGGTCCGCGTCCACAGGATGGCGACCGTCGCCGAGACGGTCGCACCGACAGGCCTCGCGGCGCGGCCGGGCGGGGTTGGCCCGTGCCTTCCGGAGTGTCGAAAGATCTCGTCCGTCATCATCCGCTCCTGGCTTGCTACCGAGGGACGAGCGATAGCGGCTTGGGACGGGCGGATGCTTCGACGAAGGCCGAAGCGATGGCGCTGGGCTCGGCGGTCGTTCCGGGCTAGCCTTGCCTCATGACCAGCCTCGCCTCTCCCGTCACGCTCGCCGCCACCGCCAGCCTCATCGGCGACGTCGCGCGGGCGAACATCCTCTGCGCGCTCACCGGCGGCCGGGCGCTCAGCGCCGGCGAACTGGCCTTCCACGCCTGTGTCAGCGCCCAGACCACCAGCGGCCATCTCGCCAAGCTGGTGGATGCCGGGCTGATCGTCGGGATCAAGCAGGGACGCCACCGCTATTTCAGGCTGGCGGGCCCGCGGGTCGCCGAGATCTTGGAGACGCTGATGGGGGCGGCCGACCTCGGGCCGGCGCGCCACCGGCCCGTCGGCCCTCGCGACGAAGCGCTGCGGCGGGCGCGCAGTTGCTACGACCACATGGCCGGGCGGTTCGCGGTGGACCTCGCCGAGCTGCTCGAGGCGCGCGGCATGGTGGTCCTTTCCGACGAGGGCGGCTCGATCACCGATCTGGGCATGGCGTTCTTCGACCGGCTCGGGCTCGCCCTTGGCGAGGCGGCGGGCCGTCGCCGGCCGCCCTGCCGCTGCTGCCTCGACTGGAGCGAGCGGCGCTACCACATCGGCGGGCGGCTCGGCGCGGCTCTGTTCGCCCATGCCGAGGGCGAGGCCTGGGTGGTGCGGGTCAAGGAAAGCCGAGCGCTGCGGGTGACGCGCAAGGGCGAGGAAGCGGTCGCGGGCGGCCTGTTCGCCTGCGTCGCCGTCGATGCTCCAGTTCCTCGTCCCGAAGGGATCAGAACGTCAGCTTGAAGCCGAGATGCGACTGCTCGAAGCCGAGCTGTTCATAGAAGCGGTGGGTGTCGAGCCGGGTCTTGTCGGAGGTCAGTTGCACCATGCGGCAGCCGCGGCTCCGGCAGGTGTCGACCGCCCAAGCGATCATCTCTCCTCCAAGCCCCTGGCCCCGCAGCTGCGAGGCGATCCGCACCGCCTCGATCTGGCCGCGCCAGGCGCCCTTGTGACCGATGCCGGGGATGAAGGAGAGCTGCAGCGTCCCGACGATGGCGCCGTCCAGCACGGCGACGACGAGAAGCTGGCGCGGGTCGGCGTCAACCGCCGCAAAGGCCTCCTCATAGGCCGGATCGAGCGGCAGGGACGGATCGTCGCGGCTGCGCCCCCGGACGTCGTCGGCAAGGAGCGCGACGATTGCCGGCAGGTCGTCCGTCGTCGCGCGCCGCATCTCCATCGCCATGTCCCTGCCCTCCGATACAAAGCCCGCGGCCGGTCGCCGGGGCCATCTCCGAACCCGCGTCTGGGGTTTATCCCGGGCAGCGTGATAGGCCCGCCGGTCGGCTGCGGCAAGCCGATGGGCCGAACCATCCGTGCGACTATGGCTTCGGCGCGACGTCGAAGGCGAAGATCGTCGAACGGTCGTCGTCGGGCATGAACCAGGCGCGCAGGCCCTCCCCGCGAGCTTGGGCGAAGAACGGGTTCTGGGTCAGCGGCAGGCCCGACGGCGCCCAGCGCTCGACCGGCAGCTGCCAGAGCGGACGGTTGTCCGAAAGGTCGACGAGTTCCAGCCCGCCGAGGCGGAACGGCTCGGCGTCCGGGGCAGTCCGGTAGGTGTTGAGCCCGCCGCACAGCATGCGGGACGCCCCGGCATGATGGCAGTCCTGATAGTCGATGTACTGGGCGGGGTTCATCACGCGCAGCTCCGCCGAAGCAACGTCGGCATTCGCCGGCCTGCCGTCGTCACCGAGCGGCCAGGCATAGAGCCGGCGCGAGCCCCAGGAGACGCCGTGCAGCGTGTTCGTTCGGGTGTCGTGGACAAGCCCGCCGACGTGATCGGCGAAGGTGAACAGCTTCTCCGCCGTCATCGTCTTCGGGTCGACACGGTAGACGATCGTCCGGCTGTTCGGCCGGTATTCGGCCACCGGGACCCAGATGTAGCGGCCGTCATAGTCGATGCCGCCGGGGTGGTACATCATCCCCTCGCCGAGGGTCAGGTCGGCAAGAAGCTCGCCGTCCGGGCCGATTCTGAAGACATGGCCCTCGCCCTTGCCGGCATCACGATCCTTGCCGTCGCGGGGCGTCTCGTATTTCTCCGGCTTTCGGATGATGTCGACGGAGGAGACGTAGAAGTCGTCGCCGATCTTCACCATGCCCTGAGGGTGGAAGGTGTCGAACCCGACGGCTGTCTGGCCGGCGGGGGTCCACTCGCTACCGCGCGTCAGCTCCATGAACCGGTCGCCGACGGCCGTCGCCGCGTCGTCGGCCCTTGCCGCTGCCACCAGTCCCCCGATGAGCACCGTCACCGTCATCGCCGCCGCAATCACCCACTTCATCGCCGCATCCTCGAATAAACAGACAGCCCCGCGACGTCATGTGCGGGGCTGCCGGCTTCTCGCAGAGGATTGTTGCAGCGCGTTAACGGTTTCATGACGCACCGCGGATCGGCAGGACCTCAGTTCTGGACGGCCTGGACCGAGCCGCCGTCGACCCGCAAGTTGGAGCCGTTGATGAAGGAGCCGCGTTCCGACACGATCAGCGCGATCGCCGCGGCGACCTCGTCGACCCGGCCGCGACGCTTCAGAGCGATGCCCGGCCGCTCTTCGTCGAGGAAGCTCGTCACCGCCTCCTCCATGGAGACGCCCATTTCCTTGGCGCGCTTTTCCATCATGCCGTCGGTCATGTCGGTCTCGATGAAGGCCGGCGAAACGGTGTTGCAGAGGATGCCGTGCTTGGCCTCCTCGTAGGAGAGGTTCTTGACGAAGGCCGCCAGCGCCGCCTTGGCGGTGTTGTAGGTCGCCTCCTCCCAATAGGGCTGGACGGCGTTTTCGGAGGTGATGCAGACGAAGCGGCCCCAGCCCTTCTCGCGCATCGCCGGGAAGGTCGCCCGGGCCATGCGGACCGCCGACATGAAATCGATCTGCCAGGCCTCCAGATAGTCCGCGTCGGTCACCTCGAGCGGGTCGCCCTTGGCGCCGGTGATGCCCGAGGTATGGACGACGATTTCGATCGCGCCGAACTTTTCGCGCCCCTTGCGGGCCAGCGTGTCGACGTCGGCCTGATCCGTCACGTCGGCGGCGATGCACAGCACTTCGGTCGGAAGCGACGCGGCGTGCTTTTCCAGCTGGTCGATCTTCAGGTCGGACAGGACCAGCCTGCAACCCTCTTCGGCGAGGATCTTCGCGGTGGCAAAGCCCATGCCGCCCGTCGCGCCGGTAATCAGCGCGACCTTGTCTCTGATCTGCAAATCCATGAAACGTCCTTTCGGATGACGTGAGTGATTTGCGCCGACAACGGTGTGCCGCAGCTTCGGTTGCGCTGCGGGATGGAGCGAGACGAAATGCCCGACCACGATTTCAGGAGCCCGCGCCTCTTCGTCGAGGCCGAACTCGCCGCCGGCACCGCGATTTCCCTCGACCCGGCCAAGGCGAACTACCTTCTCAACGTCATGCGCCTCGAGGCAGGCGCCGGCGTCGTCGCCTTCAACAGCCGCGACGGCGAATGGCGCTGCCGGATCGACAAGACGGCCAAGAAGAAGGCCGATCTCGTGCCGGAGGAACGGCTGCGCGAACAGACGCCGGCGCCTATGCTCGCCTATCTCTTCGCGCCGCTGAAGCACGCCCGGCTCGACTACATGGTGCAGAAGGCCGTCGAGATGGGCGCCGGCATCCTGCAGCCGGTGATGACCCAGCACGTCCAGGCGAGCCGGGTGAATGTCGAGCGGATGCGGGCGAACGCCATCGAGGCGGCCGAGCAATGCGGCATCCTGACCATTCCCGACTGCCGCGAGCCGCTGAAGCTCGACGCGGCGCTGGAGGCGTATCGGCCGCACGGCCCGATGATCTTCTGCGACGAGCGGGAGGATGCCGAGAGCCCGGTCGCGACGCTGGCAAGGCTGCCGAAAGGGCCGCTGTCGCTGCTGATCGGGCCGGAGGGCGGATTTTCGGTGGAGGAGCGGACCCGGCTTCATGCCGAGACGAACGTCACGGCGATCTCGCTCGGGCCCCGTATCCTCCGAGCCGACACCGCCGCCGTAGCGGCGCTGGCGGTGGTGCAGGCGACGATCGGGGACTGGGAATCGGCGGGCTGAACGCCCGGCACTCGCTCGCTGGCCGCACCGTCAACCGATGCAATCTTGCGCCGGACGGAAATTCGGGGCACGACGCGGTCCTGTGGAATGGCCGGTTCCGCGCGCCGGAGCGACGGCGCTTGCGCAACGAATGGAACGAGAACAATGGCGCGCGACACGACCGATCTGACACCCGTCGCCTCGATCGAGGGCCTGGTCGGACATCTGAAGGACGGCGAAAAGCCGGTCTCGGACTTCCGAATCGGCACCGAACACGAGAAGTTCGGCTACTATGTCGAGGACCTCTCGCCGGTCCCCTATGAGGGCGAGCGCGGCATCCGCGCGATCCTGGAAGGCATGCAGTCGCTGTCCGGCTGGGAGCCGATCGTCGACGACGGCCGGATCATCGGCCTCTACGGCGCCGACGGCCAGGGGGCGATTTCGCTGGAGCCCGGCGGCCAGTTCGAACTGTCCGGCGCGCCGCTGGAGACGATCCACCAGACCTGCCGGGAATCCAACGCCCATCTCGCCGAGGTGCGCGCCGTCGCCAAGGAACTCGGCATCGGTTTCCTCGGCATCGGCTCGTCGCCGAGCTGGACGCTCGCCGAGACGCCGATCATGCCGAAGTCGCGCTACGACATCATGCGCCGCTACATGCCGAAGGTCGGCACCCGCGGCCTCGACATGATGCTGCGCACGGCGACGATCCAGGTCAATCTCGACTTTTCGGGCGAAGCCGACATGCGCCGCAAGATGCGGGTCGGCATGAAGCTGCAGCCGGTCGCCTCGGCGCTGTTCGCCCACTCGCCCTTCACCGAAGGCAGGCCCAACGGCCTCGTCTCCTGGCGGTCGGAGGTCTGGCACGACGTCGACAACCAGCGCTCGGGGCTCCTGCCCTTCGTCTTCGAGGAGGACTTCACCTATCGGCATTATGCCGAGTGGGCCCTCGACATCCCGATGTATTTCGTCACCCGGAACGGGCGCTACCACGACGCGACCCACGTCACCTTCCGCCAGTTCATGGACGGCGCGCTGAAGGGCGAGATCGACGATCCCGAGCCGCAGATGGGCGACTGGACCAACCATCTCTCGACGCTCTTCCCGGACGTGAGGCTGAAGCGCTTTCTCGAAATGCGCGGCGCCGACGGCGGGCCGTGGCGGCGCATCTGCGCCCTGCCGGCCTATTGGGTCGGGCTGCTCTACGACGAGGCGACGCTCGCAGCCGTCGACGCCATGACCGCCGACTGGACCTTCGAAGAGGTCCAGGCGATGCGCAACGACGTGCCGCGCGAGGGCTTCCGGACGAAGTTCCGGGACGGCTCGGTGCTGGAACTTGCGCGCGAGACGGTGAAGCTCGCCCGCCAGGGCCTCAGGGCGCGCGGCCGGATGAACGACGAGGGCAACAACGAGAGCTTCTTCCTCGCCCCGCTCGAAGAGGTCGTCGCCCGTGGCACCACCTCGGCCGAGGAACTGGTGCGGCTCTACGAGGAGCAGTGGGACCGCTCGATGCCGCGGGTGTTCAAGCATCTGAGCTACTGACTGGCACCCGGGCCGAGGCGGCTCGCTGTCGCGGGCCGCACGGATGGTTTGGGGCCACACCGAAAAATCGGCAGTTTCCGCGCGCCTGCCGCTTGGCGCGGGGACGCGGCGTTCCATTTATCCACACTTGGCATTCGCGACGTACGACGGGGACTGGGCACCCAGCCGACAGGGCCGATCATGACGGATTTCTTCGACTGGCTGACGGCAAGCGACAGCGGCATCGGCGCCGACCGGCTCGCCGATGCGTTCAAGCTCAGCCATCAGGAGCTGCGCAAGACGACGACGGCGCTGGCGCCGGCCTTTGCCCTGGCCCTCCAGCGGGCGATGATCGTGCCCGGCGCCTGGGGCGAGATCTCGCGGCTCTACAAGCCGTTCATCGGGGACGGCTCGCCCGATCTGGCGCAGGGGGCGACGACCAGCCCGGCGGCCAAGGATCTCGCGACGGCGCTGTTCGGCTCGGCGGACCTGGTGTCGTCGGTGGCGCGGCAGGTCTCGGTGGCGAGCGGGGTCGCGCCGGACACGGTCGAGATCATGATCCGCAACATCTCCGTCATGACCATCGGCACCATGCTGCGGATGATGATGGCGAACCTCACCCGCAACCAGTCGCGGGAACTCGCCGAGGGCAACTATCCCGGCGCCATGGCCGAGATGCTGCGCCGGAGCGCCAACGCTGTCGAGGCGATGGGCCGGCCGTCGAACGAGCCGCAGCGCCGGCCGCAGCCGCAGATGCCGGGATCGGACTATCTCAACAAGCTGTTCAGCGACGCCTTGACCGGCACGATTCCGTGGCTTCCCCCGGAGACCGCCAAACCCGCCGACAGCGCCCGTCCGGCGGATCCGACGGGCGCGGGTGCATTCTTCGGGCTCTATCCCGCGCTGATGGAGCAGTTCGCCCGCAACTTCCAGATCGACATGCCTGGCGCTGGCGAGACGACCTCGGCGAAGACGGCCCATCCCACCCCGGATGCCGCTCCTGCCGGCGCTGCCGGTACCGCTTCCGCCGCAAAGTCCAGTGACGGGGCGGCGAAGGCCGCGACATCGAAGGGCGCCTCCGACGATCTCGCCGAGGCGGCGCTCGCCTTCCAGAAGGACTATGCCCGGCGGATGATGGAGATCTTCACGCCCGGCCCAGCCGGCAAGGTCGCCGACAAGGACGGCTGAGGCCGCCGGAAACGCCCGCTCGCGGCGTCACCCGGAGCGGGGTCCGAGGGCGGGGTCCGGGAGCGGATGCCAGTCCTTTGGCGTTTCCGTGCCGCTTCACCGATTCCCGCCCAGTCCGGTCCTGCCTCGGCCAGAGACGGGTTCCATGCCGTAATTCGGCGAGGCCGGGCGGCGCTCACGGGAAATGATGGAACCCTCGCAAGGCATGGCGACTTGCGATGAGGACGCCCTGTCACTCTTTCCACCGCGCGCCTATATCCGATTCCCTTTTTCCGTCGCCCCGATTTCGGCATTCGCCGCCGGCCGACATGCCAGATCCGGAACCCGTCTTGCTCTTCGTCAATGCCGCCATCGTCTTCGCCCTAATTCTTCTCAACGGCTTCTTCGCCATGTCGGAACTGGCGGTGGTCTCGGCCAAGAAGAGCCGGCTCGAACAGATGGCCAAGCAGCGCCGCCACGGCGCCAGGGCGGCGCTGAAGCTCGCCGAGAACCCGACGACCTTCCTGTCGTCGGTCCAGATCGGCATCACCCTCGTCGGCATCTTCGCCGGCGCCTTCGGCGGCTCGGTCTTCGCCGGGCCGCTGGCCGACGTGATGCGGGACTGGCCAGTGCTGGGGCCGATCGCCGACGACGCCGCCTTCGTCCTCGTCGTCATCGTCATCACCTATTTCTCGCTGGTCGTCGGCGAACTCGCGCCCAAGCGCTTCGCCCTGTCGCGGCCGGAAGGCGTCGCCTGCTTCGTCGCGCCGACGATGCGGCTGGTGGCCATGGTCGGCCGGCCGGTGGTCTACGTCCTCGAAGTATCCACCCGCGCCCTGACGGCGGTCTTCGGGCTGAAGGAGGACGAGAGCGACACGGTGACCGAGGACGACGTGCGCGCGATGATCGCCGAGGGCACGGAGCGGGGCGTCTTCAAGGTGAAGGAGCGCGAGATGCTGGAGGCGGTGATCAGCGTCGCCGATCGCAACGTCCGCTCCATCATGGTGCCGCGCCCCGACGTCGACTGGCTGGACGTGGCCGACACCGCGCCCGTCTCGATCGAGGAGATGGTCAAGACCGGCCATTCCCGCTATCCGGTCATCGACACGGACGAGGACGCGGTCGTCGGGATCATCCAGACCAAGGACATCCTCGAGCGCCAGCACAAGAACGGCAACGGCAAGTTCGCCCTGTCCGACCTCATGCGCGAGCCGCTCTACGTCAACGAGGGCATGCCGATCCTGAAGCTTCTGGAGCGGTTTCGCGCCCACGGCGTCCACATGGCGATCATCCTCGACGAGTACGGCTCCTTCGAGGGCATCGCGACGCCCCAGGACATCCTCGCGGCGATCGCCGGCTCGCTGCCGGAGGGCGAAGTGGACGCGCCCGAGGCGTTCCGCAGGCAGGACGGCTCCTGGCTGGTGGACGGCGCGATGGCGGTCGACCGGCTGGAGCGCACGATCGACGACATGGAGTTCCCGGCCGAGCGCGAATACCAGACGGCGGCGGGTCTGGTGCTGGAACTCTTCGGCCATATCCCCTCCGTCGGGGAGCGCGTCCAATGGGACGGCTTCGAGATCGAGGTCGTCGATCTCGACGGGCGGCGCATCGACAAGCTGTTGTTCCGCAAGCTGGTCGAGGGCGAAGTGGCCGGCGACGGGGAAGATCCGGACGAGACGCGGCTCTGAAACGTCCGAGGCCGGTCTTTGATCGCGCCGAGGGGTTATCCCTCAAAAAGCGTGACGGCTTGCCGGCAGCGGCCGGGAAGGCGATCTGTCTGGCCGCTGGCATGTGAGACGGGCTCCGGCCGGCCGCGGGGGACGACCGGCCGGAGCCTGCTGCGCCATCGGTCGGGCGCAGCTCTCGGGCTGTGGCGGGATCAGCCTTCGAGAAATCCCCGGCGCCGGTGCGCGGCGATCAGCGCGAGCTTGTAGCTCGGATCCTCGCGCCAGCTCGCCCCGAGAGCGAGCGAGATGTCGTCGCGCCGGATGCCGATGTCGTTCAGCACATAGTCCGGCATGTCGGCGAGCTGGTGCACCCGGCGACGGTTGAGCGCGGTTTTGACGATCGCGCGAGCGGCCGTGGCAAGGACGCGGATACCGGCAGTGATGCGGCCGGTGGCGGAAATCGTGGGGGTCTGCCTCGCTGTGATCGTCATGGCTTGTCTCCTTTCGCAGCCATCGAAGTCGGAAAAAAGCGGGAGCGCTTTTTCCCACCGCTGGAGCGACGGGCAGCAGCGACTCCCGAATTGTTCCTGACTTGATCACCCTACGTCTGTGATATTGATCACGCCAACGAATGTTCGTAATGTGTGACATCAGTTTCGTTCATGGATGACGTCATGGCCAGTCCGCTCGATCTCGACCAGCTCCGCACCTTCATCGCCATCGTCGATACCGGCAGCTTCACCAAGGCAGCCGAGGAGGTGTTCAAGACCCAGTCTGCGGTATCGATGCAGATCCGCCGGCTGGAGGAGCGGCTCGGCACCTCGCTGTTCGAGCGGAGCGGCCGGTCGATCCAGGTGACCGACGCCGGCTCGCGGCTGCTGGTCTATGCGCGGCGGATGCTCAGCCTCAGCCGCGAGACGCTGTCGGCCTTCGACCAGGAGGCGATCCAGGGTCATGTGCGGATCGGCCTGCCCGACGACTACGCCGAGCGCTTCCTGCCGGAGATCCTCGCCCGCTTCACCCGCTCCAATCCGCTGGTCGAGCTGCAGATCGCCTGCGAGCCCTCGTCCAACCTCGCCGACCATGTCGACAAGGGCCGCCTCGACGTCGCCCTCGTCGCCGACTGCACGGTGGGCCTCGCCGTTCCGGAGATTGTCCGGCGCGAGCCGCTGCATTTCATGACCTCGGCGGCCCACGACGTGCATGAGGAGGCGGTGCTGCCGCTGGCGCTGGGGCGGCCGAACTGCTGCTGGCGGGCCGAAGGGCTGAAGGCGCTGGAGGCGGCGGGGCGCCGCCACAAGGTGCTGTTCTCGTCCTGGTCGGCGCAGATCGTCGCCTCGGCGGTGCTCGCCGGCCTTGCCGTCGGCGTCCTGCCGGAATGTGCCCTCAGGCCCGGGATGCGGGTGCTCGGCGAGCAGGACGGCTTCCCGCGCCTCAGGGACAACGAGATCGGCGTAATCCGCGCGCGTACGGCGGACGGCCCGGTGGTCTCGGCGCTGGTCGAGCACATCCGCGACAGCCTCGCCAACCTGCCGGCCAGCGAGAAGGCGGCGAAGCCCTCGCATCTGCCGGACACGCGGCTGGTGCGGGCTCAGCGCACGCGGCTCGGCCCCATGGCGGCGGAGTAGCCCCCTTTCGGCCCTGCTCTGCCCGGCATGGCGGAACAGACAGGGATCTCGCCCGAAGGCACGGCGCAAGTCTTGCCGCGGGAGGGGTCCGCCACCACACTACCCCGCATGAGCCTCCTGTCCGAATCGACCCCGCAGAGCAACGTCGCCGAATATACCGTCTCGGAAATCTCCGGCGCGCTGAAACGCACCGTCGAGGAGACCTTCGGCCATGTGCGCATCCGCGGCGAGGTGTCGGGCTATCGCGGCCCGCATTCGTCGGGACATGCCTATTTCACGCTGAAGGACGACAAGGCGCGGATCGACGCGGTGGTGTGGCGCACCAGCTTCGCCAAGCTCGCCTTCAAGCCTGAGGAAGGGCTGGAGGTTATCGCCACCGGCCGCCTCACCACCTATCCGAACTCGTCGAAATACCAGGTGGTGATCGAGACGATCGAGCCTGCCGGCGCCGGCGCGCTGATGGCCCTCCTCAACGAGCGGCGGCTGAAGCTCGAGGCCGAGGGGCTGTTTTCCGCCGAGCGCAAGCGCCCCCTGCCCTTCCTGCCGCGCGTCATCGGCGTCGTCACCTCGCCCACCGGCGCCGTCATCCGCGACATCGTCCACCGGATCTCCGACCGGTTTCCCGTCCATGTCGTGGTCTGGCCGGTGCGGGTGCAGGGCGAGACCAGCGGCGCCGAAGTCGCCGCCGGCATTGCCGGCTTCAACGCCATCGAGGCCGGCGGCAAGCTGCCGCGGCCGGACCTGATCATCGTCGCGCGGGGCGGCGGCAGCCTCGAAGATCTCTGGGGCTTCAACGACGAGGCGGTGGTGCGGGCGGCGGCGGCCTCGGCGATCCCGCTGATCTCGGCGGTCGGCCACGAGACCGACTGGACGCTGATCGATCACGCGGCCGACATGCGCGCGCCGACGCCGACGGGAGCCGCCGAGATGGCGGTGCCGGTGCGCGCCGAGCTGGTGGCTGTGCTGGCCAGCCACCGTGCGCGGCTCTCCGGCGCGGTGTCCCGCCGGCTCGACCAGGAGAGGAAGGGCCTCGCCGCGCTCGCCCGGGCGTTGCCCGGCATCGACGCGCTGCTGCAGCTGCCCCGCCGCCGGCTCGACGAAGCGACGACGGGGCTCGGCTCCAATCTTCGCCACGCCGTCGGCGAGAAGCGGCGGCTGTTCACCTCGGCTTCCGCCCGGCTGGTGCCCTCCACCCTCGAGGCCGGTTTGCGCGAAAAGCGCGCGACGCTGCGCCATTTCGGCCTCCATGCCGAGCACGGGATGCGGCTGCGACTCGACGCGGCGCGGCGGCGCCTCGACCGTGTAGCCGCCGAGCTGAAGCCCCACACGCTGCGGGCCCGCAGCGAGGCGGCCCGGCTGTCGCTGGTGCAGCTGTCGGAACGGCTGGAGCGGACGGAGGCGCTGCAGCGCCAGGCCCGCCGCCAGCGGGTCGAGACCGCCTGGCGACTGGCCGCGAGCCTGTCGCCGCTGAACGTCCTCGAACGCGGATACGTCATCGTACGCGACGAGACGGGCGGCGCGGTGACACGTGGGGCGGACCTGTCGGCGGGCATGGCGGTGACGCTGGAATTTGCGCGCCGCGAGATGCGGACGGCGGTGGTGACGGGCGACGACGCGCCACCGGCTCCCGCGCCGCGATCGCGCCAGCCAAAGTCCGAGCCGGCCGTCGCCAAGCCGCCCAGACGCCGCTCGAAGGCCGCGCCGGAGGGTCAGGGCTCGTTGTTTTGATGACGCGGCGGCACCGACCGCTTTGACGACGAGGCGGCGCCCCCCCCGGCGTGGCGCCCTACCCCTCGACCCCAAGCTTGCCCAGCATCGCCTTGGTGATCGACTGGCGCAGGGTCGGGCGCGGGTAGGCCTCCCCGGCCTCGATCCGCGCCAGCACGCGCTGCATGGTGAAGGCATTCGCGGCATCGAGGTCGCCCAGCTCGTCCCAGGCGAGCGGCACCGCGACCCGCGCGCCGGGGCGGGCGCGGACGGAGTAGTCGGCGATCGAGGTCGCCGCATGGTCGTTGCGGAAATAGTCGATGAAGATCCGGCCCTTGCGCTTCGCCTTCGACATCGTCGCGACATAAGCTTTTGGTGCGTCGCGGGCCATCTTTTCGGCGAAGGCTGCGCAGAAGGCCTTGATCTGCGGGAAATCGCGCCGCCGGGCGATCGGGACCACCACGTGAAGCCCCTTGCCGCCGGTGCATTTGACGAAGCTGTCGAGGCCGAGGCCGTCCAGCCGGTTGCCGAGATCCTCCGCCGCGAGCTTCACCGCCTCGAAGGGGATGCCCTCGTCGGGATCGAGATCGAAGACCAGACGGTCCGGCACGTCGACCCTGTCCACCGCCGAGGCCCAGGGATGCAGCTCGATGCCGCCCATCTGGGCGAGCTCGAGAAGTCCCTTCGCATCGTCGACGTGAAAATACTCCGTCGTCTTGCCGTCATGGGTGACGTCGACGGGCTCGATGTCGGCGCCCCAGCCCTTGCCGACCGAGCGCTGGAAGAAGCATTCCTCACCGATCCCGCCCGGACAGCGCAGCAGCGACACCGGGTGACCGCCGATGTCGGCGAGGATCAGCTCTGCCACCTTGCCGTAATATTCGGCGAGGTCGCCCTTGGTGGGACCGTCCGGATCGTCGAAGATCGGGCGGTCCGGATGGGTGATCGCAACGCCCGCGACGCGGATCGGCTGGCCCGAGCGCTTGCTGCGGGCGGCCTTGGCCTTCGCTGGTAACTTTACACCGGCCTTGCCTGCATCGGCCTGCTCGGGAGCCGCCTGCTTCGTCTCGGCCTTGCTGCTCCTCGCCGCAGCGGCTTTCGTCCCGGCACTGCTACGGCCGGGCTGCCTGGCCGTCTCGGCCTCGGCCTCGCGTTCCGCCGTCGCCTCGTCCTCGGGCGTCTCGCGCACCACCTCTGTCGCCGGCTTGTCCTCGCGCAGGCCCTTGAAGGAGGGGTGGCGGATCTTTCCCTCGCCGGTCCATTCGGTGAAGGCGATCTCGCAGAGGAGCGTCGGTGTCACCCAGGTGGCGCCGCGCTTCTCGGCGGCGGAAAGCCCTTCCACCGGCGGCGTCTTGCGGGTCATCTTGTCCAGCCGGTCACGCAGCATCTGCGCCGAGACGTCGGAAAAGCCCGTGCCGACCTTGCCGGCATAAACCAGGCCGTCCTCGCCGGAATAGCCGAGATGCAGGGCGCCGATCGCCCGGGCGCCGCCGGCGGCCTTGGTGAAGCCGACGATGACGAATTCCTGGCGCTTGATGCATTTGGATTTGAGCCAGCCCTTGGTCCGGCCGGCTCGGTAGGGCGCGTCGGCCTTTTTCGAGATGACGCCTTCGAGCCCCATGGAGCAGGAGCGGGCGATCATCTGGTCGCCCTTGCCCTCGATGTGGTCGGAATAGCGAAGGGTCTTCTTCTCGCGCGCCGGCAAGGTGGAAAGCGCCGCCTTCAGCCGCTGCTTGCGCTCGGTCAGAGGCGCCGTCGCCAGATCCTCGCCATCGAGATGCAGGCAATCGAACAGGAAGGCGACGATGCCGCGGTTGCGGTCCTCGGGGCCGGCCTCCCCGGACAGGGCATTCTGCAGCTTCTGGAAGTCGCTGCGGCCGTCGTCGTCGAGCACCACCGCCTCCATGTCGACGACCGCCGCCTCGACGTCCAGCTTCGCCAGCGCCCTGGCGATGCGCTCGAAGCGGTCCGTCCAGTCATGGCCGTTGCGGGTGACGAGGCGGACATCGCCGCCCGAGACGAGGCCGAGGAGACGGTAGCCGTCGAACTTGATCTCGTGCAGCCAGTTGTCACCCGTGGGCGGTGCGTCGACGAGGGTGGCGAGCTGCGGCTTGCCATGGTCCCTGGCCAGCGCATCGAGGGAGGCGGCCTTGCCGGTGGATTTTTTTGCCGACTTCGCCGACGATTTCGCGGATGCGGGCTTGTCCGCCTTCGCCGCGGTCTTCGGGGCCGTCTCGCCGTCTTTTGCAACGCCCTTGCGGCGTCCCGACGCCGCCCCGCGACCGGCCTTGCCGCGGGTCGCCTTCGACGACCACTGGTCGCCGCCCTCCCCGCTCTCTTCCTTGGCGATCACCTCCATCGCGCGGCCGGAGACGACGCTGGTCATCTCGCCCGCCAGAAACTCCTCGCCATCCTCGTCGGGCCTGGCGAACTCGTCCTTCTCCTTGATCAGCAGCCAGTTCTCGCGCTTCTCGCCCTTTCGAGGCTTCATCCGCACCAGCACCCAGCGGCCGGTGAGCCGCTGGCCGGTCAGCTCGAACTTGAGTTCCCCCCGTTCCAGCCCCTCGGCGATGTCGCCGAGCGGTTTCCAGCTGCCGGTGTCCCAGAGCATGACCGTGCCGCCGCCATACTGGCCCTTGGGAATGGTGCCCTCGAAGGAGCCGTAGTCGAGGGGATGGTCCTCGGTTCTGACCGCGAGACGCTTGTCGGACGGGTTGTAGCTCGGGCCGCGGGTGACCGCCCAGGACAGGAGCACGCCGTCGTGCTCGAGCCGGAAGTCGTAATGCAGCCTCGTCGCCGCGTGCTTCTGGATGAGATAGGCGTCGCCGGTCTTCCGGCCGGCCTTGCCGCTCGGCTCCTTCGTGCGGGCGAAGTCGCGCTTCTGGTTGTAGGTGTCGAGCGAAGCCATGGCTTACGCTGCCTTGGAGCTCTTCGAGCGTCCACCCGATTTCCTGGCTGCCGGCTTCGAGGACGATTTCGCGTCGTCTGACGACGACGAGCCCTTGGCGGTCGAAGACTTGGAAACCGAAGATTTGGAAGCCGCAGATTTCGAGGCGGATTTGGCAGAGCCGGACGACTTCGCCGGAGCCTTCGATTTCGTCGCCTTGCTTGCGGCCGGGGCCTTGGACGCCGACTTCGCGCCGGACGCGCCCTTTGCCCCCTTGCCGCCGGAGGTTCCGCCCGACTGCTCGAGGCTGCGGCGCAGCGCATCCATGATGTCGATGACGTTGCCGCCGTCTTCGTCGGGCGCCGCCTCGGCTTCCGGCTCCTTGCCGGCGATCTTGGCCTTGATGATCTCCATCAGGCCCTGCTGGTAGGTGTCGCGGAAGGATTGCGGGTCGAAGGGCTTGGACTTCTTCTCGATGAGAAGCTGGGCGAGTTCGAGCTGCTCGTCGTCGATCTCGGCATCGTCCTTCACCTCGTCGAAGAACTTCGTGGCGTCACGCACTTCCTGCGCGTAGCGCAGCGTCTCCAGCATCAGCCCGTCGCCGCAGGGCTTGATCGCCGCGATGCGTTCCTTGCCCGAGATGACGATGCGCCCCAGCGCCACCTTCTTGGCCTTGCGCAGAGCCTGGCGGATGGTGACATAGGCGTCCTGCACGCCGTCCTCGTCGGGGGCGATGTAATAGGGCCGGTCGTAGTAGATCGGGTCGATGTCCGCGGCGTCGGTGAACTGGGTCAGCTCGATGACGTGGTTGCTCTCGGCCTTCAGCCGCTCGATCTCCTCGTCCTCGATGGGAACGTACTGGCCCTTCTCGTATTCGTAGCCCTTGATGATGTCCCCCGCCTCGACGGGATCCTCGTCCTTTTCCGACACCTTCTGGTAGCGGATCCGCTGCCCGGTGTTCTTGTCGTACTGGTGGAGTTGGATCGTCCTCGCCGGGCTCGTCGCGGCGAACAGACGAACCGGGAAGGAGACGAGGGACAGCCGGATGTGACCGGTCCAATAGGCGCGTGGGGTGCTCATGACTCGCTGAACGGGAATCGCCGCGAGTGGTTCAGCCGGTTGGCGAAGATTCTTTCCGGTGAGTCAACAACCGGGCGGGGGTAGCATCGTCGGCGCTGATGGAAGCGTCACGCGCTGGGACCAGAGGCGCCGGAAGCTCGCCAGCAAAAGGCGTCTCGCCTCAATCGCGCACGGCGGTCGCCGAGCCGCCGAGTTCGCTCACCGCGCCATGATAGCGCGGCCGATCGACATCGCAGGTGAAGCCCCGCGCCGCCTCGTCCGCCACCTGGCGGGCGAGGACGTTGGCGTTTTTGTTGACGCTGGCGTCGACATAACCGACAGGGCAGCTCTCCCGCCCCGCGTCGCCGATCGTGTAGATGCCGAGGACGCTCACCGTCTTGCCGGAGCCGTCGCCGGGATCGAGATGGAACCGCAGGATCGCGGCGAAGGGCTTGCCGCCCGAGAGCCGCCACTCCACCGTCTCGCCGGGCGAATTGAAGGGGCCGAAGCTGGCGCCGTTGGCACTGTCCTTGCCGAAGGCGACGGTGGTGCGCAGGTCGCCCTCGGAGACGAAGACCGGGATGCCCCGATAGCCGGAACACTTCAGGTCGACGCCGCCGTCCTCCTCATAGGTCTTCAGGACGGCGCAGGCGTCGAGCTTCAGCTTGGTATAGGCGCTGTCGATCCCGGCGGCTTGGGCCGGGGCAGAAGTCAGGGCCAGCAAGGCCGGCAGCGCGAGGAGGCAAAGCGCCCTCGCCTTGCGAAGGGCAGCCTGATCGAAGCGTGCCGTCTGCCAAACATGCGCTCTCATTGCCGCTTCCCCTCCCGATCCGCCTCGATCGCCGCAAGCATCGGCACCAGACTATCATGCGGAACCGCGAGCCGCAGCGTCTTCTGCCGCATGGTGAAACCGGAGACGACGGCAATCGCCGACTTCGGGATCTTCCAGCTCTTGGCGATGAGCGCCACCAGCGCCGTGTTGGCCTTGCCGTCCTCGGGCACGGCCCGAAGCCGCACCGCCAGCCGGGCCTCGCCGGCGGCGTCCACCATGACGCCCTCGACGGCGTCCCTCGACGATCGCGGCGTCACCCGGACGAAGACGAGCACGCCGTCGTCATCCGCCCGGAAGAAGGGCTGCCCGCTCACGAGCCGGCCAGGCCCAAGATGCCGGGCTCAGATGCCGGCGCGCATGATGGCCGGATCGATATAGGCGAGGATGAAATACTGCAGGAACATGATGGCGAAGAGCACCACCAGCGGCGACAGGTCGATGCCGCCGAGATCGGGCATGAAGCGACGGATGCGGCGATAGACCGGCTCGGTCATCTGCCAGAGGAAGCGGCCGATGGCATCGACCACAGGATTGCCCGGATTGACGATGTTGAAGGCATAGAGCCAGGACAGGATGGCCGAGGCGATGACGATCCACCAATAGAAGTTCAGCGCCTGGTAGAGAACGAAGGTGACAGCCAGCATTGATCCCGTGCCTTGGTTTGAGCTCCGCCCGATGTAGACACGACGGTCCGGGGGTGCAAGCAGCGCAGAACCGCAGCGTTAACGCCGCGGCATGCGGAGCTTGCCTCGCGGCGCCTGGCGGGGAAGCACCGCCTGCCGCCGAAATTCCTCGGGCGGCCCGAAGGCATGTTGACACAAAGCGCGGCAAGGCTCTAAAAGCCGCTTCGCATCGGTGGATGGGGCTGTAGCTCAGTTGGGAGAGCGCGTCGTTCGCAATGACGAGGTCAGCGGTTCGATCCCGCTCAGCTCCACCAATGCACTCTCGCGAATATTGCCATTCTTCTGAGCAGGCTCGGTCCGCAGCGTCGGTCTGATCGCCGCAATCGCATGCGTCGTTCGGCCGGGTCAGTGTCGGCCGGCCAGCCGGAGCGCATTCCCGTCGCAGCGCGTCTTGAGGTTGGGATGGCGGCAGATTAGAACGGCGGCCATCGCCGGCTGCGGGAGGACGCCCGGCCGCGGTGCCGGGGCTCTGCGCGCTCCGCGCGTCATCCCTCGTCACGAAGAGTTTGATCTGGCATGAGCCCCATCTCCTACACCGGCGCCTGGCCGGTCGCGCCGACGCCCTTCACCGCCGACGGCAGCCTCGATCTGCCCGGCATGAAGCGGGTGCTCGACTGCATCGTCGACCAGGGCGCCGACGGCATCTGCATCCTCGCGAACTTCTCCGAGCAGTTCCTCTTGTCCGACGCCGAGCGCGAGACGCTGACGCGGCTCTGCCTCGAACATGTCGCCGGCCGGGTGCCGATGATCGTGACGATCTCCCACTATGCGACGCCGATCGCGGTGGAGCGCGCGCGCCTCGCCAAGGATCTCGGCGCCGACGCGATCATGATGATGCCGCCCTATCACGGCGCGCTGATGAAGGGCACGGTGGAGCAGACCTTCGAGCAGGTGGCGCGGGTCGGCGAGGTCGGCATCCCGATCATGATCCAGGACGCGCCGCTGTCGGGGGTGGAGCTGCCGGTGTCGCTGCTGGTCAAGATGGCCCGCGAGATCGAGATGGTGAAGCTGTTCAAGATCGAATGCGCGGGCGCGGCGGGCAAGCTGCGCCGGCTGATCGCCGAGGGCGGCGCGGCGATCGAGGCGCCCTTCGACGGCGAGGAGGGCATCACCATGCTCGCCGATCTCGACGCCGGCGCGCGGGGCACGATGTGCTCGGCGATGGTGACGGAGCACATCCGGCAGGTGGTGGTCGATCATCTGGCCGGCGACCGGCCGGCGGCCTCTGCCGGCTACCAGCGGCTGCTGCCGGCGGTGAACCACGAAAACCGCCAGTGCGGCTTCCGGGCGGCGAAGGCGGCGATGGTCGAGGGCAAGGTGTTCAGCTCCGACTTCTGCCGCCATCCGATCCCGCCTCTGTCGCCGGAAACCCGCGCCGAGCTCATCGACCATCTGCGGCCGCTCGATCCGATCGCCATGCGGTGGGGCCACTGACGGCCGGTCGAGCGCCGGCGCATCCCATACCGGGACCGGCACCTGCGTTTGGCCAGTCGAGGACAAGTTCCGCCCGCTAAAGCTTCGCTTCCCGTTCCCGTGACGATCAGGAAGCGATGCGACTTCAGCTGGACCAGGCGGCCGCCAAGGCCCGCAAGCTCGAAAAGCGCGGCGAGTTCGACGCCGCGGCCGAGCTCTATTCGCAGATCCTCGGCCAGTTCCCGCAGAACCGGCGCATCGCGGCGGCTCTCGAAGCGCTCATCGAGCGGACCGGCAACCCGCCGGTCGAGACGCTGAAGACCCTCGAGGCCGCCTACCACCGGCGCGAGCATGCCGCCGTCGCGGCGGCCGGGCGCGACCTCGCCGCGCGCTTTCCCCGCTCGGTCACCCTGTGCAACATCGTCGGCGCCGCCGAACTCGCGCTCAAGGATGCGGCGGCGGCGGAGTCAAGCTTTCGGCGGGCGCTGGCGATCCATCCGCAGAATGTCGACGCCCTCTCTAACCTAGGCGTCGCGCTGAAGGCTCAGAACCGTTTTTCCGAAGCGCTTGCGGCCTACGAGGCGGCCGCGACCTTCTCGCCGGGCCACGCCGGCGTCCTGTTCAATCTCGCCAACCTCCTGCGCGAGGCGGGCCGGCTGAGGGAAGCTCTCACCGCGTTCGAAGATCTCGCCCGCGCCCGGCCGGCAGATGCCGAGCCACGCTTTTCTGTCGCCTCGATCCTGCAGGAGACCGGCCGCGGGCCGGAGGCGGTCGAGCACGGGCTGAAGGCCCTCGCCATCGATCCCGGCCATGCGCGGGCGCGGGCGCTGGTGATCCACCAGCTCGGCCATCTCTGCGACTTCGATCGGCTGGCGGCGCAGCGCGCCCATCTGGACACCCTCGGCATCGCGGGACAGGCGGTCGAGCCCTTCGCGCTGATCGCCATCGACGACGCGCCGGAGCGCTGCAAGGCGCGCGCCGAGAACTGGGCCCGCCGCTTCCATGTGGTGGCAGACCCGTTCGCCGGGATGGCCGCCCCGGAACCCGGCGAACGGATCCGCGTCGGCTATTTCTCCGCCGACGTTCACAACCACGCCACCATGTATCTGACGTTGCGGCTGTTCGAGCGTCACGACAGCGAGCGGTTCGCAATCACGCTCTATTCCTACGGCGGCAAGCGGGATGCGGCGGTCGACACGCGGCTCGCCGCGACGCCCACCCGCTACCGCGACGTCCACGCCCTGTCCGACGCCGAGATCGTCGCACTTGCCCGCGCCGACGGGCTCGACATCGCCGTCGACCTCAACGGCTATACCAAGGGCGCCCGCAGCGGCCTGTTCGCGGCCCGCCTGGCACCGGTCCAGATCAACTATCTCGCCTTCGCCAGCACGATGGGCGCGCCCTTCATCGACTATATCGTCGCCGACCCGGTGCTGATCCCGGACAGTCACCGCGGATACTACACCGAAGCCGTCATCACCCTGCCGGACAGCTACCAGCCGACCGACGAGACGCGCCCGATCGCCGAGGACGCCTCCTCTCGGCGCGATCACGGACTGCCCGAAACCGGCACCGTGTTCTGCGCCTTCAACGCCAACCACAAGATCCAGCCGCGCGACTTCGCGATCTGGATGCGGCTGCTCGGCGCCGTCGAGGGCAGCGCGCTCTGGCTGCTGCACTCGGGGGACCGCGCCGAGGCCAACCTGATGCGGGCGGCGAGCGCCGCCGGCATCGATCCGGCTCGACTGGTCTTTGCGCCGCGCCTGCCGCATCTTCCCCATCTCGCCCGCCACCGCCATGCCGACCTCTTCCTCGACACCTTCGCCTACAACGCCCACACGACGGCGAGCGACGCGCTCTGGGCCGGACTGCCGCTGGTGACGCGGATCGGCGAACAGTTCGCGGCGCGGGTCGCGGCGAGCATCCTGACCGCCGTCGGCCTGCCGGAGATGATCACCCGGTCCGATGCGGAATACGAGGCGCTGGCGCTGGCACTGGCAAGGGATCCGGCCCGCCTCGCCGCTCTGCGGGCGAAGCTCGCTGCCGGCAAAGCGAGCGCTCCGCTGTTCGATAGCAGGCGCTACACCCGCCATCTCGAAGCCGCCTACGAGACCGCCCACAAACGGCGCATCGACGCCAAGCCGCCTGGCCCCATCCGGATCAGCCCGGCCACCAGATGAGGAGCTGGGCATCAGGCTCGGGCAAGTGGTGGCAGAGTATTTCGTTGCCCAACGGACGAGGAAACCGAAGATCTGCTGATGCCGACGACGATACGACACATCGATCGGAAGACTTACTGTCCCGCCCGTGGCCCCGGAGCAACGGCATGAAGGTGGTCATCCTGGCCGGCGGTCGCGGTTCGCGGCTGAGCGAAGAGACGACGCTGCGGCCCAAGCCCCTGGTCGAGATCGGCGACAAGCCGATCCTCTGGCACATCATGAGCATCTACGCCCATTTCGGCTTCGACGACTTCGTCGTCTGTGCCGGCTACAAGGGCTACCAGATAAAGGAATACTTCGCCAATCTGGTGCTCCACCATTCCGACATCACCGTCGATCTCGGCGCCAACACGATCCGATACCACCAGTCGAGCCGGCCGAACTGGAAGGTCACGATCGTGGACACCGGCCTCGACACCTTGACCGGCGGCCGGCTGAAGCGCATCGCGCCGTTCCTTGCGCCGGACGAGCCCTTCCTGATGACCTATGGCGACGGCGTCGCCGACATCGACGTCGCCGCCGAAGTCGCCTTCCACCGTACCCACGGGCTGAAGGCGACCATGTGCGCCATCGCCCCGCCCGGCCGCTTCGGCACCGTCGAGATCGAGGGCGATCACGTGTCGGCCTTCGTCGAGAAGCCGACCGCCAACCGCCAGCGGATCAATGGCGGTTTCTTCGTGCTGGAGCCCTGCGTGCTCGATCTGATCGACGGCGACGGAACGTCCTTCGAAGGCCCGCCGCTGGAGAAGCTGACAGCGGAGGGCCAGCTCGCCGCCTTTCGCCACGACGGCTTCTGGCAACCGATGGACACGCTGCGCGAGCGCGACCAGCTGGAAGAGCTGTGGCGGACGGGGCGGGCTCCCTGGAAGCTGTGGTCATGAGCGGCTTCTGGAAAAATCGCCGGGTTCTCCTCACCGGTCAGACTGGTTTCAAGGGCGCCTGGCTGAGCCTCTGGCTGGAGCGGCTGGGCGCCGTGGTCACGGCGGTCGGGCTTGAGCCCGAGACCGATCCGTCGCTGCATGGCCTGCTGGCGCCCTTCGACGGCCAGACGCAACACCTCGCCGACATCGGCGATCCGGCGGCGCTGGAGCGCATCGTCGCCGAGGCAAGGCCGCAGGTGGTGTTCCATCTCGCCGCGGAAGCCATCGTCCGGCGTTCCTATGCCGATCCCGTGGAGACCTTCCGGACCAACGTCATGGGCACGGTCAACCTGCTGCAGGCCCTGCGCCATGCGCCGGATGCGCGGGCCGTGGTGATCGTCACCACCGACAAGGTCTATGAAAACGACGAGGCCGGCAGGCCCTTCGAAGAGCGCGATCGGCTCGGCGGCAAGGATCCCTACAGCGCCTCCAAGGCCTGCGCCGAACTCGTCACCGCAAGCTTCCGCGCCAGCTTCTTTGCGGCAGGCGGACCGGCGATCGCCACGGCTCGGGCCGGCAACGTCGTCGGCGGCGGCGACTGGGCGGCCGACCGGCTGATCCCCGACTTCGTGCGGGCGATGCAGCGGGGCGAGCCGGTCCGCCTGCGCTCGCCGCTGGCAGTGCGCCCGTGGCAGCATGTCGTCGAGCCGCTGGCGGGCTATCTGACGCTGGCCGAAACGCTGGCGAGCAATGCTGGGAACGCCCCGCAGGCGGTGAATTTCGGGCCCGATCCCGAGCAGTTCGCCAGCGTCGCGAAGGTGGCGGAGGTACTCGGCCAGGCATTCCGGCTGCCCCTGCCCTGGCTTCCGGCCAGTGGCGAGCATCCGGCGGAGGCGCAGCAGCTGCGGCTTTCGTCGCGGCTGGCGGCCGAGACGCTGGGCTGGCGACCGCTGCTGTCGCTGGAGGAGACCCTCGACTGGACCGCGCAATGGTACGAGGCCCATCGCGCCGGCGCCGACATGCGGGCTTTGACCGCCCGCCAGATTTCCGCCTACGAGGCGCTGCGGCGCACCGGCCGGGCGAAGGCCGCCTGATGCGCTTCGCCCCGACCGCCATCGCTGGCGCCTTCCTGATCGAGCCGGAGCCGGCCAGCGATGCGCGCGGGCTGTTCGCGCGCACCTTCTGCGCCGAGACTTTCGCCGGCAAGGGTCTCGCGGAAGAGTTTCCCCAGCACAGCACCTCGTTCAACCCGCAGCGCGGCACCCTGCGCGGCCTGCACTATCAGGATGCCCCGAAGAGCGAGGCGAAGCTGGTGCGCGCGACCAGCGGCCGGATCTTCGACGTCGCGGTGGATCTCAGGCGGGGCTCGCCGAGCTATCTCGCGCATGTCGTCGTCGAGCTCGATGCCGCGCGCCGCAACGCCTTCTACGTCCCCGAAGGCTGCGCCCACGGCTTCCTGACGCTCAGCGAGGACTGCGAAATCCTCTACCTCGTCTCCGAGACCTATGCGCCGGATCTTGCAAGGACCGTCCGCTGGGACGATCCGGCCTTCGGTATCGCCTGGCCGGCCGCCCCCACCCTCATCTCGCCCCGCGACGCCACCGCCGAGGATTTCATCCCATGACCATCTCCGTCGATCCCGCAAAGCTCACACTGGCCGAGACGTCGGAGCCATCCGGCCGGCCGGCCGGCGTCGTCATGAGCCTTTGCGTTCCGACCTACAATCGCGCGCGGTTTCTCGAGCATCTCTTTCCGCATATCCGCGAAGCGTCGGCGGCCTTCGACTTTTCCTATGAGATCGTCGTGTCGGACAACGCCTCGCCCGACGACACGCGCGAGGTCGTCGCGCGCTTTGCAGCCGAGGGCCTGCCGATCCGCTATTTCCGGCAGGAGGAGAACAAGCGGCTGTCGAACCAGTTCTCGGCCTTCCGCCACGCGCGCGGCGAATTCCTTGTCTATCTCGCCGACGACGACCTGGTCATCCCGGAAGCGCTGGC
>PACL01000004.1 GCA_002700095.1 Fulvimarina sp. | reverse complement strand
CAGGGTACCCTTTACGACTTACCAGGAGTTTTAAGGGGGGCGAGGCCCAATGCGCGCGACACCGCGCGCAACAGGGTCGGCGACATGCTGTGCATCGTCGACGAGAAGTCGGCGACGAACCCGAGCAGAGGCGAGTCGAGTTCGGCGTAGGTCTCGCGCACCTTCATGATCGGCTCGGCGTTCGGGCCCATCGGGGCATGGATCTCGTAGGCGAGCTTCAGGTTCTCGCGCTCGGCGATCGGCAGGAGGCGCCGCAGCAGCTCGGGCTTCGCGGACTGGATGCGCACCAGCGGGAAGCCGAGCTTCTTGGCACCCTCGAACATGAGCTTCGAGAACTCGAACTCCTCGTCGGGCGTCATGTCGCGGTCGCGTCGCTTGCCCATGTCGAGGTTCGCGCCGAACGACGACGCGTCGAATCCGTGCCTGTCGAATGCGGCGCGCCAGCGCGCCACGAAGTCCTCGCCGACGACGGGGTAGGTCGGCACCATCTGCGAGGCCACGATCTCGATGCCGGGGCCGATGCCGAGCTCCGCGACGCGATCCAGCAGCCCGTCGAAGTCGTACCAGCCGGCACGGAACTCCGCACTCGCCGAGTAGAGGGTGAGGCCCAGCTGGAAGGGGTCGCTCCCGGTGGCGGCCGGCGCCGCGGGCACATCAGAAACGAGGGCCGGGGGCGCAGCATCCCGATCAGTCGTGGTGAGCGGCAGCGACTGGTGCACGACGTTGGGCACGTACATGCCGGGGCCGCCGTCCTGGCCCGGGGCGATCTGCATGTAGGGCAGGCGCAGCACGCCGTGGACGGTGATCTCGTGCTCGTCGCCGAGCGCGAACGGCTCATCGCGTGTCGCGACCAGCAGCGGGTGCGCCTGGAGGAACCAGAGCATGTCGCTCTGCGCGGGCAGCTCGTCGAGCGCGTACGACGTGTCGCCCAGCTCGAAGCGCAGGTCCGCCTGAGGAACCTCGACCCCGTCGACGCTGACGGTGATCGAGGTGACCGACGACAGCCAGAGGCTGCGGTACCAGGGGATCGTGAGCGACAGCGCGAACCCGTCGGGGTGCACGCGGAGGCTATCGGAGGCGATGAGTCCGTTCGGCATGGGTCTTCCTTCTCGGATTCGGGGGCGGTCAGAGCGCCGAGGCGATGCGGCGGATGAGGGAGTGCTGGCGGCGCACCTGCTCGATCGCGCGCCACGGGTCGCGGTCGCCCTCGTACTCGCTGGAGAGGTAGCCGGTGTACCCGGCATCCTTCAGCGCGCGAAGCACCGGCTCCCACGGGATCTGCTGATCTTCGAGGGTGTCGTCGACGTCGTGGAACTTCGCCTGGATGAACACGACGTACTCGGCGATGCCCGCGATGTCGGCCGGGTCCACTCCGATGCCGTCGAGGAACGCGGGGCGGCGGCCGGGCAGCTCCCCGGGCTTCAGCGGAATCGGACGGTCCTGGAAGATGCCGGTGTCCAGCAGCAGGCCGAAGTGCTTCGTGCCGGTGCGCTGGATGAGCCCGATGTAGTCGTCGACGACCTCGTGCTTGATCGGGGTCGGCGAGTGGATCTCGGGGCAGATGACGACGTCGAGCTCGGCCGCGAGGTCGAGGGATCGCTCGACCGACTCGGTCCAGGCGGGGTGGGGCACGAGGTCGCTCGAGACTACGCCGATCTTCGG
The DNA here is from genome assembly GCA_002700095.1 of Fulvimarina sp. GTDB lineage: Bacteria > Pseudomonadota > Alphaproteobacteria > Rhizobiales > Rhizobiaceae > Jiella. The sequence goes on along the minus strand of PACL01000004.1, from coordinate 9,412 downwards.
CCGCACGAACCGGAAGCCGAGGGTCTTGGCGAGCCGCAGGTCACGCTGCAGCATCGCGGCGCCTTCGACCGCGGTGAGGTCACGGGCGTTCGGGCCGCTGGAGTGCAGGCGCGTGTCGATCCACGAGCCGTAGTTGGTGGGCTCGAGGCGGTAGGTCTCGAGCAGCTCGAACCACCGGTCGATCCACGCGGTCGAGGGCGACGGGTAGTTCGCGATGTGCCCCTCACCCAGGATCTCGATGCCGGTGGCGCCGGTGTCGGCGACGTGCGCGAACGCGGTCTCGAGGTCCATCACGGTGCCGAAATCGTGCATGAAGCTGTAGAGCGACATCCCGTATTTGAAGGGGCCGCCGTCCGCCTCGGAGGTCAACGTGATGTGCCGCGTGACACGGTAGGTCGAGGGCTGGTGCTCGATGGGGATGTACGACATCCGCAGCCGCAGTTCGATCGACAACTCGTGGATGCCGTCGGGCAGCCCGCCCGGGAACGGAACCGTGACGATCGCGGCGTCTTCGAGAGGCCAGCGGACCCCTTCGGAATCCCACAGCTCCTGCAGCGTGTAGGTCTTGCCCTGGAGCGTCCACAGCGGGACGCCGGCGGCAACGTCGACGAGGCTCCCCACACGGACGGCGACGCCGTCGATGAGGGATGCCGCCATGCCGCGGTACGACGGCATGCGCAGCCGGAACTGGAACCCGGTGATCTCACCGCCCTCGCGCACATTCCGGAAGCCGGTGGACTGGAGGAGCTCACGCTCGAGAAGCATCGGTGCACTCTCTGTATCGGTGTCGAGGGCCCCGTGAGGTGCGCACAGCGCGACCTCGGACCGTGATCCACGCTAGCAGATTTAGTCTGAATCAGACATAAGCATGGTTGATACAGACTATTCGGGATGCCGCAGCCCGCCTTCGTTGAGCAGTCCCGGCACGTAGGCGATATCCGAACGTCTCGGATGGACTGACTCAGCACCGCTGGCACGGTGGCCGAATCCCACCGACGTTCAGGTTCGACGCAGCCGTCGGGAACAGTTCTGACGCACCGGGCGCTGGGGTGATGATGGGAAGCGTCCACGAGTACAGCACTGTCCACGGACTCCGCCATCTGGTCCGGTACCGCAAGCCAGACGGCACGCATGCGTCGCGGCGAGGGTTCCACTCCGGCGCCGACGCGACGGAGTACCTCGCGTTCATCGAAGCCTCCATCGCGCGGGGCACGTACGCCGACCCGATGTGCGCGCGGGTCACAGTCGGAGATCTCGCCCCAGCGTGGCTGCGGTTTCAGGACGCCGTCCTGAAACCATCCTCGACTCACAGTCTGCGATCGGCGTGGCGGGTGCACGTTGAACCGTCCTGGTCGCACACGAGGCTCACAGACATCACACACAGCGACGTACGCGACTGGGTCGCGGGCCTTGCCGGGTCGCATGGTGCGACCACCGTGATCCGGGCGCACGGGGTCCTCTCGGCGATCCTCGACGTCGCCGTCCGCGACCGTCGGCTGACCGACAACCCGGCGCGCGGCATCCGGATGCCGAAGAAGTCACCGCAGCGGCGCGCCTACCTCACGCACGCGCAGGTCGATCTCCTCACCCGACACGCTCGGCACCCCGGTCTGGTCCTTCTGCTCGCATACACCGGTCTGCGCTGGGGCGAAGCCACAGCCATGCGCGTCCGCGACGTGGACACCGATCGTCGTCGGCTGCACGTGCAGGAGGTCGCCGTCACCGTGAACGGCAGAATCCACGTCGGGTCCCCGAAGACGCACCGCGCCCGCTCCGTCACCTATCCGGAGTTCCTCACCCCGTCCCTCGAAGACGCCGCCGCCGGGAAGAGTTCCAGCGGTCTGCTCTTCGGGACAGGGGACCATCATCTCGCGCTGCCAAACTCGCGTGACGGGTGGTTTGCCGGAGCCGTTCGGCGGGCGCAGGCCACCGATCCTGACTTCCCCCGCGTCACGCCGCACGATCTGCGGCACACCACCGCGGCACTCGCGATCCGCGCGGGCGCGAACGTCAAAGCCGTGCAACGGATGCTCGGCCACGCCTCCGCCGTGATGACGCTGGACACCTACGGACACCTCTTCGACGACGACCTCGACAACGTCGCCGGCGCCATGCACAACGCACGCACCGCATACAACCAAGGACAAGACTGAACACCCTCGCGAGCGCCTCGAGAGAGCCGCTCCCGCCCACAGGGAGCGCATGCCACGGGGAGGATGTTTCTCACTTCTTTCCCACGGACATATGCCGCTCCTTCGCGATCCCTGTCGAGACAAGGGATCGCGAGGGGTTACGGTGGGGTCTGGAACACGGGTGAGTCGACGTCCCTCGGAGCGTTGCTGGCCGAGGCCCGATCTCGCGGAAATCCGCGGTCCCCGTGTGGCGCGTGCGGCTCGGACGTCGTCCGGGTTGGCTTTCCCACACCTTTCCCAAACGCAGATCAGCCCCGGTAAAAACCGGGGCTGATCAGGTGTTTTGGCGGTGACGGTGGGATTTGAACCCACGGTAGGGGTGAACCTACACAACATTTCGAGTGTTGCACCTTCGGCCGCTCGGACACGTCACCGCCAACCAGTTTACGACACGTTGAGATCGCTCGCGAATCCGGGCTACGGGGCGCCTTCCTCGACGTCGAGAGAAAGGCCCACACAACGCTCCTCGACGCGGCCATACTGGCCTCATGAGCGTGATCGAGAACTCCAAACTCACCGTCGTCGGAGCGGGAAGCGTGGGCGCGAGCACCGCCTATGCCGCCCTGATCCGCGGGTCGGCGCGGCACGTCGCGCTCTACGACATCAACGCGTCGAAGGTCGAGGCTGAGGTGCTCGACCTCGCGCACGGCACGCAGTTCACCGGGTCGAGCGACATCGTCGGGTCCGATGATGTGTCGGTCGCCGCCGGGTCGCAGGTGGTCGTCATCACGGCCGGTGCCAAGCAGAATCCTGGGCAGACGCGCATCGAGCTCGCCGGGGTCAACGCCGGCATCATGCGGAAGATGATGCCGGCGCTCCTCGACGTGGCGCCCGACGCGATCTACGTCGTGGTGACCAATCCCTGCGACGTGCTGACTGTTCTTGCACAGGAGGCCACGGGGCTTCCGACCGTGCGCCTGTTCGCCTCGGGGACCGTGCTCGACACGTCACGCCTGCGGTGGAAGCTCGCCGAACGCGCCGGCGTCTCGCGCTCCAGCGTGCACGCCTACATCGTCGGAGAGCACGGCGACACCGAGTTCCCGCTGTGGTCCAAGGCCACCATCGGCACGGTGCCGATCCTCGACTGGGTCACCCCCCGCGGCGACAAGATGACGGTCGACGAACTCGACCAGATCGCCGACGACGTGCGCAACGCCGCTTACAAGGTCATCCAGGGCAAGGGTGCGACCAACTACGCCATCGGCCTGTCGAGCGCCCGCATCGTCGAGGCCATCCTCAACGACGAGCACGCGGTGATGCCCGTCTCCCCCGTGCTGCATGACTTCCACGGCGTCGACGGCGTCGCCCTGTCGGTCCCGTCGATCGTCAGTGCTTCGGGTGCGCGCCCCATCGCCGAGACGACCTTCGCGCCGAACGAACTCGAGCTGTTCCACCGCTCCGCCGACGCACTCCGCGACGTCGCGTCGTCGCTGCGTTAGCCCGCAGCGACACCGCCGCCGGGGATCGCGCTGAGCAGGTCGCGGGTGTAGTCGTGCTGCGGTGCGGCGAAGACGCTCTCGGCGGACCCCTGCTCCAGGATCACCCCGCGCCGCATGACGGCGACCTCGTCCGAGATCTGACGGATGACGCCCAGGTCGTGCGAGATGAAGAGATAGGTCAGTGCGTGCTCGGCCTGCAGGTCGACCAGCAGCTGCAGCACCTGCTCCTGCACCGACACGTCGAGTGCCGAGACCGGCTCGTCGAGGATGATCATCTCCGGCCGCAGCGCCAGAGCTCGCGCGATCGCGACCCGCTGACGCTGTCCACCCGACAGCTGCGCCGGGCGGCGGGCGGCGAGCGCCGGGTCGAGACGCACGTCGGCCATGAGATCGCGGACGGTGGATGCGCGCTCGCCGCGCGAGCCCATCCCGAACGCCCGCAGCGGCTCGTCGATGATCGCGCCGATCGTCATGCGCGGGTCGAGCGACCCGAAGGGGTTCTGATAGACCACCTGGAGTCGACGGCGCAGCTGCCGGAGGGCAGTGCCGCGCAGGCGGGTGATGTCGGCGCCGTCAAAGGTGATCGTGCCCGCATCGGATTCGACGATCCGCGCGATCATGCGGGCGGTCGTGCTCTTTCCCGAGCCCGACTCCCCGACGATCGCGAAGGTCGTGCCGCGGTCGATCGAGAACTCGAGGTCGTCGGCGGCCACGATCGGCGAACCCGTCGATCCGTAGGTCTTGGACAGTCCCCGCACGCGCAGGAAAGGCTCGCTCGCCTCGGTCACAGCGCGCGAGGCGCCCCCGGACGGCTCGAGCCGACGGCTGCGCAAGCCCGGCGCGGCAGCGACCAGGCGACGCGTGTACTCGTGCTGCGGATCGGCCAGCACCTCGGCCGACGCGCCCCGCTCGACGATCTCCCCCTTGTTCACGACCACGATCCGGTCCGCCCGGTCGGCGGCGACCCCGAGATCGTGGGTGACCAGGAGCACGGATGTGCCGTGCGCGGCACGCATCGCCTGCATCCGATCCAGCACGTGACGCTGCACCGTGGCATCGAGCGCGCTCGTGGGCTCGTCGGCGATCACCAGTTCGGGATTGCACGCCCACGCGATGCCGATGAGCACACGCTGGCGCAGGCCGCCGGAGAGCTCGTGCGGATACTGGCGGGCGCGCTGCGCAGGATCGGGAACCCCGACCTCGTCGAGGATCTCGACCGCTCGCGCGGCGGCAGCCGGCGGCGTCAGCCCGAGGTGGCGGCGCACGACCTCGGCGATCTGCTCGCCGATGCGCAGCACCGGATTGAGGCTGTGCGAGGGATCCTGCGGCACGAACCCGATGCGCGCCCCGCGCACGCGGCGCAGGGCACGCTGCGACAGCGACATCACGTCGACGTCGTCGAAGCGGATGTCGCCTCCGGCGATCGTGGCCTCTTCGGGAAGCAGCCGCACGAGCGCGTGCGCGATCGTGCTCTTGCCCGAACCGGACTCGCCGACGACGGCGACGACCTCGCCGCGATCGACGTCGAGGTCGACACCGCGGAGCGCGGCGGTCGTGCCCTTCGGCGTCGTGTAGTCGACGCGGAGACCGCGGACGGTGAGCAGCGGCACAGACGTCATCGTTCCCCTCCGACGTATCGGGCGATGCGGTTCACGGCCAGCACCACCGCGAGGATGACGAGACCGGGAAGGATGCTCAGCCACGGCGCGGTCGCGACGAAATCGCGGCCGGCCGACACCAGCGCACCCCACTCGGGTGCGGGGGGCTGCGCCCCGAACCCGAGGAAGCTCAGGGCGGAGACCGCGAGGATCGCGAGGGCGAGCTCGAGCGCGGCCATGGCGATGATCGGTCGCGCGGCGTTCGGGAGCACATGGCGAACGAGGATCGTCGGACCGCGCCCCCCGAGGGTGCGCGCGGCTTCGATGTACTCCTCGGCCCGCACCCGGATCACCTGCGCCCGCATGACGCGCGCGAACGCCCCGGAGGTGCCGAGACCCACGCCGAGCCCGACCGCGACCGGTCCGAAGCCGAGCGATGCGACGACGATCAGAGCGAGCAGGATGCCGGGGATCGCGATGACGACGTCGACGAACCGCATGACGACCGCGTCGACGACGCCGCGGAGATAGCCGGTGACCAGACCGATCACGGCGCCGAGCGTGACGCCGGCGACGACCGCGAGACCCGCCGCCGACAGCGACAGCCGCGCGCCGTAGATCACCCGGGAGAACACGTCGCGGGCGAGGTGGTCGGTGCCGAACAGGTGCTCCCAGCTGGGCGGTGCGAGGCGCATCGTGCCCACCGACTCGTATGGGTCGTAGGGGGCGAGGAGCGCGGGGGCGATCACGGCGAGCGCGGTGACGGCGAGGAGCAGGATCGACACGATCATGCCGGGGTAGCGGAGCAGCCTCATGTGCGCACCTCCTTCGCCGCGCTGATCGGCTTCGCGCCGGCCAGCGCCGTGCGGGTGCGCGGGTCGATCACGCCGTAGAGCGCATCCACGACGAGGGTCACCACCGCGTAGACGGTCGCCACGACGATCACCACCCCCATCAGCACGTTGATGTCGCGGGCGAGCACCGAGTCGACGGTGAGCCGGCCGATCCCGTCGCGCGAGAACACGGTCTCGACCACCGCGGTGCCGCCGGCGAGATAGCCGACCTGGAGTCCGATGATCGTGATCGCGGGGAGCATCGCGTTGCGGAGCACGTGCCGGAACACGACCGCCGACTGCGACAGACCCTTCGCGTTGGCGGTGAACACGAACGGACTCGCCCCGGCGTCGAACACCGCGGCCGAGAAGACCTGGAAGAAGATCGCCGCGGTCGGCAGGGCGAGGGTGATCCCCGGCAGCACGACGCTGGCGAAGCCGGATGCGCCGGAGGCGGGGAACCATCCGAGCCCGAACGAGAAGACCGTGATGAGCACGAGACCGGTGAGGAAGGCGGGCACCGCGATCCCGAGCGGCGGGATCTGCACGATCACGTTGCGCACCCAGGCGGGGCGGGCGAGGTAAGCCCACACGGTGAACGCGAGGGCGATGAGGAACCCGACGATGAGCGCGAAGCCGGCGAGCGCGGTCGTCGGACCGGCCACGCGCAGAATCGTCTCCGACACCGGCAGGCCCGTGGCGATCGAGACCCCGAGGTCGCCGCGGAAGATGCCGAAGAAGCCGCCGAGGTACTGCTGCCACAGCGGACCGTCGAGACCGTACCTCGCGCGCAGCTCGTCGAGCACGGCGGGGTCGGTCGTGGTGGCGTCTCCGCCGCGGACCGCGAGCGCGGCCAGGATGGGGTCGCCGGGCAGCGCGTGGATGAGCAGGAACGCCACGGTGTAGGAAGCCCACACCACGAACAGGGCCTGACCGATCTTGGGGAGCAGGAACCGTGCCACGGTTCCCACGCTCCCCCGTCTCGGGCCCATTGCATCCACGCGCTGCGCCGGCGAGGTCATCACTCGGAGGTGACGACGGTGTCGTACAGGTTCAGACGCGACGCCGAATCGAAGGCGATGCCCTCGACACCCGCACGGGATGCGTGCAGCTGCACCGTCTCGAGGGTCGGGATGACGTAGGCGCGCTCGGCGACGATCTGCTGGATCTCGTCGACGATCTCCTGGCGGGCGTCGGCGTCGGCGGTCTCGCGCTGCTCCTGCAGGAGCGCCTCGAGTTCGGCGTCGTCGACGATGCCCCAGCGCGAGGGCGAGTCGACCGACAGCAGCACGCGCAGCACGTCGGGGTCGGTGCGGGTCAGGCCGGCGCCGAGCATCTCGTAGTCGCCCGACGCGATGACGCCGAAGAAGTCGCCGGCGGTGACCATGTTCAGCTGCAGGTCGATCCCGACCTCGCGCAGCTGCTGCTGTGCGGCCTCGAGCACATCCTGTGCGTAGAAGGCGGTGACCGCGACGGTCAGGGTCTCGCCGTCGCGCTCGTAGATGCCGTCGGAGCCGAGCTCCCAGCCGTCGGCCTCGAGCAGCTCCGCCGCCCCCTCGGGGTCGTAGGCGAGGGTGTCGCCGAGGTCGGTGAAGCCGGGGGTGGACGAGGTGAGCACGCTCGTCGGCGCGGAACCGCTGACCGATCCGGCGATCACGTTGATCTGCTCCCGGTCCACACCCATCGTGATGGCCTGACGAACCGTCTCGTCGCCCATGAGACCCTGCTCGGTGTTCACGACGAAGCCGTTCGGCACACCAGGGTTCGCCTTGGCGTACAGGGTGTACTCGTCCGTGGTGTAGCGGGCCTCGTCGATGTACGGAAGGTCCTGGATGACGTCGTACTCACCGGAGGTGAGTCCGCCGGTGCGCACGCTCGCCTCGGTGATGATCGGGAAGGTGATCGTCTCGAGGTAGGCCTCGCCCTCGTGCCCGCGCAGCTCGGACGGCCAGTCGTATCCTTCGCGACGATCGATCACGATCGAGTCGTTAGCCACGTAGGAGTCCAGCACGAACGGCCCGGATCCGATGGGCGCGGCGCAGCGCTCCTCGGCGGTCGCGGTGGCCGACGCCTCGGAGAGGATGCCGAGCGACATGGTGGTCGCGCCCTGCAGGAAGGCGACGTTGGGGGTGTCGAACGACACCGTGAACTCGGTGTCGCTGACGACCTCGGTGCCGGTGTAGCCCTCGAGGTAGGCGGCGGCGAGCGATGCCGCACCGCCCAGCTCGATGATGGCGTCGAAGTTGGCCGCGACGACCTCGCTCGTGAGGGGGGTGTCGTCGCTGAAGGTGACGTCGTCGCGCAAGGTGAAGGTGTACGACGTGAGGTCGTCGCTCACCTCCCAGCTCTCCGCGAGCCACGGCACGATCTCACCGGTCTCGGCGTCCTGATCGAGCAGGGAGTCGGTGAGCTGGCGCCCGACGTTCAGCGCGGTCGTGACCGACGTCTGCTGCGGGTCGATGCAGCCGGCGTCTTCCTTGATGGCGAAGACGATGTCCTGCGGGAGGTCGGCGTTCGGGGTGGGAGCCGTGTCGCTGGTGTCGCCGGCGCACGCCGACAGTGCGACGGCCGCGACGGCGATGCCGGCGGGGGCGATGGCCCAGCGGGCCATGCGGGTTCGGGTGATCACGGGGTCTCCTTCGGAGTGGGGGGCTACGAGAGGTGGTGCGTCAGTCCGGCAGGGAGCCGGCCACGAGCTCACCGCGGGCGACGACGGCGACGATGTTCTCGGTGGTCAAGGTGTCGATGTCCTCCCAGGGGCGACCGCGCACGACGACGAAGTCGGCACCGAGGCCCGGGAGCAGGCGTCCGGTGGTGGTCCCCATGCGGATCGCGTCCGCGGCATCGGAGGTTCCGGCGCGGAGCGTGCGCTCCGCACTCCACGAGAAGCTGCGCTTCATCAGGCGCATCTCCTCCAGCTGATCCCCGAAGGCGATCATCACGCCGTTGGCGTCGGTGCCGAGCACGAACCGCACCCCGGCTGCCGCGGCGCCGACGAAGTTCGCGTCGCGCTCGGCGACGACCGCCTGCGCCTTCTCGCACGCCTCGTCGCTCACGGGGAAGCGGCGTTCGGCGATCGCGTCGTTGATGAGCAGGGTGGGGGCGACCGGGATGCTCCGCTCGATGAGGGTCTCCCAGTGGCGCTCCTCGATGCCGGTGCCGTGCTCGATGGAATCGACCTCGAATTTCAGCGCGAGGTCGATGCCCTCTGCGTTGTGGGCGTGCGCGGCGACCAGCATGCCGAGCGCGTGCGCCTCGTCGACGGTGGCCGCGATCTCGGCCTCGGTCTGATTGCGCCACCCGACCTTGTCGCCGACGGAGAGCACGCCGCCGCTGGTGTAGATCTTGAT
>PACL01000001.1 GCA_002700095.1 Fulvimarina sp. | reverse complement strand
GGCGGCCGCGTGCTCCTCCGAGCCGATGAGGGCACTAGCACCCTTGCCCCGGACGCCGCCGCCCATGCCCCGGGCCCCCCGTGCCAGGGTCGGGTCGGTCGCGTACGAGGCGGACTCGGGTTGGTAGCCCAGCGAGGCGGACGGCCGCCCCTGCCCCGCCGCCCGCGTTCCCGAGCTGAAGTCGATGTCGGGCGGCTCGTAGGGGGGGTTGTCCGCGAGGTGCTCCCCGAACTTCTCCATCTCGATCTGGTCGGTGACCGCCTTCATCGCCCTGCGGTCGGCCGCGGACAGGAACTCTTCCTCTGCGCCTGCTGCTTCCCCGCCGCCGAACCAATATCCCCAGTCAAAAACCGGCATGTTTGCTGCTGCTGCTCTTTAACCCATAGCCGCGTGCTTTTTTTCAAGGCGCCATCTCGTAAAAGGCAACAGAACATGGTGGCGACTCTCGGAGACATCTCCGACAACATCATCAACAACTACCTGAGCAGTAACGCCTTCGACTCGGGCGTACGCAAGGTGCCGCCGGGCACGGGTGCCCTGGAGGCGTCATTTCTGGAGGTCGTCAACAAGGTCAGCAAGGGCATCGACCTGGATCTGGAGGGCCAGGGCGGTGGCAGCATGACCGGCCTGCTCAAGCAGCTGGGCAGCGGGGTCGCGGCTCACTACGCACTGCTCGGCGGTGCCTACGCGGCCGGCTTCATCACCGAGACCGCCGCGGCGGCGGGGGCGGGACCGGTAGGGGCTCTGGCTGCGGTGGCGGTGGAGAAGGCGATCTCCGAGGCCGTGAGCAGCTTCTCGGGCACCGCCGAGGTTGCGTATGCGATCGGCGACTGGGTGCAGATTGACAACGGGACCAAGACGATCGACGTGAAGACCAAGCACCTCGGGCAGGCGCAGTTCGGGGAGATGTTCGGCGACTTCCAGGACGACCTGCAGTGGGACCTCGAGACTCAGGAGGACTACTCCAGCGGGTTCGTGACCGACACCGGGCCCAGCAAGGGCCACATCACGGTCTACAACTTCAAGCACAACCGAGAACAGACGGTCGACATGGCGTTCGTCCGGCCGGCGAGCCCCGGGCTGAAGGCTGTCTTCGAGGCCGAGCCGGTGCTGACGGCGATCCGCGACCTGCGGCTGTCGCTGGACCAGCTCGAGGGGGCTCCCCTGCTCGACTCGCCGGTCAACACCGACCCGGGCACCGAGGTGTACCTGAAAAACGTTAAGCACTCCATCGTGCAGTGCGTGGGCAGCGCCGCCCTGATTGAGGACGAGGCGGGGAACATGCGGCTGACGCGGGTGAAGGACCTGACCGCCGGGGACGCGACCCACCGGCGTGCCTACAACTACCGGGCCGACGGCACGGTGGCGGACGGGGGATTCGCCACCGCCGGCGGCCATACCGTGGCCCAGGGCCAGTACGTCTGGATCCGTCCCGGCCCCAAGGCCATGGGACGCTATAGCAAGTGCCAGGCCGAGCTGGCCTGCGTCAGCCGTCTCGGGCGTGACAACGCGGCCGTCGTGGTGACCGCCCTCTACGGCGAGCACGTCGTCGAGCAGTTTGGCGACATGGTGCCGGTCAACGAGGAGGTCCGCGAGGTCCTGAACAACGAGAACGCGTTCGTCCGCTTCCGCGAGGCTTGCGTCACGGGCTATGCAGTCAAAAGAAAGGCTCCAGGCAACTGGCACCCCGAGATCTGTCTGGGTATCGGCGTGCTGGGGGAGCTCACCCAGGGCGTCAAGTTCCCGCAACGCGACCCGGACAGCGGCGAGGGCGAGGCCGGCGGGGTAGCGGTTTCTGGCTTCGAGACACGTGGCTTCGGCGGCAAGACAATGGACGGGGAGGCCGCCGGGGAAGACTTTGAGAAGGAGCTGCAAGACAACGGGCTCGAGCGGGACCAAGCTGAGGACCTGCTCGAAAGCGGTCGGTCGCCGGGCGAGGTTGGCGAGAACAACGGGCCGGGCAGCTACGTGGTGCCGGTCGCGATCATGGTCGGAGCGGGTATTGTGCTCTATGTTTGCTGTCGGTAAAAAAGTAAAATGGGCAGCGCGTTCTTCGACAAGTACAGCCTCCTGCACTTCGCATGGGGCGTCAGTGCCTACTACTGGGAGGTGCCGCTGATATGGTGGGTTCTGCTGCACACGGCCTTCGAGCTTGCCGAGAATTCGCCGCAGGGTATCGCCCTGATCAACCGGTTCCCGCTCTGGCCGGGCGGCAAGAACCGGGCCGACGGCTGGATCAACATGCTCGGCGACACGGTATTCGCAGCGCTGGGTCACATGTTCGCTGCGTGGTTTGTTCAATTTTTCCCCTAGAAAACCCAGTCCTGGATGATTGGCAAGGCCTCAGTAAGAGCTTCGTCGTCGACAAAGTACTGGCTAGAGGTCGTGCCCACCGTGAGGTTTTTCTGACGCCACTCGACAAGATCGCGCCGAGCCAGTGTGTTGCACAGGCTTATGAGCCTCGCCCTCGCCCGCGTGCCACTGCTCGGCTCGATCCGCCGCAACTTCACCACGACCGACCAGACGTTCTTATCGCGGAAGGTAGAGGCTATGGTCTCGAGTGTCCCGTTGGTGTTCTCAAGTGCCCTCACTCTCTGCTGCAAGTGGTTGAAGACCAGCGCTGTGCACTTGGCTTGCAGCCGCCTGAACTTCGAAGCCTTCTCGGTTTCGCAGTAGCTCAGAGCAACGAGGAAGGCCTCCATGTCTCGGAAGATAATCTCGCACTTGTGGCCCCCGCGGCGGCCGGGCGTGCTACTCGCGATCATGCCAGGCTCCTCGAAGCGTCTGAAGCGGTCGGTCAGACGCTGGTACGTCCTCCCGCGGTTCGTTTCATCGTAGCCACAGAGCGACAACAAGCGGGTCAGAGACCACGGGTGGTTTAAATCGTCATCGATGTCGATTTGCGCCGCCCCACCAGCCAGTCTAGACAACTCCTCCCCGACGTCCGGTATGAGTTCGGCGAACGCTTCCAGCTCAAGTTCGGAAAACGCGTCGCGCAGCTCTTCGACAAAACCGTTCATGCTTGCTCTATTTCACTTTGCAACGCGGCGTGTCTTTAGGTGCTGAGGAGTGACTAAACTGGCAGGTGGGGGGCAAATCAAATCGTCACATGCGAAGAATGGACTGACGGTGGTCTTGGGTTAGCCGGCGGCGTACCGCGTACCCAGCCAGAACACGAACAGGTCGAACAGGACGATGAAGAGCCAGTCGGCCGCCTTCAGGGAGGTAATTTTCGTGAGCATACTATTTAAAAGGAAACCGGAGAAATGCGTAGGTCCGGACGGCTACGCCAGGTCAAGCGGGTCGACTACAATGTCGACCGTGCGTTCAAGCGGATCGCCGAGCGGGCCGGCATGACCGAGCAGGAGGTGTTCGGTGACCCCAAGCCCCAGAAAATAACGCGGCGGCAAGCAAATGGCAAAAGACGTGTGGCACCGCCAGCAGGCCGCCATCCGGGCCGCCGCCGCCCGAGCCGCCGTTTGGCAACCGTGCCCGAGTCCGCCGTGCCCGACCCCGGCCAAGCCGACTGGGAGCGGACCCAGCGGCGCATTTGGGCCGAAGTCCTCGGGCTCGACAGCCCCGCCGACCGTGTTCAAAAGATCGTGGAACGCCGTGGAAAACCTGACGGTGCAGTTCCGACGGTTGAGATTGGGCGGGAGCCGATGAGCGGCAAACGGAAACACCTCCTGTTCATGAACCCGGGCGACAAGCCGATCAGGGACGCCATCGAGGCTTTGCACTACGGCAGGCCCATGCCGGCCTGGACGCGCAATTTTCGCAACCAGCTGAGCCTTGGAGACGGGCAGCTGCTCTGGAACGAGGAGGGCCAGGCCCGTCCGCTGCCGCTCTGGACCAAAGCGGAGAAACGCGACAACGTCAAGCTGCTGTATTACGACCCGGCCAAGCCAAGCACGATCTTGCCCATCACGCTGTCCCTACGAGACAAGGCCGCCAACGTGAGCAGGTCGAACGCCACCCACATCCTGCGGTCCCTGAAGCAGTACCAGCTCACCTTCAGGAGGCGGCTGCCCGCGAACATCACGGAGAAGACGCTGTACCGGAGTCCTGGAATCATTGCCGCGGACACGTTTTACCCTAGTGACAAGGAGCCTTACAACTGGCACGGCAAGTTCGCAGTGCTAGCAATCATGGACGTGTGGTCCCGGTTCAGCAGGGCCTACGTCTGCGAAGACAAGCGGGCGGAAACGGTGGGCAAGGGCATCGAGAAGTTCCTGACCGAGTTCGCGAGCATCAGTCCGGTGCCGTCCCGGCGCTTCATCTGCGACAAGGGCAGCGAGCTCGCGGCCGCCCAGCCCCTCATGGAGCGGTACCGGCAGGACCGCGACGGCGACAAGGAGCTCGTGCTCCGGAGCGTGACCGGGAAGCCCGTCAACATCATCGAGGGCATGAACGCCCAGTACCAGCGCCGGATGATCATCTACCGGACCGTCACCGACGACCCCAGCATGATCCTTGACGACATTAGCGAGGCTTTAAACCACCAGGGGCGCCCGAAGAGGATGGGCCTGAGCCCGGTGCAGCTCTTGCAGCTGACGCGGAGCCAGCGGGAAGTGGTGAACTCCAGCAACGACGACACGGACCTGAAGCCGCCGAGGGGCCTGAAGCCGCTGGCGATCGGCTCGACCGTTCGCGTGCTGCTGATGAACCGCAAGGAGCAGCTGACCGGGAAGCTGAAGGGGTTCGCACCTAAGTGGAGCGACACCGAGTACACGGTGCTGCGGCGCCGGCGGATGCGACGGAACCCCGCCATGATGAAGTACGACCTCGGGCTCACCGACTGGTACTACCGCCACGAGCTGCTGAAGATCCCCAAGGTCACGGACGACGAAGTCTTTAATATGATTCCGGAGGGCAAGCGCCAGAACATCATCACGACGGGCGAGGACTGGCACGTCGACGAGGAGTGGGTACCCGAAGACCCGGACGACGTCCGCGACATCGACGACGAAAAGGACCCGCACCCGTATGGTTAAAATGGCACGCTTCCTCCTGTACCTGCTGGCAACGGATCTCGCGCTGGGGTTCTTCACGGTTCCGGGCTCGTTCGCACCACCCACGATCGCGTACTTCTTGCTGTTTTTCACTACTGACACCATGGGGAAGGAATTTCTGATGATTAAGGTGCTGCCCTACATGGTAACTAGCCTGGCGGGCGCCTACATTCTGAGCAACATTCTTTAGACTTCCTTGACCGTGAGCAGCTTCAAGCGGGCACTTGACAGCTCCCGCGGCAGCTGGTCGTACTTCCACAGCCGGTAGTAGAGCTGGTCGTGCCGCTCAACGTCCCTCAAGGACTGTGCCCTGCCGAACTTCGTCAGGAGGACCGCCGCCTCCCTCTTCAGTTCCTCGACGGTGTACTCGCCCGTCGCACACCCGCGCCAGTCGCGGAAGGCCTTCGCCTGCATCTCCAGGTCCTCGGGCGTCAGCTCCTGGAAAAAACATGGTCCGAGCGCAAACCCGAGGTTCGTCAGGTCCAGGTGCAGGTTCTTTTCCTTGGTGCTCTTCAGCTTTTCGAGCGACTCGGCGATCTCGTACAGCGGGACGCCGTCCCATTCCGTGTCGAAGTCTCGCCACATCGCGAGCGTGAGAAGCTTCCTGAAGTTTTCCGGCTTGCCGTCGAGCTCTCGCTGCATGAACGGGACGCCCTCGATGCACTCGAGCACCGCGCCCAGGTGCTTTGCGTACCACCGCCACATCGATTCCACACCGTTCAGGTTCTCAAAAAACTCTTCCTGCTTAACCTTGTGCCGCTGGGCGTTCTTGTAGAGCTGGATGCCTCGGTTCTGGTTGCCCTTCGCAAACACTTTTTTCTTGCCGTCCTTCATGAGGTAGACCTTCCGGTATGCTCGCGGCAGGTACTTGAGGAACGCCAGGCCGTCGTCACCTTGGAGCAGGACCTTCGCCCACCGCTCGTAGGGCAGCCTCCAGTCCACGGCATCCCAGTTCGGGTAGACCGGGTTGACGAGGTGCCGCAGCGAGACGCCCCCGTCACCCGCGATCTCGGACTTGCGCTCCGGCATCGCCTTGACCCGTGCCTTCCGTGCCCGCTCCGCCGCCAGGTTTGCCGCCTTCTTGCCCGCTAGCACCTCCAGAAGGGGCAGCCCCTTGGTCACCAGCGTTCGCAGCGACTCCGCAATCGACTTCACGTGCTCTTCCATTCCCTTTCAGTTTGAATCTAGAAGGGAAGCCTCCGCTTTAAGCAAAGATCCGGCGGAAAAATTCTCTTATACTCTAATTTCTTCTCCAAGAATGAAGAAGATTTTTTTTAGAGTAAGACATATTGTCCTTTTTGGGCTTGATGCCTGTCTGGGGCTCCTCGGGGTTCTGGGCTGGGGGTCAGGGGCGGCCCAGGGCACTTTTACAGATCAACGCTCCCCCGGAATTTTACAGTCCAGGGGACTTTCCCTTTAGAGGCCTAGCGGCGAGCGACCCAGGGGGAGGGGGGCAGCAGAACCGGCATGAAAAAAGCCCGTCCGGTGGAAGGGCGGGCAGTAGTTAAAGAGTAGCAGTTGTAGTTGGGAGCAAACACGATGGAATTCTTCAGTGCCAGACTCGAGAACATGGTCGGCGAGCGACTGGACGCCTTCGACACCGCCCTCGAGGGCATTGCGGACCGGCTCGGCGAGATCGAGGACAAGCTGGACGCGGACCACGACGGCGACACCAGCAACGCGTTCCTGAAGGGGTACCTGCAGGCCAGCCTCGCCGGTATCATGGTCCAGCTGAAGCGGATCGGCAAGGTCGAGACCGAGGTCAGTCTGCTCCGGAGCGACATCAAGGTCCTCACCAAGGTATCCTGCGACGTGCTCGGGGGTATTAAAAGGTTGGACGATCTAAGTAAAAAATACGAAAGGTATGGAGCGGATCTGGCAGGACGACGCGCACCGACGGTTCCGGCTGTCGCTGGAGACGAACAGACTCGACCAGCTGCTGAACAACCCGAAGGAGCTAGCAGCGCTCCGGTACAACCCCGACGAGCTTCACCGTTTGTCGAAAATTCTAAGCTTAGCGATTGAGGAGCGCCAGGTCGACCTCATGAAGCACATTTTAGTAGCCTCGGAGCCACGCGACTCCTCGGACGAAAAAAGCCAACCCCCAGAGCAGCCGCTGCGAAAGGTGGACACGCGGGGGCTGCACGGGCGGGGGCGGGAGCTGTGCCGTCACCCCCGACCGCTCGTAGACGTAAACAAAATCAGGGTTTTCCCGGCCCGGCTTGGATGCCACGAGCCGACCAGGACGCGCCTTGCTAACGACGATAGATTGTTCCATTTTACCCCATTTGACCGGTTTAAACGCTGGAAAAACTGCCAACGCATCTCGCACTGGGCGCCGGACCACGTGAAAACCCTGCGGCTTCGCTACCTTCCCGCGGGCTTAAAGCGGCTGCCCTGGGGCGTGCGGCTCCGGATCAGCAAGCTGGCGTGGGGCTCGCTCGAGCTGCAGCGGATGCTGGCGAAGGAGCTTTTCGGCCACGAGATCGAGCGCGACCGGGACCAAAAGCAGTTCTGGCCCGACAACCGGGTGCACGGCCGTTACTGAACTCCCAACCTCCAGTACGCTCCTTCGCGCCCCGAAAGCCCCGGGGTTATGCTCCCCCTCGGTCTTGCGATGAACCTCTCGTGCTCCTCCCTACGTCGCGCCTCCTGGCGCCGCTCCTCTTCTTCGCGGAATTCCTGCATCTGCAGCGCGATGATTCGGACAGTCTCCTCTGACTCCAGTCGTTCCCGTTCTCTCCGCTCGCGACACTGGTCATAAAACTGGTACCGCTCCTCTTCTGCTTGCAAGTCCTTGGTTGTCCAGAAGCTCAATCCCTTTTTTGTTTTTTTAACCTTCCAGTTGTAGCTCAAGACGAGCGCGAGCGTGTTGATGTCCAGGCACGCCGAAAACTCGGTGATTGTTGCCCGTTTCCACCCCATTTTTAGAATTCAAGCGGGATGTTTTTAAGGCTAAAAGAGGCGTGGCGTGAACCATGCCATGGCTAGTGCGATCCCAATGACTATGCCGCTGTGGCCCGAGACGCCGAGCGAGAAGGTGTAGGAGCTGGGGCTTTGCGACATCCCTCCCCGCGGGCTCAGGTAGGTGTCCAGGCCCGGGATGAACCCGGCCACAAGGTCGATGGCGATGGCGTAAACGATGGTGGCGATCCAGAAGCCGACGCTGAGTATTTTCATTGTTTGGCCCTCTTGTTTTTTTGGTAGAGTCACCCCGAAAAGATTTTGGTCGTGGTGCACTACGACGTAGCGATGTCCAGCTCCGCGAAGAAGGACGCGTGAGTGCCGGCGACGTAGGTTATCGTGCCGGCGTACTTCGCCGCCATGTAGTCGTGGATCGCTGTCTTGATGGCCGTGGTTACCCCGGGCACCTCCACGTAGTGTGAGTACTCGTACTCCTCGCTGTACTGGGAACCGATTTCCACTTCGGTGGCCGGCAGGTTTTGGATCGCCGTGAAATTCTGGGTGTCCGTCTGGAGCGTCCCCGCGTTACCGCCGTCCAGTGTCAGCAACTCCATGGTGTACGTGTTAGATTGTCCCGTCGTGCGAACGACCGTGAGCCGGTACGACGTGGCCACCGCAACGGCTAGGCTAGTAGTGACGATGCTCTGGTTCTGATCTGGTTCGGACGGATCTTTGAACTTAATAAAT
>PACL01000036.1 GCA_002700095.1 Fulvimarina sp. | reverse complement strand
TAAGCGGCAGCCAAAACTGCAATTCACCGCCTGCTTTCACCGCCTTTGAGCGAGCGCCAGCTGTGCAGACCGGATGCGCGAAGAGGGTATTGATCTCCTCAGTCGTGTAGGATTCGCGCTTGTCCTCGTCTGCAGGGACCTCGATATAGATACCGCCGTCGATGGCCTTCTCAATCCAACCCTTGGTGGCCGCCAACGAAATCAGCATTGTCACGAAGCCCACTTCCTTGTTGATAGTCGCAACTTTATAGCGCCCTTCGTCGAAGAGACTATCGCGAAAGCGGACAAGGTGGTGGCGCTCAATCTGGCCGATTTGAGCGACGCCAGAGTGGCTTGCAAACCGCGCAACCGTTTTCTGCATATCGTTGACGAGATGGGTATCAATCTTCTTCCTAAGCCGGACCCGCTCCCTTTTCCACTCCGCGATGCAGTCAGATAGCGTTCTCGGTGGATCGGACAGGGAAAGCGCTTTGCCCGATGCTGGCATTTTTTCAGTCGGCATCTCCCACGACGCTGCGGATGCTTCGGGCAGAACTCGATTGCATTTCCACGGACCCTCAATCATGTCGGGGTGCAGATATTCAATGGTTTCGCCCGACTCCCTTTTGAAGATTAATTCCAATGCTTCGACCTCCGCTCGCAGAGCTGCGGCCATAAACTCTTCGCGATAGGGGTTTGCTATCGGTAGGGGTACTCCGAGCACGGAGAGCGTACGTCGCAGTGAAGGCGCTCCTTCGGCATCATATTGCGTAACGGTCATCCCCTTGAGCTTCCGGTGACGATCAATCGCGCTGCGAAGTCTCCTGTCATCAAGCCAAAGCGGCCGTCCTCGTGCCTCCTGCGAGAAATGCTCACCCGTCGCATTGCCAAGACGCTCTTTCAGGTCATCGCGAAGCCACCGCGCCTTCAGATAGTCGATCACCTTCTGCCACTCGGACCAGGTCCAATCTACGGTCGGCAGAAGTGCTGCCTCCAGGCCGGCCCGCCGACGTGCCGCGTCGAACTCCTGTTCAATCTGTAGATCGACGGCAGCGGCCCGATGCCGGGCTTCGCCGGGAAGGCGGGTCCGCAGTGATCGCTGTATCCGTGTTCCGGCAAACAGACCGACAAGGTCCTCGGGAACCCATCGGACATACTGATAGACCCCGTTTCGCTGGGTTACATAGGCAGGCAGAGACACCGATTCGTCGTCCATGTTATGCACAATGTTATGCAGTTCGGCCTGTGTCCAGTCCGAAATGGCGACGACGTTTAACGATTTCAGTGCCTTGCACTAAGAATGGTGGGCCCGGAGGGACTCGAACCCCCAACCAAGCGGTTATGAGCCGCCGGCTCTAACCATTGAGCTACAGGCCCGCCGCAAGTCCGCCAGTCTCGGCCCGCTGCGCGGCAGGTCGGGGAGGGCGGCCTCGAATTGGCGACGTTGCACCGATAGCGGCTCCTGCGGCAATTTTCCAGTGGAAAGCTCGCTGCGGCGCCTGTCCGTCGTGGCTGCGTGTGACGATTTCCCAGGCCGGCTGCCCATGGCAAACAGCTGTGCCAAGGAGCCACGGCGATCGCGAGCTCGAGCGCCATCGGCGCCGCCGACCGCCGCACGGGTCACGCCCGGCCCGGCTGGCGCTGGCGGCCACGCCGGAGGGCGACGATATCGGCGAGGATCGACAGGGCGATCTCGTGCGGGGTTATCGCCGCGATGTCGAGACCGGCCGGCGCCTTCACGGTGGCAAGACCGCTTTCTGGCACTCCAGCGGCAGTGAGACGCTCGCGCAGCGCGGCGAACTTGCGGCGGCTGCCGACGAAGGCGACATGGGCCGCGCCGGCGCTGATCGCGGCGCGAAGGGCGGCTTCGTCGCCCTTGCCCTGCGTCGCGACCACGACGTAGCACTCCGCCCCGGCTTCTCCCGATGATCGTGCCCCGTGGAGGTCGAAGCCGTCGACCAGCCGCTCGACCAGCGGCGTGCGCTCGGCAGTGAGCCCCGGTGCGCAGAGGGTGCGGCTGAAGCCGAGGCAGGCGGACAGTTCGCAGAGCGCCAGCGCCACCGGGCTCTCGCCGCAGATCACCAGGTCCGGCGGCGGCGTCACCGGCTCGACGAAGACGTCCATCGATCCCTTCGATGGACAGCGGCTGCGAGCGTAGCGGACCCCCGCGCGCTCGGTGCCGTGAGTTGCGCCTTCGGCCTCGAGCAGTTCTTCGGGGCGCAGGCTGACGAACCGCGGCCGGCCGTCGCCGAGCGCCTCGATCGCGGCCTTTATCACCGCGCCGCGGGCGCAACCGCCGCCGATCCAGCCTGCCTCGATCGTGCCATCCGCCAGAATCAGCGCCTTGGCGCCGGGCTTCGCCGAGGTCGCATCGACGGTGCGCACCACCGTGGCAATGGCGAAGGACCGGCCGGCGCGGCGCAGGACAGCAATGCGCTCGTCGAGGCTCGGCATGAACGAAGCCGCCATCGTCATAGCCGTGCAAACTCCGGTTCGAGGGCCGCCAGGGAGGCGAGGGTGTTGGCCGGTGCGAAGAGATCGAGATGCGGGCGCGCTGCCGCCATGCCGCGGGCGATCGGCTCGTAGCCCTTCCAGCCGGCCAGCGGATTGAGCCAGACGATGCGGCAACCGCGCTTCTTCAGTTTTTCGAGGGCAGCAGCCATGCGTTCGGGCGGATCGGTGTCGTAGCCGTCCGACAGGATGACGACGACGCTGCGGCCGGTGACGAAGCTGCGGGCATAGGTACGGGCGAAGCGGTCGAGATTGGAGCCGATCTTCGAGCCGCCGCCGAAGCCGTCGGACAGGAGAGTGAGGCGATTGAGGACGCGGAGCGGGTCGTCGTCGCGCAGCGCCCCGGTGATCCGCACGAGCCGCGTGTGGAAGAGATAGGCGTCGGCGGTGGCGTCGGCCCGGATCAACCCGGCGACGAAGGCGAGGAAGACCCTCGCATAGACCGTCATCGAGCCCGAGACGTCGCACAGCACCGTCAGCCGCACGGCGCGCTCCGGTCGGCGGCGGCGGGGAAGACGGAGCGGCTCCCCGCCGGTGGCGATGCTCGCCCTGACGACGCGCCTGAAGTCGATTGTCTCGCCCTTGCGGGCGGTGCGCCGGCGGCGCGAACGGCGGTCGCGGATCGCGGCAGCGAGCCGGCGCGCCACCAATTCGGCTTCGCCGATGTCGGCGGGATCGACCAGTTCGCGCAGGTCCCTGGTCATCAGGTTGCGGGCGGTGGTCGCCACCAGCCGGCCGGTGCCGCTGGCGAACGCGTCGTCGCCGGTCTCATCGTCGGGGGCGTGGATGCGGCCGCCCGCCACCGTCTTGCCGTCGTCGGCCCGCAGCGACGAGCGGGAATGGCGGGGTTTGCCTTCGGCACCCTCGCGCATGATCTTCCGGCGCACGCGGCCGGCGTTCAGCCAGTAGGCGTCGAACAGATCGTCGAACCGGGCGGCGTCGTCGGCGTTGCCGGCGCAGACCGCCTTCAGCGCCAGCCGCGCCTCGCGCAGATCGGCGGCCGTCACGACCGACAGCGCCCGCATCGCCGTCGCGGTCTCGTGGACGCCGAGCCTCAGGCCATTCTGGCGCAGATGCGCCATGAAGCCGACGAGCCGCGCCGCGGGGCCGGGATCGCGGGCGGCAAAGCGGGTGACCCGGCTCATCCGGCCGTCCCCGCCAGCCGTTCGGCAACGGCAAGGGGCACCGCGGCTCGGTCGCCTTGCGTCTTCAGGAGGGTGGCGAGGGTCGCCTGCAGCACCACGGGATCGGCGGCGAGGTCGTTAACGCCGAGGCCGATCAGCGCGGCGGCGAAGTCCAGCATCTCGGCGACGCCCGGGGTCTTTTCGAGCTCCTCCCTGCGGAGCGCCTGGACGAAGCCGACGATCTGCCTCGCCAGCCGCGGCTCTGCCTCCGGGCAGCGTGCGGCGAGGATCGCCAGCTCCGCCTCGCGGCCCGGATAGTCGACATGGGCATAGAGGCAGCGCCGGCGAAGCGCGTCCGACAGGTCCCGCGTGCCGTTGGAGGTCAGGATGACGTGGGGGATCGAGCGGGCGGCGATGGTGCCGAGCTCCGGCACCGTGATCTGGAAGTCCGACAGAACCTCCAGGAGATAGGCCTCGAACTCCTCGTCCGCCCGGTCGATCTCGTCGATCAGGAGGACAGGGGGGGTGTCCTGCCGGATCGCCTCGAGCAGGGGACGCTGCAGCAGGAACTCTTCCGAAAAGATCCGGCTTTCGACGGAGCGGCCGGTCTCGCCGCCCTCCGCCGCGGCACGGATCGCGAGCAGCTGGCGCTGGTAGTTCCACTCGTAGATGGCATGGGCGGCGTCGAGGCCCTCGTAGCATTGCAGCCTTATCAGGCGGGTGTCCTTCACCAGCGCCAGGGTGCGCGCCACCTCGGTCTTGCCGACGCCGGCCGCGCCCTCGACGAGCAGCGGGCGGGAGAGCGTCAGGGCGATGTGGAGCGCCATCGTCAGCTCGGGCGAAGCGATGTAGCCCTTTGCCGCGAAGCTCTCGCCAAGGGCCGTCCAGTCGCCCGAAGCGCCCCGAGGCTCAGGCGGGACGGGGCCCGCCGTCGGGCCCGTTCCCGCGACCCGTCGCGTCTCCGTCATCCGTTCAGCCCGAGGTCCCGGGCGATCTTCCAGACCCGCCACTGATCGTGGGGCATGTGGGCCTGCCGGAGCCCGAAGGGCCGGAAGGCATCGTGCACCGCATTGGAGAAGGCCGGCACGCCGCCGACATTGGGGCTCTCGCCGACCCCCTTGGCGCCGATCGGATGATGCGGGCTGGGGGTTTCGGTGAAGTCGGTGGTGTAGTGGGGCGTCTCGAAGGAGGTGGGCAGGAAGAAGTCCATCAGCGTCGCGGTCTTGACGTTGCCGATCTCGTCATAGGCGATCTCCTGGGCCATGGCGATCGCATAGGCCTCGGTCAGCCCGCCATGCACCTGGCCCTCGATGATCATCGGATTGATCCGCGTGCCGCAGTCGTCGAGGGCGTAGAACTGGCGGATCTCGTGGCTGCCGGTGTCGACGTCGAGCTCCATGACGCAGACATAGGCGCCGAAGGGATAGGTCATGTTGGGCGGGTCGTAGTAGCTGACCGCCTCCAGCCCCGGCTCGAGGCCGGGAATCGCCTGGTTGTAGGAGGCGTAGGCGATCTCCTTCATGGTCTTGAACCGCTCCGGGGCGCCCTTGACGGCGAAGCGATCCACATCCCATTCGAGGTCGCCGTCATGGACCTCGAGCAGATAGGCGGCGATCATCTGCGCCTTGGCGCGGATCTTGCGGCCGGCCATGGCGGCGGCGGCGCCGGCGACCGGCGTCGAGCGCGACCCGTAGGTGCCGAGCCCGTAGGGCGCGGTGTCGGTGTCGCCTTCCTCGATGGTGATCGAATCGGCGGACAGGCCGATCTCGCTGGCGAGGATCTGGGCGAAGGTGGTGGCGTGCCCCTGGCCCTGGCTGATCGTGCCGAGCCGCGCCACGGCGGATCCTGTGGGATGGATGCGGATCTCGCAGCTGTCGAACATGCCCATGCCGAGGATGTCGCAGTTTTTCACCGGACCGGCGCCGACGATCTCGGTGAAGTGGGTGAGCCCGATGCCGATCAGCTTGCGCGTCTCGCCGCGCCTGAACGCCTCGACCCGTTCGGCCTGCTCGCGCCGCAGGTCCTCGTAGCCGATGGCCGCGAGGGCCTTGTTCCAGGCGGTGTGATAGTCGCCCGAATCATATTCCCAGCCGAGCGCGGACATGTAGGGGAACTGCTCCTTGCGGATGAAGTTCTTCGCCCTCAGCTCGGCGGCATCCATGCCGAGTTCGATCGCCAGAACCTCGATCATCCGCTCGATGAAATAGGCCGCCTCGGTGACGCGGAACGAGCAGCGATAGGCGACGCCGCCGGGTGCCTTGTTCGTGTAGACGCCGTCGACGCCGACATGGGCGACCGGGATGTCGTAGGAGCCGGTCATGATGTGGAAGAAGCCGGCGGGAAACTTCGTCGGATCGGCGCAGGCATCGAAGGCGCCGTGGTCGGCGGTGACGTGGCAGGCAAGGCCGGTGATCCTGCCGTCCTTCGTCGCCGAGATGCGGCCCTTCATCCAGTAGTCGCGGGCGAATGCGGTGGCGGTCAGGTTCTCCATCCGGTCCTCGATCCACTTCACCGGCTTGCCGGTGACGATGGAGGCGACGATGGAGCAGACATAGCCGGGATAGACGCCGACCTTGTTGCCGAAGCCGCCGCCGATGTCCGGCGAGACGACGCGGATCTTGTGCTCCTCGATGCCGGAGAGCAGC
This sequence comes from Fulvimarina sp., assembly GCA_002700095.1. Classification (GTDB taxonomy): domain Bacteria; phylum Pseudomonadota; class Alphaproteobacteria; order Rhizobiales; family Rhizobiaceae; genus Jiella. The sequence goes on along the minus strand of PACL01000036.1, from coordinate 18,083 downwards.
GAGGCCACGGTGCGCACCACATGCGGCGCCTGGAACGTGCCGTAAACCGTCAGCTTGCCGTTCACCGCGTCCATCGAGGCGACGCAGCCGCAGGTCTCCAGCGGGCAGGGATGGGTGCGGTGGTAGTAGATCATCTCCTCGGCGACGACGTCGGCCGATGCGATGACCTCCTCGGTAGCTTGCCTGTCGCCGGCCTCCCAGAGGAAGATGTGGTTGTGGTGCCGCCGCTCGCCGTGGGCACCCGAGGTCTGGCCTTCCAGATCCTCGCGCAGCACCGGCGCGCCGGGCTCCAAAGCTTTGAAAGGATCGGTGACGACGGGGAGCTCCTCGTAGTCGACGACGACCAGTTCGGCAGCGTCCGCCGCGACGTAGCGGTCGTTGGCGACGACGAAGGCCACCTCCTGGCCCTGGAACAGCACCTTGCCATCGGCCAGCACCATCTGCTTGTCGCCGGCGAGCGTCGGCATCCAGTGAAGATTGAGCGGCGCCAGATCTTCCGCCGTCAGCACCGCCACGACGCCGGGAAGGGCGAGGGCCGCGCTCTTGTCGACGGATTTCACCCGGGCGTGGGCATAAGGCGAGCGGACGAAGTCGCCGTAGAGCATGCCGGGCAGCTTGACGTCGTCGACATAGTTGCCCTTGCCCTGGGTGAAACGGACGTCCTCGACGCGCTTTCTGGAACAGCCGAGGCCCTTGAGGTTCTGGGTCCGCTCTTCGCGGCTGATCGGTGCCATCTCGTTCATTCGGCGGCTTCCTTGAGGGTGTTCATCTCGGTGGCGGCGGCGAGGATGGCCTTGACGATGTTCTGGTAGCCGGTGCAGCGGCAGAGATTGCCGGCCATGCCCATGCGCACCTCCGCCTCGGTCGGGGAGGGATTCTCCTGCAAAAGCCGGTAGGCCCGGGTGATCATGCCCGGCGTGCAGAAGCCGCACTGCAGGCCGTGATGCTCGCGAAACGCCTCCTGCAGCGGATGCAGTGCGCCCGGCGCGCCGAGACCTTCGATGGTGGTGATCGTGGCGCCGTCCGCCTGCGCGGCGAAGACGGTGCAGGATTTCACCGAGCGGCCGTTCATGTCGATTGTGCAGGCCCCGCAATGGGAGGTCTCACAGCCGATATGCGGGCCAGTCAGGCCGAGCCTCTCGCGCAGCACGTGGATCAGGAGTTCGCGCGGTTCGGCGAGCACATCGTGGGCCTCGCCGTTGACCGTCAGCGTCAGTTGCATCTTCTTCATGGACGGTTTTCCTCTCAGGCCCTTGACCAGGCGCGTGCGATGGCGCGGCGAAGGATGACGCCGGCGACGTGGCGCTTGAACTCGACGGGTCCGCGATTGTCGGCGGTGGGCGCGATGTCGGCGAGCATGGCGGCGACGGCGGCGTCGATGTCGGCCGGACCGCAGGACGTGCCGGCGAGGGCGTCGCCGGCGGCCTTTGACCAGACCGGGACGTCGGAGAGATTGGTCATGGCCACCGAGGCCCGGCTGCAGGCTGTTTTGTCCTTGACCATGAGAACGGCGGCGGCTGCCGTCGCATAGTCGCCGATCTTGCGCTTCTGCTTCTCGTAGGCATGGCCGCCGCCGGTTGCCTCGAAGCTCACGGCAGTCAGGATCTCGCCGTCCTCGCGCAAGGTGACATAGGCGCTCTGGTAGAACTCCCGCGCGCTCACCGTCCGCTCGCCATCCGGTCCGGCGAGGATGAAGCCCGCATCGAGGCACTGCATCAGCGCCGGCATGTCGTTGCCCGGATCGCCATTGGCGACGTTGCCGCCGATGGTGCCGACATAACGCACCTGCGGATCGGCGATCTGGAGAGCCGTCTCGCGCAGGATCGGTGCTAGGCTGGCGAGGCCGTCATGGGCGATCAGCTCGGCCTGTGTCGTCATCGCGCCGATCCGCACGGTACTTCCGTCGATCGATATGCCCTTGAGGGCGGTGATGGCCTGCAGGTCGATGAGGTGCGGGATCTCGGCCATGCGCAGCTTCATCATCGGGATGAGGCTGTGGCCGCCGGCAACGACGCGGGCGTCGTCGCCGTAGTCGCGGAGTGCCGCGATGGCGGCGGCGAGGTCCGGCGGACGGTGGTACTCGAAGGCTGCTGGGATCATCGCGGTTCCTCCCCTCGATGGCGGACGTCTGGCGCGTCTTCGAGCGGAGTATGACCGAGCTTCGAGCGGCCGCGCGCCGCCGCTAACGAGGCGCGAAATCGATTTCACCAGCTGCGAAATCGCTTCACGAAATGCGAACAGCCGAGACGGTTTCGAGACGTGGCCGGATGCGCGACGGCGCCGCTGGAGGCCCCAGTCGCTCCTAAACTCCCAGGGCATCGCGCACGGCGGGAAGCCGCGAGCGGCTGACCGTCACCTTGCCGAGCGAGACGGTCTTTTCGAAGAAGCAGATGCCGTTGTCCTTGTGCCGCTCGAAGCCGGTGACATGGCTGACATTGATCAGATAGCTGCGATGAGCGCGCACGAAGCCGGGATCTGCGAGCCTTGCCTCGGCTTCCGAGATCGACCAGGGGCAGAACAGCTCCTGGCCGCCGACATAGAGGATCGTGTAGTGCCCCTCGGCACGCAGGGCCGCGACCTGGGAACGCTCGACGAAGATGGTGCGGCCATCCTTCTCGTAGGGAATGAGCGAGGGGGGCGCTTGCCGCGGCGCAGGCGGGCGGACGAGTTCCGGCATCGCCGCCGCGTCCGGATCGGGTCCTGGGGCCGGAGGCGCGGCAGGACGGGCGGGAGCACCTTCGCTCGATCCGGCGGACGCCGCGAGTGATGGCTGCGGCGCCATCACCGGGGGCAGGGTTGCCGGTTCCATGGGCGGCGCGGTCCGCACCTCATCGGCGGACGCGCCGCCGCCGGAAGGCAGAAAGGTGACGCCAGTAAGCAGGAATGCGCCGCAGATGACGAAGGCCGCGAGGGTGACGACCATCGCCAGCGTGGCGTTGTCGAGCAGGGGCCCTTCCGGCGAGCCCGAGGCATCGGGAACGAAGCCTGTCCCACCCATGGCGATGAAATGGACGGCGAAGACCGAAAGCCCCAGGCAGAGCGTGCCGAAGAAGACGTTGCGGCGGCTGCGGGCGCCGTAGATCACCTGGAAGGAGACGATGCCGAGGCCGATGGAAGCGCCGCAGGCCAGCGTGAATCCGACCGGCGAATAGACCGGTCGGCAGAGCTGCATCCCGGACATGCCGAGATAGTGCATCGCGGCGATCCCGAGGCCGACGACCGCCCCGGCAACCGTGATGGCGCGCGGCGTGCGGGCGCGAAAATGCATCAGCAGCAGCGCGATCCCGACCATGAGGATCGCGACGAGCGCGGAGATCAGCGTCGTCAGCGCGTCGTAGTAGAACAGCACCGGCAGTTCCAGGCCGAGCATGGCGACGAAGTGCATCGACCAGATGCCGCCACCGAGCGCGATGGCGGCCATCGCGACGCTCAGCTTCCGCTGCGGACCGGGCAGCACGTTGATGCCATAGGTGAGCGAGAGGCCGGTGAAGCTCCCCATCAGCGAGACCGCCAGCGAGGCGATCACCAACGCAAGGACATAGGACTGCTCGAGCACGTGTTGTCGCCGCCTCCCGTCAGCATCCGGCCGGACGTTCGGGGCGCAGCGTCTTGCGGCCATGTCCTCCTCGACACACCCGGCCGGCTCCCATGCCCAGTCGAGAACCATTCTAGCAGAATGCGCGCGACTTGAACCAGCAGTCTCGACGGTACGGTGCGACATCCCGACGGCGCCCGGAGCCGAGCTGCCGACGCGAGGCAGGTTGGGGCTCTCCGGGGCGGCGCCGGGTCCCGAAGGGCCCGGCCCGAGCGGCGCTAAGGAGCGGCCCAAGATCGTCGGAAGCGGCGGCATCCTCGATGCTGCAGAGGAGAGCGCACCTCCCCGGGGAACGGCGGATGGAAACAGCGAATCGCGAACACATGAGCGCGTTACGATTTCATGAACGGCCTGTGCCGCCGCCATGCACGGATTGCACGACTGATGTGCAGTTTGCTGCTCTAGTTTTGGGCATGGCTGCCGAATATATGAGCGTCACGAGGTTGAGACATCCCCCGCCGAGGCGGCCGATGCTTCAACCTTCGAACCGATAAACAACCGAAAAAGCTTCCCATTCAAGCACCGGGGCCCATACGGGCGGCCGTGCTTCTTGGCTTCGAGGAGTAGTGCCATGTTCCGGAATTTCGCAGACCGCATCAAGTCCCTTCGCAGCGTCCGCAGCGACATCCGTCAGCTGCAGATGATGGGCGACCGTGAGCTCGCCGACATCGGCGTGATGCGCGCCGACATCGAGCGCGCCGTGCGCTTCGGCCGCCGCTGAGCGGTGACGCCTCCGGCCGGGCCGGGGGCCCAAAGAGTAGTAGAATGCCATCGCGGGCGTTCGTCCAAAAAGCGCCTGCCCATCTGGGGCGGGCGTTTTTTGTTTGGGGCTATGGTCGCTACAAGTCTTGCTTTGCGCAGGGCTGTCGGTTCGATCGCGGAGACGTCAGGAACCGAAGTCACGAGGTCCTTGGGCACCATCTGCCCCGCGCCAGTGGCCCGGTCTCGGGAAGCTTCAGGTCTTCAGGGCCGCTGATTCTGCCCGCGGCTAGGGCTGTCGAAGTCGAATTCCCCGAGAAGCCGCTTCATCTCCTCCTCCAGGCTGATCTCCTGCCGCGACCGCCGGGGATCGTCCGTGCGAACGGCCTCGGCGTCGATCGTCGGGGCCTCGCCCGATGGGGTGCCGGCAGGTTCGACGGCGGGAGACGGCGCGGTGACGGCCGTGACGACGGGAGCCGCGCGAGGCGCTGGCGTGGCCGCCGGCTTGGCGGGAGCCGGCGTCGGCGCGCTGGCAGCCGGCTGCTGGGCCGGCCTTGGAGGCTGGGGCTGTTCGTTCACCGCTGGCCGCGTTTGTGTGGGTGCAGCGCCCCCCGTCGCGGTGCCTTCCGTCGTGCCCGGCGTTGCTGGGGCCGGCGTCGTGGAGTGCTGCGGCGCGGCGGGCTCGTCTTTGGCGACCGGACGAACTGCCGGTTCCGGTCGCTGCACCGGCCGGGCCGGGCCGGAGGACGCGGCGGCCGGCGAGGCCGGTGTGGTCGCTGCGGGCGCCGGCAAGGCGGGTGGCTGAGAGCTGGGGGCCGGCACGCTGGACCCTGCCGGGACGGGCGGCGGCGAAACGGCAGCCGGCGACGACGGTGCGGGCGCGCGAGGCTCGGCTTTCGGCTCCGCAGCCCGCTCTTCAATCAAAGGCGCCGCTGGCGCCTGCGACGTCTCTGCCTGTTCGGCCCTGGCCTCGGCCGCCAACTCGGCGCTCAGTTCGGAGGACAGGAAATCTTCCAGGCTGCGATCCAGCGCGGCCAGATCCTCGTCCGGATCGGCCGCCGCGGGTGCGGGCGGCGCGCGCAACGCGTCCGGTGTCGGCGTGGCGCGGCTCGGCGCTGCGGGCCTCGGGGGCGCGGAAGCCGGCCCCGCATCCGTCTGCCGCACAGGATCGATGCGGCTGTACCGCCGGTTCTGGATGGCGCTGGCAAAGCTGCGCACCGAGAGGGTCCGCATCTCTTCGCCGGGTTCGGCCAGCGGAATGGCGCCGGCGCTGTTCTGGCTGTCGCCGTTCTGACTGTCTCCACCGTTCGGGCCGCCTGCCCGCGCAGCGGGCTGCACCGTTGCGGTTGCCGTCGGCTCGCGCCGAGCTGCCGGCCTTCCCGCTTCCGAACCAGCACTCTGGCTCGGGCTCGTGGCGGAGCTTGGCGCGGCGCGCGTGGCGGCAGGTTGCGGCGACAGCGCCTCGCTGCGCGCCGGGCGGGCGGCGAGTTCGGCGACGGTCGGGGTGGCGCGCGAAAAGGCGAGGGTCGAGGGGTTGAGTGCAGGGGGCTCGGTCGGCTTCAGGGGCGCTGCCACGGCCGCAGGACGCGTCCCCGACTGCGGACGCAGCTCCGCGTCGATCCTCACCTCCGGATCGGTGCGCGCCGCGGCAGCGCTGCGCTGCGGCGCCGGCCGGGCTGCCGCGGGTGCAGCTGCTCCATCGCTCGGCCGCTCGATCGGGCCGATCTCGGCGCCCCGGTTCGGCGCCTTGCCCCCACCATTCGCGGCAGGATCGCGGCGCGGTTCCGGAACCGGAAGCTGCATGTCGCGCGGCTCGACGCGCTGCGGCCCGCCGTCGCGGCGGGCGTCTTCACCCGTCTCCGCGACCGTCTTCGGCGAGCGCGGCCCTTGCCCGCTCGCTCTTGCCGGAGCCGCCGCTGAAGCGATCACGGGATCCACGGCCCCGTTCGTCTCCGGTCGCGAGGGATGCCGCGATGGCGGGGGTGCCGCTGGCATGTCGAGGCGCGGCTCGTCGCTGCGCGAATGCGGGCGTACGGCCGCGGGAACCCGGAGGATCGAGCCCTCGACCAGGAGGTCGGTCTGGCCACCGACGAGAACCAGATGCTCCACCTCGTCCCGGCGCACAAGGACGAGCTTGCGCTTCTCGTCGATCAGGGCGACGTCGACGACCTGCAGCCGCGGCGCGCGGGTGCGCGGGCCGATGCCGGTGCCATTGGCGAAGAGCCGCTTGAACAGGCCGATGAGGACGACCGCCAGACCGCATACCATCGCCGCCACGAGCGCGACCCAGACGATTTGGGCAAGGCTTGGTCCGAAGAGGTCGACAATCCATTGCGGCATGGTTTCGGGTGCTCCTCGACGAGGCTGATCGACACGGCTGGCATTCGGCTGAACGAACTTGCCGACAGCGGTGCCGCATAATTCAGGGTCGGGCAAGGCCTTTGCCCGAATAGCTGTGGCTGATTGACGAATTTGCCATCGCGGTTGGCGCCGTGACGACGGTTTCGATGGCGGCGACGGTGTGCCACGCTCGTCCGTCAGGTGCCGGTGAAGAGGCGAAAATGTCTTCTGCGCGCTCGCTTCCGCGCAGAAATTGATTCACAATCGGGCAGGTCAGCGCAGCGATGACGAAGCCCGATTCCCGTGTCGGGCATCGAGGTTCGGCCGGCGCGGTCCACTGCACGAAACAACGAAACGACTGGCAAAGAGAGGCAGATCGCGATGAACGGAGCGGCTCAGGGGGCGATCGACAAGCCGTTGATCGACCGGACGGCGGCTGCGTCGGGTGTCAGGCGGCTCCTGCTCCTGGGGGGAGCCTTGATCCTGGCCGGCGCCAGCCTCGCCCTGTTCGGGCGCGAATACGGCGAGATGGCGCTGCTCGTCATCTTCGGGGCCCTGTCGGTGATCGGCATCGGCGCGATCTTCGCCGCCGCCCTCGGCTTCATGCGCTTCTCGGCGCGGGCGAGCGACGGCGGCATCGCCCGCGACTTCCTCGACACGGCCCGCACCGGCCTTCTCATCCTCGACCGCAAGGGCCAGGTGGTCTACGCCAATCGTGCCTATGGGGACCTGACCGGCGCCGCCCGGCCCGCCGACATCCGTAGCCTCGAGCGGCTGCTTGCCCGCGAGGCGGAGGCGACAGAGGCGATCTACTACCTCGCCAACCTGGCCCGCGACGGCCGGTCCGGCCAGCGCGAGTTCCGGCTCGCCCGCAGCCTTGCCCCGTCCGGCCGGTCGGACGACGCGCCGTGCTGGTACCGCGTCCTGGTGCGACCGCTCGCCACCCGCGGCGGCCAGATGCAGGCCTGGCAGATCCTCGACATCACCGCCGACCGCAAGCACGAAGAGTCGTCCTTCCAGGACCTGCAGCACGCGATCGACTATCTAGACAAGGCGCCGGCCGGTTTCTTCGCCGCCGACGGTGAGCATCGCATCGCCTATATCAACGCGACGCTGGCCGAATGGCTCGGCCTCGACCTGTCCGACGTCAAACCCTACCAGCGCTCGTTCCTCGAGTTCCTCGCCCCCGGATCTCAGGCGATGTTCACCGAGCACGCCGCTGCCGAGACAATCGACGACATCGACCTGATCACCGCCGCCGGCAAGACCCTGCCGGTCCGGCTGCTGCGCCGGCCGGTCAACGACGACAGCGCGGCGCCCGGCATGGTGCGCACGCTGGTTCTCGACCGCAGCGGCGACAACGAGGCCGCCACGCCGGTCGAACTCGCCGAGGCGCGCTTCACCCGGTTCTTCAACTCCTCGCCGATGGCCATCGCGACGCTCAATCCCGGCGGCCGGGTCGTGCGTTCGAACGCAGTCTTCCGCAGGCTGTTCGGAGGCGAGACCGCCGAGGGGGCGACAGGCTTCCAGGCGGCGATCCGGGAAGCTGGCCGGGAGGCGTTCCGGAAGGCGCTGGCGGAGGCGAGCGTCGGCCGCTCCGGCATCGCGCCGGTGGATGCCGAGGTCGCGGGCGAGGGGCCGCGCACCGTCAGGCTCTATCTTAGCGCCGTCCCGAAGGTCGGGGCCGACAGCGACGAATGCGCCATCCTCTACGGCGTCGACATCACCGAACAGCGGGCGCTCGAGGAACAGATCGCCAAGAGCCAGAAGATGCAGGCGATCGGCAACCTCGCCGGCGGCATCGCCCACGACTTCAACAACGTCCTGACGATCATCACCGCCTCCGTCGACTTCCTGCTGCTCAACCACCGCACGGGCGATCCGTCCTTCCAGGATCTCCTCCTGATCAAGCAGAGCGCCAACCGCGCGGCCTCGCTGGTGCGCCAGCTGCTCGCCTATTCGCGCCGCCAGACGATGCGGCCGAAGATGCTGAACCTCACCGACGTCGTTGCCGACATGCATCTCCTCCTGAAGCGCGTCAGCGGCGACCACGCGACGCTGGAGCGCCAGCATGCGCGGGACCTGTGGCCGGTGATGGCCGACATCGGTCAGTTCGAGCAGGTGATTACCAACCTCGTGCAGAATGCCCGCGACGCCATGCCCGACGGCGGCAAGATCTCGATCGTCACGCGCAACGTGCTCGCAGCCGAGGCACGGGGCTTCGGTTATGCCGAGCTCACCGACGGCGACTACGTCCTCGTCGAGGTGGCCGACACCGGCACCGGCATGCCGCCGGACGTCGCCGAGCGGATCTTCGAGCCGTTCTTCACCACCAAGGAGATCGGCAAGGGCACCGGTCTCGGCCTGTCGATGGTCTATGGCATCATCAAGCAGTCGAACGGCTTCATCTTCGTCGATTCCAAGCCCGGCGAGGGGACGACGTTCCGCATCTTCCTGCCACGCTTCGTGCCGGCGGAGACAGCGGCAACGAGCCCCGAAGCGGCGGCGAGCGTCGCCGGCGCCAAGATGGACCTCTCGGGCACGGCCACCATCCTTCTCGTCGAGGACGAGGATCACGTGCGGGCGGGCAACGTCCGGGCGCTGAAGATGCGGGGCTACGACGTCCACGAGGCGGCCTCGGGCGTCGAGGCGCTGGAGGTGATGGAAGAGCTCGACGGCAAGATCGATCTCGTCGTCTCCGACGTGGTGATGCCCGAGATGGACGGGCCGACGCTGCTGCGCGAGATGCGCAAGACCCGGCCGGACCTGAAGTTCATCTTCGTCTCGGGCTATGCCGAGGACGCCTTCGCCAAGAACATGCCGGAGGGCGAGAAGTTCGGCTTCCTGGCCAAGCCCTTCTCGCTCCGCGAACTCGCCGTCTCGGTGAAGACGATGCTCGACGGCTGATCCTCGTCCCGGGCTGCGCCGCGGGGGGCTTCAGGCCGCCGCCCCGATCGCGGGGACATTGGGCGCCACAACGCTCCGGCGCCCCCTTCGGGGCGTCTCCATGGTCGCTTCAGCCTCGGGCTTCGACGAAGACGAGCCTGGGAACCCTATGGAAATGTCTGGTTACATCCCGTTTCTCCGCCTTCCCGAGCATCTCGACGACGTCGGTGCCGTCCGCGCCGTCATCTTTGCCGCGGGCCACGGTAGCAGCTATCCGGGCAGGGATAGCGGCGGCCATGCACTGGCCGCGGAGGCCATCCGGGAGGCGAGCCTGGAGGATGCGCCCCTGGTTGATCATTGGGATTTCGATCTCGGCGGGCCGCTGTTCGATGGCTGGCCGATCTCGTGCATCGACGCCGGCAACCTTTCCACCAGGATGCACGACAGTGCCGGCAACCGGGCCCTGATTGAGGCGAAGACCCGAGAGATCCTGGCGATGCCGGCCGTTCCGATCCTGATCGGCGGCGATGATTCCGTGCCGATCCCATTCCTGTCGGGGTTCGCCGATCATGGTCCCGTCTGGATCTTGCAGATCGACGCCCATCTCGACTGGCGCGACGAGATCGACGGCGAACGCTTCGGCTATTCGAGCCCGATGCGGCGTGCCAGCGAGATGTCCCATGTCGCCGGCATCGTTCAGGTCGGCCTGCGCAGCGTCGGCAGTGCGCGTCGTGAGGAACACGAGGCGGCGCGGCGCTACGGCAGCCATCTGGTCACGGCCCGCGATGTCCATGCCCGCGGCGTCGAAGTGGCGCTCCAGGCTATTCCGGACGATGCGCGGGTCGTCGTCACTCTCGATTGTGACGCGCTCGATCCGGGCGTCATGCCCGGCGTTGCAGCGCGGACGCCGGGCGGCCTCACCTATACGCACGTGATCGATCTGATCGGGGGCGTCGGCAGGAGAGCCCGGATCGCCGGGTTCGATCTCGTCGAACTCTACCCACCGGCTGACATAGACGGGATCTCGGCCCTGACTGCGGCGCGGTTGCTCGTCAACGCGGTCGGTGGCATCGTCCGGCAGGCCTGAAACCCGGCCTCGAGCCATTGCCACCCATCGCGGCAGAGGGGATTGCGCTGCCGCGCCATGAGATCGGCGAAAACCTGCAGGCTGGCGCCTTCGGCCTTGCCGGGCGCTTCAGTCCCGACCGAGTGCCACCGCGATCTCGCCGGCGAGCCGGGCATTGGCCTTGATCAGCGCGATGTTCGCCTCCAGCGATCGGCCCTCGCTGAGTGTGACGATCCGCCCGAGCAGGAACGGCGTGACCGCCTTGCCGGCAACGCCCTTTGCGGTGGCTTCGCCGAGCGCCTGCTCGATCCAGCCCTCGACCGTCTCGCGCGGAATGGCATGCGCCGCGTCGAGCGGATTGGCGACGAGCATTCCGCCTGCGATCCCCAGCGCTGCCCGGGTCTTGTGGAATCGCGCGATCTCGGCCGCCGCGTCGAGCCGCAGCGGGGCCGCATGTCCGGATTCTCGCGACCAGAAGGCCGGCAGCTCGTCGCTGCCATAGACCACGACGGGCACGCCCTTCGTCTCCAGATATTCCAGCGTCCGGCCGATATCGAGGATCGCCTTGGCGCCGGCCGAGACGACGATCACGTCGGTGCGGGCCAGTTCCTCGAGGTCGGCCGAGACGTCGAGGCTCGTCTCGCCGCCGCGGTGGACGCCGCCGATCCCGCCCGTCGCGAAGACGGAGAGCCCCGCGGCCCTCGCCGCGATCATCGTCGCCGCGACGGTGGTCGATCCGGTGCGCCCCGAAGCGACGGCGAAGGCGAGGTCGGCGCGCGACAGTTTCATCACCTCGCGCGCCTCGGCCAGCGCCGCCAGTTCGTCGGCCGCAAGCCCGATCCGCACGACGCCGTCGATGACCGCGACGGTCGCAGGCTCGGCGCCGCTGTCGCGGACCGCGGCCTCGACGGCCAGCGCCGTCTCGAGGTTGGCCGGGTAGGGCATGCCGTGGGTGACGATGGTCGATTCGAGAGCGACGAGCGGTCTGCCGGCTGCCTTGGCCGCGGCGACTGCGGGGGAGAGGATGAGATGCTGGGTCATTGGTGGCTCTCAGTAGTCGGTGGTCGGTGCCGGCAGCTGCGCCACCAGACGGTCGATGCTGGCGGCCAGATCCTCAGGGGGAAATCCGGCCGACGAGATCTTCAACGATGCGGCAACGATGCCGCGCCTGGCGCCGTCGAGGAAGGATCCGCCACCCAGATGCCCTGCGAAGGCGACCGCGGCCAAGGTGTCGCCGGCGCCGGTGACGTCGTGGGGACGCACCGCCTGAGGGCGCTGGAAGACGATGGCGTCGCCGTCGAGAATCGCAGCTTCGCGCCCGCCGTCGGAGATCACCGCGTGCCGGGCGCCGAGCTCGGCGAAGAGCTTGCAGATCAGCTCGAGGTTGGTCGTCGCGGTCATTTCGGCCAGAGCCGCCGCCTCGGCCCGCGACAGGAAGATCGCGGCGAGCTGAGGCAGGACGGGCAGGAGCCGCCGGACCTTGGCCGGCGAGACGCCGATGGCGGCGACCGGCCGGCCTTCCGCCGCCTCGATGGCGGCAGCGATGGTATCCGGCGGAAGATTGGCATCGATCAGCAGCGCGTCGGCCCGGGCGATCGCGTCCCGCACGACGCGGCGCCGCAGCGTCTTCGGGCCGAGCCGGTCGTAGAGCGCCATGTCGGCGACGCCTGCGACGAGTTCGCCGCGGTCGTCGAGGATGGCCGTGTAGGTGGGGGTCTTGCGGTCGAGAAAGGTGACCGAAAGATCGCTCAGCCCGACGGTTTCGATCTCCGCCGCGATCCGCCGGCCGTCGGCGTCGCCGCCGCGCGCGCCGACGAGGCCGACCCGGCAGCCGAGGGCCCGAAGGGCGACGCCGGCATTGAAGGCCGCGCCGCCCGGCATGTCGCTCAAGGTGCCCGGATTGGACGCGGCCGGATGGAACGGTCCGCCGGCCCTGGCGCGGCGGTCCACATGGGCTGCTCCAATCAACAGGACCGAGGGGGCAGGGCCGCCGGGGGACATGTTCATCGCATTTTAACGATCATGGTTCGGGCAGTGCGATTCGCTGATGCGAACAAACCACGAATACTCCTTGCCAGAGGAGAACAAATACGGTACGAAAACGAATGGATTTCGCATGTTGCACCCCTCATTGGCGCGTGAAATAAGGTCTCGTCACCATGGCACAAAATGCTCTCCGTCTCGTCGAGGATAATTCGTTGGACAAGAACAAGGCTCTCGACGCAGCGCTGTCGCAGATCGAACGCGCCTTCGGCAAGGGCTCGATCATGCGCCTCGGCGCGAACGAGAAGATCGTCGAGATCGAAACCGTGTCCACCGGCTCGCTGGGTCTCGACATCGCGCTCGGGGTCGGCGGCCTGCCGAAGGGGCGCGTCATCGAGATCTATGGCCCGGAAAGCTCGGGCAAGACGACGCTGGCGCTCCATACCATCGCCGAAGCCCAGAAGAAGGGCGGCATCTGCGCCTTCGTCGATGCCGAACACGCGCTGGACCCCGTCTATGCGCGCAAGCTCGGCGTCGATCTGGAGAACCTCCTGATCTCGCAGCCCGATACCGGCGAGCAGGCGCTGGAGATCACCGACACGCTGGTCCGGTCCGGGGCGATCGACGTCCTCGTGGTCGATTCGGTCGCCGCGCTGACGCCGCGTGCCGAGATCGAGGGCGAGATGGGCGATTCGCTGCCCGGCATGCAGGCGCGGCTGATGAGCCAGGCGCTGCGCAAGCTGACCGGTTCGATCTCGCGGTCGAAATGCATGGTGATCTTCATCAACCAGATCCGCATGAAGATCGGCGTGATGTTCGGCTCGCCGGAAACGACGACGGGCGGCAACGCGCTGAAGTTCTATGCCTCCGTCCGCCTCGACATCCGCCGTATCGGCTCGATCAAGGATCGCGACGAGGTGACCGGCAACCAGACCAAGGTGAAGGTCGTCAAGAACAAGCTGGCGCCGCCCTTCAAGCAGGTCGAGTTCGACATCATGTATGGCGAGGGCGTCTCGAAGACCGGTGAACTGGTCGATCTCGGCGTGAAGTCCGGCATCGTCGAGAAGTCCGGCGCCTGGTTCTCCTACAACAGCCAGCGCCTTGGCCAGGGGCGTGAGAACGCCAAGAGCTTCCTGCGCGACAATCCGGCGATCGCCGACGAGATCGAGGCGTCGATCCGGCAGAATGCCGGACTGATCGCCGAACAGCTCCTCGACGACGGGCGCGACGAGCCCTCCGAGGACTGATCTCGCGCAAAGCCTGACGAGGCCGCGCCGCCGTTCCATGCGGCGGAGCCATGCGCGGCCGGGGCGGGCGTTTGGTCTCGCCGCGCCAGCCAGCCGGCACAGGCGGGTCATGGCGGCGAGCGCTCTGATGGACATGGGCGGTTGCCCTTTGTAAAAGGCGCGACGGTCTCACAGGTCCCATGAGATGATGGGGCGTGGAGGGTTGTCTCCGTAATGTCTCGAAGGTCTCGCTCATGAGTGGCGTCAATGAAATCCGGTCGGCTTTTCTCGAATATTTCGAGAAGAATGGGCACGAACGGGTCGCCTCCTCGCCGCTGGTGCCGCGCAACGACCCGACCCTGATGTTCACGAATGCCGGCATGGTGCAGTTCAAGAACGTCTTCACCGGCCTCGAGAAGCGCCCCTACAGCTGCGCGACCACTGCCCAGAAGGTGGTGCGCGCCGGCGGCAAGCACAACGATCTCGACAATGTCGGCTACACCGGGCGCCACCACACCTTCTTCGAGATGCTCGGCAACTTCTCCTTCGGGGACTATTTCAAGGAGCGGGCTATCGAGCTCGCCTGGAACCTGACGACGAAGGAGTTCGGCCTGCCAAAGGACCGTCTCCTCGTGACGGTCTATTCCGAAGACGACGACGCGGCCGCCCTGTGGAAGAAGATCGCCGGCTTGTCCGATGACAAGATCATCCGCATCCCGACCTCCGACAATTTCTGGACCATGGGCGAGACCGGCCCGTGCGGCCCCTGCTCGGAAATCTTCTTCGACCAGGGCGAGAGCGTCGCCGGTGGCCCTCCGGGAAGTCCGGACGAGGACGGCGACCGGTTCCTCGAGTTCTGGAACCTCGTCTTCATGCAGTTCGACCAGGTCGACGGGTCGACGCGGCTCGACCTGCCGCGGCCCTCGATCGACACCGGCATGGGCCTCGAGCGGATGGCGGCCATCCTCCAGGGTGTCCATTCCAACTACGAGACCGATCTCTTCCGCACGCTGATCGGCGCCGTCGAACATGCGATCGGCTCCGAGGCGGTCGGCGGCAAGGTGGCGAGCCACAGGGTCATCGCCGACCATCTGCGGGCGACGTCCTTCCTGATCGCCGACGGCGTGCTGCCGTCGAACGAGGGCCGCGGCTACGTCCTTCGCCGCATCATGCGCCGCGCCATGCGCCATGCCCGGATGCTGGGAGCTCAGGAGCCGGTGCTGTTCAGGCTGGTGCCGACGCTGGTCGCCGAGATGGGCCGGGCCTATCCCGAACTCGGACGGGCCGAGGCGCTGATCTCCGAGACGCTGAAGCTCGAGGAGAAGCGCTTCCTGCAGACGCTGGATCGTGGACTGACGCTTCTGGCCGACGCGACCGAAGGCATGTCGAGCGGTGAGCGCCTGTCCGGCGAGACCGCCTTCAAGCTCTACGACACTTATGGGTTCCCGCTGGACCTGACCCAGGACGCGCTGCGCCAGCGCGGGATCGAGGTCGATCTCGACAGCTTCAACACTGCCATGGCGCGCCAGAAGGCCGAGGCGCGGGCCAGCTGGGCCGGCTCCGGCGAGGCAGCGGCCGAGAACGTCTGGTATCCGATCCGCGAGCGCGTGGGCGCGACCGAATTCCTCGGCTACGGCACCGAGCGGGCCGAAGGCGCGGTCGTGGCTCTGGTGAAGGACAGCGCCGAGGTCGACGAGGCCGGGGAGGGCGAGGAGGTCTCGGTGGTGGTCAACCAGACGCCGTTCTACGGCGAGTCCGGCGGCCAGCTCGGTGACACCGGCATGATGCGCGGCGATGGCGTCGAGATCTCCGTCTCTGACACGCGGAAGTTCGCCGAGGGGCTCTTCGTCCATCGGGCCCGCGTGACCCGCGGCCGGGTGAAAATCGGCATGGCACTCGACCTGGAGGTCGATCACCGCCGTCGCACCCAGATCCGCGCCAATCATTCCGCGACGCACCTGCTTCACGAGGCGCTGCGGGAAGTCCTCGGCAGCCATGTCGCCCAGAAGGGCTCGATGGTGGCGCCCGACCGGCTGCGCTTCGACTTCTCCCATCCCAAGCCGATCGAGGCGACGGAGATCGCCGAGGTCGAGCGGCTCGCCAATGCGATCATCCTCCAGAACGCGCCCGTCGAGACCCGGCTGATGGCGGTGGACGACGCGATCGAGTCCGGCGCCATGGCGCTGTTCGGGGAGAAATATGGCGACGAGGTCCGGGTCGTCGCGATGGGCGTCGCCGAGGAAGGCGAGAAGGCCGGCAAGGCCTATTCGGTCGAGCTCTGCGGCGGAACCCATGTGCGCGCGACCGGCGACATCGGCCTCGTCCACGTCGTTGCCGAAGGCGGCGTCGCGGCTGGCGTGCGCCGGGTGGAAGCGCTGACCGGTGATGCCGCGCGAGCCCATCTTCTGGAGCAGGACCAGCGGGTGCGCCGGATGGCTGCAGCGCTGAAGGTATCCCAGGCGGAAGTGACGGATCGTCTCGACGCGGTCATAGAGGAGCGCCGCCGGCTCGAGCGCGAACTGGCGGAGGCGAAGAAAAAGCTCGCCCTGGTCGGGGACGGCGCCGGGGCTTCGTCAGGCGCCGCGCCGCAGGAGGTTGCCGGCGTTTCCTTCGTCGGGCGCGTCCTGGAAGGCGTCTCTCCGAAGGACCTGAAGGGCCTCGTCGATGAGACCAAGGCGCAGATCGGCTCGGGCGTCGTCACGCTGGTCGCGGTCGCGGACGGCAAGGCCTCGGTCGTCGTCGGCGTGACGCCGGACCTCACCGGTCGGTTCGACGCCGTCGAGCTGGTCCGGGCCGCGAGCCTCGCGATCGGCGGCAAGGGCGGTGGCGGACGGCCCGACATGGCGCAGGCCGGTGGCCCGGACGGCGGCAGTGCCGCTCAGGCGGTGGCCGCGGTCGAGGCGGCGATGGCCGGCTGACGCCCGCCAGGAATGTCTGGCGGCCCGCCGCGGCCGGGTTCAACACTCGGCTGCGTCAGCGGGTTCAGGGACACACCCACGAACTCTGTCGAGATGTCAGCTCTGCAAGTCGGCTTGATCGTCGAGCGTCCAACATCGACGGCACACTGGAACCCGACCGTTCGGCAGTCGGCGGAGGGACAGCCGGGCCCGGCCCTTGTGGGGCGCGGAAACAGCGCTTTGCCAAACACAAAGGCCCGCCGCGGATGAACCACGGCGGGCCTTCGACGGTCGGAACCCGGCGAGCTTACGAAGCGGCCATCGTCTTGGTGAGGTTCTCGTCGATCTTGTCGAGGAAGCCGTTGGTGGTCAGCCAGGACTGGTCGGGA
This sequence comes from Fulvimarina sp., assembly GCA_002700095.1. Taxonomy (GTDB): domain Bacteria; phylum Pseudomonadota; class Alphaproteobacteria; order Rhizobiales; family Rhizobiaceae; genus Jiella. Next base: position 1,002 of record PACL01000036.1, on the reverse strand, counting down.
CCGATGAGCAGCGCCAGATCCTTGGTCATGTAGCCGCTCTCGACCGTGTCGACGCAGACCTTTTCCAGCTTGGCGGAAAACTCGGCCAGCGCGTCGTTGCCGTCGAGCTTGGCGCGGTGGGCGAGGCCCCGGGTCCAGGCGAAGATCGAGGCAATCGGGTTGGTCGAGGTTTCCTGGCCCTTCTGGTGCTGGCGGTAGTGGCGGGTGACCGTGCCGTGGGCGGCCTCCGCCTCGACGGTCTGCCCATCGGGGGTCATCAGGACCGACGTCATCAGGCCGAGCGATCCGAAGCCCTGGGCGACGATGTCCGACTGCACATCGCCGTCGTAGTTCTTGCAGGCCCAGACATAGCCGCCCGACCACTTCAGCGAGGCTGCAACCATGTCGTCGATCAGGCGGTGCTCGTAGGTGAGCTTCTTGGCGTCGAACTCGGCCTTGAACTCGGCGTCGAAGATCTCCTGGAAGATGTCTTTGAAGCGCCCGTCATAGACCTTGAGAATGGTGTTCTTGGTCGACAGGTAGCACGGCACGTTGCGCTGCAGGGCGTAGTTGAAGGAGGCCCGCGCAAAATCCCGGATCGACTCGTCGAGATTGTACATGCCCATGGCGACGCCGGCGGCGGGGGCGTCGAACACCTCGTGCTCGATCGTCGCGCCGTCCTCGCCGACGAACTTCATCGTCAGCTTGCCCTTGCCGGGGAACTTGAAGTCTGTCGCACGGTACTGGTCGCCGAAGGCGTGTCGGCCGACGATGATCGGCTTGGTCCAGCCGGGCACCAGACGCGGCACGTTCTTCATGATGATCGGCTCGCGGAAGATGACGCCGCCCAGGATGTTGCGGATCGTGCCGTTCGGCGAGCGCCACATCTTCTTCAGGCCGAATTCCTCGACGCGGGCTTCGTCCGGCGTGATCGTCGCGCATTTGACGCCGACGCCGTGCTTCTTGATCGCATTGGCCGCATCGATTGTGACCTGATCGTCGGTGGCGTCGCGGTGCTCCATG
>PACL01000035.1 GCA_002700095.1 Fulvimarina sp. | reverse complement strand
GCTGGCCTCCCTCCCAGCATGGATGTTGAATCAAACTTTCGAGCCGTTGGGAATCACCCCGATTCAGGCCAACTTCATCCCGCTCTAGCACCGATAATCCAGTAGCTGCCCCCCCCCCCCGCTATCGACCTGATCGGAAGAGGGCTTCAGAGAGAGCTTTCTCAGTCGTCATGGCTTCCACCGAGTGGCTGGTAAAGCGCAGGTTTTGCCGTCAAACACGAAAGCGACGCTGTAGCGAGCACGCGTTGCAGCGACGTACATTCGGGTCGCAGATTTCTCGACATGGCTCAGTTTGCCAGAGACGAGCCACGCTTTTGCACGACCATGCGGGAAGATAAGCACCCGCGGGAATGTCAGGCCCTTCGCTTCACCGAAGTTCATCGCCTCGTGCTCGCCACAAGAGGTCTTCACATTGTAGCGAAGTGCCTGCGGCGAGAAGCGCTTCACGTACTCATCGATATCCGCGCTCGCTACCAGAAAAACCCCATCATGCCCGGTCACATCAGTGTTCTTGGAAATCGTTTTGGGCTCTTCGGGAAAAAATCCGTCGCCTAGATCTGCGATCGCCTGATTGCCACGATGCGTATGGGTTTCGTATTCGATGCTGACGAGACCGTCTTTCTGCCAAAGCTCGAATTTTTTGATGATGGCCGGGCCAGCGAATTGTTTGTTCTTCGGAGAATTATTAGTCGAGAGGATAGCCTGCCGGTGATCTCCGACGAGGGTTACCGGAATCCCGGCTTTCAGGATTAGCTCAAGCACGTCGAGGTCATAACCGGCCATGTCCTGCACTTCATCAATGATGATGTGAGTGAACCGCTCCTTGAGGCGGCGCATGATGGCACCGCCCGAGGCCGCGTTACATGCGCATATGAATTTAGCTATTTTATCGGAATATATGCGGGCGCCATCGAGAAAATAGTGTTCAGAGATATTGGATGCTGCTGCATAGAGTGCTGATTTGCCTTCGACCCAATGGATGCTATGGATGCGTTGCTTATGCAGCGCTGACCGGTAGGGACGAGCAAGTTCTCTCAGCAGGAAGATGTACCACGACAGCACCTCAATATGAGGTGGGATAGCCGGTGAGTGCTCTAGAGCTTTGCGCTGAATTTCGCGAACATTGTTGCGCGTGTATGTGATGAGCGCCGTGACACCGTGCGTGGATGCCAGGGCCTGATCGACGACGCGCGTCGTCTTACCGCCGCCAGCAGCCGATATGACAATGCGATTAGCGGATGGCACGGCCAATATAATCCGGAGCTTCCCAGTCAACGTCCGTCTCGAAGAATTTCAGAGCCGTGGCCGATTTGTTGTCGATCATGTGGTCGATAGCTGCTTGCTCATCCGCGAAATTCTTATCGAGGACGGCGTTGATAACCTTCAGCCCATTCTTCTTCATGAGCTGCGGTTCCAGCGTGCTTGCCGTCTCGTCATCATCATACTGAACCGATATCCCAACGGCGTCTAAGAAGTCTGCGTACTTCGTCTTCAGAGCATCGACCTTACCATCGTTGTCGGTGACGACATCCGCTTCCTTCTTCATCGCCACTGCAATCTGAAGAAAGCGCTTGAACGCTAGCGAGTTGACCGAGATGACGTCCACGCCCTGTTCGAGCGGCATTTTGCCATGCTTTCGATGATAAGCACGTTGAACGATCAGCTCGTCCGATGGACCTTCAACTAGGATCGAACGCTTCGAGAGAATGAGGCGGAGCGTGTCGTGACCGGGCAGCTTCATGAAATAGTCCCGGGTGGTCGTATCCTTCAACTCGTTGAGCCGAATTGCTTCACCGCGTTGAAACAGGAGAACGCTCTCGACACCGAGCTTGTTGAGAACGAAGCTGCTGTGAGTTGTGATGAGAATTTGGCGGTCGCCGGCATGCTCGACGATGTGGCCGATGAGTTCGTTGAGGCTGGAATATGATAGGTGGTTTTCGGCCTCCTCAATGAGGATGATATTGGACTTGGCCGACGTCTCCATGGCCAGCTTTATCTTAACCGCATTCTGCTCTCCCTTGCCGACTAGCGGCAGAGGGATGTCATCGAGATGCGGCATGATGCCAGCTTCCCATGAGGCCCGCGACGATGTGTCCAGCGAAAGAGAGATAGCTTTTTCGCTGACCTTCCCCTTCTTTTCAGCAAGTGCATCGTTGATCGTTTGAACCTTGGGCTGCTCCAGAAAACGATGCTTCATGAGCCGATAGGTGAGAGCTAGATCAACTTTCTCTTTTGAGCTCAAGCTCTCTTTCACAATATCGACAATGTATCGACTAGCGGCGACGTTATTCCGGATCGTGCTTGCGTCGATGAGGCTCGAATTTATTGGGATTTCGCGTGCATTGGAAATATCGTTTTCTGAAAAACTGCGCCAGCGGGTGACATAGTATTCGATCGGAACAGTTTGAATCTCCGTCGGATCCGATACGTACTGCGAAAATTCTTCCGACAGGGCCGGGTTTATTTCAATTGCGAGAGAGATGCCGGGCTGGTCGAGTCCGAGCTTATTGTTGTTGCCTTTAAGCTTTGCGAGCGAGGGGTCATTCGCGAGATAAAGTTCTATCAGGATGCGGGGTGGTTCCGGGGTCTGCCCCTGTTTGCGCTTCCCGAAATATTCTAGAACGAGATCGACGTTGAAGAGATAGGGGTGCACTTCGATTGTCAACGGGCGACCGTTGAGCTGCCCAGTGAGCGCAAGATGTATTGCCTCTAGTAAGGTTGACTTGCCACACTCGTTGCTGCCCACGATCACGTTCATATTCTTGTTGAACGTAACGTCCGCCTTCTTCAGACATCGATAGTTCTCGATCACCACTCGTTCAATAAACATGTGAACAATCCCCCTCGCGTTCCAACTTACCACGGGGAGCTTTGGTGTCGATGGCGTGCGGTTAGTATCCACGGCGCGTGTAACAGGCGCCCGCCTCCGATACGGGGACTGCGGCAGTGAACGTCACCAAAGGGCGCAAAGATGACATCCAGCCTCGGCCACCGAGCGCCCCTCGTCCTTCGACAGGCTCAGGATGAGGGGCTACTGGACCGTCGCCGTGTCGTCGACCCGTCAATATGTTTGCCCGGCGCCGGTCATGGCCGCGGCCGCTCTCTTCCCTCATCCTGAGCCTGTCGAAGGACGAGGGAAGAGAACGGGTGCCAAAAAAAGATATCCCCGCCCCCATCGCCCACCCCCACAATCCTCTCGCCGTCTTCCCGAGGGACACGAATGATCGCCGGGATCGTTCGGGAAGACGGGTGGTGTCCGCGGCGCGAACCCTTCCGGAGGGTGATCGCGGCTCGGACGGGTTCGAGGCTCCGCCGACCCCCCGCCCACTACGAGGCGGGTGCGGAGTGGCCCGCTTGAGGGAGCAGCCCTGAAAAGGGGCAGCTTCCGAAGCGTCGGCAGCCGGTCGCTGTCGCTCGTAGCCCGGCCCGAAGGCGAAAGCCGAAGGGACGGGCGGGCGACGGGGGCTTCACGGGCCCGCAAAGACACCGCGCGGAACGCCGGAGGCGAGCCGTAACAAACGAAATTCGGAGGGCTTGCCTCCGGCGTTCCGCTGTCCTTGCGATCCGAAGGGCGGCGATGGAACAGCGCCCGCGCCCCTCGGGGCCGGGCTTCATGGGCCAAACCCTGGGCGCGCCGCGCCGCCGGGCGTTTTCGCGCGCCCAGGGGAGGGTAAGGTGGGGAGGCGGGATGCCGGCGGCGCCGCTCAGAAGGCCAGCGCCGTCCCGTCGGCCCGGGGGTCGCTCGCGCCCTCGACGACGCCGGAAGGATGGCGCACCACGGCGCCGGCATGGCCGGCCATGTCGGAGAAGGAGGGGATGATCTCGGTCTCGTGGCCGGCGGCGCGCAGCGCCTCGACCAGCCCCGGATCGAAGCGGTCCTCGAGCTTCAGCGTCGTCGTCGCGTCCACCCAGGTCTTGCCGAGCAGCCAGCGCGGCGCGGTGACCGCGGTCTGAAGTCCTTGGCCGAACAGGGCATATCTGGTGAACACCGCGGCTTGGGTCTGCGGCTGGCCCTCGCCGCCCATGGTGCCATAGGCCATCACCCGGCCGTCGGAAAGTTCGGCCAATGCCGGGTTCAGCGTGTGGAACGGCCGGCGGCGCGGGCCGACCTGGTTCGGCCCGGGGGCCAGCGAAAAGCCCGCCCCGCGGTTCTGGAAGAAGACGCCGGTCTGAGGGCAGGTCAGCCCCGAGCCGAATTCCCAGAAGACGCTCTGGATGAAGCTCACCACCGTGCCGTCCCTGTCGGCAGCGCCCATCCAGATCGTGTCGCCGGCCTTCGCCACATGCGGCCAGGGCATGGCGGTCCGGGTGTCGATGCGCCGGTGCAGCTCGGCGATGGCCTCTTCGAGGAGCCAGTCCGCCGCCGGTCGGGCCATGAAGTCCGGATCGCCGAGTTCGGCATTGCGCAGGATGAAGGCCTGCTTGGTCGCCTCGATCAGCCCGTGGACATGGTCGAAGCTCTCGCCCCGCGTCACGCCCAGCCGGTCGAACAGGGCGAGGATCATCAGCGACGAGACGCCCTGCGTCGGCGGCACCATGTTGAACAGCCGGCCGGCCGAGATCTCGACGGACAGCGGCGCGACGGTCTCGGCCTCGTAGCGGGTGAAGTCGTCGAGCCGCAGCGGCGAGCCGGCGGCTTCGAGGAAACCGGCATGGGCCTTCGCGATCGACCCGCGATAATAGCTGTCGAGGCCCTCGGCGACGAGGGTGCGCAGCGTCTTCGCCAGCGCCGTCTGCCGCAGGATCTCGCCCGCCCGGGGCGGCCGGCCGTCGAGGAGGAAGGTCTCGGCAAAGCCCGGCACGTCCTGAAGGCCGGCAAGCTTCGCCTCGGTGCAACCCGCCTGGTTGCCGGTGACCACCATGCCGTCTTCGGCATAGCCGATCGCCGTTTCGAGGAGGTCTGCCAGCGGCAGCCGGCGGGCCGGATCGACGAGGCCGAGCGCCGCCTGCCAGCCGGCGATGGTGCCGGGCAACGTCAGCGCCGCATGCGCCCCGCGCGCCGGGATCGCCTCGGTATGGCCCCGCGTCGCATACCAGTCAGGCGTCGCCAGTTCGGCCGCCCGGCCGCAGCCGGAGATGCCGACCGGTTTTTCGCCGGGCCGGTGGACGATCCAGAAGCCGTCGCCGCCGATGCCGTTCATGTGCGGGTAGACGACGGCGATGGTCGCGGCCGCCGCCACCATCGCCTCGATGGCGGTGCCGCCCTTCGCGAGGACCGTTTGCCCGGCCAGCGCCGCCGCCGTATGGGGCGCGCTGACGCAGCCATTGAGGCCCCTGGCGCTATTCAGCATGATCGTTCCTCCTCACCATCCGATCGCCCCCGGCAACCATAATGCCAGCTGCGGGTAGAGGTATACCAGAGAAAGTCCGACAAGCTGGACCGCGATGAACGGCACGACGCCGCGATAGATGTCGCTGGTCCTGAGCTCCGGCGGGGCGACGCCCTTCAGGAAGAACAGCGCCCAGCCGAACGGGGGTGTGAGGAACGAGGTCTGCAGGTTCACCGCGACGAGGATCGCCACCCAGGCGAGGTCGACGCCCGACTGGTGCAGCACCGGCAGGAACAAAGGCAGGGCGATGTAGGAGATCTCGATCCATTCGAGGAAGAAGCCGAGGACGAACAGCAGCGCCATCAGGAACAGGAGCTGGCCGTCGATGCCGCCCGGCACGAATGCGAAGGCGTCCTGCACCAGCCGCTCGCCGCCGAGGCCGCGAAAGGAAAGCGAGAACACCTGGGCGAAGATCAGGATGAAGAACACCATGGCCGAGGTGACGAAGGAGCCGCGCACCACCTCGGTCATCACGCGCAGATCGAGCCGGCCGGAGAACAGCGCCAGCAGGAACGAGCCGAAGGCGCCCATGGCCGCCGCCTCGGTCGGCGCGGCAACGCCGCCGATGATCGAGCCGAGGACGAGGAAGATCAGCGCTAAGGGCGGCAGGACGACGGTAAGGAGGCGCCTGCCGAGTTCGCCACCGGAGACCGCCCGGCGTTCTTCCAGCGGAATGGCCGGCACCTTGTGCGGCAGAACGATGCCGAGGCCGATGACGTAGAGGATGAACAGGCCGGCGAGCAGCAGGCCGGGGATGAGGGCTGCGGCGAACAGCGTGCCAACGCTCTCGCCCATGATGTCGGCGAGGAGGATCAGGACGAGGCTCGGCGGGATGATCTGGCCGAGGGTGCCGGAGGCGCAGATGACGCCGGCGGCGACACCCTTGTCGTAGCCGCGCCGGATCAAAGGGTTGAGCGCGATGAGGCCCATCGTCACCACCGTCGCGCCGACGACGCCCGATGCCGCGCCCATCAGGACGCCGACGAGGATGATGGCGAGCGCCATGCCGCCCTTCAGCCCGCCCATCGCCAGTCCGATGACGTCGAGGAGGTCTTCGGCCATCTTCGAGCGCTCGAGCATGATGCCCATGAAGATGAACAACGGCAGGGCCAGAAGGGTGTAGTTGGTGACGACGCCGAAGATGCGCGCCGGAAGCAAGCCGAAGAGCAGGCCGCCGAAGCCGACATAGCCGAAGACGAGGCCGGTCAGGGCAAGGCAGATCGGCACCGGCAGCCCGCCGAGCAGCAACAGGAAGAAGGCGCCGATCATCGCCAGCGCCAGGATTTCGTTGACCGGCATGAGATCAGCTTTCGGTGGGGGAGGGCGGCCGGTGGCCGGTCAGGGCGGCGACGTCGAAGACGAAGCGCGCGAAGGCCTGCAGCCCGAGAAGCAGGAATGCGGACGGAATGGCGGCCTTGAGGATCCAGCGATAGGGCAGGCCGCCGGGGTCTGCCGAGCTCTCGCCGAGGGCATGAGACTGCGCGACGAAGCCGAAGGCGAGCCAGGCGATCAGCAGCGAGATGACGCCGAGACAGAGGGCGCCGAAGGCGTCGACCATCCGCTTCGCCCGCGGCGAGAACGCACCGTAGAGGACGTCGACGCGGACTTCCTCGCCGCGGTTCAGCGCATAGGGCATGCCGAACAGCGCGCCGACCGCCATCAGGTGCCATTCCATTTCCTGCAGGCCGACGACGCCGTAGGAGAACAGGTAGCGGGCGACGACGTTGAAGGCGATCAGGAGCACCATGGCGAGGGCGGTCCAGGCCATGGCCTCGCCGACCATACGGACGAGGCGATCGGCCCCGTCCGCGATTGTGAGAATGCGGTTCAAGGGCTGCCCTACGACTTGTAGAGAACCGGCAGCAGCGGCTCGGCGGAGACGCCGGCCCAGTCGCCATACTGCTTCTTGAAGGCGAAATAGGCCTCGTGGACCTTCTTTGTTCTGGGATCGGCGTCGGCCCCTTCGGCAAGCGTCGCGGTGGTCACCTGGCGCAGCTTCTCGACGACGGCGTCGGGCAGCGGCTTGGCGATGACGCCGAAGTTCCTGACGAGATCGTCCATCGCCTCGGCGTTGGTCGCGTCGCACCAGGCGTTGCTCTCGACGTTGCAGGCCATGGCCGCGGTCTGGACGATCGCCTGGAGATCGGCCGGCAGGGTGTCCCAGGCGGCCTTGTTGATCAGCAGTTCGGTGACGTTGTTCGGCTCGTGCCAGCCGGTGGTGTAGTAGAATTTCGCCGCCTTCTGCAGGCCGAGCCGGCGATCCTGATAGGGGCCGACGAACTCCGCTGCGTCGATGACGCCGCGCTCCAGCGCCGGAAAGATCTCGCCGCCCGGCAGGAGCTGCACGTTGACGCCGAGCTTGGCATAGACCTTTCCGGCGAGCCCCGGAATGCGCATCTTCAGCCCGTTGAAATCCTCGACCGTGTTGATTTCCTTGCGGAACCAGCCGGTCATCTGGACGCCGGTGTTGCCCATCGGGAAGGCCAGCATCCCGAGCGGCTCGTAGAGCTCGTGCCAAAGCTCGATGCCGCCGCCACCATAGAGCCAGGCGTTGGTGCCCTTGACGTCCATGCCGAAGGGAACGGTGGTGAAATACTGGGCGGCGGCGATCTTGCCGGCCCAGAAATAGGCGTTGGCGGCGTTCATCTCGACGATGCCGTTCTGCACGGCGTCGAAGCCCTCGAGCGCCGGGATCAGCTCGCCCGCGGCGAAATGCTGGATCTTCAGCCGGCCGCCCGACATCGCCTCGACCTTCTTGCAGAAGTCGGTCGGACTGCCCGGCCCCTCGACATAGAAGGGCGAGCCCGGCCCGTAGGCATTGGTCATCTTCCACGAAAAGCTCGTCTGAGCCCGCGCGACGGCAGGTGCCGCAAGGGAGGCGGAAGCGGCGATCGCGGTGCCGGCGAGGAATTGACGTCGTTGCAAGCCGTTTCTCCTTCAGCGTTCGAGGACGAGCGCCGCGTCGGGCGCCTCTCCGACGTCGAACAAGGCAACATGCGTGCCATCCTGCGGATGGCGGAAATGCCGCAGTCCTAGCTCGCGAAGCCGAATGAAACATGCGCGAAGCGGAGGCGAACTGCGCCTTTGCGCGTCAGTGGTCCCCCTTGCGATCGAGTGATCGCCTCTGTGCGTCCCCGCCCTTCGCGGCGGTTGACGGTGCGCAGCCAAAGGCTCGGCGGGAGGATGGTCACGCAGTCTTGTTCGCAGATGCGGCGCAAGTACCCGTCAGTTCACGCTTTGGCCATATTGGCAGAGTTAGGAAACGGGTGAGGGCGGGTTCCTTCCGACATCGCACCAGTTGCGCCAGGCCATGGATCGGCTGGGCGCTGGTCGGCGATTGGTCGTGCCGCACGGTCTCGAATGCAGGCAGGGGAGCCGGCAAAGAGAGCGGCTTCAAGGCGCCGTGCGAGGAAGGACGAGCCAAGCTGTGGTTGCCGGAGCGCTTTACGCCCGGCAAAGGCCTTGGTGCCGATAGTATCGATAAACGGGGGCATGGATGACGAGAGCGACTGATCGAAAGAGCCAGGCGGCGACGCGGCGGCAGTTTCTTCTGGGCGCCGCGGCGATGGGGGCCGGACTGGTACCGGGGGCTGCCTTCGCGCAGAACGCCCTGTCCGAGATCCTCAACGCGCCGAGCCGCGGCAACTGGGACGACCAGTTCGACACGCGTGGTTCCAGTGTGCGGCAGGTCGCCTCGAACACGCCGATCTTCTCGAATGCCACGCTGGTGTCGACCCAGGCCGCCATCCACGCCTATCAGGGCATCGTCGCCTCGGGCGGCTGGCCGCAGGTCCCCGACGCCGAGAAGCTGCGGATCGGCGCGCAATCCGCCGCGGTGCCGCTGCTGCGCCAGCGTCTGGCGATCGCCGGCGACATGTCGCCCGGCGCCGGCTCGTCGACTGTCTTCGACAGCTATGTCGATGCGGGGGTGAAGCGTTTCCAGGCGCGGCATGGACTGCCGGCGGATGGCGTCGTCGCCGAATATACCTACAAGGCGATGAACGTTCCTGCGCAGCTGCGCCTCAACCAGCTGATCACCAATGTCAGCCGGCTGCAGGAGATGGTGGCCAAGGACCACGGCCATCGCTTCGTGATGGTCAACATCCCCGCCGCGTCGGTCGAGGCGGTCGAGAACGGCCAGGTGGTGCAGCGCCACACTGCGATCGTCGGCAAGATCGACCGCCAGTCGCCGATCCTGGAATCGAAGATCACCAACCTCAATCTCAATCCCTACTGGCATGCGCCGGCCTCGATCGTCCGCAAGGACATCATTCCGCTGATGCGCAAGAACCCGAAATATCTCGAAGAATCGAACATCCACATCTATGACGGCCAGGGCAACGAGATCCCGCCGGAGACGATCGACTGGAACACCGACGAAGCGGTGAAGTACCTGTTCCGCCAGGATCCGGGCAAGAACAACGCGATGGCCTCGGTGAAGATCAACTTCCCGAATCCCCATGCGGTCTACATGCACGACACCCCGCAGCAGGGCCTTTTTTCGAACCTGATGCGGTTCGACTCTTCTGGCTGCGTGCGCGTCCAGAACGTCCGTGACCTGATCGTGTGGATCTCCCGCAACGAGGCGGGCTGGGACCGCCAGCGCATCGAGCAGGTGATCGCCTCGCGCCAGCGCCAGGACATCGACCTCACCGATCCGGTGCCGGTGTATTTCACCTACATCACCGCCTGGGCGACCGATCCGAACGTCGTGCAGTTCCGCGACGACATCTATCATCGCGACGGCGCCGAGCAGCTGGCGATGAGCGAATTGCAGGCCGCGCCCTACCAGGGCGGCCAGCAGAATCCCTACGCACAGGGCGACGACCTGTATCAGTAAGGGCCGAAGGCTCAGGATCTGGACGCTGACATGACAGGGCGCTCGCAGGAAACTGCGGGCGCCTTTTTTTTACCTCTCGAATGCGGGCAGGGCGTCGAAGGCCTGCTTCAGCGAGTCCGACCAGCCGCCAGAGATGGTGCGGTAGTATTCGTCCCTCGCGTCGAACCGCCGCCGATAGCCCCGGACGTGGCTGTCCATCTCGTAGAACTGCATGTCGATCGGCAGGCCGACCGAGAGGTTCGACTTGATGGTGGAATCGAAGGACACCAGCAGCAGCTTGGCGCAGTCTTCCAGCGACATCGTCGGCTCGTAGGTCCGGATGATGATCGGCCGGCCGTATTTGTGCTCGCCGATCTGGAAGAAGGGATTGTCCGCGCCGGCCTCGATGAAGTTGCCTTCCGGATAGATCATGAAGAGGCGCGGGCGCCCGCCCTTGATCTGGCCGCCGAAGATGAAGGAGGCGGAGAACACCGCGTCGGCGCTTTGGCCGCCCTGGGCCGTGCCGCTGATGACTTCCTTGACGGTCTCGCCGATCAGCTTGGCGGTCTGGAACATCGACGGCTGGGTCAGGATGCCCGGCTGGCGGTCGGCCGGAGCCACCATGCGCTCGTCGAGCAGCGACACCGTTGCCTGGGTGGTCGCGAGGTTGCCGGCCGAGAGCAGGCACAGGAACCGCTCGCCCGGCACTTCCCAGGTCTTCATCTTCGAGACGACGGAAATGTTGTCGAGGCCGGCATTCGTCCGCGTGTCGGACATGAATACCAGGCCACGTTCCACCAGAAGTCCGACACAGTAGGTCATCGAAGTCCGCGCCTCTCAAAGGACCGGCAGAATCCCTGCCACGACTCCCGCCGCGATCAATCCGCCAAGATCGGGTCGCAGACAACTACCACGCGCGGCTTGTCCTAAACTTTTTGCAGCGGTGTTGCCGGATTGGGCAGGGCTTCAGCGCATCGCAAGTGCCGAACCGTTCCGTTGCTGGAGGCTCGCCCCGATCCTTCGCACGCGGGCCGCGCGGATCTTGGCCGGTGACGAAGCAGAGCCCGGACGGGCCTGGATGTCCGATCATCGGCCTGCCCCGGGGAGACAGGCGGTCTTCCCCGGGCTCTGACTCGATCGGGTTGCAGAGGTCGACGGTGGCGCTCCCGTTTGCCGAACTGCGCGTGCCGAGCCCAGGCTCAGGCGCCGGGATAGAAGCGGTAGTTCTGGCCGATCTCCTGGGCGAGGCGGTTGTTGTCGCGGATGAAGGACTCGAGGAACTCGTGCAGTCCGCCGTCGATGATCTGCCGGACGCTCGAGCCGGACAGGCGCTCGTTCAGCGAGGCGGCGGTCTCGAAGCAGGGCTGGCGGGTCTCGTAGTTCCGGTCGAGATACTTCAGGCTCTCCTCGATGAAGGTGTAGCAATAGGCCAGCGAGCGGGGCATGCGCCGGTTCAGCATCAGGAAGTCGATGATGTTCACCGCCCGGTACTCGCCGTCATATTCCCAGGCATAGGACCGGTGGGCCGAGACCGACCGGAGGATCGAGCGCCACTGGAAGTCATCGAGGGCCGAGCCGACCTGACTGTGCTCGGGCAAGAGCAGCCAGTACTTGACGTCGAGGATGCGGGCGGTGTTGTCCGCCCGCTCGATGAAGGCGCCGAGATTGCAGAAGTCGAAGATCTCGTTGCGCAGCATCGTCGTCTGGAAGGCGCCGCGGATGAGGGCGCCCTGGCGCTTGACGAGATCGATGACGGCGGGCAGTTCGCGCGGGCTGATCCGGCCGGAAAGCCGGCGCTGGATGACCAGCCAGCTCTCGTTGACCGCTTCCCAGACCTCGCGGGTCAAGGCTGTGCGGACCATCCGGCCATTGGTGCGGGCGGTCTCGAGCGAGGCGCGCACGCTCGACGGATTGTCCCGGTCGCAGAGCATGAAGTCGATGACCGTCTCGGGGTCGTGGGTATCGTATTTGGCGTTGTAGGCGGCCTCGACGCCGGCCGAGACAAGGACCGACTGCCATTCGTCCGGCTCGGCGGAGAGATTGGTGAGCGAGATGCGCTGGCCGGCATCGAGCAGCCTGGCGGTGTTTTCGGCCCGCTCGATGTAGCGGAACATCCAGAACAGGCCGTTTGCGGTGCGTCCGAGAAGTGCCATCGATCAGTCCCTCAAAACCCAGGTGTCCTTGGTGCCGCCGCCCTGGCTGGAATTGACCACCAGGGAGCCCTCCTTGAGGGCGACGCGGGTCAGGCCGCCGGGGATGATGCGGACCTTGTCGGAGACGAGGACGAAGGGGCGCAGGTCGACGTGGCGCGGCGCAAGGCCGCCGTCGACGAGGATCGGCACGGTGGACAGCGCCAGCGTCGGCTGGGCGATGTAGTTGGACGGCCGCTTCTTCAGCTTTTCGGCGAAGATCTCCCGCTCCTCCCGGGTCGAGGTCGGGCCGACCAGCATGCCGTAGCCGCCGGAGCCGTGCACCTCCTTGACCACCAGTTCCTCGAGGTGCTCGAGGACGTATTTGAGGCTGTCGTCCTCGGCGCAACGCCAGGTCGGGACGTTCTGCAGCTTGGCCTTCTCGCCGGTGTAGAATTCGACGATCTCGGGCATGTAGGAATAGATCGCCTTGTCGTCGGAGATCCCGGTGCCGGGGGCGTTGGCGATGGTGATGCCGCCGTTCTTGTAGACCTCCATGATGCCGGGAATGCCGAGCATCGAGGCGGGGTTGAACACCTTGGGATCGAGGAAGTCGTCGTCGACCCGGCGGTAGATCACGTCGATGGGCTTGTAGCCCTCGGTGGTGCGCATCTGGATGCGCCCGTCGATCAAGGAGACGTCGGAGCCCTCGATCAGCTCGACGCCCATCTGGTCGGCGAGGAAGGCGTGTTCGAAGAAGGCGGAATTGTAGATCCCCGGCGTCAGGACGGCGATGGTCGGCGTACCCTCGCAGGCCGGCGGGGCGACCGCGGCGAGGGAGCGGCGCAGGTGATGCGGATAGGATTCCACCGGCCGCACGCGGTTCTGCGCGAACAGCTCCGGGAACATCTGCATCATCGTCTCGCGGTTCTCGATCATGTACGAGACGCCGGAGGGCGTGCGGGCATTGTCCTCGAGGACGTAGAACTCGTTCTCGGCGCAGCGCACGATGTCGGTGCCGATGATGTGGGTGTAGACGCCGCCGGGCGGGCGGAAGCCCTGCATCTGCGGCAGGAACGCCTCGTTGCCGGCGATCAGCCGCTCCGGCAGGATGCCGGCCTTGATGATCTCCTGATCGTGGTAGAGATCGTCGAGAAAGGCGTTGAGCGCGACGACGCGCTGCTCGATCCCGTCGGCGAGATTGTCCCACTCGGCCTTGGCCATGATGCGCGGCACGAGGTCGAAGGGGATCAGCCGCTCGGCTGCCTCGTCCTGACCATAGACGTTGAAGGTGATGCCGGTCCGCCGGAAGAACGCCTCCGCCTCGCCGGCCTTCTCGCCCAGTGCCTCCGTGTCCTGTTCCCTGAACCACTCGTGGAACCGGGCATAGGGCTCGCGCACCTCGCCGTTCGCTAGCAACATCTCGTCGAATGAATTCACCGGCGCCCTCCGTCACGTTCCCAACCAAAGAGAAAGCCATTGCGAAGAAAATCAAGCCTACCGGGCGTTTTGAATTGATTTGCCCATGAAATACGCAGAATGCCCGGGCAAAATGACGTTACGTGCACGCCCCGGTCGCAGTTTTGCGGTTTCGACCCCCGCCTGACAGCCTGGAGCGGCCGCGGCGCCGGAGCCTGCGCGGCGGTTTGCCAGAGACCGGCATCTGCCATTAAACAATCCCGGCTTGGAGGACGGGCTGGCGATGGCGAGAACGCGGGACGACGAGACGACGAAGCTGGACGACGCGGCGCGGGCCGGCTGGCTCTACTACGTCGCCGGCAACACCCAGGACCAGATCGCGGCCAAGCTCGGCATCTCGCGCCAGGCGGCCCAGCGGCTGGTCTCCCATTCGGTCTCGGCGGGTCTCGTTCGGGTGCGCATCGACCACCCGATCGCCGCCTGTCTGGAGCGGGCGGAGAGCCTGAAGCAGCGTTTCGCCCTCAGCTATTGCGAGGTGGTGCCGTCGGATCCCGCCTCCGCCTCGACGACCCTCGGCGTCGCCGAGGCCTGCGCCGCGGAGATGGAGAGGCATCTGAAGCGGGAAACGCCGACGATCCTCGCCGTCGGAACCGGCCGGACCCTGCGGGCTGCCGTCGAGCACCTGCCGCCGATGACGGCGACCCAGCACCGCATCGTCTCACTCACCGGCAACATCGCGCCGGACGGCTCGGCCTCGGTCTACAACGTGATCTATTCCATGGCCGACCAGGTCAATGCGCGGCACTATCCGATGCCGCTGCCGGTGGTCGTCTCGACGCCGGAGGAGCGCCACCTCCTGCATCAGCAGAAGGTGGTCGAGATGACCCTGCAGCTCGCCGCCAAGGCCGAGGTGACCTTCGTCGGCGTCGGCGAGATCTCGGCGAGGGCGCCGCTGGTGGTCGACGGCTTCATCACTCCGGAGGAACAGGAAGACCTGATGCGGCAAGGCGCCGCCGGCGAAATCGTCGGGTGGGTGTTCGATACGTCCGGCAAGCTGATCGACTGCCGGTTCAACGAACGGGTGGCGAGCGCGCCGATCCCGTCGACCGACCGGGGCGAGGTGATCGCGGTCGCCATGGGGCCGGCGAAGACCTCGGCGATCCGAGCCGCGGCGACCGGCGGGCTGATCAACGGGTTGATCACCGACGAGGCGACGGCCGTGAGGCTTCTGGGGTGAGTGGTCTCAAGTAGCAGCGTCACTCCGAAAGGGTCTGTGGCCGTGAGGTTGGCCGGGCGCGAGCTGCCGTCCCGCGCAGGCCCGAAATCGTTGCTGGCGTAAAGCGTTCTTCCGCACTGCAGGATTGCATGTGAGAGTTGCCTCTGGTTCCCTCCACCGGCAGAGCGTCGAAGCGTCGGCTGCTGCACTGCGGCATGGAATTCGATTGACATTCCACCGCCGACGGTGAAGTTTTGCCCCGCTATTGAACAAATGCTCATCTCAGAGCTGGGAGGCTTCCATGAGATTTTCCATGCTGACGACGGGCGCTGCCGCGCTCCTCGCCGTCGGTGCGTCGGCCGCGCAAGCGCAGACCACGCTGACGATCGGCACCGTCAACAACTCCGACATGATTCGCATGCAGGGCCTGACGCCCGAATTCGAAAAGGCCCATCCGGACATCAAGCTGAACTGGGTCACGCTGGAGGAGAACATCCTTCGCCAGCGCGTCACCACCGACATCGCCACCGGTGGCGGCCAGTTCGACGTGATGACCATCGGCACCTACGAAGCGCCGATCTGGGCCAAGCAGGAATGGCTGAAGCCGCTCGACGGCCTCGGCGACGACTACGACGTCGACGACCTGATCCCGGCGATCCGCTCGGCGCTGTCGAACGACGACAAGCTCTACGCCGCGCCGTTCTATGCCGAGAGCGTCCTGACGCTCTACCGCAAGGACCTGTTCGAGAAGGCCGGGCTGACCATGCCCGAGAAGCCGACCTGGGACTTCATCGCGGAAGCCGCCGAAAAGGTCACCGACAAGGAAGCCGGCGTCTATGGCATCTGCCTGCGCGGCAAGCCGGGCTGGGGCGAGAACATGGCCTTCCTCGGCAACATGGCCCGGGAATTCGGCGCCAACTACTTCGATGCCGACTGGAAGCCGCAGTTCGAGAGCGAAGGCTGGAAGAAGGCCGTCACCCTCTATGTCGACCTGATGACCAAATACGGCCCTCCGGGCGCCGCCTCCAACGGCTTCAACGAGAACCTGCAGCTGTTCGGCCAGGGCAAGTGCGGCATGTGGATGGACGCCTCCGTCGCGGCCTCCTTCGTGACCGATCCCAAGCAGAGCCAGGTGCCCGATCAGGTCGGCTTCGCGCCGGCGCCCTGTGGCGTCGAAGGCTGCCCGAACGACGGCTTCAACTGGCTGTGGGCTTGGTCGCTGGCGATCCCGAACTCCTCGCAGAAGGCCGAGGCGGCGCAGGCCTTCATCGCCTGGGCGACCTCGAAGGAATATCTCGAGCTCGTCGCCGAGAAGGAAGGCTGGGCGAACGTGCCTCCCGGCACCCGCACCTCGCTCTACGAGAACGAGAACTACACCAAGGCGGCGCCTTTCGCCGATGCGACGCTGAACGCCATCCAGCATGCCGATCCCTCGCCGACCGACGACAAGCCCTATTACGGCCTGCAGTTCGCGGCGATCCCTGAGTTCCAGGGTCTCGGCACGGCGGTCGGCCAGCAGATGGCGGCGGCGCTTTCGGGCTCCACCACCGTCGAGCAGGCGCTGAGCCAGGCGCAGGCGATCGCCACCCGCGAGATGACCCGCGGCGGCTACATCAAGAACTGATCCGCCGCGCGATCATGAGACGGGCACGGGCGGCCGCCATATGAGCCGCCCGGCCACTCCTGCCGGGAGGAAGACCGAGTTCCTGCAAAGCCCGCCCGATGACGGCGGCTCCCGAATTCGTTCCTGAACGACCTTCCTTTCTCCCGATGCTCGGCGATCCCGCGGCCCGGTCCTGCCGAGCCGCCAGGGGCCGCCACGACGACAGGGAAGCGGCCTGGCGCCTTCGGGCGACCCGCTTCGATTGGACCGCCATCATGCCGATGCGCGGCGGCAGAACGGGCAAATGCCATGGCCACCTTGCACACCAAGAACGCGGCGCGCGCGATGATGGCGCCGGCGGTGATCGTCCTCCTGATCTGGATGATCGTGCCGCTGGCGATGACGCTGTATTTCTCGACGCTGAACTACACGCTCTACAACCCGTTCTCGACGCCCTTCGTCGGCTTCGAGAACTACAGCTACTTCCTCAACGACCCGACGTTCCTCGCCGCGCTCGCCAATACGCTGGTCCTGGTTCTCGGCGTCCTCGCCATCACCGTGGGCGGCGGCATCCTGATCGCGCTGCTGCTCGACCAGGACTTCTACGGCGTCAACATCGTCCGGCTGCTCGTCATCGCGCCGTTCTTCGTCATGCCGACCGTTGCGGCGCTGGTCTGGAAGAACATGATGATGAACCCGGTCTACGGCGTCATCGGGCAGTTCCTGCAGGCGCTCGGCATCGCCCCGATCGACTGGATGACCGACGTGCCGCTCCTGTCGATCGTCATCATCGTCGCCTGGCAGTGGCTGCCTTTCGCGACGCTCATTCTCCTGACCGCCCTGCAGTCCCTGTCGATGGACCAGAAGGAGGCCGCAGAGATGGACGGGGCAGGGGCCCTGTCGATCTTCTGGTACATCACGCTTCCCCACATGAGCCGGGCGATCACCGTCGTCATCCTGATCCAGACGATCTTCCTTCTGTCGATCTATGCCGAGATCCTGGTGACCACCCAGGGCGGGCCGGGCTCGCAGTCGACGAACATCACCTATCTCGTCGCGCAGCAGGCGACCTCCTACGGCGACATCGGAGCGGCGTCGGCCGGCGGCATCGTCGCCGTCATCCTCGCCAACATCGTCGCGATCTTCCTCGTCCGCCTCATCGGCAAGAACCTCGACGCCTGAAAAGCAAATCCAGGAAAAGTGGGTACCGGTTTTCCGTCCGGATTTGCGGGAAGTGAAAGGAGGGCACACCATGGCACGCAACGTTTCCCCGGGCCGCAAGATCGGCACCACGGTCCTCGCCTGGTTCGTCGGGCTGGTGATCTTCTTCCCGATCCTGTGGACCTTCCTCACCTCGTTCAAGACCGAGCTGCAGGCGATCTCGATCCCGCCGGTCTTTGTCGGCTTCGACTGGACGCTGGAAAACTACCAGACCATCCAGACCCAATCGAACTACCTGCATTTCATGATGAACTCGATCTACCTGTCGCTCGGCTCGACCGCGCTGGGGCTGATCGTCGCCGTTCCGGCGGCCTGGGCGATGGCGTTCTCGCCGACCAAGCGCACCAAGGACGTCCTCCTCTGGATGCTGTCGACCAAGATGCTGCCCGCGGTCGGCGTGCTGATCCCGGTCTATCTGATGTTCATCCGCTTTGGCCTTCTGGATTCCCGGCTGGGGCTGATCGTCGTCCTCTTCCTGATCAACCTGCCGATCATCGTCTGGATGCTCTACACCTATTTCAAGGAGATCCCCGGCGAGATCCTGGAGGCGGCCCGCATGGACGGGGCGAATCTTCGCAAGGAGATCACCCAGGTGCTGGCGCCGATGGCCGTGCCGGGCATCGCCTCGACCGTTCTCCTCAACGTCATCCTGTCCTGGAACGAGGCCTTCTGGACGCTGAACCTCACGACGTCGAACGCGGCGCCGCTGACCGCCTTCATCGCGTCCTTCTCCTCGCCCCAGGGCAATTTCTACGCCAAGCTTTCCGCCGCCTCGATGCTCGCCATCGCCCCGATCCTGATCGTCGGCTGGTTCTCGCAGAAGCAGCTGGTGCGCGGTCTCACCTTCGGCGCCGTCAAGTAAGGAATGTTGTCATGGGACAGATCCATCTCGAGAAGGTTCGCAAGGCCTTCGGCGACGTCGTCATCATCCCCGAGCTCGACCTTCAGATCGAGGACGGCGAGTTTGTCGTCTTCGTCGGCCCGTCCGGCTGCGGCAAGTCCACGCTCCTCCGGCTGATTGCCGGGCTCGAGGACGTCACCGGCGGCAAGATCGTCATCGACGGCAAGGATGCCACCGAGCTGCCGCCGGCGAAACGCGGCCTCGCCATGGTGTTCCAGTCCTATGCGCTCTACCCGCATATGAGCGTCAGGAAGAACATCGCCTTTCCGCTGAAGATGGCCGGCATGGACAAGGCCGAGATCGACAAGCGGGTCGACTATGCGGCCAAGACGCTGAACCTCGACAACTACATCGACCGGCGGCCGGCACAGCTCTCGGGCGGCCAGCGCCAGCGCGTCGCCATCGGCCGGGCGATCGTGCGCGAGCCGGAGGCGTTCCTGTTCGACGAGCCGCTGTCGAACCTCGACGCCGCCTTGCGGGTGGGGATGCGGCTGGAGATCTCCGAGCTGCACCAGCGGCTGAAGACGACGATGGTCTACGTCACCCACGACCAGGTCGAGGCGATGACCATGGCCGACAAGATCGTGGTGCTGCGGGCCGGCAACATCGAGCAGGTCGGCTCGCCGCTGGAGCTCTATACGGCGCCGCGCAACACCTTCGTCGCCGGCTTCATCGGCTCGCCGAAGATGAACCTGATCGGCGGCGCCGAAGCCGGCAAATTCAATGCGGCGACCATGGGCATCCGGCCCGAGCACGTGAGGCTGTCGACCAGCGAGGGCGCCTGGAAGGGCACGGTGAAGGTCTCAGAGCATCTCGGCTCGGACACCTTCCTGCATGTGGAATCGCCGGTTCATGACGAGCCGTTGACCGTGCGTGCCGGCGGCGAATTCCCGGTGCATAGCGGCGACGTCGTCTATCTGACGCCGGAGCCGGACAAGGTGCACCGTTTCGACGCCAACGGCCTCGCCATCCGCTGACGGGCGCGGACCTTGAGCCCTGAGCCCAACCCTTGAGGGGCTGGTGCCGGCGACCGAACGAGACGGTGCAGAGACACAGACACGGAGCGGGATGGCGATCGGAGCCGGCCGCGTCACGCTCCCGGACAGGACGCAGCGCGCGTCATGCCGCCCGCGGGCGGATGCGCCGCCGCCGTTCGTGACATACCCCCGCGCCGCTAGCCGCGGCACCGGACAACCGACATCCATCAGGAGACCTGCCATGAGCGTTAGGCTTTCCGCCGCTACCCTCGAAGACATCGCCGGCACAGCCGCGGTGCCCGGCTACGATCGTGCCAAGCTCGTTCCCGGCATCCTGCATTTCGGCGTCGGCAACTTCCACCGCGCCCATCAGGCGGTCTATCTCGACGCGCTGTTCGAGACGGGGGAGGGGCACGACTTCGCCATCGTCGGCGCCGGCGTGATGCCGTCCGACGCCGCGATGCGCGACAAGCTGGCCGGCCAGGATTACCTCACCACCGTCGTCGAGCAGGACAACGCCCGCACCAGCGCCCGCGTCACCGGGCCGATGGTGGACATGCTGAAGGTGGGCGACACGCCGGCGATCATCGAAAAGCTCGCCGACCCGGCGATCCGGATCGTCTCGCTCACCGTCACCGAGGGCGGCTACTTCATCGATTCCGACGGCGTCTTCGACCCCGGCCATCCGGCGATCGCCGCCGACGGCGCAAACCCCGACGCGCCGAAGACCGTCTTCGGGCTGATCGGCGCCGGGCTGAAGCTGCGCCGCGAGCGGGGCGTCCAGCCCTTCACCGTCATGTCCTGCGACAACATCCCGCACAACGGCAAGGTTTGCCGCGCGGCCGTCGTCGGTACGGCGAAGCTCTCGAACGCCGAGCTCGCCGACTGGATTGACACGGCCGTGTCGTTTCCGAACGGCATGGTCGACCGCATCACGCCGGCGACCAGCCAGCGCGAGATCGACCATTGCCGGGAGACCTTCGGCATCGACGACGCCTGGCCGGTCTATTGCGAGGAGTTCAAGCAATGGGTGCTGGAGGACGATTTTCCCGCCGGGCGCCCCGCGCTGGAGAAGGTCGGCGTCCAGTTCGTGCCGGACGTTGCCCCTTACGAGACCATGAAGATCCGCATCCTCAATGGCGGCCACGCGATCATCGCCTATCCGGCCGGGCTGATGGACGTGCACTTCGTCCATGAGGCGATGGAGAACGATCTCGTCGCGCGCTTCCTTGACAAGGTGGAAGCGGACGAGGTGCTGCCGATCGTGCCCCCGGTGCCGGACACCGGGCTTGCCGACTACTATGCCCTGATCAAGCGGCGCTTTGCCAATCCGAAGATCGGCGACACCGTGCGCCGGCTCTGCCTCGACGGGTCGAACCGCCAGCCGAAATTCATCGTCCTGTCGATCCTCGACAATCTGAAGGCGGGCCGCGACCCGGTCGGCCTTGCACTCGAAAGCGCGCTCTGGTGCCGCTATTGCCGGGGCGTGACGGATTCCGGCGCGGTGATCGAGCCGAACGATCCGAACTGGGACCGCCTTGTCGAACGCGCCAAGGCCTCCGAGAGCGACCCGATGGCCTGGCTGGCGATGACCGACGTCTATGGTTCGCTGAAGGACGAGCCGCGGTTTGCCGAGCCCTTCGCGAAATGGCTGAAGATGCTGGCGGAGAAGGGCACGGCCGAGACGTTGAAGAGCTATCTCGGCCACGCCTGACCGCCGGGGGTTCCCGCAGGAACGGGGCTTCCCAGAAATGGAGGGCACGCTCGGTTGAGTGAGGAACAGATAGGGAAAAACTATCGGAAGTTCCTGGTTCATCTATTAGATCCGATCGCGCCCGCTCTCCAAGTCTTCGCCATGGCGGCTGCCTGCCGCCGGCGAGAGACGATGATGGGAGAGTGCGATGCCGAGACTGACAGCTTCGACCCTGCTTGCGGGCGGCCTTCTTCTGGTCGCGGGGCCGGCCAGCGCAATGGTGAAGGTGACCAACGAGACCGACTCTGCCTGGTCGGTGACCTTCGACCACGGGACGGAAGAGAACCGTCACGAGGTGGAGCCCGGCGCGACGGCGCAAGAGGCCTGCCCGAATGGCTGTGCCGTCCGCTTCCGCGGTCATGACTTCGCCGCCGTGAATGGGGACGAGCTTTCCATTCAGGCGGGAGTCTGGCGACCCGTCAAGACGAACTGATCGCAGGCGGATCGCCGGAGGGAGGCTGCCGCCGGGCATATGATGCACCGGCGTGGCCGTCCTTCGAAATCCGGACGATCGCTGCGCAATCCCGCGCTGAAGGACGCTCCGGCGCCGCGCGGGCGGATCAACCCTGTCCGATCAGTTCGATGGGGCAGGGTCATTCCAGCGTGATGCCGGAACAGCTCTTTCCGGCGATTTCGCGCATCACAGCCGCGATCTTCTCGAAGACCTGCACCTGTCCGGATCGCTCGCGCCACACGAGACCGATCGATCGCGTGATGGGACGCCCGGCAAGCGGGACGGCTGCCACGTCGGACCGGCCGGTCACCTCCGACTGAACGTAGAGGGCGGGCAGGAACGTCAGCCCCATTCCCATCCCGACCATCTGACGCAGAGCGTCCAGACTCGTGCCCTCATATTCGCTCAGGAATCTCGCCCCGTGCTCCTCGCAGAGCGCGCGGATCTTGTCATGCAGGTGAAAGCCGCTGCGCATGCCCAGAACCTGGCGTCCGCGCAACTCCGCAGGATCGATGCTGGCGCGTCCGGCGAAGGGATCGTCGGCGGCGACGGCGACATAGAGCCTCTCTCGAAACAAGCGCCTGACGACGAGATCGTCGCCGGAGATCGGGAGCTGGGCGAGGATGACGTCATGCGTCCCTTCCCGCAGTTCCCGCTCGAGCTCGCGCGGCATCGCATCGCGGATGTAGAGCCGGAGCGAGGCATGGTCGCGGTGCAGATGCGCGACCACCTGAGGCAGGATATAGGGTCCGAGCGTCGGCTTTGCGCCGAGATGGATCGTGCCGGCGACGCCGTCCCGGCAGATCTCGGCGAACTGGGTCATGGCGCGGATCTCCTCCATTACCGTCGCCGCATGAGCGGCGATCCTCCTGCCTGGCGCGGTCAGGACCACGCCGCTGCGGCCGCGCTCGACGAGACGAACGCCGAGGCTCGCCTCCAGCGCCTGCAACTGCGTGCTCAGCGAGGGCTGGGCCATGCCGCAGCGCTGCGCCGCCTGGCCGAAATGGAGCGTCCGGGAGATTTCGAGCAGGCACTGCAACTGGCGCAGACTGGGCGGTTTCCGAGACATCGTCGCTTTCCGATGGATAGGAAAATCCGATCGAAAGTAAGATCGACGCCTTCTCCCATCAATCGCCGGATATGCCCATCTGCCTTTTGTCGATGACGATGAAGGAGGAACAGATGATCGTCGAACGCAAGACGCTCAAGTTGCGCGAGCGCATGAAAAAGCTGACGGATCGCAAGGCGCAGATCGAGCGGCGCATCGTCGAGGAGATGCGGCGTCCCATGCCGGATTCCGTCCGTCTGGCGACGCTGAAGCGCCTGCGCCTACGCATGAAGGACGAGGCCGCGGCGATCGGCAGACAATTGCGTCCGCGCCCTTCGCAGCCGTCCTTCTCGTAAGGCGGCGCGAGCGACCGGGCGGATTGCCGGTGTCGACGATCCATCGCGAGATGACGACCATGCCGGGCCACCGCCCGGCATCCAGGGCCGCCGGCTTCAGGGCCACCAATGCGCCGCCCGTTGCTTCGCGCTGAAAAATCGGCTGTCTCGCTGTCGATCGCGCCGAACGATCCGCCTTGGGACGAACTGGTGGAGCGAGCCAGGGTGACCGACAGCAATTCCCCGGCCCGGCTGTCGATGAGCGCGGTCTTTGATCGCTGAAGGAAAAGCCACGCTTTGCCGGGCCTTTCGCTGGACGGCTGAAGATGCTCGCGGAGATCGGGACGGCGGCGACGGTGCAGGCCTATCTCGGCGGGGAGCAGGCGTCGCAGGGGCCCGCGCTGCGGGGAGTGCTCGTCGAGAGACGGGGAGCCACGGCCAGAGCCGTCCAGAGCCTTGGGCTGTGCGGATTGGCGCGCGATGGCACCGGAAAGGTCGCGATTGTCAAATTGCGACCGGTCGCAGGTGACGACGCCTGCGCGGTCGCTGCGACGATCCATTTGGCAAAACTTCTTGTGTCGGCCTCTGCAGCGCTTATCTCAATGTGATAGATGCAAGGGCATCGCTCGTCCGAGCGACGATCGTTCTGCGCCTGCCGATCCATTGATTTCTCTTCCACCCGCCGCTGACCATCGCCTCTCGCATCGAGGGACGGCCTCAGACGCCCTACAGTTGGACGCCTCACTTGACCTCGACCGGAACCCCCGGGACTGCCGCCCACTCCGACGCCAAGGCCTGGACCCGCGTTCTCACCGCCTATCGCAAGCCCGACAATTGGCGCAGCGTGTTCGAGATCGTCGTCACCGCGGTGCCCTTCGTCGCCCTCTGGGCACTCGCCGCGCTGGCGGTCGTCAACGGCCACTATTGGGGCCTGATCCTGACGATCCCCGCCGCCGGCTTCCTCGTGCGGCTGTTCATGCTGCAGCATGACTGCGGCCACGGGTCGCTGTTTGCCGGGCGCCTCGTCAACGACTGGACGGGCCGGGTGATCGGCGTCCTGACCTTCACGCCCTACGACTACTGGCGGCGCACCCACGCGATCCATCACGCGACGACCGGCAATCTCGACAAGCGGGGCATCGGCGATGTCGACACGCTCACCGTCGGCGAATACCGGGCGCTGTCCGACTGGGGCAGGGCGAAGTACCGGCTCTACCGGCATCCGGCGGTGATGTTCGGCGTCGGCCCGGCGTGGCTGTTCATCTGCCAGTACCGACTGCCGTTCGGCCTCATGCGGGCGGGACTTTCGCCCTGGACGTCGACGCTGGCCACCAACCTCGCCATCGCGATCCCGGCGGCCCTGCTGATCTGGCTGATGGGCCTGTGGCCGTTCCTCGCCGTGCAGCTGCCGATCACGCTGATGGCGGCCACCGCCGGCGTCTGGCTGTTCTACGTCCAGCACCAGTTCGAGGAGACCCACTGGTCCGAGGCCTCGGAGTGGAAGTTCCAGCACGCCGCCCTGCACGGCTCGTCGCATTACGATCTTCCGGCGGTGCTGCGATGGTTCACCGGCAACATCGGCATCCATCACGTGCATCACCTGTCGAGCACGATCCCGTTCTACCGGCTTCCCAAGGTGCTCGACGCCCATCCCGAATTGCGCGCCGTGGGCCGGATCACGATCCGCGAGAGCCTGCGCTGCGTCAAGCTCGTCCTGTGGGACGAGACCGCCAAGCGGCTGGTCTCGTTCAAGGAGGCGAGAGCGCTGCAGGCCGCGCCCCTCGCCGCGGCCTGATCTCACTCGGGCCTTTGATCTCCGGCGCTTGGCGGGGGTGGAAAGCTCCCGCGTGCGCCTGCCGTAAGGCAAGCCCGGCTCAAGTGCATCCTGCTACGCATCGGCGACCGTCACCTGGAACCCGAGCCGATGCCACTGCGGAAACATGCTGCCTTCGGGCTGATCCTGGCACTCCTTCCCCTCCAGCCCGCCCATGCCGAATGGCAGGAGACGAAGGAGGGCGGCTGGAAGGCGGCCTATTCCTGCGACGCGCGCCAGGAGACCTGCGTCGCCATCACCTGCGAGTTCGGCGAGACGTCGCGGTTCGGCATCTGGTCGAAGCAGTTTTCTGCCGTTCCGCCCGAGGCCATGCGGCAGGAGAGGCGCTTCGACGTCGACATTGACGGCTCGGCCTCCTCCTTTGCGGTCGAGGACGGCGAATATCTGTTCGACAAGCGGGTCATCTTCTGGCCCATGGAGCGGCAGTTCCTCAGGGACATCGAGGGCGGCACGACGCTGTCGCTCAGCCGCTGGGGCGAGCCGAGGATCGATCTTCGCGACGACCAAGGATCGCTCGGCCGGACGCTTGAAGGCTGCCGCGTCGTGGATCGGGCGCGGGTTCGCGCGGGTTCGGGCGCAGCGAGTCCGGACGCAGTGAATCCGGACGCAGTGACTTCGGCCGCAGTGACTTCGGCCGAAACGGGATCGGCCGGTCGCGGCTCGGGCTGGGGTTCCAGGACTGACGGGGCAGGCAGATTGTCGCTCCTGAAGGAGATCATGCCGAAGGATGCGGCCTGCGAGCGCAGCGGCGAGGGCGTATCCTGCCGCCTCGGCGAGCAGGCGGGCTCGGATCTCAACTCGGTCCTGGCGCAGTTCGACGGCGGCAGCAGCGAGATGATGATCCGCGCGGAGATCGCCCACAGCATCGGCGACCACGAAGGCTATCGGACCCGGCTGTACGACGTTCTCGCAGGGCTCGGCATTCCGCAGTCTTTTGCGGACCGCTGCCTCGTCCAGGGAGCGGTGACGCTGGATGTGGACAGATACAGCGTGCGCTGCGACAGCTACACGCCGCCCAGTTCGACCATCGCGACGTTCCACATCGCCCGGCGCTGACCGCCTCCGGCAGGGGCTGCCCGGCTGTCCGCATCCTCAAGGTCCCGGCTGTGGCCCCTTTTCTTTGCCGATAAAATCCGGCTAGGTCGCTCCCAAAGAAAATCGGGGAGGCGGCATGGCTGAGGCGTTTCTCGGCGTCGACGTGGGGACGGGCAGCGCCCGGGCGGGGCTGTTCGACCGCGATGGCCGGCTGCTCGCCTCGGCCAAGCGCCCGATCCGTCTGTGGCGCGAGGATCCCGACGTCTTCGAGCAATCCTCCGACGACATCTGGCGGGCGATCTGCGACAGCGTCCGCGAGGCTCTGGCGAGCGCGGACCTTTGCCGGGAAGACGTCAGGGGTCTCGGCTTCGATGCCACCTGTTCGCTCGTGGTGCTGGATCGGGGCGGCCAGCCGCTGACGGTGAGCGCGTCGGGTGACGACGCGCGCAACGTCATCGTCTGGATGGACCACCGGGCGCTCGACCAGACCGCCCGGATCAACGCGACGGGCCACCCGGTGCTGCGCTACGTGGGCGGCAAGATCTCGCCGGAGATGGAGACGCCCAAGCTCCTGTGGCTGAAGGAGAGGCTGCCGAAGACCTATCGCCAAGCCGGGCACTTCTTCGATCTCGCCGATTTCCTTTCCTTCCGCGCCACCGGCAGCCTGGCGCGATCGGTCTGCACGCTCACCTGCAAATGGACCTATCTCGCCCATGAGCGGCGGTTCGACGCCGACTATTTCCGCGCCATCGGGCTGGACGATCTCGCCGAAGAGGGATTTGCCCGGATCGGCACCGAGGTCGTCGACATCGCGACGCCGCTCGGCCAGGGGCTCACCGAAGCGGCCGCCGCCGAACTCGGCCTCCTGCCCGGAACGCCCGTCGGCGCCCCGCTGATCGACGCCCATGCCGGCGGCGTTGGCACGGTCGGCGGGGCGACCGGGACGGGGTCGGCCGCCGACCCGACCGAGGAACTCGCCTTCATCATGGGCACCTCCTCCTGCACCATGACGCTGACCCGCGAGCCGGCCTTCGTCGACGGCGTCTGGGGGCCGTATCACGGCGCGATGATCCCCGGCTTCTGGCTGCTGGAAGGGGGGCAGTCGGCCTATGGCGCGGCGCTCGACTATCTCGTGCAACTGCATCCCGCCTATCCGGCCGCCGAAACGGCCGCACGGGCGGCGGGCCTTGCCGTGCTCGACTATCTGGAACGGCGGGCCATCGAAATGGCCGGATCGCTCGAGGAGGCGGCGTTTCTCGGCGCCGATCTCACCGTGGTGCCGGAGTTTCTCGGCAACCGCTCGCCGGAGGCCGATCCCCACGCCCGCGGGGCGATCTGCGGCCTGACGCTCGCCTCCAGCGAGGAAAGCCTCGTGCGCCTCTTCGTCGCAACGCTGTCGGCGCTCTGCTACGGCACCTGCCAGATCGTCGAGGCGAACCGGGCGAAGGGGCTGAAACTCGGCACGATCGTCGCCTCCGGCGGGGCGGCGCGCTCGGCGCTGCTGCGCCGGCTGCTCGCCGATGCCACCGGCCTGTCGGTGGCGCTGCCGGAGACGGGCGAGCCGGTGCTCCTCGGCAGCGCCATGGTCGGTGCGGTCGCCGGCGGCGCCTATCGGGACCTCAGGGATGCGGCCGGAAAGATGTGCCGCGCCGGCGACGTCCTGACGCCGGCGCTCGGGGCGGTCGCCGACTTCCACGCCGCCAAGTTCGAGACGTACCGGCTGCTGCAGCGCTGCGAGCGAGAGACGCGGGCGATCATGGCCCCCTATTCGAAGCGCTAGCGGCGGCCATATCCATTTTGCGATGAAACGGCGTCTTGTCCGAGGGCGCGAAACGAAGTCCGAGTGTCGGGCGAACCGGGGATGATGCCGTGTCCTGCCCGTGGGATACGCACGAAGTTGAGGACCGGCCATGGCCAGCAACCACCACAGCCGCACGATCACCGCGACAGAGCCGGCGGAGCCGCCGCCGATCGGTGCGGTCCTGGCCTTCGCGGCGATGCTGCCGATCGCCGCCGGGGCGATCTATCTGTGGATCGGCGGCGAGGCCCAGTCCTTCCTGACCGTCAACATGACCCTTCTGTGGGGCGCGGCGATCCTCACCTTCCTCGCCGGGGCGCGGCGCGGCGTCAGCTTCCGCCAGCCGGGCGGCCCGACCCTGTCCCAGCTTCTCACCATGCTCTGGGTCTTCTGCCTCGGCTTCGGCGCCATCGTCGCCACCGTCTGGGCCTATACGCTGACAGCGACGGCGCTGGAGATCGTCGGCTATCTCAGCCTGGCCGTGCTCGACCCGATCGCTGCGAGGAACGGCGAGGCGCCGCTGTTCTTTGCTTCCCTGCGTCCGATCCAGATGACGATCCCGATCGTCGCGCTCCTCGCCCTCGGCGTCTATGTCTGGCAGAGCCCGCTCTTCGGTTGAGGCGGGCGCCCGCCATCGGGAGAATTGGCGCGGGATGCGGCTGATTTTTTGCCGGGAGACTGATACCTTCGGGGGATCGTCGGCGTTGGTGATGAAACCGGCGGCGTTGGTGATGACCGCCTTTTCCGCAACGGCAACCGAAATCTTCCCGAGGCTGCGATGTCGTCGATCCTGAGTTTCCTGGTGTTTTTCGCCATCGTCCTGGCGGTCGCTTCGAGCGGCGCGATGTTCAAGCCTGGGCCGTGGTACCAGAGGCTCGAAAAGCCGAGCTGGACGCCGCCGAACTGGGCGTTTCCGGTGGTCTGGTCGGCACTCTACGTGATGATCGCCATCGCTGGCTGGCGGGTCTACGAGGCCGCGGGCCTCGTCGCCATGCCGTTCCTCGCCTATGGGGTCCAGCTGGCGCTGAACGCCGCCTGGTCGTTTTTCTTTTTCGGCCTGAAGTGGCCGGCCATCGCCTTTGTCGACGTCATCGCGCTGTGGATCGCGGTGGCGGTGAATGCGCTGCTGTTCTACCCGATCGACGCCATCGCCGGGCTCCTGATGATCCCCTATCTGATGTGGGTGACGGCCGCGGCCTGCCTGAACTTTTCGGTCTGGCGCCGCAATCCGGGGGCGTTTCGCGCCGCGGCCGAGGCCGGTTGACCGGACGGCGGGCGCGTCGCAAAGACGGGGTCGATCCTCAGCCCGTCATCACGGAGACCGACCGCATGCCAGCCTTCGCCACCTATCCCAGCCTTTCGGGCAAGAGCGTCGTCGTAAGCGGCGGCGCCTCCGGCATCGGCGCCGAGATGGTCCGCGCCTTCGCCGCCCAGGGCTCGCGGGTCGGTTTCCTCGACTTCGACGAGGCGGGATCGCAAAAACTGGCCGAGGAACTGACGCGGGACGGCGCCCGCGTTGTCCATCAGTTCTGCGACCTGCGCGACATCGGGGCGACGCAGGCGGCGATCGCCACCCTCGCCGAGGCGAACGGGCCGGCGACCGTCCTCGTCAACAATGCCGCGCGCGACGACCGCCACGGCTACGAGAGCGTCACGCCGGACTATTTCGACGAGCGGATCGCCACCAATCTGAAGCACATGTTCTTCGCCATCCAGGCGGTCGCGCCGGGCATGATCGCGGCCGGCGGCGGCGCGATCGTCAACATGGGCTCGAACTCCTGGTGGGAGGCCGGCGGCGGCATGCCGGTCTACACCACCGCCAAGGCGGCGGTGCACGGCATGACGCGGTCCTTCGCCCGCGATCTCGGCCCGCACCGGATCCGGGTCAACACCGTCGTGCCGGGCTGGATCATGACCGAGCGCCAGAAGGAGCTCTGGGTCACCGACGCGGCAATCGACAAGCACCGGGATCGCCAGTGCCTGAAGGACCTCATCGATCCGGTCTATGTGGCGCGGATGGTGCTGTTCCTCGCCTCCGACGACGCCGCGATGTGCACCGCCAACAACTACATGGTCGAAGCCGGCTCGATCTGAGCCGGCTTCGGGCCTCCATCCCGGCATCCAGACGGCGCCCGTTCGATTCCTTGGGGAGGCCGGACGCCATGTTGCGTCAATTGCCGCGCAGCCTCGATCACGACGCGGTCCGGTCGAGCGGCCCGCGTATCAGTCGTCGGAGAGCAGGCTGCGCATGAAGTGCTCGACGGCTGCGGATTCCTCCGGCGACAGGCCGTCATAGGCCCGCCTGAGCCTGTGGCGAAGCCGTTCGAAATTCGCCAGCAGAGGCTCGACGCGTTCGCTGACCAAAGCGATGATCACGCTCCGTCGGTCCGTGGGATTGCGCTCGCGGACGACGAAACCGTCGCGCTCCAGCCGGTCGATCAGGGCCGTGGTCGCCCCCGTCGACAGGTTGACGTGCTCGGCGAGCATCTTGGCCGTCACCGGCTCATCGCTTTCGAACAGGAATGTCAGGCACATCAGGTCCGTCAAGGCGAGGCCGAAGCCGGCGGCGAGGTCGCGGTCGATTGTCACCGCTTCGTGAATCATCCGCTTGAACAGCCAGGAAAACGATCGGTAGTCTTTCTCCCCGCGGGGTTCGGGACGGGGGGGTACAGGCTGGCCGGGCATTGACGTTTCCTCTGTCATAAGATATCACGATCATAAAGCAATTTCATCGGTAAGCAACATGGACGTTCGAAACGCAGAATGTCGCTTCTTCAGCCAGGCTGCCCGCGGTAGCCGGTTGATGGTGGTCCTGCCCATCTGCCTGGCGGTATCCGCTTGCAGCGACCAGACCACGCCGGACGCACCGCCCGAGCCGGTCGTCTTCGTGACGGCCCAGCCGAGGCAGATCTCGCGATCGGTGTCGCTCACCGGCGAAATCGTCGCACGCAATTCCTCGACCTATTCCTTCGAGACCAGCGGCCGCGTCACCGACGTCTATGTGGACGTCGCCGATGAGGTCGAGCCGGGAACGGTGCTGGCGCGGATCGACCCGACCCAGCAGCAGGCGAGCGTCGATGCCGCCCGGGCGGCGGTCGGCTCGGCCCAGGCCCAACTCGACAAGGCGACGTCGGCCTTCAACCGGCAGCAGTCGCTGCTCGCCAACGGCTTCACCACCCGCACCGAGTTCGACACCGCCGAGAAGACCCTGTCTGCCGCCCAGAGTTCGCTGGACACCGCCAAGGCCGACCTCACCAATGCCGAGAAGGATCTCAGCGACACCGTGCTGCGGGCCGACGCGCAAGGCGTGATCACCAGCCGCGACGTCGATGTCGGGCAGGTGGTCAGCGCCGCCCAGGCGGCCTTCGGCTTCGCCCGCAGCGGCGCCGAGGACGCCGTGTTCCAGATCCAGGAGCAGCTGTTGATCGGCAACCAGAAGCCCAAGTCGATCGAGGTCTCGCTGGTGAGCGATCCTTCGGTGACGGCGACGGGCTACATCCGCGAGGTGTCGCCGCTGATCGATTCCAGCACCGGCACCGTCCAGGTGAAGATCGGCATCGACAATCCCCCGCCGAAGATGAAGCTCGGCTCGGCTGTCGTCGGACGCGAGGTGACCGGATCGACCAAGGAGGCGATCGGGATCCCCTGGAACGCGCTGATGGTGAAGGGCGGCAAGCCCGCTGTCTGGGTCGTCGACGAGGCCGGCAAGGCGGTCCTGACGCCGATCGAGGTGAGTGCCTACCAGACCGGCGAAATCCTCGTCGCGGGCGGCATCGAGGCGGGCGACCGCGTCATCACCGATGGCTCGCAGCTGGTCCTGCCCGACAAGGCTCTGCAACTGGTGCCGGCGACGCCCGGAAGCGGGAACGGAGAACGCCGATGACGCGGCCTTTCCTCCTCCTGCCGATGCTCCTCGGCTTCGGGCTGCTTCTTGCCGGCTGCAGCCAATCCGAGGAAGGCGAAACGGCGCCGGTCACGCCGCGGCCGGTGCGGAGCATCGTTCTGTCGCCGACCGATCCGCAGGCCCTCGGCTACAGCGGCACGATCCAGCCGCGCTTCGAGACCTCGCTGGCCTTCCGGACCCAGGGCCGCATGATTTCCCGCAGCGTCGATGTCGGGAGCCAGGTGGCAGCGGGGCAGACGCTCGCGGCGATCGACGCCGAGACGCTGAACGCCGATCTCCGATCGGCCCGGGCGCAACTCGTCAATGCCGAGCTGCAGGCGCGGACCGCCACCGCCAGCGCCGAGCGCACGGCCGAGCTGTTCAGGGAGCGCACCGTCGCCCAGTCCGAGCTCGACGATGCGCGCGAGAGCCGCAGCGCCGCCGAAGCCGATCTCGTCAGCGCCAAGGCGCAGGTCGCCAAGGCCGAGGACGCGCTGTCCTATGCGGTTCTCACCGCGCCCTTCGACGGCGTCATCACCGAACGGGATGCCGATGTCGGCCAGGTCGTCTCGACCGGCACCACGGTGATGAAGCTCGCCCGGACCGATCTGCGGGAGGCCGTGGTCGACATCCCCGGCGGGGAGGTCGGCGGCATTTCCGTCGGCTCGCCCTTCGAGGTGGTCCTGCAGGTCGCACCCACGCTGACGGCCATGGGCAAGGTGCGCGAGATCGCGCCGCAGGCCGACGCGCTGACCCGGACCTTCCGGGTCAGGATCCTCCTCGACAATCCGCCGGAGGCGTTCCGGCTCGGCGCCCTGGTGGCGGCCATCCCGGCCGAGCGCGCCGACAAGCCGATCGTCATCCTGCCACCGAGCGCCGTTCTGGAAAAGGATGGCAAGAGCTTCGTCTGGATCGTCGATCCCGAGGCCGAGACCGTGCATCTGCGGGAGGTACAGACGGAGCGGGATGCCAGCGGCCGGATCATCCTGCTGTCGGGGGCCGAGCCGGGCGCGGTCGTCGTGACGGCTGGCGTCAACAGCTTGAAAGAAGGGCAGAAAGTGTCGCTTTCCAAGGAACTCCAGTCGTGAAGTCGTTCAATCTCTCGGACTGGGCGCTGCATCATCGCTCGATGATCTGGTTCCTGATGATCGTCGCCTGTTTCGCCGGCCTGTTCTCCTACTTCAACCTCGGGCGCGAAGAGGATCCGAACTTCACCATCAAGACGATGGTGGTCTCGGCCTCGATGCCCGGCGCGACCGTCAAGGAGATGACCGAGCAGGTCACCGACCGGATCGAGAAGAAGCTGCAGGAACTCGACAGCCTCGACTACACCCGGTCGATCACGACCCCCGGCCAGACCGTCGTCTTCGTCAATCTCCTGCCTACGACCAAGGCGGCGGACGTGGCCGGCGTCTGGCGCAAGGTCCGCGACAAGATGACGGACATCCGGGCGGACTTTCCCTCGGAGTTCCAGGGCTTCGCCTTCAACGACGAGTTCGGCGACGTCTACGGCAACATCTATGCCTTCACCGCCGACGGCATCACCTTCCGGCAGCTCCGGGACTATGTCGAGAGCGTGCGCACCCAGCTCCTGCAGCTGAGCGATGCCGGCAAGGTCGAGCTGGTCGGTGCGCAGGACGAGGCGATCTATCTCGAATTCTCGCTGCGCAAGGTTGCCGGCCTCGGGATCGACCAGCAGTCGATCATCGACACGCTGCAGGCGCAGAACGCCATCGCGCCTTCCGGCGTGATCCAGTCCGGCCCCGAGCGGATCATCGTGCGGGTGTCCGGCCAGTACACGTCCGAGGACAGCCTGAAGGCGGTCAATCTCAGGGTCAACGACCGCTTCTTCAAGCTGAGTGACGTCGCCACCATCACCCGCAGCTACCAGGACCCGCCGTCGACGCTGTTCCGCTTCAACGGCGAGCCGGCGATCGGCCTCGCCATCGGCATGCGCACCGGCGGCAACATCGTCGACTTCAGCGAGGAGCTGAAGCAGGAGATGGCGCGGATCATCAGCGAACTGCCGATCGGGGTCGGCGTCCACCAGGTCGCGGATCAGGGCGCCGTGGTCGAGGAGTCGGTCGGCGGCTTTACCCAGGCGCTGTTCGAGGCGGTGGCGATCGTCCTCGTCGTCAGCTTCATCAGTCTGGGGTTCCGCGCCGGGCTGGTCGTGACGCTGTCGATCCCGCTGGTCCTCGCCATGACCTTCATCGGCATGGAATATGCCGGCCTGACGCTGCAGCGCATCTCGCTCGGCGCGCTGATCATCGCCCTCGGCCTCCTGGTCGACGACGCCATGATCGCCATCGAGACGATGGTGTCGCGGCTGGAGATGGGCGAGAGCCGGGAGAAGGCGGCGAGCTTCGCCTGGACGTCGATTGCCTTCCCGATGCTGTCGGGAACGCTGGTGACGGTGGCCGGCTTCCTGCCGATCGGCTTCAACAATTCGAATGCCGGCGAATACACGTTCTCGCTGTTCGTCGTCATCGCCCTGTCGCTGATGCTGTCCTGGATCGTCGCGGTGCTGTTCACGCCGCTGATCGGCGTGATGATCCTGCCGAAATCGATGCACCGCCACGACGCCAAGCCCGGCATCGTGCGACGCGCCTTCTCGGTGGTCCTACGGGGGGCAATGCGCTTTCGCTGGATCACCATCATCATCACCGTCGGCCTGTTCGCCGCCTCGATCTACGGGATGGGCTTCGTCCAGCAGCAGTTCTTCCCGACCTCCGACCGGCCGGAACTCGTCGTCGACTTCACGCTCCGCCACAATTCGACCATCGCCGAGACCCGCGCCCAGATGGACAAGCTGGAGGCGACGCTTGCGGACGACGCCGACGTCGACCACTGGAGTTCCTATGTCGGCCAGTCGGCGCAGCGCTTCATCCTGTCCTACGACGTCCAGCCCTCCAACCCGTTCTTCGGCCAGGTGGTGATCGTCAACAAGGATCTGGAGGCCCGCGAACGGGTGCGGGCGAAGCTGCAGAGATTTGCCCGCGAGAACCTCGTCGGCAGCGACGTCTATGTGAAATATCTCGAACTCGGCCCGCCGGTGGGAAGGCCGGTGCAGTACCGGCTCGGCGGTCCGAACATCGAGGTCGTCCGCGACAAGGCGCGCGAACTCGCCAACCTGATGGCGGGGGACGACCGGCTGACGTCGATCGTGATGAACTGGAACGAGCCGGCCCGGGTTCTCAAGGTCGAGATCCTGCAGGACAAGGCCCGCCAGCTGGGGATCACCTCCCAGGAAATCTCGTCGCGGCTGAACTCGGTGCTGGACGGCAGCACCATCACCAACATTCGCGACGGCATCTATCTGGTGCCGGTGATCGCCCGCGGGTCGGGCTCGGACCGCGACTCGATCGAGGCGATCGAGAACCTGCAGCTGACCAACTCGCAGGGCGACGCGATCCCGCTCGCCAGCCTGGTCAGCTACCAGTACACCTACGAGGATCCGATCATCTACTCGCGCTCGAGCATACCGACTATCACCGTCAGCGCGGCGGTCAACGGCCCGGCGCAGCCGGCGACGATCGTCCAGCAGCTCGCGCCGAAGATCGCCGAGTTCCAGACGAGCCTGCCGCCGGAGTACAACGTCGCCATCGGCGGCGCGGTGGAATCGAGCCAGGAGAGCCAGGGGCCGATCGCCGCCGTCATCCCGGTGATGATCCTCGCCATGCTGACGCTGATCATGATCCAGATGCAGAGCTTCCGGGCGCTGTTCGTGGTGCTCTGCGCCGCGCCGCTCGGCCTGATCGGCGTGGTCGCGGCGCTGTTGCCATCGGGCGCGCCTCTGGGCTTCGTCGCGATCCTCGGCGTGCTCGCTTTGATCGGCATCCTGATCCGCAACTCGATCATCCTCGTCCACCAGATCGACGTCCTGCGGGACGAAGGGGTGGCGCCCTGGCAGGCGGTGTTCGAGGCGAGCGAGATGCGGGCCCGGCCGATCGTCCTGACGGCGGCGGCGGCCAGTCTTGCCCTGATCCCGATCTCGCGGGAGATCTTCTGGGGGCCGATGGCCTACGCCATGATGGGCGGCATCATTGCCGGCACGCTGATCACGCTCCTGTTCATCCCGGCGCTCTACCTCGTGGTGTTCCGCATCCGCCGACCGAAGGACGGCGACCTGCCCTCGGACGATCACATGCCGGCGGCACACGGGGGCGAGGGCGGCGCCGGATCGACCACCGCTTCCGGCGCGGACGACACGCACGGGAGCGAC
Organism: Fulvimarina sp.; assembly: GCA_002700095.1. Taxonomy (GTDB): domain Bacteria; phylum Pseudomonadota; class Alphaproteobacteria; order Rhizobiales; family Rhizobiaceae; genus Jiella. The sequence goes on along the minus strand of PACL01000035.1, from coordinate 29,898 downwards.
GCGGCCGACGGTCGACCTGCGCCTGCCTGATCATCGGCCTGTCGAACGCTTGAAACTCGCCCCGGCCAATGGCCGGGGCATTTTTGTATGCGAGACTGATTGTCTTCGGCGGTGGTTTCAATGATACGACCTTAGTCGTGGTTCTGCCGGTGCGGGGCTTGCACAATCGAAAAATCCCGCGCAATGGTACGACCATTGCGGATGGGAGGTCCGGCTGAGTCCATGGGTTACGAGCGTTCGACAATTGACGGGGAGCGGTCGAACCGCACCGTTGCGCTCGCTGCCGAATTCGGCCGCATGATCACCGCCGGCGATCTCTTGAGCGGCGATGCCCTGCCGACGGAGAAGGAGATCCAGTCGAACCACGGGGTATCCCGCACCGTGGTTCGCGAGGCGATCCGCCATCTCGCCGCCAAGGGCCTCGTCAGCGTCGGACCGAAGGTCGGAACCAAGGTGCGCCCGCGCATCGCCTGGAACATGCTCGACGTCGACGTGATGGCCTGGCATCTGATGGCGCCGGTCCGCCGGCCCTTCATCGAGGCCCTCTACGAGATGCGGCTGATCAACGAGCCCAGCGCGGCGAGGCTTGCGGCGCGGCGGATCGACGAGGCGCAGGGCCGGCGGCTGGTCGCAGCGCTCGGCGGCATGCGCGACAACCCGCGCGGCTCGTCCGAACTGATCGTCGCCGATCTCGACTTTCACCGCATCATCCTCGAGGCGACCGGCAATCCGTTGCTGGTCTCGCTCGGCTCGCTGATCGAGCGCAGCCTGTCGATCTCGTTCTCGCTGTCCTGGCGGCAGAACCCCCAAGACGAGACGGTGCGCCAGCACGAGCGGGTGATGCAGGCGATCCTGTCCGGCGACGGCGACGCGGCGGAACTCTTCATGCGGCGCCTCATCGAGAGCGCCTTCGACGACGTCATTCATGCCCTTTACGCCCATGGCGAGGGGGAAGCGGTTCCGGCCGGCGCTGCCGCCGGTCAAGAGGTCGAGCCCCGCTCCTTCGGCGCGGCTTGAAGAGGAAGGGGCGCCGCAAGGCGCCTCGTAACGGTCAGGGAGGTGACGTGACCATGATGATGAAGACAATCCTGGCGGGAGCTGCGGCTGCCGTCGTGGCCCTTTCGGCCCCGATGTCGGCAAATGCCCAGGACAAGGGCACGATCGGCATCGCCATGCCGACCAAGTCTTCGGCGCGCTGGATCGCCGACGGCGACAACATGGTGAAGCAGTTCGAGGCGGCCGGCTACGGCGCCAACCTGCAATATGCCGAGGACGACATCCCGAACCAGGTCAACCAGGTCGAGAACATGATCACCACCGGCGTGAAGGCGCTGGTGATCGCCGCCATCGACGGCACGACCCTGTCGAACACGCTGGCCAACGCGGCGGCCTCGGGCATTCCGGTGATCGCCTATGACCGGCTGATCCGCGACACCGAGAACGTCGACTACTACGCCACCTTCGACAACTTCCAGGTCGGCGTGCAGCAGGCCGAGTCGCTGGTCGACGGGCTGAAGCAGCGGTTCCCCGACCAGGAGAGCTGGAACGTCGAATTGTTCGGCGGCTCGCCGGACGACAACAACGCCTACTTCTTCTACAACGGCGCGATGAGCGTGCTGCAGCCGCTGATCGACGAAGGCAAGATCAAGATCCCCTCGGGCCAGATGGGCATGGACAAGGTCGGCACCCTGCGCTGGGACGGCTCGGTCGCCCAGTCCCGCATGGATAACCTCCTGTCGGCGAACTACACTGGCGACCAGAAGGTCAACGGTGTCCTGTCGCCCTATGACGGCCTGTCGATCGGCATCATCTCCTCGCTGAAGGGCGTCGGCTACGGCTCCGGCGACCTGGAGATGCCGATCATTACCGGCCAGGACGCCGAGGTTCCCTCGGTCAAGGCGATCCTGCGCGGCGACCAGTATTCGACGATCTTCAAGGACACCCGCGAGCTCGCCAAGGTCACCGTCCAGATGGTCGACGCCGTTCTCCAGGGCAAGGAGCCCGAGGTCAACGACACCAAGACCTACGACAACGGCGTCAAGGTCGTCCCGTCCTACCTGTTGAAGCCGGTGCTGGTCACCAAGGACAACTGGGAGAAGGTTCTGGTCGAGAGCGGCTACTACACCGCCGACCAGGTCAAGTAAGCCACCCTCATGCGCGAGGCTTCCTCGCGCCGATGCCTTCTTGCGGCGCGCCCTGACCGGCGCGCCGCAGCGGCCGGCCCGTCGCCCGCCGCAACGATGACCATGCAGGTCCGGCGGCCGCGGTTTCCCGCGGCGCGGACGTTTCGAGACAAGGCGCCATGGGCAGCATTCTTCAGATGCGGGGCATCACCAAGACCTTTCCGGGGGTGGTGGCGCTCGACAACGTCAATCTCAGCGTCGCGGAGGGCGAGATCCACGCCCTCGTCGGCGAGAACGGCGCCGGCAAATCCACCCTGATGAAGGTGCTGTCCGGGGTCTACCCGCACGGCTCCTATGACGGGGTCATCGAGTTCCGGGGCGAGGAGTGCCGCTTCTCCGGCATCGCCGACTCGGAAAAGCGCGGCATCATCATCATCCATCAGGAACTGGCGCTGGTGCCGCTCCTGTCGATCGCCGAGAACATCTTCCTCGGCAACGAGCGGGCGTCCGGCGGCGTCATCGACTGGCACGATACCTTCGCGCGCACCCGCGAGCTGCTCGCCAAGGTCGGCCTCAGGGAATCGCCGCAGACGCGGGTGACCGAACTCGGCCTCGGCAAGCAGCAGCTGGTCGAGATCGCCAAGGCGCTGTCGAAGGAGGTCAAGCTCCTGATCCTCGACGAGCCGACCTCCAGCCTCAACGAGACCGATTCCGAGGCGCTGCTGCAGCTGCTCCTGGAATTCAAGGCGGCCGGCATCTCCTCGATCCTGATCTCCCACAAGCTGAACGAGATCTCCAAGGTCGCCGACACCATCACCGTGCTGCGCGACGGATCGGCGGTCTCCACCCTCGACGCCGATGGCGGTCACGTCAGCGAGGCCGCGATCATCCGCGACATGGTCGGGCGCAGCCTGACCGACCGGTTCCCGCCGCGAGAGCCGAAGATCGGCGAGACGATCTTCGAGGTGAAGAACTGGACGGCGCACCATCCGCAGCATTTCGAGCGCAAGGTCGTCGACGACGTCAGCTTCCACGTGAAGGCCGGCGAGGTGGTCGGCATCGCCGGGCTGATGGGCGCCGGGCGCACCGAACTCGCCATGAGCGTCTTCGGCAAGTCCTACGGCGTCGGCATCTCCGGCGAGGTCCGAATGCACGGGCGGCCGGTGGACGTGTCGACCGTGCAGCGGGCGATCGCTGCCGGCATCTGCTATGCCACCGAGGACCGCAAGTCCTACGGCCTCGTCCTCGACGACACCATCCGCCGCAACATCCCGCTCGCCAATCTTCCCGGCATCGCCAACGGCATCGTCATCGACGAGCACCGCGAGCTCGACGTCGCCAGGGATTACCGCGAGCGCATCCGCATCAAGTGTTCGTCAACCGCGCAGGAGGTGGTCAACCTGTCCGGTGGCAACCAGCAGAAGGTCGTCCTGGCGAAATGGCTCTTCGCCGGGCCGGAGGTTCTCATCCTCGACGAGCCGACCAGAGGCATCGACGTCGGGGCGAAATACGAAATCTATGCGATCATCGCCGAGCTGGCCAAGACCGGCAAGGCGATCGTCGTCATCTCCTCGGAGATGCCGGAACTGCTCGGCGTCACCGACCGAATCTACGTCATGAACGAAGGCCGCTTCGTCGGCGAAATGCCGACCAGCGACGCCTCGCAGGAGAAGATCATGTCGCTGATCATTCGCTCCGGCCACAGGAACTGAGGAAAACGGGATGTCTCAAGAGGCCATTCACCAGCCGAGCGTGACGAAGCCGGCGACCGGCGGCGCGGCCGGCGGCTCAAGCAGCTTCATCCGCAAGCACATGCGCGAATACGGCATCCTGCTCGCGCTGATCGTCATCATGGCGTTCTTCCAGGTCGTCACTGACGGCATCCTGCTCAAGCCGATCAACCTGACCAACCTGATCCTGCAGAACTCCTACGTCATCATCATGGCGCTGGGGATGCTGCTGGTCATCGTCTCCGGCCACATCGACCTGTCGGTCGGCTCGGTGCTCGGCTTCGTCGGGGCGTTGGCGGCGGTGATGATCGTCCAGTGGGACATGAACTACGTCCTCGCCGGCGTCATCTGCCTCGCCGTCGGCGCCGTCATCGGCGCCATGCAGGGCTACTGGATCGCCTACTGGAAGATCCCGTCCTTCATCGTCACGCTCGCCGGCATGCTGGTCTTCAAGGGCCTGACGCTTTGGCTTCTGGCCGGCCAGTCGGTCGGGCCGTTCCCGGCGAACTTCCAGCTGATCTCGTCGGGCTTCCTGCCGGACGTCTTCGGCATCAAGGGCTTCAACCTGTTGTCGATGCTGCTCGGCGTCGCCGTCGTCGCCGTGATGCTGTTCTTTGGCCTCCGGTCACGCTTCCGCAACCGCGCGTCCAGCCATGACGACGAGCCGGCGCTGTTCTTCTTCGCGCGCAACTTCATCCTCGCCGCGGCGATCGTCTATCTGACCTGGGCGCTCTCGACCTTCCGGGGCTTTCCGAACGTCCTCGTGGTGATGGCGCTCCTGATCGCCGTCTATTCCTTCATCACCTCGCGCACAACCATCGGTCGGCGGATCTACGCCGTCGGCGGCAACGAGAAGGCGACAAGGCTGTCGGGCATCAACACCGAGCGGCTGGTGTTCCTGACCTTCGCCAACATGGGGATGCTGGCGGCTCTCGCGGGCCTCGTCTTCGCCGCCCGCCTCAACACCGCGACGCCGAAGGCGGGCCTCGGCTTCGAGCTCGACGTCATCGCGGCGGTGTTCATCGGCGGCGCCTCGATGGCCGGCGGCGTCGGCACGATCATCGGCGCGGTGATCGGCGCCTTCATCATGGGCGTGATGAACAACGGCATGTCGATTCTCGGTATCGGCATCGACTACCAGCAGGTGATCAAGGGCCTCGTGCTGCTCGTCGCCGTGATCTTCGACGTCTACAACAAGAACCGGGCGTGACGAAGATGGCTCCTGTCAAACTGGGTCTGGTGGGCATCGGCAAGATCGCCCGCGACCAGCATCTGCCGTCCTTGTCGCGCAGCCTGGGCTTCGAGCTGGTGGCGGCTGCGAGCCGCAATGCCGGCGTCGACGGCATCGCCAATTTCGCTTCCACCGCCGAGATGCTGGAGGCGATACCCGACATTGCGGCCGTCTCGCTCTGCATGCCGCCCCAGGCGCGCCACGAGACGGCCGCCGAAGCGCTCAGACACGGCAAGCACGTGATGCTGGAAAAGCCGCCGGGGGCGACCCTGTCGGAGGTCGAGCATCTGGCGGGCCTTGCCGCCTCGCATGGCGCGTCGCTGTTCGCCACCTGGCATTCGCGCCATGCGCCCGGCGTCGAGCCGGCGCGGGAATGGCTGAAGTCGCGGAGCATCCGCAGGATGACCGTCACCTGGAAGGAGGACGTGCGCCACTGGCATCCGGGCCAGGACTGGATTTTCGAGGCGGGCGGGCTCGGCGTCTTCGACCCCGGCATCAACGCTTTGTCGATCGTGACGAGGATCCTGCCCTTCCCGATCTGGCTGACCGGCGCCGAACTGACCTTCCCGGACAACCGCCAGGCGCCGATCGCCGCCGATCTCGCCTTCGCGGGCCCGCAAGGCGAGGCGGTCGAGGCGGCCTTCGACTTCCGTCAGACCGGCCAGCAGACCTGGGACATCGTCGTCGAAACCGACGGCGGCACGCTGAAACTGTCCATGGGCGGCGCCAAGCTGTCCGTCGACGGCGAGGAGCGGGATGTCGGGCCGGAGGCCGAATATGACGGGCTCTACGCCCGCTTCGCCGAACTGATCGCGGCGGGACAATCGGACGTCGACCTGGCGCCGCTGCGCCATGTCGCCGACGCCTTCCTGCTCGGCCGGCGGCGGGGCACCGAGCCGTTCCACTTCGATCCGTCGGCGGGCGCATGACCGCCTTCGCCGTGCTGGTCGACTGGGGAACGTCCTCGTTCCGCCTCTGGCTGGTCGACGGGGCGGGCGATGTGCTGGCCGAGCGGCGCAGCGGCGAGGGCATGGCGACGGCCGGCGAGGCGATGGGCGGCTTTGCCGGCGTGCTCGAGCGCCAGCTGGACGCCCTTGGCGCGGACGCCGATCTGCCGGTGATCGCCTGCGGCATGGTGGGCGCGAGGCAGGGCTGGGTCGAGGCGCCCTATGTCGAGACGCCCGCCGATCCGAAAAGCCTTTCGGACGGCGCGGTTCGCGTGCCCGATGCGGGGCGCGCAGTGTTCATCCTGCCAGGCGTCTGCCAGCGCGCGGAGGGCGCCTTCGACGTGATGCGCGGCGAGGAAACCCAGATTCTCGGCCTCGATGTGGGGGAGGGACGCCGGCTCGCCTGCCTGCCGGGCACCCATTCCAAATGGGTCGTCCTGGAGGGCGACCGGCTGACCGGCTTCTCCACCTTCATCACCGGCGACCTCTATGCCGCCATTGCCGGCCACACGATCCTCAAGCATTCGGTGGAGCCGCAGGACGACGCCTTCGACGTGGCGGCCTTTCAGACGGCGGTGCGGACGGCCTTCGCCCGCCCGGCGGAATTGTCGAACCGGCTGTTTGCCATCCGCGCCGCCGGGCTTCTTGCACCGGGCGAAGCGCAGCACCCGGCCACCATCCTGTCAGGCCTTCTCATCGGCCTCGAACTCGTCGGTGCGGCGAGCCGTTTCGGCCGGCTCGACGAGACGTCCGTCCGACTGGTTGCGGCGGGGCCCCTCGCCGAGCGCTACCGGGCGGCCTTCGATGCCCTCGGCTTCGCGGCCCATGAAGAGGACGGCGAGGCGGCGGTTCGACGGGGCCTCCTTGCGGCAGCACGAAAGATCCTGACATGAGCGAACCCGTGACCAAGCGCCTGGCCTGGCCGAAACTGAAGCGCGACATCGTCGCGATCCTGCGCGGTCTGACCCCCGATGATTGCGAAGCGGTCGTCGCGGGCCTGATCGAGGCCGGCATCGAGGCGATCGAGATCCCGCTGAACTCGCCGGATCCGTTCCGTTCGATCGAGATGGCGTCGCTGCTCGCGCCTGACGGGGTGCTGATCGGCGCGGGAACGGTCCTCGACGTCGCGTCGGTGGACCGTCTGGCCGATTGCGGCGGTCAGTTGCTGGTGAGCCCGAACGTCGACGCGGCCGTGCTCACCCGGGCCGGCGAACAGGGACTCGTCACCATGCCCGGCGTCTTCACCGCGACCGAGGCGCTGGCGGCGGCCCGGCTCGGGGCGACGGCGCTGAAGTTCTTTCCCGCCAGCGCGCTCGGCCCATCGGGGATCAAGGCGATCCGGACGATCCTGCCGCCGGACCTGCCGGTCGGTGCCGTGGGCGGCGTCTCGGAGACGGATTTCGCGTCCTATGCCGCGGCCGGCATTCGCCATTTCGGCCTCGGCTCGTCGCTCTACCGTCCCGGCGACGACGCCGCGACCGTCAAGTCGCGGGCGCAGAAGGCGGTCGAGGCCTGGGACGGCATCTTCGCGGGCTGAGCCGAAGCCTCTGCCGGCGCATGGTTCGCAGCGCCGGTCGCGGAGCTCAGGCGCGCTCCAGATGTCGAACGCCGGAGAGAGATCGCGCGCAACGGCCGGGCGAGCCCGACGTCATCCCGCTCCAGCCATCTTCGTGAGTTGCGGCGCTGGTACCGAGCCCGCGCGGCGCCGGTCGACGACCGGGGGGCGACTCTGAAGTCAGCGGTGGTCGTCCTCGTCGTCTTCCGGCATCTCGCGGCGCATGGAGGAGAGCTTGGCGAAGACCGCGGCCTCGTCGATCTCTTTCTCCTCATGACCGCTCGACGACATCGGCGACCAGTCCTGGGTCTGGGCGGCCGAGAGCAGCCGCTCCTCTTCCGCCAGTTCCTCGGGCTTGGGCATGCCGCGCGTCGCCTTCTCGACCTCGAGATCGAGGTCGATCTGCGAGCAGAGGCCGAGCGTCACCGGATCCATCGGCTGCAGGTTCGCCGAGTTCCAGTGGGTGCGCTCGCGGATCTGCTCGATGGTGTTCTTGGTGGTGCCGACGAGGCGCGAGATCGCGGCGTCCTTCACCTCGGGATGGTTGCGCACCAGCCAGAGGATGGCGTTCGGCCGGTCCTGGCGCTTGGAGACGGGGGTGTAGCGCGGACCCTTGCGCTTGGATTCCGGCACGCGCACCTTCGGCGGCGCCAGCTTCAGCTTGTGCTTCTCGTCCTTCTCGGCGCGCTCGATCTCGTCGCGGGAGAGCTGGCCGGTCATGATCGGATCGAGGCCCTTGATGCCTTGCGCCGATTCGCCGTCCGCGATCGCCTTCACCTCGAGCGGATGCAGGGTGCAGAAGTCGGCGATCTGCTCGAACGAGAGCGAGGTGTTGTCGACGAGCCAGACGGCCGTCGCCTTCGGCATCAACAATTGCTGGGCCATGGATAAAATCCTCCTGTTCGCCTGCCCCGTGGGGGACAGGCCGTGGATCATCGCTGGATGTCCGGGAATTCGGGGTTCGATATAAATCCTTCGCGCCGCCAGCGCAAGGAAAAGACAGGCGGACTCTGGCCCGCCTGCCGTCTTGCCGGTGTCACACGAAGAGGACGAGGACCGAAAGCCCGTAGAGCCCGAAGACGAAGACGCTCTCGAAGCCGATGTTGAAGGCGCCGCGCTTCTCGCGCTTCATCATGCCGAGGAGGACGACGAGCACCATCAGCGCGGCGAAGAGACCGGTCGCCTGATCGTCGGGCGTCATGTCGCGATAGATCGACTGGGGCGTGACGAAGTCGGCGAGGCTGAGGAACAGGATCTCGAAGGCGTTCCCGCCGATGATGTCGCCCACGGCGAGACCGACAGCGCCGATCCTGACGGCTGCAATTGCGGTGACCAGTTCGGGCAGGGAGTTGGCGATCGCCGTGAAGGTCGTGCCGAACAGGGTCTGCGAGACGCCGGTAAGTCCGACGAGCGCTATGCTGGCCTCGCCGACCACGTAGCCGGCAAGGGCCGTGAGCGCGGCGTATATGGCGAAGGTGCCCCACAGCCTGCCATTGCTGCGCTCGTCGTCGCTCTCGGAGGCGTCGGAGGTCTCCTCGCGCGTCTCGTCGGTGACGGTTGCCCGCCACATGTCGCTCTGATGGACGTTCCTCAAAAGCAGGAGCCCGAAGACATAGCCGACGGGCAGGAGGTAGGACACCGGGTGGACGCCGAACACCTGGATGGCGGGTATCGTCGAGCCGATCAGCGCCGTCGCCAGCAGCGCCACCAGGAGCAGTCCCTGCGCCAGGGCGACCGGTGTCGCCGCCGCATGTTCCAGATTGGCGCGGCGATAGAAGATGTCGGCGACCGCGATGAACAGGGTCTGTGCCGTGAGCCCGCCCAGTGCGTTGCCGATCGAGAGCGCGGGAAAGCCCTGCCAGGCGGTGGCGACGGACGTGATCGCGCCGGGCAGGGAAGTCGAGGCGCCGACGAAGAGCGCGCCGGCGACGACCTCGCCGAGCCCGGTGCGGTCGGCGAGTTCGTCGGCGAGATGCGAGACCTTGACGCCCGCATAGGTGATCACCGCGGCGGCAGCGACGAAGAGGGCGATGTTGACGGTGAAGCCGAAGCTGGTGAAGTCGATCATTCGGAGCCCGTTTCGTGGCGGCGTTCCGGTTTCGTGCCACGATCCGGCAGCACGGCGGGGGTTCGTCGTGGCGGGTCGGCGAACGGCCCGGAGGCGCCTACGCGCCGCCTCTGCCGGTGGTCAGGATGATCTTGCCGATGTGATCCTCGTCCATGTGGCGATGGGCATCCGCCGCTGCCTCGAGCGGGTAGGTCTCGTCGATCAGCGGTTTGACCTTGCCGCTCTCGATCAGCGGCAGGACGTGGGTGGAGAGCTCGTCGGCGATCGTCGCCTTGAAGGCGACGGGCCGGTTGCGCAGGGTCGAACCGGTCAGCGTCAGCCGCTTGCGCATGATCTTGAACAGGTCGAGCTCGGCCTTGGCGCCGCGCTGGACGGCGATCTGGACGATCCGCCCGTCCTCGGCGGCGACGTCGACGTTGCGGGCGGCGTAGTCGCCGCCGATCATGTCGAGGATAAGATCGATACCCTTGCCGCCGGTCGCCTCCTTCAGCGCCGCGACGAAATCGGCGTTCCTGTAGTTGATGCAGGCGTCGGCGCCGAGCTTTTCGGCCGCGCGGCACTTGTCGTCGCTTCCGGCGGTGGCGAACGCCCTTGCGCCGAATTCATGGGCGAGTTGGAGCGCCGTCGTGCCGATGCCCGACGTCCCGCCATGGACGAGGAACGTCTCGCCGGCCTTCAGGCCGCCGCGCTGGAAGACGTTGTGCCAGACGGTGAAGAAGGTCTCCGGAAACCCGGCCGCCTCGATCAGGCTGAGCGCCCGGGGCGCCATGACGGCATTGGTCTCGTCGACGGTGACGTAGTCGGCATAGCCGCCGCCCGCCACCAGCGCCATCACCCGGTCGCCGACGGCAAAGCGCGAGGCCTCGTCTCCGAGCGCCGCGACGGTGCCCGAAACTTCCAGGCCCGGCCATTCGGGCGCGCCGGGAGGGGCCGGGTAGAGACCCTGGCGCTGCATCACGTCGGGCCTGTTGACGCCAGCGGCGGCGACTTCGATCAGGATCTCGCCGCGCGCGGGCTTCGGCACCGGGCGTTTGCCGATGCGGAGCGCGTCCGGCCCGCCGGGCTCGCCGATTTCCACGACACGCATTTCGCCGTCCATCGCCACTTCTCCAGTTGGTTCCATTGATCTGGCCGCTTTGGCCGTGTCGTCAGCCGAAAGGTAGAGAAAATCTTGCGATGGAAACCACCCGTTAAGGATCAGGTAAGGTTTCGGAGGTATCACTCTAATCAGTCCAGTTCGCTGGATAGGCGGCGCGGTTCTCCGCATCGTTTGACGCCTCCCTGTTGAAACTCCTGAGAGCCGCTCGTTCGGCTCTTTTTTTTGCCTTTCGTTTGCCGTTCGGGGTATTAACCGAGGTTAAGGAAAAGCAACCGAGCCGGCTTGCTTTGGCGGCGGGTTCGCCGCACCTTGGCGCGAACAACGGCGCTACGGTGTTGCGTTCGTTGTGATTCTGCGAACAGGCTGTCAGGAGTTGGCGCTAGGCGATGGTATCCCAGACGACAGATTCCCGCGACGACGACCGGACCGTCAAGCTGGCCGAGCACCTGGCATTCTCGCGCTCGTTCCAGCCGCTGTTCAACGAAGGCATGGCGATGGTCGACGAGACCGCGGCCTATCTCGACGGCGACGGACGGACCGACGCCAAGAGCCTGACCCGGGCCGGCGCCACCCTCTATGCCGCCGAATCCATGCGCCTCACCACGCGTCTGATGCAGGTTGCCTCGTGGCTGCTCCTGCAGCGCGCCGCCAACCAGGGCGACATGTCGCGCAGCCAGGTCGAGGCGGAGAAGGTCAAGGTCCGGCTGGAAGGCCTCGGCACCGCGAAGGATTCGCCGGAATATCCCGATCTTCCCGAGAAGTTCCGCGACATCGTCGAGCGGGCGATCAAGCTCGAGCGGCGCATCGCCATGCTGGATCGCGAGATCTACGGCTCGGCAAACGCCGTCGAGGAACGTCCGGAGGCCGCCAATCCGGTCGGCCAGCAGATCGACCTGCTAAGGACCGCCTTCCACGGCTGAGGGCATGATCGAGAGGCGCAGCGCGTGGGCCGCCGCGCTTCAGGTGCCGCAGCGCTGACGGGTGATGTCCATCAGCCGTTCGACGTCGATGACCTCCTCCAGCCGCGCCGCGATCTCGTCGAGGGCCGCCTCGACCGATTGGCCATAGCCCGTACCGCTGGCACTGATCCCGAAGCGAGACAGGTAGGCCCGGCGAAACCCGTCGGCGCCGAACAGCCCGTGCAGATAGGTGCCGAACACCCGTCCGTCAGGAGACGTCGCGCCGTCCGGCGCACCGTCGAGCATCGCCACCGGCCTGGCGCAGTCGGGGCCCGTGGTCTTCCCCAGGTGGATCTCGTAGCCTTCCAGTGACAGTCCGTCCGGCGTTGCCGCAAGGCTCGGCCGCACGGTCTTTTCCGGTTGCATGACCGTCTCGACGTCGAGAAGGCCAAGGCCGGCAGCCGCCAGTTCGTCGCCCTCGATGCCGTCCGGATCCTCGACCGTCCGCCCGAGCATCTGGTAGCCGCCGCAGAGGCCGACGACATGGCCGCCGCGGGCGACATGGGTGGCGATGTCGCGGTCCCAGCCATGGGCGCGCAGGCCCTTGAGGTCGCCGATCGTCGACTTGGAGCCGGGCAGGACGATCAGCCCGGCATGGGCGGGGATAGGCTCGCCCGGCCGCACGAAGACCACCGCGACGTCCGGCTCGGCCTTCAAAGGGTCGAGGTCGTCGAAATTGGCGATACGCCCGATGACCGGCACGGCGACCGTCAGCTTCGCCGTCCTCGCACCGGCGACGCCCGGTCGCTCCAGCGCGACGGAATCCTCCGCCGGCAGCCGCGATGCGGCGGCGAGATACGGGACGACGCCGAGGCTCGGCCAGCCGGTGAAGCGGGTGATCACCTCGAGCCCCTCGTCGAACAGGGTGACGTCGCCGCGGAAGCGGTTGATCAGATAGCCCGCCACCATCGCCCGGTCGGCGTCGGAGAGGATCGCGTGGGTGCCGACGAGCGAGGCGATGACGCCGCCCCGGTCGATGTCGCCGACGAGGAGCACCGGGACGTTCGCCGCCGTCGCAAAGCCCATGTTGGCGATGTCGTTGCGGCGCAGATTGACCTCGGCGGCCGAGCCGGCGCCCTCGACGAGGACGAGATCGGCCTCGGCTTCGAGGCGGGCGAAGCTCTGAAGGACCGCGTCGAGAAAGCGCGCCTTCAGCGCCTGGTATTCGCGTCCCCTGGCTGCGCCGGCGACCTTGCCGGCGAGGACGATCTGGCTGCCGGTCTCCGACTGCGGCTTGAGGAGCACCGGGTTCATGTCGGTGGTGGGGGGGGTGCGGCAGGCCAGCGCCTGCAGCCACTGGGCCCGGCCGATCTCGCCGAATTCGCCGGTCTGCGGGATGGCGGCCACGGCGGCGTTGTTCGACATGTTCTGCGGCTTGAACGGCCGCACCCTCAGGCCGCGATTGGAAAACAGCCGGCAGAGACCCGCGACGAGCACCGACTTGCCGACGTCGGAGCCGGTTCCCTGCAGCATGATCGCCGGCGTCCTGGCCACTTCCGCCTCCCGTCCCGTCTCGTCTCGATCTTTCCGGGTTACTGCCAGAGCAGCCGGATGGCCAGCGCCAGGCAGACGATGACCAGCAGCGGGCGAATGAAGGTCGCGCCGAAGCGCATCGCCGTCATCGCGCCGAGCCTTGCCCCGACGAATTGCGCGACGCCCATGATCAGCCCGACCTTCCATATCACCGCGCCGGCCAGAGCGAAGACGGCGAAGCCGCCGAGATTGGAGGCGAAGTTGAGGAGCTTGGTGTGGGCCGTCGCCTTGAGGACGCCGTAGCCGGCCAGCGATACGAAGGCGAGCATGAAGAACGACCCGGTGCCCGGGCCGAACAGCCCGTCATAGGCGCCGATCAGCGGCACGAGGGTGAAGGCGAAGACGGCCGGCGAGATCCGCCGCTCGGCGTCGACGTCGGACAGGCCGGGCTTGAAGGCGAAGAACAGCGCCACGGCGATGAGGAGAAAGGGCAGGCCGGTCTGGAGAATTTCCGTCGGCAGCACCCCGGCGCCGAGGGCGCCGAGACAGGCGCCGGCGAAGGACAGGACCGCGACCGGCGCCTGCTCCCGGAGATTCATGTGTCCCTTTGCCGCATAGGCGATCGTCGCCGAGGCCGAGCCGAACAGCGACTGCACCTTGTTGGTGCCGAGCGCCGTCAGCGGGTCGACACCGGCCAGAAGCAGGGCCGGGATGGTGATCAGGCCGCCGCCGCCGGCGACGGCGTCGACATAGCCGGCGACGAAGGCCGCGGCGACGAGGAACAGGATGATGTCGATGGTCATGGGGGATCGCCGAGAGGACGGGGCCCCGCCCTCTACGCCTTTTTCAGGGGAGGTCAAAGCCCTGCGGGTCTCGGGACCTTGAGGGGTTCACCGGCACAGACGTCGAGCGGGGAAATCGTGGCGCACCCCATCCGGCCGGATCGCCGCGAGCCGAAACGCTGGCTGCGGCATGCCGCATCCCGATCAGTCGAGGGCAGGTCCGGGCGATCAGTGTCCGCAGCGGCAGAGTGCAGGCTCGAAAGAAGCCCTCGATGGCGACGCGACCTTAACTCCTTGCTGCGAGTATCCGCCTGAAGGTGAGAGGATATATCATGCGGATAAGGAAGCTGGCTGCCTGGTTCCGACTGCACGACGCGGATAGCGATCTGGTCATGGCCCAGTTCGAGGAACTGCGCCGCCAGGTTCCGTTGCTCTACGCCCTGTTGGCGGTGAATGCCGTCGCCGTCGCCTATACGCATTTCGGCTATGCACCGATCTGGATGACGATCCTCGTGCCCGGGACGCTGGTGATAGCGTCGATTGCCCGTCTGGTGGTCTGGATCGTGCGCAGGCGCAGGCGCTGGGACGCGGACCACGCGCGGCGCGAAATGCGCAAGACGCATATTCTGGCCGCGATCCTCGCCGTCGCCTATGTCGCCTGGGCGCTGGCGCTGAATGCCTATGGCGGGGCGGACGAACATGCCCATGTGGCGATCTTCATCGCCGTCACGGTGATCGGCTGCATCCTCTGCCTGACCAACTTCCCGCAGGCCGCCCTGTCGGTGACGTTCATCGTCACGATCCCGTATCTCGCCTATTATCTCAGCGTCGGCAACGTGGTCTACACGGCCGTCGGGCTGAACATGTCCCTCGTCACCGCGGTGATGGTGCAGGTGATGCTCAACAACTTCGCCGGCTTCCGGCAACTGGTCATTTCGAAGGGCGTGACGGACCGGCTCAGCCGCGAGAACCTGCGGATGGCGCATACCGATGCGCTCACCGCACTTCCTAACCGGCGCAACTTCTTCGAGGCCCTGAGAGCCGGGTTCGCGAAGGCCAGGGAAGACGGCTCCCCCTTTGCGGTCGGGATCATCGACCTCGACCACTTCAAGGCCGTCAACGACAGCTACGGCCATCTGATCGGCGACCGGCTTCTGGAGGCCGTCGCCGAGCGCCTGCGGCAGGTCTCGGGCCCGGAGCTGACGATGGCGCGGCTCGGCGGAGACGAATTCGCCTTCGTCGTCGGCGGCGACGAGGCCATCGCCTGCAGTCTGGCGGGAGACGCCTGCGCCTCGCTGGCGGAGCCCTTCGAGATCGGCAATCTCTCCCTCCTCATCGGCGCGTCCTGCGGCGTCGCGGTCCTGACGGACGACGTTGCCGACGCCCATGACATGTTCGATCGGGCGGACTACGTCCTTTATTCGTCCAAGGCCTCCAATCGCGGCCAGGTGACCGTCTACTCCTGTGCTCATGCCAGCAAGATCCACACCGCTCGGCAGCTCGAGATGGCGATGAGCTCCGCCGACCTCGAGGCGGAAATGAGCATCTGCCTGCAGCCGATCGTCAACACGGTGACCGGGGAAGCGACCGCCGTCGAGGCGCTGGCGCGGTGGCACAGCCCGGTCCTCGGCCACGTGCCGCCGGACAGCTTCATCGCCGTCGCGGAGCGTTCCGGCCAGATGCACGATCTGACGCTGCTGCTCCTGCGCAAGGCGCTCGCCCTCGTCGATCGCCTGCCGGAGACGATGCGGCTGTCCTTCAACCTGTCGGCTCACGACATCACCAGTGCGCCAACGATGGTCTCCCTCGTGGCGCTGGTGCGCCGTTCCGGGGTCGATCCCGCTCGCCTGATCTTCGAGGTCACGGAGACCGCCGTGATCCGCGACTTCAAGACGGCGGAATCCTCCATCCGCCTGTTGCGTTCGCTCGGCTCGCACATCGCGCTTGACGACTTCGGTACGGGCTATTCGAGCCTCAGCTATCTGCACCGCCTGCCGATCGACCGGGTCAAGATCGACCGCAGCTTCATGCCGGGTTATGAAACAGAGGCGGGCCGCAACCTGTTGGGCTCGATCCTTGCCCTCTGCCTGTCGATGAAGCTGAACTGCGTTGCCGAAGGCGTCGAGGAGGCCGACCAGGTCTCGACCCTGCGCGACCTCGGCTACGTCAATTTCCAGGGCTACTTCTACGCCCGGCCGATGACCATCGACGCCTTGGAGGTCTGGCTCGAGAAACGCGAGGCGGCGCCGGCGCGGGCGGCAGAAGGGAGCGACGGCACGGCAAAGGATGCTGGCCGGTCCTTCCGGTCGTCCGTCTAGCTTCGTCGCCATCGTCGCCCGCTCCGCAACTCTGCCCGACAGCGAGCGACAACGGGGTTTGACCCCGCCGCCATTCCCCTCTACCCCATGTCGCGCAACACGACGGTGCCCCTCTGGAAGGGGCTGAAAGCGATTCCGGTGCGGCCGACCCAAGCAGGGGGCCAAGACGGAGCTGTCGGATCGATTCGCCGATGCCCGAAGGGGCGACGCGGATCCTCCGGCGTCGACAACGGACTAGGAGGATCGACATGATGAAAGCCTTGATGCTGTGCGGCCATGGCAGCCGCGACCAGGGCGCGGTGCGCGAATTTGCCGGGCTCGCCGAGAAGCTGAAGGCGCGGCTGCCGGACTGGCACACCGACTACGGCTATCTGGAATTCGCCAAGCCGATCATCCGCGACGGGCTCGACCGTCTTCGCGGCGAGGGCGCCGGCGAGATTCTGGCGCTGCCGGGCATGCTGTTTGCCGCCGGCCACGCCAAAAACGACATTCCCTCGGTGCTGAACACCTATGCCGCCGAGAACGGCGTGACGATCCACTACGGCCGCGAGCTCGGCATCGACCTGAAGATGCTGCGGGCCGCCGGCGCGCGGATCAAGGAGTGCCTGGTCGCCGACGGCTGGCAGGAGGGCGAGCCGCTGCACGACACCATGCTCGTGGTGGTCGGGCGCGGGGCCTCCGACCCGGACGCCAATTCCAACGTCTCCAAGGTCATGCGGATGCTCTGGGAAGGGCTCGGCTTCGGCTGGGGCGAGACCTGCTATTCCGGCGTCACGTTCCCGCTGGTCGGGCCCGGGCTCAGCCACGCGGCGCGGCTCGGCTACAAGCGGATCGTGGTCTTCCCGTATTTCCTCTTCACCGGCATCCTGGTGCGCCGGATCTACGACCAGACCGACGCGGTCGCGGCCGATCATCCGGACATCAAGTTTCTCAAGGCCTCCTATCTCGGCGCCCACGATCTCGTCGTGGAGACGTTCGTCGACCGGCTCCACGAGATCCTCGAGGGCACCAACAACATGAACTGCCAGCTCTGCAAGTATCGCGAGCAGGTGCTGGGGTTCGAAGCCGAGGTCGGGCTCGCCCAGGAGAGCCACCACCACCATGTCGAGGGCATCGGCTCGTCCGCCGACTGCAGCCTCTGCGACACCGCCTGCACCGGTGCCTGCCGGGCACAGCCTGCCGCGGCGCCTCGCCACGCGGCGCACGCGCAGCATGGTGAACATGGTCACGACCACGACCACGATCATGCGCACTCCCATGGCCACGACGACGCGCACGGTCACGGGCAGGGGCACGATCACGGACAGGGGCAGGACGGCGACCACCATCATCATGCCGCCGATGGTCATGATCATGCCCATGATCACGGGCATTCCCATGCGGACGGCCATGCCCATGGTCACGCCCACGGTCATCAGCACGGCCAGGGGCATGGTCACGGGCACGATCATGGCCACCACCATCATCCCTATCCGCATGCCGATCACCCTCTCGGTCCGCGGTCGATGCGCTAGGCAGAGTTTCCCAGAAGCGGTCACCGGTTCTGGGACAAAAACTCTGCTGAAACAAAAGGCACCAAGCAGGCATTCGTTGGCTTGCCAGCGAATGCCTGCTTAGGGTGAGCCCAGGAAGAGACGAGACGACTGGATGCCACTTTTCGACCGCTACGCCATCATCGACTGGTCGGCCGCCAACACGCCGACCACCGGCAAGGATTCGATCTGGATCGCCCTTGCGACGCGTGAGGGCGGTGAGGTGCGCATCACCGAGACCGTCAACGCGCCGACCCGCTCGGCGGCGATGGCGCGGCTGCGGCAGTTCTTCCGCGACGCGCTGGCGGAAGGCAAGACCGTCTTCGCCGGCTTCGACTTTCCCTTCGGCTATCCGAGAGGCGGCGCCGCGGCGATCACCGGCGAGGCCGGCTGGCAGGCGCTGTGGGCCTATTTCGCCGAGGCGCTGCAGGACCGGGACGACAATTTCTCCAACCGCTTCGAGGTGACCGGCCGGCTCAACCGCGAGCGGCTGGCCTTCGCGCCGATGTATTGGGGCCGCCCCATGCATCAGGAGGTGCCGGGGCTGTCGGTGACCAAGCCCGATCCCTATCCGACGGCCCTGCCGGAAAAGCGCCTCGGCGAGGCGCGTACGGCCAAGGCCCAGCCGGTCTGGAAGCTGAACTTCACCGGCTCGGTCGGCAGCCAGGCGATCACCGGCATCGCTCGGCTAGAGCAACTGCGCAGCGACCCCGAATTCGCCGGCAAGATCGCGGTCTGGCCGTTCGAAACGCGGTTCGCCGAGGCCATCGCGGCGCCCATCGTCCTGGCGGAGATCTATCCGGGGCTGGTGGATATCGAAAAGGGCGAGAAGTCCTGCCTCGACGAGGCGCAGGTCGACACGCTGGCCGAGCTCTTCGCGCGGCTCGACGCGGCCGACCGCTTCGGGCCGCTGCTCGACGTGCCGCGCGATCTGTCGGAGGACGATCTCGTCGCGGTGCTCGACGAGGAAGGCTGGATCGTCGGCCTCGACCAGCTGCAGGACGCCAGTCTGGTGGCCGACAAGGGCGGCGACTTCGAGGACTTCGCCAACGGCCTTGCCGGCGACGCCTATCTGAAGGACCCGGCGGCGATCTATGCCGAGAGCTTTCGCATCATCCGCGAGGAGGCCGATTTCTCCGGCGTCCCGGCCGAGGCGGAAGCGCTCGCCGTGCGGATGATCCACGCCTGCGGCATGACCGACATCGTCGCCGACCTCACCGTCTCGGACGGCGCCATTGCGGCCGGCAAGGCAGCGCTGGAGGCCGGCGCACCGATCCTGTGCGACAGCGAGATGGTGGCCCATGGCATCATCAGCGCCAACCTGAAGCAGCAGAACAAGATCGTCTGCCGGATCACCGATCCGCGCACCCGCCGCATCGCCGAGAAGAACGCCACCACCCGATCGGCGGCGCAGGTGGACCTGTGGGGCGACGAATTGCTGGAGGGGGCGATCGTCGCCATCGGCAACGCGCCGACCGCGCTCTACCGCCTGCTCGAACGGCTCGACGAGGGGGCGCCGCGCCCGGCGCTGATCATCGGCCTGCCGGTCGGCTTCGTCGGTGCGGCCGAATCCAAGGCGGCGCTCCTCGCCGATTCGCGCGGCGTGCCCTTCGTGACGGTTTCCGGCCGGCGCGGCGGCTCGGCGCTGGCGGCCAGCGCCGTCAACGCTCTTGCAATCGGCGCGGACGGGTCATGAGCGATCCGGTCCGTCCCTGGCTGTCCGGCAAGGCCGACGCGAATGACGACGGGCGGCAGGCGCGCGGCGACGACGGGCCCTGGCTGACCATCGTCGGCATCGGCGACGGCGGTCTCGCCTCGCTGACCGGCGAGGCGCTGGATGCCATCGACCGGGCGACGGCGATCTTCGGCGGCGAGCGCCACCTCGCCATGCTCGGCGAAACCGCGGCCGAGACGAT
This sequence comes from Fulvimarina sp., assembly GCA_002700095.1. Lineage (GTDB taxonomy): Bacteria > Pseudomonadota > Alphaproteobacteria > Rhizobiales > Rhizobiaceae > Jiella. The sequence goes on along the minus strand of PACL01000035.1, from coordinate 10,165 downwards.
TGTCTGGGAGACGCCCTTTTCCGCAGCGCTCGACCGGCTGCTCGATCGCGTTGGGACGCCGACCGTGGTGCTCGCCACCGGCGATCCCATGTGGTTCGGCGTCGGCGCGACGCTCGCCCGGCATGTGGTGGCCAAGGCCATGCGGGTGCTGCCGGCGCCCTCGGCCTTTTCGCTGGCGGCGTCAAAGCTCGGCTGGCCGCTGCAGGCGACCGCCTGCCTGACGGTGCACGGCCGGCCCGTCGACCAGCTGTCGCGCCATCTCTTTCCGGGCGAAAAGCTCCTGGTCCTGTCCGAGGACGGCGCCTCGCCGCGCGAGATCGCACGTCTCCTGACCAGCCGCGGCTTCGGCCAGAGCCGGATGGTCGTGATGGAGCATCTCGGCGGCGAGCGGGAGCAGGTCCGCGAGACGCTTGCCGCCGGCTACGACCTCGAGGCCGAGGCCGACCTCAACCTGGTGGCCATCCTCTGCGTCGCGGGGCGCGCGGCGACGCCGCTCCCGACGGTGGCGGGGCTGCCCGACGACGCCTTCGTCCATGACGGCAAGATGACCAAGCGGACGCTGCGGGCGCTGGCGATCGCGGCGCTCGAGCCGATGCCGGGCGCGCTGCTTTGGGACGTCGGGGCCGGGGCCGGATCGGTCGCGGTCGAATGGCTGCGGGCCGCCGTACGGACGCGGGCGGTGGCCATCGAGCCGAAGCCGGAGCGCTGCGCGATGATCGCGGAGAACGCCGCGACGCTCGGCGTGCCGGAGCTGCTGCTCGTCGAGGGCAGCGCGCCAGGGGCCTATGGAGGTCTCGAAGCGCCCGACGCAGTGTTCATCGGCGGCGGCCTGTCGGACGGCGTCTTTGCGGCCGCCTGGGAGGCGCTGAAGCCGGGCGGGCGGATGGTCGCCCATGCGGTGACGCTGGAATCCGAGGCGATGCTGATCGAACTGCACGGCCAGCTGGGGGGCGAGCTGATGCGCATCGCCATCGACCGGGCCGAGAAGGTCGGGCCGTTCCGGGGCTTGAAGCCGTCGATGCCGGTGATCCACTGGCACGTAACGAAGCCCTATCCGAAGCTCGTCCCGGTGGATGCCGAGGGGCCGGCGGACGGACCGGGGCAGGCCGGATGAGTGGGACGCTCTACGGCCTCGGCGTCGGTCCCGGCGATCCGGAGCTGGTGACGCTGAAGGCCCACCGGATTCTCAGGGCCGCGCCCGTCGTCGCCTATCCGGCGCCCGATCATGGCACGAGCTTCGCGCGCTCGATCGTCGCCGGCTTTTTGACCGGCGAGCAGGAGGAGATCCCGATCGTCGTGCCGATGCGGGTCGAGCGCTTTCCGGCAGCCGAAGTCTACGACGCGGCAGCGGCGGCGATCGCGGCGCGGCTGGAGGCGGGACTGGACGTCGCCGTCCTCTGCGAGGGCGATCCGTTCTTCTACGGCTCGTTCATGTATCTGTTCGAGCGCCTCGCCGAGCACCACGCGGTGGTGATCGTGCCCGGCGTCGCCTCGCCCATGGCGGCGGCGGCAAGGGCGCTCCGGCCGCTGTCGGCCCGCAACGACATCCTCACCGTCATTCCCGGCCCGCTCGACGACGAGGCGCTGGCCGAGAGGCTGCTTCATGCCGAGGCCTTCGTCATCATGAAGCTCGGCCGGCACTTCGACCGGGTCCGCGCCCTGATCGACCGGCTTGGGCTGATGGACCGGTCCGTCTATTGCGAGCGCGTGACCCTCGCCGAGGAGCGCGTCCTGCCGCTCGCCGAGGTGACGGGGGCGGCGCCGTATTTTTCGATGATCCTCGGCTATCGCGGCGCCGAGCCGGCGATCGCCCGGCGCTACGGCCGAGGCGCCGCGCGGACCCCGCAGATCATCCCTGAGAGCGAGAAAGACCCGGCGTGAGCGCTGAGCGAGACCAGACACCTGCCGTCATCCACCTGACCGAAGCCGCCCAGAGCATTGCGGACGACATCGCCGCGGCGATCGGCGGCGAGGCCATTGGCCTCGGTGCGCGGGCAGGGGGCGTGGCCGGCGACGGCGTGCCGGGCGTCGCCGAGGCGATCCGGACGCTGTTTTCGGAGGGCCGCCCGATCGTCGCTTTGATGGCGAGCGGCGCGCTGATCCGCATCCTGGCGCCGCTTCTCGCCGACAAGTGGGCGGAGCCGCCGGTGGTGGTGGTCGCGGAAGACGGCTCGGCCGTGGTGCCGCTCCTCGGCGGACATCACGGCGCCAACGATCTGGCGCGTACGATCGCGGCGGTGACGGCCGGTGTCGCGGCGGTGACGACGGCCGGCGACGTGAAGTTCGGCCTGGCGCTGGACGCGCCGCCTGCGGGTTACGTGCTGGAGAATCCGGAGGGCGCCAAGGCGGTGATGGCGGCGCTGGTCGCGGGCGCCACGGCCGAGCTGGAGGGCAAGGCCCCGTGGCTGGAGCAATCCCGGATCCCCTTTGCCGAAGCCGGTGCCAATGCCCCGGGCGCTACCGTGAAGCTCGCCGTCTCGACCGATGCTCGCGGGCCGCGGCCGAACGAACTCCTCTACCGGCCGCAGACCCTCGTTCTCGGCATCGGCGCCGACCGCGGCGCTCCGGCTGGTGAGGCGATCGCGCTGGCCGAGGCCGTGCTCGCCGAGGCGGGCGTCAGCCCCCTGTCGCTCGCCGCCGTCGCCAGCCTCGACGTCAAGGCCGACGAGGCGGCGGTGCATGCGGTGGCGGCGCATTTCGGCGTGCCGGCGCGGTTCTTCACGGCGGCGCGGCTGGAAGAAGAAGCGCCGCGGCTGCAGAACCCGTCGGACGTCGTCTTCGCCGAGGTCGGCTGCCACGGCGTCGCCGAGGGCGCGGCGCTGGCAGGGGGCGGGGCCGGCGGCAGCCTGCGGCTCGCCAAGCGCAAGTCGAAGCGCGTCACCGCCGCGCTGGGCGAGGCGGCCGAACCGGTCGATCCGAAGACCATCGGCCGGGCGCGGGGAACGCTGTTCGTCGTCGGCATCGGACCCGGCAGCGAAGCCTGGCGCTCGCCGGAGGTGAGCCGCATGGTCGCCGCCTCCACCGATCTCGTCGGCTATTCGCTCTATCTCGACCTCCTCGGCCCGCTGGCGGCGAACAAGATCCGCCACGACTTCGACCTCGGCAAGGAGGAGGCCCGGGTGCGCCACGCCATGGAACTCGCCGGCGAGGGCCGCAGTGTCGCGCTGGTCTGCTCGGGCGACGCCGGCATCTACGCCATGGCGACGCTGGTCTTCGAACTCCTCGACAAGGGCGACGTGTCGGATGCGGCCAAGCGGATCGACATCGTCAATTCGCCGGGCATCTCGGCGCTGCAGGGTGCGGCGGCGAGGGCCGGCGCGCCGCTCGGCCACGATTTCTGCACGATCTCCCTGTCCGATCTCCTCACCCCCTGGGAGGACATCCAGCGCCGGGTGACGGCGGCGGCGGAGGGCGATTTCGTCATCGCCTTCTACAATCCCGTCTCAAAGAAGCGCCGCACCCAGCTCGCCTTTGCAAGGGACGTTCTCCTCGAGCATCGGCCCGCCGACACGCCGGTGATCCTCGCCACCAATCTCGGCCGCGACGGCGAGGCCGTCCGCATCGTTCCGCTGGCGGAACTCGACGTCGACGACGTCGACATGCTGACGGTGGTGATCGTCGGCTCGTCGAACACGCGGATGGTGGCGACCGGCGACGGGAAGCGCTGGGCCTATACGCCGCGCGGCTATGCGCGGAAGGAAGGGACGGGGATCGAGGGCGGGTATTCCGGCGCAGCCCCGCTGAAGTAGACCCTCATCATGAGGTCGGGTCGCAGGCCGGGGAGCCTCGAAGGGCGAGGGTTGCTGGGCGCGACCTGCGTGGAGCGGGACCCTGGCCAGTGGCGAGGTGGCGTCATACCCCCCTCTGTCCTGCCGGACATCTCCCCCACAAGGGGGGAGATCGGCTTGCCGGTTGTGCTGCGGCCATCTTCAAACGTCGAATTCGGCGCAGTCGTCGAGAAAGAGGCGCCGGAGATCGAAGCTGCTGATCTCCCCCCTCGTGGGGAGATGTCCGGCAGGACAGAGGGGGCGCGAAGGGCGCGGCGCTGGAGATCTGAAGGCTTCGACGCGTGTCCGTCCGCCCTACCACCGCCCCCGCCAGGCGTCCGTCACATGCACCGGCCAGCGTCGCGGCAGGACGGCGACGATGTCGAAGCGGATCGACAGGCGGGCGTGGTCCTTCTGTTTCGACAGCCACAGGTCGGCGGCGCCCTCGATGCGCCGCTGGGCGCTGGGGCCGACGGCGTCCATGGCGGCGGCAAGTGTCGGGCGGGCCTTTACCTCGACGATGGCGACGAGATCGCCGCGCCTTGCGATGATGTCGATCTCGCCGAGCTTCGTGCGGTACTGCCGGGCGACGATCCGGTAGCCTTTCAGCCTGAGCGCCCATGCAGCGAGGGTCTCGCCGCGATGGCCGCGTCCGAGATGGCGGCGGCGGCGAACCGTCTCGGCGCCAGGTCCGGGGGCGCCGCCGCGGCTCATTTGCCCTTCATTTCCAGCGCCCGTTGGTAGAGATCGCGGCGCGGGAGGCCGGTCAGCCTCGCCGCCTCCTGGGCGGCCTTGGTCGGTTTCATTTCCACCAAGAGACCCGCGAGAATCTCGTCGGCATCGGCCTGGCTGGCCGCGCCGTCGGCGGGTGGCGGGGCGATGCAGACGACGATCTCGCCGCGCACCTCCGCCATTTCGGCGAACCGCGCCGCCAGATCCGGCAGGGGGCCGCGATAGATGGTCTCGTGCAGCTTGGTCAGCTCCCGGCAGACGGCGGCCTCGCGGTCCGGAAAGGCTGCGGCCATGGCGGCGAGGCTGGCGGCGATCCGGTGCGGCGCCTCGAAGAGGATGAGTGTGCCGGGCACCCGGACGAGTTCCTCCAGCCGCTCGGCTCGTGCCTTCTCCTTCTGGGGCAGGAAGCCTGCGAAGAAGAAGGCGTCCGACGGCAGGCCTGAGGCCAGAAGCGCCGTCGTCACGGCCGAGGCGCCGGGGATCGGCACGACCTTGATGCCGGCCTCGTAGGCGCTCTGAACCAGCCGGTAGCCGGGATCGGAGACCAGCGGTGTGCCGGCATCCGAGACCAGCGCCACCGATCCGCCCGCCTCAACGACCTCGACCAGCGCCGGCCCCGCCGCTTCCGCATTGTGCTCGTGATAGGGCGTCATCCGCCGCTCGATGGCAAAGCGCTGCAAGAGCTTGCCGGTCACGCGCGTATCCTCGCAGGCGAGGCGGTCGGCGCCGGCGATGATCTCCAGCGCGCGCAGCGTCACGTCGCCGAGATTGCCGATCGGCGTCGCCACCAGATAGAGCGCCGGCTCGGGGCGCGGTGCGGCGCGGGCCTGGCCGAAGACGGTGAAGCGGGGCGGGGCGGATGGGGCTTTGTCGTTCATCAGATTAGTTTACTCTGATAGGCGTGTTTAAATGTAGCCCTCTGCCGGATGAATAAAACGTTCCAGCATGAGGGGTCATCCTTAAATCTTTTGAGTCGCTGAAAATAGTCATATTTGGCATAATTAATAAGTGAGAGACCATGGATCCATCATGAGCTAGCTAATATACAATTCGTACGCCCTTTTCTTCGAGTGCGCGACCAATAGAGAAATTCAATCCGGTTCCGGCTTCACGATCTACATTAGAGTTGAGATATCCGAGTTCAACTATTTCTAAACAAGGCAGCGTCAGTAGCGCTTTGCTGTTCCTTATCTGTAAACCTACAATCTTAATATGTTTCAATGCGCGGTGATTTGCAATGGGTGAGAGATCGTTGACACGCGTGAAGCTGATATCTAGATGTTCGAGATTAGGCAGTAGAGGGACGAAATTGAGATCATTCAACAAGGTTCCGTCCAGCACCAGAGTGCGAAGCTTTTCATGGAAGCCAACAGCCATCATATCTCTCACCTCGGTTCCGCTGAGATCGAGAAACTCAAGCGCCTTGAGACGTGATACGCAACGCGCGCTCTTAATCGTTGTCGAAACCGCGCTTAAGCGCTTGAGGTTAGGTAGGAACTTTACCGGCGAAATATCGGCGATATCAGTAAGGTCAAGGTTTAATTCAACTAGAGAATGTAGTTTGTTTATCCATCTAAGGTCCTGTACGCCTACACCGGTCAGTGTCAACGACTCAAGGTTCGGAAACTCGTACAACCGATCAAAATCGGAATAACCGTACGCATCATCGATGTAGTCAGCAAAATCATCAGGCAAATCTTTCCGAGAGACACGAAATTGAACATCAAAATTTAACGACTTAACGCGAGAGGCATGATGTGGGTTGACGATTTTGTTCGACAAAAGTGTTTTTAGTGATTCCAGGTCGTAATTAACCTCGAATTCCTTAGATTCAATATTGGATGATGTTAAACGGTCAATATCTGTCGTTCCGACGGAGTCTGGCTTAGTGAATTTCATCCGATCAAGTATTTTCAGAATTTCATTTCCGATGTGCTCAAGTCCGTCAGCTGCTATGTCGATCGCATTCAGGGCGCCGCTAAGGAACTCTTTTTCTAAGCGACACCAAGTCTCAACAATTATGTCGCCGACTGGGCGCGTCTTCTTAATATTGGAGCCTATAAATACAAGCGCTGTTCCGGTCTTTCGAAGGGCATCAGAAAGACGAAGTATCAGCGAGTGTCGTGGGTCGGGCATCTCCGATTCTGCGCGTCCTGAAACGGTTTGGATATTCGCATCCTTAACCACTCGGACGATATTCTCGATATCTGCGTTGTTCACATCCGCTGTAGATATCTGCGCGTGGGCGCGGCGAAGTTGTGCCTCAGATTGCCGGAGAGAACCAATGTTTTTGTCAAATTTTGAGAAGTTCTCTGATTTTCTAAAAACGGGTTCAAGTGGTTCTGTGATCTCATCTCCGCTCTCGAGCTTGTATTGTTCAATCGCGCTGCCAATTGATGAATAGAGATCACTCAGATGTCGGTCGAGATCCTCGCCACGCAAGAGAGGTGGGATCGCTTCACCGTAACCATTATGAGACGATATATTGGGGGGTTGATTAGCCTCCGCATGATGAACAAACTGAGTTCGAATTGCTGCAATTCGTACATGTGATGTAATTAGTGTTGATATGCAGCCTTCGGATGTACCGTGAGGCAAGTCCTTTAACGCAGAACACAACAATAAAAGTGCATTTTTTGGAAATTCATCGGAGAGATTGTTGATGGACGAAATATAATTTTTTAAAATATCGGATTTAAGCGATACTTCTCTAAGCTCGTTTGCGAGCTTGTTTGAGGGCTTCTCGAACTGCAAGGGCATATATGACCTCGATATAATTGACTCTGAGGGAAGTTCTTTCTGAAGATGTGTTCGGGGGGCATCGAAGAGAAGTTGATTGACCTGAGGATTGTTCGCGGAACCCGCGCATAGGGATACATTCTGCGACCCGAGTAAATTAGCTTACGGCTGGATTGACAGATTTTTTATCGCTCCTTTTCGAGACCAGAACGCCAATGCGGTGGAACTCAAACAAACAGGCTTGCCTTCAATCTAAGTGGCGCGCAGTTATAAAAGTACGTTTCGGGAGAAATGAGCGACTTTTCGCCTCAACCGCTCCCTCACGCCAGATCGGCCACCACCGCGTCGAGCACCAGCATGCCCGCCGGCGTCGCGCGGATGCGGTCCGGGCCGAGGCGCTCGATCATGCCGTGATGGGCGAGGTCGGCCTCGCTCGCCTTGTCGATGTCGCGGCCGGCAAGCTTGCGCCAGCGGCAGAGGTCGATCCCCTCGGTGAGGCGCAGGCCCATCAGGAGCAGCTCGTCGGCCTGCTCTTCGAGCGACAGGGCCTCGTCGGTGACGGCGCCGGAATCCCAGCTCTCGACCATCTTCAGCCAGGTCTCGGGCAGCGGCTCGTTGGCGATGGCGTGCCGCGCGCCGTTTTCGCCCTTGAGGCGGCCATGGGCGCCGGGGCCGACGCCGGCATAGAAGCCGTAGCGCCAATAGGTGAGGTTGTGGCGCGACTCCGCGCCGGGTACCGCATGGTTGGAGATCTCGTAGGCCGGCAGGCCGCGGGCGGCGGTGATCTGCTGCGTCGCCTCATAGAGCTCGGCGGAGAGTTCGCCGTCCGGCACCTTCAGCTTGCCGGCCTTGTGCAGGTCGAAGAAGGGCGTGCCCATCTCGATGGTCAGCTGGTAGAGCGACAGGTGGTCGGCGGCGAGATTGATCGCCTGGTTCAGCTCCGCCTCCCAGGCCTCGACGGTCTGGTTCGGCCGCGCATAGATCAGGTCGAAGGAGAGGCGGGGGAAGATCTCGCGGGCGAGCCGGATGGCTTCGAGCGCGGCGGCGACGTCGTGCAGGCGGCCGAGACGGCGAAGGTCGGGATCGTTCAGAGCCTGGACGCCGAGGGAGACGCGGTTGACGCCCGCCGCCCGGTAGCCCCTGAAACGGGATGCCTCTACGCTGGACGGATTGGCCTCCAGCGTGATCTCGGCGTCGGGCGCGATCGTCCAGTTTTCGGCCACCGCATCAAGGATCGCCCCGACGGTCTCGGGCGCCATCAGGGAGGGCGTGCCGCCGCCGAAGAAGATCGAGGTGACGAGTTCGCCCTTCGAACGCCGGGCCGCCTCCTTCAGTTCGCGCGTGAAGGCGGCGACGTAGCGCGGCTGGTCGATGGCGGACCGCCGGACATGGCTGTTGAAGTCGCAATAGGGGCATTTGGCGGCGCAGAACGGCCAATGCACATAGACCCCGAAGCCCGGCGCGGCAGGCGTCCTGGCGAAGGGAAGGATCCCTGCGGTCCGGTGCGGCGACATCAGGTTCATCGGGCCCCTCTCATTCCACCCCGAGGGCGAGCTTGGCGAATTTCTGGAACGCCCGCGCCCGGTGCGACAGGGCGGTGGCCTGGCCGGGAACCCAGGCATGCTTTTCCGCCGACATCATCTCGCCGAAGGTCCGGCTCTCGCCGTCCGGCAGGAAGATCGGATCGTAGCCGAAGCCCTTGTCGCCGACCGGCGGCCAGACGACTGTCCCGTCCACATCGCCGCGGAAGAACATCGGCTCATGGCCGGGGCGTGCCAGGCAGAGAACGGCGACGAAGGTGGCGCGGCGTTTGTCCGGCGTCGTCGCGCCGGCGGCCTGGAGCTTCTCCTCGACATTGCGCATCGCCATGGCGAAGTCGCGGTCCGGCCCGCCCCAGCGGGCCGAATAGATGCCGGGGTCGCCGTTCAGGGCCTCGATGGCGATGCCGCTGTCGTCCGAGAGCGAGGCGAGCCCGGTCGCCTCCATGGCCGCCAGCGCCTTGATCGCGGCATTTTCCTCGAAGGTCGTGCCGGTCTCTTCCGGATCGTCGAGACCCTTGTCGGCGGCAGAGGTGACCTCGAAGCCGAAGGGCTCCATCAGCTCCCGGAACTCCCAGATCTTGCCCTTGTTGTGGCTGGCGACGAGCAGCGGCCCGTCTTCCGGCGTCAGAAGCGGCATCAGTGCTCTCCGAGAACCTGGCGCTGCGTCGCGACCAGTTCGTTGATCCCCTTGCGGGCGAGCTTCAACAGTTCGAGGAATTCGTCTTCCGAGAACGGCGCCCCCTCGGCGGGGCCCTGGATCTCGACGATGCCGCCGGCCCCGGGCATGACGAAATTGGCGTCGGTCTCGGCGGTGGAATCCTCGGCATAGTCGAGATCGAGCACCGGCTGGTTCTTGTAGATGCCGCAGGAGACCGCCGCGACATGGCCGAGAAGGACGTCGTGGCGCTTCACCATCGAACGATCCTCCATCCATTTCAGGCATTCCGACAGCGCCACGAAGCCGCCGGTGATCGCCGCCGTGCGAGTGCCGCCGTCGGCCTGGAGGACGTCGCAGTCGATGGTGATCTGGCGCTCGCCGAGGGCCTGCAGGTCGACGATGGAGCGCAGGGAACGGCCGATGAGACGCTGGATCTCCTGGGTGCGGCCGGACTGCTTGCCCTGGGCGGCCTCGCGGCGCATGCGCTCGCCGGTGGCCCGCGGCAGCATGCCGTATTCGGCCGTCACCCAGCCCTTGCCGGTGTTCTTCAGGAAGGGCGGCACGCGCTCTTCCAGGCTCGCCATGCACAGGACCTCGGTGTTGCCGAAGCGCACGAGGCAGGAGCCTTCCGCATGGCGCGAGACGCCGGTGTCCATCGAGACATCGCGCATGGCGTCGTTGGGGCGTTTGGAAGGGCGCATGTGTGGCTCGCTTTTGCTTCGAATTTG
>PACL01000034.1 GCA_002700095.1 Fulvimarina sp. | reverse complement strand
TCGAAGAGTCAGGCAGGTTGTTCGAGCCGTAGATCCGGGTGAACAGCTGCCACATGTGCGAGGCCTCGAGCGAGGCGCGACCGGAGACGTAGAAGACCACCGATTTCGGATCGAGGGCGTTCAGCTCCTCGCCGATCTCGCGGAACGCATCGACCCACTTGATCGGCACGTACTGGTCGAGGCCCGCGTCGTATTTCATCGGGGTGGTCAGGCGACCCTGCTTCTCAAGGTCGTGGTCGTTCCATTCGAGGAGCTCCGACACCCGGTGCCTGGCGAAGAACTCGCGGTCGCAGCGCTTGCCGGTGATTTCCCACATCGTCGCCTTGGCGCCGTTCTCGCAATATTCGAACGGCCGCGGCTCGGCGGGCTTGGCCCAGGAGCAGGAGACGCACTGGTAGCCGTCGGGCTTGTTCTGGTTCTGCAGCGTCGCCCAGACGGTCGAGGCGAGCAGACCCTCCTGGTTGGCCTTGGAAACCAGCGACTTTACCGATCCCCAGCCGCCGGATGGCTCATCATAGGGCTCGATGATCGGCTTGTCGGTGTTTTCTGAGCGATCCATGGTCCGTCCTCGCAATTCGGCCGGCGCGCGGGCGCGGCTGGATTGTAACTGTTCCAGAGGACGGAACTCGTCGATCGGGTTCGGGTTGCAGGAGATGGTCCGGCAGGGCGCAATTTAACCCTTGGGCCTGAACGAACCCGCTGCGGCGCCGGGCGACGATGACACCATCCGGAGCGTTTCGGCGCTCTTGCCGGCTCCTCCGGCCAGCACCCATCAGCGCTGGACGACGAACCGGGCCCGGCGGGTCAGGAACGGCGCGAGCTTCGCCATGTCGCGGGGCGCAACGGCGATGCAGCCCTCGGTAGGGGGATAGCCGGGTTTCGCCACATGGAAGAAGATCGCGCTGCCGCGGCCCCGGGCACGGCGGCGACAGTTCCAGTCGAGGACGACGACGACGTCGTAGAGCCGGTCGTCGCGCGCAAGGCTCTCGGCGCTGGCGGGAAACGGCAGGCGGACATGGCGGTTGTAGGCGGCGTGGTCCGGCGCGTCGCACCAGCCGTCGACGCCGGCACGCACGCGGCGGACGGCTAGAGCGCTCTTCGGCCGGGCCATGCGATCGGCGCGGCGCCCGCCGCGGAACCAGATTTCGGTGGCGGCCATGACGGCGACCGGCGTTGCGCCATCGCCCTCGCGCTTGACGATCGTCGTGCCGGAACGCCCCAGCGCGCAGGGGATGCGGAACGGCCCGGCAGCGAGAATGCCGCGCGTTGTCGCCCCCGGCTTGCGGCGAATGATGATGCGTTCGATCGTCACGGGTGGAGCCAGTTCGACATTGCGTTTCTGCAACAGTGTTGTCCTAGCCACGAAATCCCTATGTTACAATCAATCCGCCGACGATCGGGGCGGGCGAGCCCGCAATATTGGTGTCACGCGAACTGCGGTTGGGGATGAGCGCGAGAAGCATATTGATCGTCGATGACGACGATGACCTGAGAGAGACGCTGGCCGAGCAGCTGTCCCTGCACGAGGAATTCAACGTCCTGCAGGAGAACACGGCTGCCAAGGGCGTCGCCGCCGCACGCGGCGGCCTGATCGACCTCGTCGTGATGGATGTCGGCCTGCCGGACATGGACGGCCGCGAGGCCGTGAAGGTCCTGCGCAAGGGCGGTTTCAAGGCGCCGATCATCATCCTGACGGCGCAAGACGCCGATTCCGACACGATTCTCGGCCTCGAGGCCGGGGCGAACGACTACGTCACCAAGCCGTTCCGCTTCGCGGTGCTGCTCGCCCGCATTCGGGCGCAGCTTCGCCAGCACGAGCAGAGCGAGGACGCGACCTTCCAGGTCGGGCCCTACGTCTTCAAGCCGAGCCAGAAGGTGCTGGTCGACGAGAAGGGCGGCAAGATCCGGCTGACGGAGAAGGAGACGGCGATCATCCGCTATCTCTACCGGGCCGACCGCAAGGTGATCACCCGCGACGTGCTCCTGGAAGAGGTGTGGGGCTACAATTCCGGCGTCACCACCCATACGCTGGAGACCCACGTCTACCGGCTTCGCCAGAAGATCGAGCCCGATCCGTCGAATGCGAGGTTGCTGGTGACCGAATCGGGCGGCTACAAGCTGATGCCCTGAGATTGCCGCCCGCCGGCAAGGGGCAGGTCCGCGGAGGGCGACGCGTTCCTTCCGGCGTGCCCTCCATCAGGCGCCCGCGCGCGGCGGGCCCATCGGACGTGAGGGACGAATCCTGAGACATTTCGGATCATTCCTGACGTAACGTCAGATGATCCTTGCCTCGACGTTCACCATTCCTCTACCAATCCCGTTCACGATACCATCGCCGCCATTCGCGGCCACGGCCCGCCGTCTGCGGCTTGCAGCCATCGTGATGGTTAATGCGAGAGCAGCTGCGGGTTCGCAACATGACGCTGCACCTCGGGGGCAGGAGAAGATCGGTACGCCGCAACCATGAGCCTCGAGAGCGACATCGCCATCCTCCGCAAGGTCCGGCTCTTCGACGAGCTTGAGACCGACCAGCTGCGGCTCCTGGCCTTCGGCGCCGAGCACCGGCGGCTGCGGGCGGGCGAATTCGTGTTCCGCGAGAGCGCCCGCGCCGATGCGGGCTTCGTCATCGCCAGCGGCGAGGTGGCGCTGATCCACGGGCGCGGTGAGGAAGCCAGAGTGCTGTCCCGCCACGGGCCCGGCACGCTGCTCGGCGAACTCTGCCTGATCACCGAAACGACGCGGCCCGCCAGCGCCCGCACCGAGACCGACTGCGAGCTGATTCGCGTCTCGCGCCCGCTGTTTCGCCGCATGCTGGAAGAATATCCGGAATTCACAGCTGCCCTGCACCAGCGCATCCGCGACGAGCTCGAAGCGATGCTCGCCGACATCGAGCGGTTGGAGGGGCGCTTCAGCTGAGCCCGTGAGCTGCCGCCCGTCGCGCGCGCCGCAACTGGCACCTACAGCGCGAAGCGGGCGATCACCGGGACGTGGTCGGAGGGCTTCTCCCAGCCCCGGGCCTCGGCGAGGATCTCGACCTTCGACAGCGCCGGCGCCATGTCGGCCGAGCCCCAGACATGGTCGAGGCGGCGGCCGCGATTAGAGGTCGCCCAGTCCTTGGCGCGGTAGCTCCACCAGGTGAACAGCACCTCCTCGGGCGGGAAATGCACCCGCATCAGGTCAGTCCAGTGCCCCTCCTTTTGGGCCGTGACGAGCCCTTCGGTCTCGACCGGGGTGTGGGAGACGATCTTCAGGAGCTGCTTGTGGGACCACACGTCGGTCTCCAGCGGCGCGATGTTGAGGTCGCCGCACAGGAGCGCCGAGACGCCCTCCTCGCCATTGGCATTCGTGCGTCGCAGCTCTTCGACGAAATCGAGCTTGTGGCGGAATTTCGGATTGATCTCCGGGTCGGGCTCGTCGCCGCCGGCCGGGACATAGAGATTGTGGATGCGGATCTTCCTGCCCGCCACCGCGATCCGGGTCGACAGGTGCCGCGCATCGCCGACGGCGCAGAAGTCCTGCCGGACGATGTCCTCGAAGGGCAGCTTCGAGATCGTCGCGACGCCGTGATAGCCCTTCTGGCCATGGATCGCGACATGGCCGTAGCCCATCGCCCGGAACGCCTTTTCGGGAAACTGGTCGTTCGGGCATTTGGTCTCCTGCAGGCACAGGACGTCCGGCTGGTGCTCCGTCAGGAAGCGCTCGACGAGCCCGATCCTCAGGCGCACGGAGTTGATGTTCCAGGTGGCGAGGGAAAAATCCATGGGGCTCGGCGCGTTCGGGGGCGGGAAGGAGCGGGCTGTCGGTCCGGCTTATGTCGCAGGGCCCCTGCGGGCAAGCGCCGGGGTGCGTCTATCCCCATGGGAGTCGGCACGAGCGGGGCGGCAAAGCCATGCGGTGCGATGCACCGACGCTCGCTGCACCGGATTTGCCCGGCCCTATCCTGCGGTGATACAGCCTGCCCCTTCGACCGGCGCCGAGTGGCGCGGGGGCACAGAGCGGCAGGACGACGCGATGACGGCACGGACGGGAATTCAGACGCGGTCGCGGCAATGCGCCTAGGAGGCCGTCTCGCCGCCGCGATCGAGGTGCTGGAGGACATGGAGGCGCGTCGCCGACCGGTCGCCGATGCCCTGAAGGACTGGGGCCTTTCCCACCGCTTCGCCGGCTCCGGCGACCGGGCGGCGATCGGCAATTTCGTCTACGACGCCCTGCGCAGGAAGCGCTCCTTCGGTTTTCGCATGGGCGACGACGGCGCGACGGCCCTTGTCTTCGCGGCGGCGATCGAGGGTCTCCGCATGGCGCCGGATGCGCTCGCCGCAGCCCTCGAGGGCGACCGCTTCGCGCCGCAGATGCCGGCAGAGGATCAGTTCAACCGCTTCCTCGCCGCCGATCTCTCCGAGGCTCCCGCGGCCGTCGCCGCCGACGTGCCGGACTGGCTGGGCGAGCGCCTCGCGGCGTCCCTCGGCGAGGGCTGGGCCAGCGAGGCGGCGGCGCTCGGCGAGCGCCCGCCGCTGGACCTGCGGGTCAACACTCTGAAGGCCGACCGCGACAAGGTGGTGAAGGCGCTGGCGCCTTTCGACGCCCGGCCGGGCGACCTCGCGCCGCAAGCCGTGCGGATCGCCGCCATCGCGGGTTCGGGGCGCCACCCGAACGTCCAGATCGAGGCGGGCTTCCTGAAGGGCTGGTTCGAGATCCAGGACGAGGGCTCGCAGCTCGCGGCGCTGCTCTCGGGGGCCGCCCCCGGCGAACAGGTGCTCGACCTCTGCGCCGGGGCCGGCGGCAAGTCCCTGGCGCTCGCGGCGATGATGGAGAACAGCGGCCAGGTGCATGCCGCCGACAGCGACCGCCACCGGCTCGCGCCGATCCACGAGCGGCTGGCGCGCGCCGGCGCCCGCAACGTCCAGGTCCACGATCCGCGCGAGGACATGGCGGGCCTGTTCGGTCGCATGGACCTCGTGCTCGTCGATGCGCCCTGCACAGGCTCGGGCACCTGGCGGCGCCGGCCAGACGCCAAGTGGCGCCTGTCCGAGACCGCGCTGGCCAAGCGCCTGGAAGAGCAGGACGCGGTGCTCGACCGTGCCGCCCGCTTCGTGCGGCCCGGCGGCAGGCTCGCCTATGTCACCTGCTCGCTCCTCGCCGAGGAAAACGCCGCCCGTATCGCCGCCTGCCTCGAGCGCCACCCGGACAAGGGGTTCGCGGTCGCCGATGCCGGCGCGAGGTGGGACGCGCTGGTGCCGAGCGGTGCCGGGCGCTGCCGGATCGAGGCGCTGGCGGGAGGGACGGTGCTCACCATGACCCCTCGCCTCACCGGGACCGACGGGTTCTTCTTCGCACTTCTGGAGCGGGCGGGATGACGCGCTACGTGGCCCTGCCGCTGTTCCTGCTCCTCACCGTCGGCGGCGGCGCGCTGATCGGCCTCTCCGTGGAGACCGGCGGCTGGTATGCCGATCTCGCCAAGCCCGTCTTCAACCCGCCCGCCTGGGTCTTCGGACCGGTCTGGGGAACCCTCTACGTGCTGATCGGCATCGCCGGCTGGCGCGTCTGGCGGGCCGGGCTCGCCGCCCCCCAAAAGCTCTGGTGGGCGCAGCTGGCGCTGAACTTCGTCTGGCCGCCGATCTTCTTCACGGCGCATCTCCTGGGGCTCGGGTTCCTGGTCATCCTCGGCCTCGCCGCTGCGATCGGGGCCTTCATCGCCGCGACGTGGCGGGCGGAGCGCACCGCGGCGCTCTTGTTTCTGCCCTATCTTGCCTGGGTCGCCTATGCGGCTCTTCTCAACGCGGCGCTCTGGTGGTTGAACTGACGGGAGACCCCGTCCCGTCTGGATCCGCGATGACCGACATCGACCCCGCCAAGCTCGACTGCTCGCTGGAGACCCTTTCGGGCCGGCGCGTCCTCTTCGTCATGGCGGCGAGGGCCGAATATGGCGACAAGCTCAAGGCCCGGATCCGGCCGCTGATGACCGGCGTCGGCCCGATCGAGGCGGCGCTCGGCACCGGCGTCGCGCTGCATGCGCTGCAGCTGGCGGGGCACGCCCCCGACCTCGTCGTCTCGCTGGGCTCGGCGGGATCGCGCCTCCTCGAACAGGGCGAGGTGTATCAGGTGGCCTCGGTGTCCTGGCGCGACATCGACGCCTCGCCGCTCGGCTTCACCCGGGGCGTCACGCCCTTTCTCGACCATCCGGTGGAAACCCCGCTGCCGACGCCGGTCCCGAGCGTGCCGGCGGCCCGGCTCTCCACCGGCTCCGACATCGTGACGGGCGCGGGCTACGACCGGATCGACGCCGACATGGTCGACATGGAGACCTTCGCCGTCATGAGGGCCTGCCAGCGCTTCCAGGTGCCGCTGGTCGGCCTGCGGGGGATCTCCGACGGCGCCGCCGAGCTTCACCACTACGACGACTGGGCGACGCTGCTGCATGTGATCGACGCAAAGCTCGCCGATGCCGTCGACCGGCTGGAGGTCGCCATCGGCGCGGGCGTCCTCGCCGGTCCGGACCGCTGACGCCAGGGGCGTGCCACGGAGCACCCGGTCCGATCCTCGCGATGGACCGAACCCGGGCGGCCGACGCGAGAGAATGCGCCGGCGCCCTGCCCGGCGGCCTTACGCCGCCTTCTTGTTGACCTTGCTGCTGCCAAGCTTCGACAGCTTCTCGTCGGTGGCCTTTTCCTCCACGAGCGTCGATTCCAGCATCTTCACCGCGTCCTTGTGGCCGAGCGTGCCGGCCCAGGCGATCAGGGTGCCGTAGCGGGCGATCTCGTAGTGCTCGACGGCCTGGGCGGCGGCCAGCATCGCCGCGTCGAGGGTATCCGCGTCCTCGACCTCGTCCATCAGCTCGGTCGCCTCGTGCAGGATGCCGACGATGGCGTCGCACTTCACCGCCGAGGGCTTCTTGCCGATCGCCTCGAAGACGCTTTCGAGGTTTGTCACGTGACCCTTGGTCTCCTCGAGATGCTGCTCGAACGCCGCCTTCAGATCCGGCGAGCCGGCCTTTTTCGCCATTTTCGGCAGGGTTTTGACGATCTGCTTTTCGGCGTAGTAGACGTCTTTCAGCGTGTGCAGAAAGAGATCGTCGAGACTCTTGACGCTCATGTCTTCGCTCCGTGGCGGCAGAATGCCGCGGCGACTCAATGAGATCCGACGCGGCGCGTTCCGGCCGGCCTGTGGCATGATTCGACAGCCGGCTAGCCATGACGGCCGGCTGGCGACGAATGCTGCGTCTGCCTTCTGGACAATCGCGCCCGCCTTGCCTAAAGCCTCGCCATGACAGCGCACCCCGACACCGTCCTCATCATCGACTTCGGCTCACAGGTCACGCAGCTGATTGCGCGGCGTGTCCGCGAAGCCGGCGTCTATTCCGAAATCGTGCCGTTCCAGTCGGCCGAAGAAGGCTTCCACCGCCTGAAGCCGAAGGCGGTGATCCTTTCCGGCTCGCCCTCCTCCACCGGCGACATCGGCGCGCCGCGGGCGCCGCAGGCGATCTTCGATGCCGGCATCCCGGTCCTCGGCATCTGCTATGGCCAGATGACCATGTGCGTGCAGCTCGGCGGCAAGGCCGAGCCCTCGACCCATCGCGAATACGGCCGCGCCTTCCTCGAGATCGAGAAGAATTGCGCGCTGTTCGAGGGCATCTGGCCGGAGGGTACGCGCCATCAGGTCTGGATGAGCCATGGCGACCGGGTGATCGACATGCCCGAGGGCTTCGAGATCTTCGCGAGGTCTCCCGGCGCGCCCTATGCCGTCTTCGGCGACGAGGCGCGGCGCATGTACGGCATCATGTTCCATCCCGAAGTCGTCCACACGCCGGATGGCGGCAAGCTCCTGTCGAACTTCGTCCACCGCGTCGCCGGCCTGACCGGCGACTGGACCATGGCGGCCTTCCGCGAGCAGGCAGTGCGAGAAATCCGCGAGAAGGTCGGCGACGGCAAGGTGATCTGCGGCCTCTCCGGCGGCGTCGATTCCTCCGTGGCGGCGGTGCTCATCCACGAGGCGATCGGCGACCAGTTGACCTGCATCTTCGTCGACCACGGCCTCCTGCGGATGAACGAGGCCGAGGAGGTCGTGACGATGTTCCGCGACCATTACAACATCCCGCTCGTCCATGTTCAGGCGCAGGACACCTTCATCGACGCGCTGGAAGGCGAGATGGACCCGGAGGTCAAGCGCAAGACCATCGGCCGGCTGTTCATCGAGACCTTCGAGGCCGAGGCGAAGAAGCTCGGCGGGGCCGATTTCCTCGCGCAAGGGACGCTCTATCCCGACGTGATCGAGAGCGTCTCCTTTACCGGCGGTCCGTCGGTGACGATCAAGTCGCACCACAATGTCGGCGGGCTGCCCGAGCGCATGAACATGAAGCTCGTCGAGCCGTTGCGCGAACTCTTCAAGGACGAGGTGCGCGTTCTCGGCAAGGAACTCGGCCTGCCCGAGCATTTCGTCGGCCGCCAGCCCTTCCCGGGGCCGGGCCTCGCCATCCGCTGCCCGGGCGGCATCACCCGCGACAAGCTGCGTATCCTGCGCGAGGCCGACGCGATCTATCTCGACGAGATCCGCAAGGCCGGCCTCTACGACGCCATCTGGCAGGCCTTCGCCGTGCTTCTCCCGGTCCAGACCGTCGGCGTGATGGGCGACGGCCGCACCTACGAATTCGTCTGCGCCCTCAGGGCGGTGACCTCCGTCGACGGCATGACGGCGGACTTCTACCCGTTCGACATGGACTTCCTCGGCACCACCGCGACGCGGATCATCAACGAGGTGAAGGGCATCAACCGCGTCGTCTACGACGTGACGTCGAAGCCCCCCGGCACGATCGAGTGGGAGTGACCGAGGTCTCGCCGGGAGGAACCTGATCCGCCCGGCGGCCCCGACCGGGTTTTGCTCGACAGGGCGTTTCGTGTCACCATATCGTCATGGTCGGTCGCCGCGACGGCCGGCTCGTGATCCGGAGGGACAGGGGCAGTCTTGACGCAATCTCTTCCGAATGGCGCGGACTCGGGCGGCTCGGCCGACCTCGTCGCGTTTCCCGGCGCCAACCAGCGCGCCGCCATCGTCTCCTTCGACCGGCGGGAGCTTTCGGCAATCCTCCGGGTCTACGGGCAGATGGTCGCCAGCGGCGAGTGGCGGGACTATGCCATCGACATGCTGAAGGACCGCGCCGTGTTCTCGGTGTTCCGGCGGACCAGCGAGATGCCGCTCTACCGCATCGTCAAGGATCCCAAGCTCGCCCGCCGCCAGGGCGCCTATCAGGTGGTCGCCGCCGGCGGTCTCGTCCTGAAGCGCGGCCACGAGCTGTCGTCGGTCCTGAAGGTGTTCGAGCGCAACCTGCGCGCCGCCGACAACGGCTGATCGGCGGTCTCCATTCCCTCAATGGTGGAAGGGCGGTGACGACGATCGTTGCCCGCCTAAGGAAATCCGGCGGAATGCCGCACCTGTGGCCCGGCCGCCGGCGCGGTAGATGTCCCGGCTGAGCAACGGACCAGGACGACACGATGGCGCAGCCGACCGCGAAGACTTCCAGCCACTCCCGTGCCGGTGAGCTCGGGCTGGAGGCCCAAGGGCCGAGCGAGATCCCGGTCTCCGGGTGGAAGCACATCCTGTCGCGCGTCTTCGCGGAGATCTCGGATGACCGGGTGATGCTCGTCGCGGCCGGCGTCACCTACTACCTGCTGCTGGCGATGGTCCCCACCATGGCGGCCCTGGTCTCGATCTACGGCCTCGTCGCCGATCCGGCGACGGTGCGTGAGCATGTCGGCTTGCTGTCGGCGCTCCTGCCGGGCGGCGCCGTGCAGATCGTCGACGAACAGTTGCAGCGGCTGGCGAGTGCGGCGAACGGCACGCTCGGCCTGTCGCTGATCGTCTCCCTCGCCATCTCGCTGTGGAGCGCCAATGCGGGGGTCAAAGCGCTGTTCGAGGCGATGAACGTCGCCTACGAGCAGAAGGAGGAGCGCTCCTTCGTGAAGCTGACCTTGGTGTCTCTCGCCTTCACCCTCTGCCTCCTCGCCGCGGCCCTGTCGATGATCGCGCTCACCGTCGTCCTCCCCCTCGTTCTGGGCTTCGTCGGCCTCGGCGAGGGCACGGAATGGGCGATCACCGCCGCGAGCTTCCTTGCGATGCTGCTCGTCGTCTCCCTCGGCATCTCGGCGCTCTATCGCTGGGGGCCGTGCCGCGAAAGCGCCAAATGGCGCTGGGTCACCCCCGGCGCCGTCCTCGCCGTGGTGGTGATCGCGATCGTGTCGGTGCTGTTCTCCTGGTACACGGCGAATTTCGGCTCCTATGACGCCACCTACGGCTCGCTCGGCGCGCTGATCGGCATGATGACCTGGATGTGGCTGACAATGATCATTCTCATCGTCGGCGGCGAACTGAACTCCGAGATGGAGCATCAGACCGCCCGCGACACCACCACCGGAGCGGACGCGCCGCTGGGCGAGCGAGGTGCGACCATGGCCGACCAGGTCGCCGACGCGGTGGTGGCCGGGGAGCGGATCTTCGTCGAAAAGGACCCGTCGCTGAAGCGGGAGATCGACGCCCTCTACGGCGACGCCGGCCGGCGCCGCAGGCAGCGCGCGCAGCGCGAACAGTGGCTCGCGGCCGGCATTCCCGCCGTCATCGCCCTCGTCGCCATCGCCGGCCTGTCGCGCAGCGGCCGCCGCGGCTGACGGAGTATTTCGCGGCGGCTCAGCGCTGCGCGGGAGGGGCCGCGAAGTCGCCCGGATAGGCGCTCTTGTCGGGAATGGTGCCGGCCCCCTCCCCGAGCGGGCGCTGCATCAGCACCGTGTCGATCCAGCGGCCGAACTTCAGGCCCGTCGCCGGCATGGTGCCGATCATCTGGAAACCGAGCCTCGTGTGCAGGCGGATCGAACCGTGATTGTCCGAGCCGCCGATCACCGCCAGCATCTGCCGGAAGCCGAGCCGCTCGCATTCCTCGACGAGCCGCGTCAACAGCGCCGTTCCGACGCCCCTGCCCCGGGCCTGCGGGGCCAGATAGATCGAGTTCTCGACGAACCAGTTGTAGGCCGGACGCGCCCGGAAGGGGCCGGCATAGGCATAGCCGAGGATTGCGCCATCGTGATCCTCGGCGACGAGATAGGGAAAGTGCTTCGCCTGAAGCTCGTCGAAGCGACGCGCCATTTCCGCTTCGTCCGGCGGGGTCAGCTCGTAGGTTGCCGTGCCGGTGCGGACCTCCTCCACGTAGATCGCGGTGATCGACGGCAGATCGTCCCGCTCGGCGGGTCGCAGTATGTAAGCGCCGGACACGGCACACCCTTTCCTTCCAGTCCGCAGGCGACGCCGGCAGGGCTCCTGCGGGTCGTCGGTTGCCGCCGCAACCTAACGAACGGCCGATCCGGCGTCCATTTCGCTCGCGGGCGCTCGCGACCGGGGAAACGCGAAATTCCCGGCGATCAGTGCAAACCTGCAACGGCGGGACGGTGTTCTGGCTGCTCGACAGGCGCATTTCGACCCCTCGCCCATTGCGGGGCCGGCATGGTTGGGCATAAGCCGTCACAGCCCTCGTAGCAGCGAAGGCGCCCCAATCCGCCACCGGCGACCGGACGAGAGATTGACCAAGACGGCGAACAAAAAGAAGAAGCTCTCCATCACCGCCCCGGAAAAGCGCGGGCTGGTGATCGGGCTGATCCGGCGGATCCTGCGCGAGAACGGCCACCTCTTCGTGCGCCAGTATGCGCTCGCCATCGCCTGCCTGGTCGCCGCGGCGGCCTGCACGGCCTTCCTCGCCTGGATCATGCGCGACGTGATCGACAAGATCTTCGTGCAGCAGAACCGCGCGGCGATCTACACCCTGCCGGCCATCGTCTTCCTCACCTTCGCCATCCGGGGCCTCGCCAATTTCGGCCAGGCGGTGATCCTGGCGCGCATCGGCAACAACATCGTCGCGCGCTATCAGCGACGGCTGTTCGCCCACATCACCGAGCTGTCGGTGGACTTCTTCGCCGAGAACCGCTCGGCCCATCTCGCGGCCCGGATCAACCAGAACGTCTCCGGCATCCGCGACACGCTGAACCTGACGATCACCTCGCTCGCCCGCGACGCCCTCACCCTGATCTTCCTCGTCCTCGTGATGATCTGGCAGGATCCGGTTCTGTCGGGAATCGCGCTGCTCGCCGGCCCGCCCATCGTGCTGATGATCGGCAAGCTCGCCAAGAAGCTGAGGGCGGCCACCCGGCAGGCGATCGACATCAATGCCCGGGTGCTCGCCTCGATGCAGGAGGCGGCGCAGGGCATCACCGTGGTCAAGGCCTTCACCATGGAGGCGCCGCTGCGCGAGCGCATCGAGCGGCTGATCCTGAAGGCCGAGGAGCGCTCCAACAAGATCGCCGGCATCACCGAGCGCACGAGCCCCGTCACCGAGATGCTCGCCGGCCTCGCGATCGCCGGCGTCATCGGCTATTCCGGCTACCGGGCGGTGGTCTATGGCTATTCGCCGGGCTCGATGTTCGCCTTCATCACCGCGCTGCTTCTCGCCTACGATCCGGCGCGCCGGCTCGCCAAGCTGCAGGTGCAGCTGGAGCGCGCCCTGGTCAACGCTTCGATGATCTACGAGATCCTCGACATGGAGCCGCGCCAGGCCGATGCGCCCAATGCCAGCGACTTGAAGGTCGAGCGCGGCGAAATCGCCTTCAACGCCGTCACCTTCGGCTACTATCCGGGCGAGAAGGTGCTGCGCGACTTGTCCTTCGTGGCGCCCGCCGGCAAGACTACGGCGCTGATCGGCGCGTCGGGCGGCGGCAAGTCGACCATTGTCGCTCTGCTCCAGCGCTTCTACGACGTCCACGAGGGCTCGATCACCGTCGACGGCGAGGATATCCGCGAAGTCACCAAGCGGTCGCTGCGCTCCAAGATCGCCTATGTGCCCCAGGCGCCGTATCTCTTCGAGGGCACCATCCGCGAGAACATCCGGCTGGGGCGGCCCGACGCCACCGACGCCGAGATCGAGGATGCCGCGCGCCAGGCCCAGGCGGAGGAGTTCATCCTCGCCGCGCCGCAGGGCTACGACACGCCCGTCGGCGAGAACGGCATGACGCTGTCGGGCGGCCAGCGCCAGCGCCTGTCGATCGCCCGCGCCCTCGTCAGGAACGCGCCGATCCTCCTCCTCGACGAGGCGACCTCGGCGCTCGACACGCGCTCCGAGACGCTGGTCCAGGCGGCGCTCGACGCGGCGATGAAGGATCGCACGGTGCTGGTCGTCGCCCACCGGCTGTCGACCATCACCAATGCCGACCAGATCCTCGTCGTCGACAGCGGCCAGATCGCCGAGCGCGGCTCGCACCAGGACCTCGTCGACCGGGAGGGCGGGCTCTATGCGCGCTTCTACGGGCTGCAGGCGGGCGGCAACCGCCGGCCCGCCGATCTTGCGGCGGCGAGGAGCTGAGGCAGCGCTATCCGTCTCGCGATGACAGAAGAGGACCCTTGCGCATGAAGCTCGTCGTTCTGGGAGCCGCCGGCCGGATGGGCCGCACGCTCGTCAAGGTGATCTGCGACACCGAAGGCGCTTCGCTGCACGCGGCGCTGGAGCGGGACGGCTCGCCGGCACTCGGCAGCGATGCCGGGATGCTCGCCGGGATCGGCGAACTCGGCGTCGCGGTCACCGGCGACATCGACGCGGCGCTGGACGGCGCCGACGGAGTCGTCGACTTCACCGCCCCGGCGGTGTCCGTCGCCATCGCCAGGCGGGCCGCCGAAAAGGGCCTCGTCCACGTCATCGGCACCACCGGCTTCGAGACGGAGGCGGATACGGCGATCCTTGCTGCGGCCGAGACCGGCGCGGTGATCGTCAAATCCGGCAACATGAGCCTCGGGGTCAATCTCCTCGCCGTCCTCGTCGAGCAGGCGGCGCGAGCGCTCGGCGCCGACGCCTTCGACATCGAGGTGCTGGAGATGCACCACAAGCACAAGGTCGATGCACCCTCGGGCACCGCGCTCCTGCTGGGCGAAGCGGCCGCGAGGGGCCGGGGCGTCGCCCTCGCAGATCATTCCGTGCGGGTGCGCGACGGCATCACCGGGCCGCGCGAGGAGGGCACGATCGGGTTCGCGACGCTGCGCGGCGGCTCGGTGGTGGGCGAGCATTCGGTAATTCTGGCCGGCGAAGGCGAACGGATCGAGCTCTCTCACGCCGCCGGCGACCGAACGATCTTTGCCAGAGGCGCCATCAAGGCGGCGCTCTGGGCAAAGGAGAAGCCGGCGGGCCTCTATTCCATGCGCGACGTTCTCGGCCTTTCCGGCTAACTGACCCCCCGCGACTTTCCGGCGCGACCGCGCTACAACTCCCTCCAGACGAATTCCTTGGAAAGGCAGCCTGAAATGTCGCGTAGTCTCGTCCTCGTCCGCCACGGCCAGAGCGAGTGGAACCTGAAGAACCTCTTCACCGGCTGGAAGGACCCCGACCTGACCGAGAAGGGCGTCGAGGAGGCGAAATCCGCCGGGCGCAAGCTCAAGGCCGAGGGCTTCACCTTCGACACTGCCTTCACCAGCGAACTCTCCCGGGCCCAGCGCACCCTCGACCTGATGCTGGAAGAACTCGGCCAGACCGGCCTTGCGATCACCCGCGACGTCGCCCTCAACGAGCGCGACTATGGCGACCTCTCCGGCCTCAACAAGGACGACGCCCGTGAAAAATGGGGCGAAGAACAGGTGCACATCTGGCGCCGCTCCTACGACACCCCGCCGCCGGGCGGCGAGAGCCTGAAGGACACCGGGGCACGGGTCTGGCCCTATTTCATCCACGACGTCCTGCCGAAGGTGATGGCCGGCGGCACCGTCGTCGTCGCCGCCCACGGCAATTCGCTGCGCTCCCTCGTCATGGCGCTGGACGGGCTGACGCCCGACCAGATCGTCGGCGAGGAGATCGCGACGGGCGTGCCAATCATCTACCGGCTGAACGCCGATACGACGGTCGCCGAAAAGCGGGTTCTGAAGGACTGACGGCGACCTGCGCACCCCCGATGTTTGAGGCCTCCGCCTCGGTCTGATACCCCCGGCCACGGTGGGACAAGGAGTGACTTCTCATGAGCGAAAAGATCATCATGCGGACCGGCGAGGCGCTCGTTGCGGGCGGCCCTCCGGGAACGGCGGCCGAGCCGGAAGTCGTCATCGGCGCGCTGGACGGCCCGGTCGGCACGGCGCTCGCGACCCTCACCGGCGACCAGGTGAAGGGCCACAGCCGCGTCTTCGCGCTGCTCAACACCGACATCATGGTCCGCCCGGCGACGCTCTGCGTCTCCAAGGTGACGGTGGAGGACCCGCGCTACACCAACATCCTGATGGGGACGGTGCAGTTCGCCATCGCCAACGGCGTCCTCGACGCGGTGCGCGAGGGCATCTTGCCGAAGGACCAGGTCAACGATCTCGGCATCATCTGCTCGGTCTGGCTGGCGCCGACCATCGTCGACGTCGAGAATCTCGACCACAAGGTGCTCTTCGACATCCACCGCGAGGGGATGAAGAAGGCGATCGCCAAGGCCATGCGCAACGAGCCCTCCATCGACTGGCTGCTCGAGAACCAGGACCAGATCGTCCACAAATACTACCAGATGGGCCTCGACGGCAAAATCTGAGCCATCGAGCAGGCAAAGGCGCGTTCGGGCCGAGGCGCCCGGGCCGCCCTTGCGGCGAACGCGGAAGATGAGGCGAAGCATCGCGGGTGACGCGAGGCGCGCGCCGCCCCATGTTCGCCGGCCATGACACGACGACGCAAGCGAGGGCCGGCCTCGCAGCTCCCTTCCGGTCGCGGTTCCGAACCTCGCCTCGGATCCGGCGACACGGCGCCCTCCCCTGACGCCGCGACCTGCTGGCTTTGCGGCCGCAGGCTCGGGCGCCGGGTCGAATGGCACCATCCCCTGCCGAAGAGCCGCGGCGGGAGAGAGACGGTGCCGGTCCACCCGATCTGCCACCGTACCCTTCACGCCACCTTCACCAATCACGAGCTCGGCCGCATGGCCGGCAATGGCGAAGCCCTTGCCGGGCGAGCCGAACTTGCGCCGTTCCTGCGCTGGATCGCCGACAAGCCGCCGGACTTCCACGCCCCGACCAGACGGCGCAAGTGAGATTTCGCGGGGTTGCGGCGAGCGCCGGATCGGCTGCCGCCACGCGGTGCCTCCTGCGATCGTCGGCACGCCTGCCTTGCCCTCTCCGGCGTGCCGGGCACGGACCCGTCCAGCAGAAAAGACGGCGCCCCGCCGCCGGGGGCCGGCGACGGGGCGCATCGTTCGGCAGGATCGGTGCGTCAGAAGATGAAGTCGGCCGCCCCGAGGTCGGAAAGGTCGACGTTGAGGAGGGTGATCGTGGCCCCGGTGCCGTCGAGGATGACGACGTCGGCGCCCGACTGCACCATGTGGTTCGCCGCAAGATCGGCGAAGTCGACGATCGCCGTGACCGCCGAGAGATCGATCCGCTCGAAGTCGTTGGTGGCCGCGAAGTCGGTGATCGTGTCGGTGCCGAAGCCGTCGGCGAAGACGAAGGTGTCGGCGTTGAAGCCGCCGGTCAGCACGTCGTCTCCGGAACCGCCCTCGAGGGTGTCGAAGCCGGCCCAGCCGATGATCGTGTCGTTGCCGGCGCCGCCCTCGAGCGTCTCGTTGCCGCTGCTTGCAATCACGACGTCGTTACCCGAGCCGGTGACGACGCGCTCGAAGTTCGAGATCGTGTCGACGCCGCGCCCGAGGCTGTAGCCGGCCGAAAGATTGACCTTCACCGCCACGCTGGCGTCCGACATGTCGAGGGTGTCGAAGCCGTCGCCGCCGTCGAGCGTGTCCCAGAACAGGCCGGGTCCGGCGGAGATGAAATCGTCGCCGGCATCGCCATTCAGGGTGTCTGCGCCGTAGCCGCCGAAGATGATGTCGTTGCCCGCCCCGGCATTGACCGTGTCGTTACCGCCGCCGGCATAGATGGTGGTGTCGCCGTCG
Organism: Fulvimarina sp.; assembly: GCA_002700095.1. Lineage (GTDB taxonomy): Bacteria > Pseudomonadota > Alphaproteobacteria > Rhizobiales > Rhizobiaceae > Jiella. The sequence goes on along the minus strand of PACL01000034.1, from coordinate 45,822 downwards.
CTGCCGGTGATGGTGTCGTCGCCGAGCCCCGAGCCGATCAGGACAGTCGTCGCCGTGCCGGTGATGACGTCGTTGCCCGACCCTGTGAGGAGCCGCTCGAACGAGACCAGCGTGTCGGTGCCGATGCTGCTGCTCGAAGCCAGACCTGCGTCGAGATCGACGGTGATCGCGTCGGTGACGGCCGAATAGTCGAGGAGATCGACGCCGTCGCCGCCGTCATAGGTGTCGTTCGCGCCGTCGATGGAACCGATGACGACGTCGTCGCCGCCACGGGCCACGACGATGTCCGACCCGGCGCCGGCGTCGAAGTGGTTCGTCCCGTCGGTGCCGCGCAGGGTGTCGCCATGGCTCGAGCCGATCAGGAATTCGATCGAGCTGAAGCTGTCGCCCTCGGCGTCGCCGCCGCTGGCCGTGCCCGCCGCGAGGTCGATCGTCACGCCGGACGAGGAGGTCGCGTAGCTGACGGTGTCGTAGCCCGGGCCGCCGACGAAGGCGTCGCCGCCGACGGTGCCGACCAGCGTGTCGTTGGTGTCGAGACCGTCGATGGTGAGCGTCACCGTCGCCGTGCCGCCGCCGACGAGGGTGTAGGTGAAGCTGTCGGTGGCGCTGGTGTTGGTGGCGCCCGATCCTTCGGCGGCGAGGCTGTCGAAGGCGCCGTTCGGAGCGTAGGAGAAGGTGCCGTCGGCATTGACGGTGAGGAGCGCGCCGGAGGCGAGCGTGATCGCCTGCCCGACATTTGCGCCGCTGCCGTTCACCGCGCCAATCGCCAGCACGGAATCGACGTCCTCGTCGGCGGAGCCGCCATTGGCGTCGAAGAGGCTGAGGCCGGAGCCGATGGCGGTCGCCTCGTCGGTGGTGAAGGCATCGTCGGCGGCGACACCCGCGTCGTCGGTGGCGGTGACGCCGAGCCCGAAGCTGTCGGTCGAGGTCTGACCGCCGTCGTCGACGACCATCACCGTCACCGTGCGGTCGGTCTCGTCGGGATTCTGCGAGGTGTTCAGATAGGTCACGAGCCGCAGGGCCGCCTGATAGTCGGCGACGCTGGCGTTGCCCGACAGGGTGATGCTGCGGCTGTCCGGATCGTAGGCGCCGGCGGTGATCCCGTCCGGCAGGCCGCTCGCGGCAAGGCTTTCGAGAGCGCCATCCGGGGTCGCCGACAGCGTCAGCGTGATTGATTGCAGCGTCGCGCTGTCGTCGTCCGACAGCGTCACCTGCGGCAGGAGCGTCACGGCGCCGGCATCTTCGACGAAGGCGGGGTCGGAGGAGATCACGGCAGAGGCGAAGTACGAGGCAGAAGAGCTCATGGTGCCGCTGCGTACGTCATCGAGCAGGACCGTGCCGGCCTCGGTGCCGTCGGTCACCCAGAGTTCCGTGCCGTTCGTGCCGTCATTCGCCCGGAAGACCAGACGGCCGTCACCGAGGGCCGTAAAATTGCCTGGCGACGAACTGTTCGTGCCCGTGTTGATTTCCTTCAGGAGCACCGTGCCCGCCTCGGTGCCATCCGTCACCCAAAGCTCATAGCCGTTCGTGCCGTCATTCGCCGCGAAGACCAGACGACCATCGCCTACCGCCGTGAAGTCGGACGGCGACGAACTGTTCGCGCCCGTGTAGATGTCCTTCAGGAGCACCGTGCCCGCCTCGGTGCCATCCGTCACCCAAAGCTCATAGCCGTTCGTGCCGTCGTTTGCCTGAAAGACGACACGGCCATCACCGAGCGCCGTGAAGCCGGACGGCGACGAACCGTTCGAACCCGTGTAGATCTCCTTCAGAAGCACCGTGCCAGCCTCGGTGCCATCGGTCACCCAAAGCTCACCGCCGTTCGTGCTGTCATAAGCCTGGAAGACCAGACGGCCATCGCCGAGCGCCGTGAAGCCGGACAAGGATGAACCGCCCGATCCTGTCCGGATGTCCTTCAGAAGCACCGTACCCGCCTCGGTGCCGTCCGTCACCCAGAGCTCGGTGCCGTTCGTGCCATCATTCGCCTGAAAGACGAGACGGCCGTCGCCAAGCGCCGCCAAACCCCACGGTGATGAGCCGTATGAGCCCGTGTAGATATCCTTCACGAGCACCGTGCCCGCCTCGGTGCCGTCAGTCACCCAGAGTTCAAGGCCATTCGTGCTGTCGTTCGCCTGGAAGACCATGCGGCCATCGCCCAGCGCCGCGAAGCCGGACGGCGTTGAACTGTTCGAGCCCGTGTAGATATCCTTCAGGAGCACCGTGCCCGCCTCGGTCCCGTCCGTCACCCAAAGCTCATTGCCGTGATCGGCCTCGTAGCCTTGGAAGACGACGCGGCCATCCGGCATGGTGGTCAGGTAATTCGGCGTCCCAGAGCTTGACCCGACGGTCAGTTCCTTGACGAGGCGGGTGCCGGCTTCCGTCCCGTCGCTGAACCAAAGCTCGTAGCCGGATCCCGTACCGTCGTTGGCAATGAATACGATACCATCTTCGCCGATCTGGACGCCCCGGGCGGCGCGTCCCGAACCGGATCCCTCCGCGATGTCCCTGACGAGATGCGTGCCGGCCTCGGTGCCGTCGGTCACCCAGAGCTCGGTGCCATGGGTGCCGTCATTCGCCTCGAAGAAGACGACATCGCTCCTGTTGCCGAAATCGATCGTGGTCGGCGTGTTGTCTGTACCCATGGGTTCATCTCGCTCGAAAGACATCTGGTGGGACGGCCGTGGAGGGGATCGGCGGCCGGGTGTCATCGCAAGGCATGGGATGAACGGATGGATCTCGCCCGGCTCCACCCGGCAAGGTCGCGGGCTTCAAGCTTGGCGGAACTGGCCTGATTCGGATTGTCCCGGCATCGCCCCACCTGCTTAAGTGTCGCTTCGTAAAGAAATGATTTCTCCGCTTAGTTTATCAGCGGCATCGTCATTGCCTCGGCAGTACCGGAAGACGGAACAACTGCCGTCGTTACCGCATCCGGCGCCGGACTCGCGTCAAGGGACAGGGTTTCGTCGGTTCAAGTGACGACTGACGTTGCAGAATGGCCCGCCCCTGGCGACCGGTCGGCGACGAGGCGCCGCCCGGGGAGAGGCGGCATCGTTTCACGCAGAGACCGCGGCGACGTAGTCCCAATAGGCCCTTGCGGCCTGCCGGGTCAGCGGGCCGGGCCTGCCGTCGCCGATGACATGGCCGTCGATCTTCGTCACCGGCGTGATGCCGCCGAGGGTTCCGGTGACGAAGGCCTCGTCGGCCGAATAGGCCTGCGCGAGGGTGAAGTCCTTCTCGAAGGAAGGGCCGATCGTCTCGCCATAGAGCCGGCTGACATGGCCGCGGGTGATGCCGTTGAAGCTGGTGAGCCCCGGCGAGGTCCAGAGTTCGCCCTTCCTGACGATGAAGAAGTTGGTCGAGTTGCAGCTCGCGACGAAGCCGCGATGGTCGAGCATCAGGGCTTCGTCGGCGCCCGCCGCGATCGCCTGGATCAGCGCCTGGATGAGGTTGAGCCGGCTGTGGGAATTGAGGTGGAGGTCGAAGACGTCCGGCGTCGAGCAGCGGAAGGTCGAGGTGAAGAGCGTCAGGCCGGTGTCGGCGAAGCTCGCCCGCGGGCGCTTGATCTCGGCGACGATGACCACTGTCGCCCCGGAGGCCATGAAGCGCGGGTCCTGGTTGGGCGTCGTCTTCCTGCCGCGCGAGATCATCATCCGGATATGGGTGTCGGTGGCAAAGCCGTTGATCTCGCAAGTCTTGAGAATCGCCTCGGTGATCGCCTGCCGGCTCATGCCGATGTCGAGGCTGATCGCCTTCGCCCCCTCGAACAGGCGGTCGAGATGAAGGTCCAGCGACAGAAGCTTGCCATTGACCAGCCGCAGCCCCTCCCAGATGCCGTCGCCGAGGACGAAGCCGGCGTCGAAGACCGAGACGGAGGCCTTGTCGCGGTGGACGAGCTCGCCGTTGAGATAGACCAGCGCGTCGTCGTTCTTCGGGTCGCCGTCATAGGATTGGGCGCTGGAGGGGGATGCCATGGGGTGGTCCTTCGGATGGTTGGCGGTCTCACACGATCTGGCAGGAAAGCCGCCGCCGCGCAAAGCCCTTGTGCCGCCACGAAGGCATGGTGGGTGCCGGGCGTCGGCACGGCCGTCGTTGCCGCCTCGTCGGCCCGCCTTCCCGGCCAGCCTAGCTGGCCCGCGTTCGGGCGGCGACCGATCCGGCGAGCGAGTCAGCCCGGCGCAAACTCCGGTGGTTAATTCTCGTTAACCGGCTCACCCGACCCGCAACCCATCCGCTGGACCGCGACTGCCCGAGATGACCAAGACCGCTGCCAAGACGCTGACCGACACCCGCCCGATCCGCCTCAAGGGACGCTCCTTCCTGGCGCTGGTGCTGTCGCCCGAGCTGCCGTTCTCCAACTGGCTGGAACGGCTCGACGATCTCGCCGCGCGCTCGACCGGCTTCTTCCTCGGCCGGCCGATCGTCCTCGACCTCGACGGCCTCGACATCACGCAGGCCGACCTGAAGGAGCTTCTCGGGGAACTCGGCGAGCGCGGCGTGCGCGTCATGGGCATCGAGGGCGTGCGCGGATCGCTGATCGGCGCCAACATGCCGCCGCTGATGAAGGGCGGCCGCCCGGCCGGCGACATCGAACCCGAGCCCGATCCGGAACCCGCGCAGGCGACGAGCGAGGCGAAGACCGCCGAGCCGGCGAAAAAGCCCGAGCCGGCCATCGAGATGCATGCGCAGCGCGCGGCCTCCTCGATCGTCATCACCGAGCCGGTGCGCTCCGGCCAGTCGATCATCTTCCCCGAGGGCGACGTCACCATTCTCGGCTCGGTCGCCTCCGGCGCCGAGGTCGTCGCCGGCGGCTCCATCCACATCTACGGCACGCTGCGCGGCCGGGCGCTGGCCGGTTCGGTCGGCAACGCCTCGGCGCGGATCTTCTGCCGCAAGCTGGAAGCCGAGCTTCTGGCGATCGACGGGCTCTACAAGATGCCCGACGACATGGACCCCAAACATCTCGGCCAGCCCGTCGTGGTCTGGCTCGAAGGCGACACCATCAAGGCTGAAAGGCTGGCCTGAGCCATGATCGGCCAGGCAATAGCAGGAGAATGACATGGCGAAAGTGATCGTGGTGACATCGGGCAAGGGCGGCGTCGGCAAGACGACGTCGACGGCCGCTCTCGGCGCGGCCCTCGCCCAGCGGGGCGAGAAGACGGTCGTCGTCGATTTCGACGTCGGCCTGCGCAACCTCGACCTCGTCATGGGTGCCGAACGCCGGGTGGTCTACGATCTGATCAACGTCGTGCAGGGCGATGCCAAGCTCACCCAGGCGCTGATCCGCGACAAGCGGCTGGAGACGCTGTTTCTCCTGCCGGCCTCCCAGACCCGCGACAAGGACAACCTGACCGCCGAAGGCGTCGAGCGGGTGATCGACGAATTGCGCAAGAGCTTCGACTGGATCATCTGCGATTCGCCGGCCGGCATCGAGCGTGGCGCGACGCTGGCCATGCGCCATGCCGACACCGCCGTCGTCGTGACCAATCCGGAAGTCTCCTCGGTGCGCGATTCCGACCGCATCATCGGCCTCCTCGACGCCAAGACCAAGAAGGCCGAGAACGGCGAGCGGATGGAGAAGCACCTCCTCCTCACCCGCTACGATTCGAACCGTGCCGAGCGCGGCGACATGCTGAAGGTCGAGGACGTCCTCGAGATCCTGTCGATCCCGCTGCTCGGCATCATCCCCGAATCCATGGACGTCCTGCGCGCCTCGAACCTCGGCGCGCCGGTCACGCTCAACGACGTCAACTGCGCTCCCGCCCTCGCCTATCGCGACGCCGCCCGCCGGCTCGCCGGCGAGCAGGTGCCGATGACCATCCCGGGCGAGCGCCGCGGCTTCATGAACAAGCTGTTCGGACGGAGGGCTGCATGAGCCTCTTCAGCTTCCTGAACCGGCGCAGCTCCGCGCCGATGGCGCGCGAGCGCCTGCAGGTCCTCCTGGCGCATGAACGAGCCACGGTGGGTCACTCCGATCTCGTCGGGCTCCTCAGGGAGGAGATTCTCGCCGTCATCGCCAAGCACATCCAGCTCGACGCCGACAAGGTGAACGTCACGATGCAGCGGGGCGAGCACGTCTCGACCCTCGAGGTCGACATCGAGATCCCCGTGACCGCAAGCATGCGAGCGGCCTGACGAAACGTCCGCCGCAAAGCCGCCCCGAAGGCATGATGCCCTGACCGGTGACGGCACAGACAAGGAGAAGTCGATGAGCCGAGCACAGCTGATCACGCGACTGCAGGAACTGCAGAAGATGCCGAAGTTCGAAAAGCGCGACATCAAGTCGATCGCCGGCTTCCTGCCGAACGAGGCGCTGGCTAAGCACGTCCAGGCCTGCGAGGAAGCCGCCGCGCGCTGACGCCACGACCGTCCGGGCGGCCATCGGCCGCTTCGCGGGCGCAACATCATCGGGCGTCCACCGCATCCGGCGGCGGGCGCCCTTCTTGTATTCAGGGGGGCTCCACGGGAGCCACGCAGGCGGTGCCGAGTCTGCGGACGACGAGACAAGGCCGAGAGAACCTGAAGCGCCACACCGCTCTGCTCGCCGCCATCGCGTCGTCCACGACCAGCGATCCCAGAGCGCTGCCAGGCGGCGCGTCTCGGCGCAGCCGCCACCGCCGCCCCATCACGATTGTCAGTGGCCGTCGAAGGCGACGAGGGTCTTCACCGAGACGCCCATCGCCTCGAGCCGCCGGCGACCGCCGAGTTCCGGCAGATCGATGACGAAGCAGGCGCCGACGATCTCGGCGCCGAGTTCGCGCAGGAGCTTCACGGCGCCCTCCGCCGTGCCGCCCGTCGCGATCAGGTCGTCGGTCAGGAGGACCCTTGTTCCCGGCGCCACCGCGTCCCGGTGCACCTCCATCTCGTCGACGCCGTATTCGAGGCTGTAGGCGACGCGGATGGTCTCGTGGGGGAGCTTGCCCTTCTTGCGGATCGGCACGAAGCCGGCGGCGAGCTGATGCGACATCGCCCCGCCGAGGATGAAGCCCCGCGCCTCGATGCCGGCGACGAGGGCGACGCCCTCGTCCTTGTAGGGCGCCACCATCGCATCGACGGCCGCCCGGAACGTCGCCGGGCTGGCGAGCAGCGTCGTGATGTCGCGAAACATGATGCCGGGCTTGGGATAGTCCGGAATGGTCCGGATGGCGTCGGCGAACCGGTTACCGGTCTCGAGGGTCGCTGTCTTGGTCATGCCGGCCTCAAGCGTCCCTTGCGATCGTCTGGATCACCGCGAAGCCCTCGAAGTTGGGATGGCCGTCATAGAGGGGCCGCGTGCCGCCGGCGCTGCCATGAGCGGCGCGGAAGGCCTCGGAGCGGGTCCAGGCGACGAAGGCCTCCTCGCTCTCCCACACCGTGTGGGACGAATAGAGGCGATGCCCCTCGCCCTCGGGGCCCTTCAGCATGTGGAACTCGACGAAGCCGGGGACCTGCTTGAGCTTGGAGTCCCGGTTCAGCCACATCGTCTCGAACTCTTCCTCGGCGCCAGGCAGCACCTTGAAGCGGTTCATCGCGATAAACATGGGGCGATCCTCTCTCACGAAACGGCCGCCGGCCGAAGCGGGCCGGAGCATCAAGGGGGTTTTCCGCCGTCGTCCGGCCGATTGCAAGCGCCTCCTGCGGCGCAGGGGCGAGCAGCGCCAGCGGGAACCGGTGCCCGGACGAGAAAAAGGGGAGAGCGCGGCGGCGCTCTCCCCTTTCCGATGGCTTGAAGACAGCCGGACCTATTGTGCCGTCAGTGCGGCGTGCCAGCCCAGACCCGGCGCTTCACCACGAAGAGCAGTCCGGCGAAGACCACGAGGAAAAGCATCACCACGAAGCCCGTGGCCTTGCGCTCCACGAGATGCGGCTCGGCGGCCCACATCATGAAGGCGGAGACGTCGCGGGAATACTGGTCGACCGTCTGGGGCGCGCCGTCGGCGTATTCCACCTGGTCGTCGCTGATCGGCGGCGGCATGGCGAGGGCCGGGCCGGAGATGAAGTAGGGATTGTAGTAGGTCCCCGGCTGCAGCGATGCCTCGACCTCCGGCGACGGCTGCTCGTCATAGCCGGTCAGGAGCGCGTGGATGTAGTCCGGCCCGGCCTCCTGATACTGGCTGAACAGGTCGAACACGAAGGTCGGGAAGCCGCGCTCCACCGCCCGCGCCTTGGCGAGCAGCGAGAAGTCCGGCGGCGCGGCGCCGTTGTTGGCAGCGGCGGCTGCCGCGCTGTTCGGAAAGGGCGACGGGAAGTAGTCCGACGGGATGCCCGGACGATCGAACATCTCGCCATCGCCGTTCGGGCCGTCCTGGACCGTGTACTCGGCCGCGAACGCCTTCACCTGATCCTCGTTGTAGCCGAGGGCGTCGAGGTTGCGGAACGCGACGAGGCGCATGCCGTGGCAGGCTGCGCAGACTTCCTTGTAGACCTTCAGGCCGCGCTGCAGCTGGGCGATATCCCAGTGTCCGAACGGTCCGGCGAAGGACCAGTCCATCTGTTCGGGATGGCGTATCGGATAATGCGGCGTCGCCGCATGGCCTTCCTCGGCCGCCTCGACGCTGGCATCGGTGCCGACGGCAGCCTCTTCGGCAGCCGTGTTCTCCGTCGGTCCCTGGCCGTCCTGGGCGAAAGCCAGCCCCATCGGAGCAAAGGCAAGGCCCGCGGCCAGCAGAGCTGGCAGGAGTTTCTTCATGGATCGTTCCCCCAACGCTCTTTCGGTCAGCCCTTGGTGTCCGGTGCGGCGGCCGCCCCGGCCGGCCTTCCGCCGCCACCCCCGCCCGACTTGGCAAGGACCGCCTCGGTGATGGAGCCAGGCAACCGCTTCGGTGTCTCGACGAGACCGAGCACTGGCAGGACGATCAGGAAGTGGCCGAAATAGTAGATCGTGCCGACCAGCGAAAGCCAGGTGTAAGGCGCTTCCGCAGGTTTGGAGCCGAGCCAGCCGAGCATGATGGCATTCGCCACGAAGACCCAGAAGAAGATCTTGTACATCGGCCGGTAGGCGGTCGAGCGAATCCGCGAGGTGTCGAGCCACGGCAGGAAGAACAGGACGATGATCGAGCCGAACATCACGAGGACGCCGCCGAGCTTGGAATCGATCGGCCCGATGTTGAAGGTGATCGCCCGCAGCATCGCGTAGAATGGCAGGAAGTACCATTCCGGGACGATGTGCGCCGGCGTCTTCAGCGGGTTCGCCTCGATGTAGTTGTCCGGATGGCCGAGATAGTTCGGCATGTAGAACAGCATGTAGGCGAAGATCGCCAGGAAGACGACCATGGCGAAGCCGTCCTTGATCGTCGCATGGGGCGTGAAGGGCACGGTGTCCTTCGACGACTTCACCTCGACGCCGGTCGGGTTGGTCTGGCCGGTCACATGCAGCGCCCAGACATGCAGGATGACGACGCCGGCTATCATGAAGGGCAACAGGTAGTGCAGCGAGAAGAAGCGGTTCAGCGTCGCATTGTCGACGGCGAAGCCACCCAGCAGCAGCTGCTGGATCGGATCGCCGATCAGCGGAAAGGCGGTGAAGAAGCCGGTGATGACCGTCGCGCCCCAGAAGGACATCTGGCCCCAGGGCAGAACGTAGCCCATGAATGCCGTCGCCATCATCAGAAGGAAGATGATCACGCCGAGGATCCACAGCACCTCGCGCGGCGCCTTGTACGAACCGTAATAAAGGCCGCGGAAGATGTGGAGATAGACGGCGATGAAGAAGAACGAGGCGCCGTTGGCGTGCATGTAGCGCAGCATCCAGCCCCAGTTCACGTCGCGCATGATCTTCTCGACAGAATCGAAGGCGATCGCCGAGTTGGCCGCGTAGTGCATGGCGAGCACGACGCCGGTCAGGATCTGCACGACGAGGAAGAGCGCCAGGATTCCGCCGAAGGTATAGGCGTAATTCAGGTTGCGCGGCACCGGATAGGCGACAAAGGAATCATAGACCAGACGGGGCAGCGGAAGCCGCGCGTCCAGCCATTGCATGACACCCTTGGAGGGTACGTAGGAAGAATGACCACTCATTTTGCTGTGCTGCCCCCCAGTCAGCCGATACGAATGACAGTGTCGCTGGTGAATTCGAACGGCGGGATCGCCATGTTCTCCGGCGCCGGGCCGAACCGGATGCGGCCGGCCGTGTCGTAGTGCGAGCCGTGGCACGGGCAGAACCAGCCGCCGTAGTCGCCGGCCTGGCCATTGGGAATGCAGCCGAGATGGGTGCAGACGCCGATCATGACGAGCCACTGTTCGCGGCCGGCCGGCAGGTCGGCACCACCGCCCGGAGAGCCGGCGCCCATCACGCGGTTGATGTCCGTCGCCGGGGCGTCGGCCGGGAGATTGGCGTTGCGGGCGATCGGATCCTTGAGATCCGACAGCGCGACGCCTTTGGCCTCCTCGACCTCCTGCGCGGTGCGCTGGCGGATGAACACGGGCTTGCCGCGCCATTTGGCGGTGATCGACTGGCCTTCGGCGACCTGGCTGACATCGACCTCGATCTCGGCCAGCGCCAGCGTCGCAGCGTCCGGGTTCATCTGGTCGATGAACGGCCAGACGGCAGCGGCCGCTCCCACGGCCGCAACGGCACCCGTCGCGATGTAGAGAAAATCCCGGCGATTCGGTTCGGCGGTATCGTGGACGCTCACGGTCGCTAGCACTCCCTCGAGAACCGACCGAGCTTGCCGGAGGGTCCTTTTGTCGACATCAACCTTGCTACGATGCGGGGATGTCCGTCGAACGAACAGTCTCGACGCCCCCGCCGCGCTGATTGGAGCGTTTCTATGCGCGAACCTTCCCGCTTGTCCAGTGCCGACCCGCGGCTCGGGTCAACGTGTCGCTGCACCGCTTCCTCCCGATTGCAGGTCCGGGCAGATGGGAAAAGGTGTCGTTAACCGGCTCCGACAAAATCGCTCCAATTTGAATCAGTTCGTCTGTCGCAACGCAACCAAATCCCCTTCGGTCCATTTGCTGGGTAAGGAAGGGCAAAGACATGACCATACTGATCCTGGAAGACGAACCGATCATCGCCGTCGATCTCGAGGAGATCGTGAGCGAACACTTGCCCGGCAGCGTCTTCGTCACCGGAACCCTGGCCGCCGCGCTGGACTACGTGAAGAAGGCCGGCCGCGACATCGACTTCGCGCTGCTCGATCTGCAGCTCGGACGCGATGGATCGACCTCGATTCCGGTCGCCCGGCTGCTGATGGCCGCGAATGTGCCGTTCTGCTTCGTCTCGGCAACCACCGAGGCGATCCCGGGCGATCTGCAGGACCGTCCCCAGGTCAACAAGCCGTTCCAGCCCAAGGAAATCGAGGCCGTGCTGCCGGTCGCGGCCTGACCGAGCGGCCAATCTCCTCGATCGTCGACGATCCCGCTGCAGAATCCCTGTCGCAGAATCATCCGGAAACCGCTGGCGCGCCTCCCGCGTCGGCGGTTTTGATTTGGCGCGTCCTTCGGCTTGGGTGCCCATGATCAGCTGTCGGCGTCACCGCGTCGGGACGTAATAGCGGCAAAGGTCGCTGAGGAAGCAGGTCTCGCATTTCGGCCGCCGCGCCACGCAAACCGCCTTGCCGAACTGGATCAGCCAGAAGTGCCCGTCGCGCAGCGCCCAGGTCGGGGCGGCGAGCGCGAGTTGACGCGCCGTCTCATCGGCGCCCCTCGCCGCCGTCAGACCGAGCCGGTTGGCGACCCGGTGGACATGGGTGTCGACGGCGATGACGTCCTCGTCGAAGGTGAAGCTGAGGACGATGTCGGCGCATTTGCGCCCGATCCCGGGAAGCGCCATCAGGCCTTCCCGGCTGCGCGGCACCGTCCCCCCCAGATCCTCGACGAGCGTGCGGCAGAGCCGCAGGATGTTCCGAGCCTTGGTGTTGTAGAGGCCGCAGGGCCGGATGGCGGCCGCAATCTCCGCCTCTGGCAGACGCAGCATCGCCTCCGGTGTCGTCGCCAGGGCGAACAGCGCGCTGGTCGCAGCCGCAGTATTCACGTCGCGGCTTTGGGCCGACAGAAGGCAGGAGACCAGCGAGCGGAACGGGTCCGGCTGGTCCTTCGGGCCTTTCGCCGTCGGTGTGCGGCCGGGCATGTGATCCGCAAGGCGGCGGAAGACGGTGTCGATCTCGTCGGCGCCGAGGGCGCTGCCCCCCGGGCCGGCCGCCGCGCGGCGTCCCGGCGTCTTCGCCGCCATCAGCGCTGCCGGGACTGCCAGTCGGGATGGACCCACGGCTTCAGCTGCGGCTCGGGAGCCAGCATGCCCTCGCCGAGGATATGATCGGCGGCCTTCTCGCCCACCATGATCGACGGGCCGTTGAGATTGCCGTTGGTAATGCGCGGGAAGATCGAGGAATCCGCCAATCGCAGGTTCTCGACGCCGATCACCCGGCATTCCGGATCGACCACCGCCAGGGGATCGTCGGCGGCGCCGATGCGCGCCGTGCCGCACGGATGATAGGCGCTCTCGGCGTGTTCGGAGACGAAGCGGTCGAGATCCTCGTCGCTGGTCGCATCGGCGCCGGGCTGGATCTCCGGCCCGCGATAGGGCGAGAAGGCCTCCTGCGCATAGATCTCGCGGGTCAGGCGGATGGCCTTGCGGAACTCGGCCCAGTCGTCGGGATGAGACATGTAGTTGAAGCGGATCGACGGCGCGGCGGTCGGATCGGAACTCTTGAGGCGCAGTTCGCCCCGCGACTTCGAGCGCATCGGCCCGACATGGGACTGGTAGCCGTGGCCGGGCGCCGCCGCCTTGCCGTCATAGCGGATGGCGCCGGGCAGGAAGTGGTACTGGATGTCGGGATATTTGATGCCGGCATCCGAGCGGATGAAGGCGGCGGCCTCGAAGTGATTGGTGGCGCCGTAGCCGGTGTGCAGCATCATCCATTCGAGGCCGACCCGCCCCTTGGTGAAGAGGCCGAGATAGCCGTTGAGGGTGATCTCCTGGATGCAGGTCTCCTGGATGTAGAGCTCCAGGTGATCCTGCAGGTTCCGGCCGACGCCGGAGCGCGGCGCGACGACGCCGATGCCGTGGCGGGAAAGCTCGGCCGGATCGCCGATGCCCGAATGCATGAGGAGCATCGGCGAGTTGATCGAGCCGGCCGCCAGCACCACCTCGCGGCGCGCCTTGATCAGCCCCGAGACGGGCCTGCCCGAGCCGACGACGACGCCGCTGGCGCGCGCCGTCCTGCGATCGATCTCCACCCGCAGCGCGTGGCCGTGGACAAGCCGGCAGTTGTCGCGCTTCAGGGCGTCGCGCAGATAGGCGTTGGCGGCGGACCAGCGGCGCCCCTGCCAGATCGTCTGCTGCATCGGGCCGAAGCCCTCCTGCTTCTCGGCGTTGTAGTCCTCGGTGACGGGATAGCCGGCCTGGCGCCCCGCCTCGATGAAGGCTTCGTAGAGCGGGTTCTGCATGTCGCCGTTCTTGACGTGCAGCGGCCCGGAGGTGCCCCGCCAGGCCGGATCGACGCCGCGCCCGGCGCCGCCGTGGAAATTCTCCATCCGCTTGAAATAGGGAAGCACGTCGGCATAGGCCCAGCCGGACGCCCCGCTTTCCGCCCAATGCTCGTAGTCGAGGGCGTGGCCGCGCACATAGACCATGCCGTTGATCGACGAGGAGCCGCCGATGACGCGGCCGCGCGGGGTGACGAGACGGCGGCCTGCCAGCGTCTTCTCCGGCTCGGCGACGAACCCCCAGTCGTAGCGGCGCATGTTCATCGGGAACGACAGGGCGCCCGGCATCTGGATGAACGGGCCGGCGTCGGTGCCTCCGGCCTCCAGCACCAGAACCTGATATCGCCCGTCCTCGGACAGGCGGTTGGCCATGGCCGAGCCGGCCGAGCCGGATCCGACGATGACGTAGTCGGCTTCGTCGATGGTCTTCATGCGTCGAGCTCCGCGTCGATAAAGCGCCCGACCATTGCGGCGGCGCTGGAGGGATCGGGTTGCGTGAGGGGGGTGAGTGCCTGGCGCAGCCAGACGCCGTCGATCATCGCGCCGGCGCCGGCGGCGATGCGCAAGGCGCGGGGCTGACCGACCAGCGGCTTCAGCGCCGAGACCAGATTGGTCTCCAGCCTTCGGAAATACACCCGCAGGAGCCGCGCGGCTTCTCCCGAGCGGCGGGCATAGAGGTAGAAGACCAGCCAGGCCGAGATCGACTCCTGGCTGAACTGGCTGGGGGCAAAGCTCGCCGAGATCACCGCGGCGACCCGCTCGCGCGGGCTCTGCGCTTCGGTCAGCCGGCGCGTCACCTCGAGGCGGTAGCGGCGCAGGAGGGTGCGCATCGCCGCGATCAGGACGTCGTCCTTGGTGCCGAAGTAATGGTGGATCAGGGCCGGCGAGATGCCCGCCCGGGCCGCGATGCCGGCGACGGTGACGTCGAGCGAACCGGCCTCGTCGATCGCCGCGATGGCGGCGGCGACGACGGCTTCGCGGCGCGCCGCCTCGACGGAGGGGCGGCCGGGGGTGCGGCGATCGGGACTGGACATGGATGCGAAGATAGAATCGTTGATTGATCAGTCAATCAATTTTCTGCGGATGCGCCGTTCACGGTGATGTTTGCCTCCGGAAGAAAGCCCGCTATGGAGCCCGATGGCTCGCCCCGCGCCGAACCATCATCCCGCTTGAACGTGCGCTCCTTGCCCCATTCGTCCACCTCGTCGTCCGCCCGACCCGGCCCGCTCCTAGCCCATCTCCTGATCGCGCTTGCGGTCGTCTCGGCGACGGCGGCGATCCTCTACGCCATGGGGCGCAATCCGATCTGCCCCTGCGGCGAGGTCAAACTGTGGTGGGGCGCGGTGAACAGCCCGGAGAACTCTCAGCACCTGTCGGACTGGTACTCCGCCTCGCATCTGATCCACGGCTTCCTGTTCTTCGGCGCGACCTGGCTGGTGACGCGCCGCTGGGGCTTTGCCCCTCGGCTCATCCTGGCGCTCGTCGTCGAATGCGCCTGGGAGATCGTGGAGAACACCGACCCGGTGATCCAGCATTACCGCGAGACGACGATCTCGCTGGACTATGCCGGCGATTCGATCCTCAACTCGATGTCCGACATCGGCTTCATGGCGCTCGGCTTCTTCCTGGCGAGCCGGCTGCCGGTGTGGCTGACCGTCCTGATCGCCATCGGGCTCGAGTTGTTCACCGGCTTCATGATCCGCGACAATCTGACGCTCAACGTCCTGATGCTGCTCTGGCCGATCGAGGCCGTGAAGACGTGGCAGGGCGGCGCCTGAAGCCGGCGGTCGAAGACGGCGGCTTCAGGCTTTTCCGGCCGCGGTGGACGTTCCGGCGTATTTCGGGATCTGCCCGGCGCGCAGCTTGGCCATGTAGGACGTCATCTCCCGCTTCACGATCGGCATCAGGAAGTACAGGCCGACGATGTTGAAGATGCCCATGGCAAAGAGCGAGGCATCCGAGAAGTCGAGCACCGCGCCGAGGCTGACCGCGGCGCCAAGGACGACGAACAGGCAGAACAGCACCTTGTAGATCAGCTCGGAGACATAGGTGTCGCCGAACAGGAAGCACCAGGCCTTCACGCCGTAATAGGACCAGGAGATCATCGTCGAGAAGGCGAAGAGCACGACGGCCACGCCGAGGACATAGGGAAACCAGGTGATCCGGCTGCCGAAAGCCGCCGAAGTGAGCTCGACACCCGAAAGATTGTTGGCGGTGGCGATCTGGCCGGCGGCCTCGTCCCAGACATACAGCCCCGTCGCCGGATCCTGCTGCAGGACGCCCGAGATGGTGATGACCAGCGCCGTCGCCGTGCAGATGATCACCGTGTCGATGAACGGCTCCAGCATCGAGACGAAGCCCTCGGTCACCGGATGCTTGGTCTGCACCGCCGAATGGGCGATCGCCGCCGAGCCGATGCCGGCCTCGTTGGAAAAGGTCGCCCGCCGCAGGCCCTGGATCAGCGCGCCGACCAGTCCGCCGGCGACGCCGAGGCCGGTGAAGGCGCCCTCGAAGATCTCCGCGAAGGCCGTGCCCAGCTGGTCGATATTGGCGAGGATGACGATCAGGGCGGCGCCGAGATAGAGGATGCCCATGAAGGGTACGAGCTTCTCCGTCACCCGTGCGATCGACTTGATGCCGCCGACGATGACGAGGAAGACGACGACGGCCATGACGAGGCCGGTGATCCAGCCGCGATCGGCGAGGAAACTCGCCTCGCCGCCGGTGATCACCACCAACTGGGCATGAGCCTGGTTGGCCTGGAACATGTTTCCGCCGCCCCAGGAGGCGAGGACGCAGCAGACCGCGAAGCAGACGGCGAGCACCTTGCCAAGCGTGGTATGGCCGATCTCCGCCATGCCCTTCTTCAGGTAGTGCATCGGCCCGCCCGAGACGCGTCCGTCGTCATATTCGGTGCGGTATTTCACGCCGAGGGTGCATTCGGTGAATTTCGACGCCATGCCGAGCAGGCCGGACAGGATCATCCAGAACGTCGCGCCCGGCCCGCCGATCGAGACGGCGACGGCGACGCCGGCGATGTTGCCGAGGCCGACCGTACCGGAGACCGCCGTCGCCAATGCCTGGAAGTGCGTCACCTCGCCGGCCGCCTCGGGCGAGGTGTAGTGGCCGCGCACCAGCTGGATCGCATGGGGCACCATGCGGAACTGCACGAAGCCGAAATAGACGGTGAAGATCGCCGCCGCGGTGATCAGCCAGAGCACGATCCAGGGAAGGTCGGTGCCTGGGATCGCGGCGAAGATGAAGTCGACGAAGGGTTTGGTGACCGGCCCGACGATGCCGTCGACCATCGCGTCGACCGTCGCCGTGTTGCCGGCCGCGGCCTCCTCCTGCGCCCTCGCCGTGCCGACGAGCAAGGCCAAGGCGACGAGTGGGCTCAGGCAGCGGCTGACGGGGCGCATGGGCGGATTCCTCGCGATGACGGAGACCGGCATGCGGCCGTCCGGAGCGGGGCGGCGACGCCCTGCGGTGTCATGGAACGATGACCGTCGGAATCGTCGCGGCCTGGGCGAGGCCCAGCGTGACACTGCCGAAGATCTTGTTCTCGATCCCCGACTTGCCGGTGCGTCCGACGAAGATCTGGCAGGCGCCCCTGTCGCGGGCGACCTCGAGGATGACCGTGGTGGGGGAGCCGAAACGGATTTCGCCCTCGACCGTCAGCCCCGACGCCTGCAGCTCGGCGACGATCGGATCGACCAGCGCGGTCTTCGCCCGCTCGAGCTCCTGGCGCCGGCGCATCCGGCGCTCGTCCAGTTCCTGAGGGGTGAGAAAGCTGTAAGGGGACCACTGCAGCACATGGACCAGGCAGAGGGCCGCGCCGCTCGCTTCGGCGCGCCTGGCGGCATAGTCGACGACAGTCCGGTCCGTGCCGTCATAGGCGACGACGAAAGTCTCGCTGGCCATGTGCCACCTGTCACATTCGGGCCGAAGCCTCTGTCCCTCCATCAATTATGGTTACGGTACCATCAATTTCTCAAATGGCAACACGGATGGGCAGAAGCGTTAAATGCCAAAGAACCAGGCATGCGCCCGGCTTGGCTGCCAGGGGGAGGGACGCGTCCGCGCCGATCCTCCCACCACACATGCAGAGCCGGCGGATGAAGGCGCAGACGGCCGGCCGCTAGTCCGCTTCGGTCAGGAAGACCTGATGGTCGAGCAGGTAATGGGCGAAGAAGGGCAGGCTCGCAGAGCCGATCTCCCGGGCGTCGATGCCGATCGTGCCGGCCCGGATCGCCACCGGCGAAAGCCCTTGGCGGTTGATCCGCGCGATGGCCGTCGCGGTCGCCGCGACGAGGCGGCTGCGCACACCGGCGGGGAAGCGCCCGTCGATGACGGCGGATTCGAAGTCATAGATCGAGGAGGCCGAAACGATCGCATGGGCGAGGCCGTAGGCGGCCGTCTCGATCCACCGGTCGAGCAGCGGGCCGAAGCTCTCCCAGGAGACCTCGCCGCGCCACAAAGCGAGCGGGTTGCCGCCTTCGGCCTCGTACATCTTTTCAAGGAGATGCAGCGAGGCGAAGTTGATCAGCTGGGCATGGCCGCCGGCCTCGCGCGGCACCGGCATCGAGCCGACCGCACCGGCATTGCCGAGCCGGCCGGAGACGAGATCGCCGTTCATCACGATGCCGCCGCCGACAAAGGCTCCGACGAAGAAATAGACGAAGTCGGCCGAGCGGGTGGAGCCGAAGACGTTTTCGGCGGCGCAGGCGGCCGTGGCGTCGTTGGCGACGTTGACGGTGAGGTCGGTGACGGCGGCGAGCGCCGCGGGAACGTCGAGGTCGCGCCACTCCTCCATCGCGCCAGCCGGCGCGCCGATCTCGTCGGCCCAGGACCAGAGCTCATAAGGCAGTGCCACGCCGAGGCCGGTGATCCTGCCGGCGAGCTTGGCGGGCAGCAGCGCCCTGAGCTTGGGTTCGGCGGCGGCGACGAAGTCGAGCACCTGGCGAAGTCGCGGAACGCTGTAGGCGACCCGCTCGTGCCCCCTGATTCGCCCGATGAAGTCCATCAGCACGAGGTCGACCGACCGCCGGCCGATCTTCAGCCCGAGCGAAAAGGCGCCGTCGGGATTGAGCCGCATCGGGATCGACGGCTGGCCGACGCGGCCGCGCTGCGGCTGGTCCCGGAGCACCAGTTCCTCGGCCTCCAGCGCCCGCATGATCACCGAGGCGGTCTGCGGCGACAGCCCCGTCCGCCGGGCGATCTCGGCCTTGGCAAGACGACCGTTGCGGCGAATCAGCGACAGCACCGCCCGCTTGTTGTGGGCCCTGAGGCCGGACTGGTTGGAGCCGCGCATACGGCTTTCGGCCGCGTCGCCCCCGCGCCCCGCCATGCCTGTCTCTGGTGTATCCATCGCGATCCTCCCGGCGCCGTCCGGCGCGCTGGCCGCTCCGGCCATCTGGAACGGGAAGCGCGCAGGAATCGCCGCAGCAAGGCTATCATCGCATCGAAAGCACAACCACCCGTGGGCCGAGCTTACATGCCCGAATAGATAAATCCACCTGAATTATAATTGTTGACATCGGCCCGACCTTGGTGTTCCCTGCCTGCCAACGATCGATTGGAGGTCGATCGTCCGACGCTGGAGAGATCTGGCGCCATCAACGGTTTCGGGAGGAAATCACGTGAACATCCGCACCCTGATTGCAGGTTCGATCCTGTCGTCCGCCTGCGCCTTCGCCGCGCCGGCCCTCGCCCAGAGCGGCGACGTCAGCGCCTGCCTGATCACCAAGACTGACATCAATCCCTTCTTCGTCAAGATGAAAGAGGGCGCCAGCGCCGAGGCGGAGAAGCTCGGCATCAGGCTGTCGTCCTATGCCGGCAAGGTCGATGGCGACCATGAGAGTCAGGTCAACGCCGTCGAGACCTGCATCGCAGACGGCGCCAAGGGTATCCTGATCACCGCATCCGACACCGCGGCGATCACCGACGTGGTGAAGCGGGCCCGCGACCGCGGCATCCTGGTGATCGCGCTGGATACCCCGCTCGACCCCGTCGATGCCGCCGACGCGACCTTCGCCACCGACAATTTCGAGGCCGGCCGCCTGATCGGCGCCTGGGCGAAGGCCAGCGTCGAGGATCCCGCCAACGCCAAGATCGCCATGCTCGACCTCAACGAGAGCCAGCCCACCGTCGGCGTCCTGCGCGACCAGGGCTTCCTCGAGGGCTTCGGCATCGACACCGCCGACAAGTCGCGCTGGGGCGACGAGACCGACCCGCGCGTCGTCGGCCACGAGGTCACCCAGGGCAACGAGGAAGGCGGCCTGCGGGCGATGGAGAACCTTCTCCTGAAGGATCCCGAGATCAACGTCGTCTACACGATCAACGAGCCGGCCGCGGCCGGTGCCTACGAGGCCCTGCAGTCGGCGGGCCGCGCCGGCGAGGTGCTGATCGTCTCGGTCGACGGCGGCTGCCCGGGCGTCAAGAACGTCCAGGAGGGCATCATCGGCGCGACCTCCCAGCAGTATCCGCTGGACATGGCCCGCCTCGGCATCCAGGCGATCGCCAAGTTCGCCGAGACCGGCGAGAAGCCCAAGGCCTCGGAAGGCCTCGACTTCACCAACACCGGCGTCAATCTCGTCACCGACAAGCCGGTCGACGGCGTCCCGTCGATCTCGGTCCAGGAAGGCCTCGACCGCTGCTGGGGCTGATCGCCCTGCGAGACTGAATCTCAAGTCGAGACGGCAGGTGCGCGGCTAGAATCCCGCGCGCCTGCCCGACCAGCGAAAGAGGCGAGGATGGTCAGCGAACAAACCGATCACGAGCATGTCGCCCGCGGCGCGGACACGAGCACGCCGGTCTTCGAGCGATCGAAGCGCTCGCTGCTCGGCCAGATCCAGCACGCGCTCCACAACAACCCGACCCTCGTGCCGGTGCTCATCCTGCTGGCCTCGGTCTTGGTCTTCGCCATCGCCACCGACGGGCGGCTGATCAACGGCCTCGCCATCAAGATCACGCTCGAGCAGGTCTCGATCGTCGGGATCCTCGCCTGCGCCCAGACGCTGGTGATCCTGACGGCGGGCATCGACCTGTCGATCGGCGCGGTGATGGTGCTGAGTTACGTCGCCATGGGGCATCTCGCCGTCACCTACGGCCTGCCGGCCCCCGCAGCGCTACTCGGCGGCTTCTTCGTCGGCATGGGCCTCGGCGGCATTTCCGGCCTTCTGGTGACGCGGGTGAAGCTGCCGCCCTTCATCGTCACCCTCGGCATGTGGCAGATCGTGCTCGCCACCGTCTATCTCTACACCGGGTCGCAATCGATCCGCAGCCAGGACATCGACGCCACCGCCCCGCTGCTCAAGCTGTTCGGCGAGCGGGTCTCGATCTTCGGCTGGGAGCCGACCATCCTCGGCGCGCCGATCATCTACGCCGTCGTCCTGATGATCGCGATCTTCGCCCTGTTCTCCTACATCATGCGGCAGACGGCCTGGGGCCGCCACGTCTATGCGGTGGGCGACGACAAGCAGGCGGCAGATCTGGCGGGCGTTCGATCCGACAAGGTGGTGTTCTCGGTCTATGTCGTCGCCGGCCTGATCGCCGCGGTCGCCGCCTGGGCCGCGATCGGCCGGGTGGGATCGATCTCGCCGTCGTCCTTCGCCGAGGCCAATCTCGATTCCATCGCCGCTGTGGTGATCGGCGGCACCTCGCTGTTCGGCGGCCGCGGGACGATCCTCGGCTCGCTCTTCGGCGCCCTGACCGTCGGCACCTTCGCGACCGGGCTGAAGCTGGCGGGCGCCGACCCCCAATGGGTGCTGTTCGCCTCGGGCTGCCTGATCATCCTGGCGGTCGCCCTCGATCAATGGATCCGGAGGATATCGGCATGAGTGGCAGACAGCCCATTCTCTCAGGCCGCAACATCGTCAAGCACTACGGCCGCGTCACCGCCATCGACCATGCGGATTTCGACCTCTATCCGGGCGAGATCCTGGCGGTGATCGGCGACAACGGTGCCGGCAAGTCGACGCTGATCAAGACGCTCTCGGGTGCCGTGGTGCCTGACGAGGGCGAGATCCGGCTGAATGGCGAGGTGGTTCGCTTCACCTCGCCGATCGAGGCGAAGGAAGCCGGCATCGAGACCGTCTACCAGAACCTCGCGCTCTCCCCGGCGCTGTCGATCGGCGACAACATGTTCCTCGGCCGCGAGATCCGCAAGCCGGGCTTTGCCGGCAAGTATCTGAGGATGCTCGACCGCAAGGCGATGGAGCGGATCGCGCGGGAGAAGCTGTCGGATCTCGGCCTGATGACCATCCAGAATATCGGCCAGGCGGTGGAGACGCTGTCGGGCGGCCAGCGCCAAGGCGTCGCGGTGGCGCGGGCGGCGGCCTTCGGCTCGAAGGTGATCATCCTCGACGAGCCGACGGCCGCGCTGGGGGTGAAGGAATCGCGCAAGGTGCTGGAGCTCATCCAGGACGTCCGCTCGCGCGGCCTGCCGATCGTGCTGATCTCCCACAACATGCCCCATGTCTTCGAGATCGCCGACCGGATCCATGTCCATCGGCTCGGCAAGCGGCTCTGCGTCATCGATCCGAAGCTCGCCTCGATGAACGACGCCGTCGCGCTGATGACCGGCGCGAAGACGCCAGAGGCGTCGATGATGGCGGCCTGACACGCGGCGGAGGAGGGCCCGACGGTCGTCTCCGGTGGCTGGCGCGTGGGCCGGTCATTCAGATCAGGGGCATTTCGCCGATCTCGGCGCAATGTGCAGATCCCGGCACCGTCGAGAGTTTCGGTCCTGTCTTCAGTCAAACATCGCCCGCGAACGGAAAACCCATGGGCTCCCCGTCGCGGCCGATGTCGTGATGGCGATGTCGAGATAGCGGAAAAGCGGCGCGAGAATGATCGGTCTGCGCAGGGATGCGGTCGCGATGATCGCACCCCGCACCGGGAGGCGTTGCGCCTCGCATGGTCCCGTCAGGCGACGGGCGAGCCCGTCAATGCAGGCTGACGGTCAGCAGCTCGTTCTGCGTGGCGCTGGCGAGAATGCTCGAGCGGTCGTCGGAAACCGCCAGCGGCGTGCCGTCGGCGCCGAACAGGGCCCAGAGCTTCAGGCCCGGCTGGATCGCCTTGGCGGCCGGAAAACGGGCCCGCATTTCGTCGGAGCTCATCTGGCGCATATAGGCGATCTGGCCTTCGCCCAGCGACGCGAGGTCGAACGGGGCGGCATGGGTGGTCACAGGATCGTTCATGATCGTCTCCTTTGTGAAGGCAAACGCGAAACCCGGTCAATCGTTGACCGCGATCTCGATTCTCCTGACGATGCGTTCGGGTTCGGGCTTGGCCAGATCGATCAGCAGGAGCCCGTTCTTCAGCTCCGCGCCGATCACCCGCATGCCATCGGCAAGCAGAAAGCACTTCTGGAACTGCCGCGCGGCGATACCGCGATGCAGGTATTCGCGCTCGCCCTCGTCGCTCTGGCGGCCCTTGATGAGAAGCTGGTTCTCCTCGACGGTCACCTCGAGGTCCTCCGGCAGGAAGCCGGCGACGGCAAGCGTTATGCGGATGAGATCGCTGGCGTCACACTCCGCCCTCCCGCCATCGCGGGCGCGGACACGCTCGATGTTGTAGGGAGGGTAACCGTCACCACCCTTGGCGATGCGCTCGAGCGTCTTCTCGACGCTGTCGAAGCCAAGCAGCAACGGACTGGAAAAAGGCGTCATGCGACTCATCGTTGGAAAGCCCTTGATCAAGCGACTTCTCTGATCGGGGCCCGAAACCGGCATCCCCGTCCGACCGCTGATATGGCGTCGGGCGGGCGCCGCTTCAATGCTCCCACGTCAGTGGAGGCGCTTGAAGACATCCTGCGCTGAAATCGTTCTCAAGAGTTGAAGACCCGGCCGGGCGATGGCCAAGGGGCCGGCTGCGATCCGGCGGACGGCCCTCGATGGTCGCGGCGGACGGGAAGCACCCGCGGCCCCGCTTGCCGGGCGGGACGAGGCGCGCGGGGCGTCGTCAGGACCGGTTCCAGCGGGGCGGGCCGCCACCCACGAGGCGGCAAGCCCGATGGATCCGCCTGCTGTTGTCAGGAAGCCGCCGTCGAGCCCGGCTTGAAGTTCATCGCAACGCCGTTGATGCAATGGCGCTTGCCGGTCGGCTTCGGCCCGTCGTCGAAGATGTGGCCGAGATGGCCGCCGCAGGTTGCGCAATGAACCTCGGTGCGGGGATAGATCAGCTTGTAGTCTGTGGTCGTGGCCACCGCCGTGGCAGAAACGGGCTCCCAGAAGCTCGGCCAGCCGGTTCCTGAATCGAACTTCGCCTTCGACGAATAGACCGGCGTGTCGCAGCCGGCACAAACGTAGAGGCCGGCCTTCTTGTTGTCATTGAGCGCGCTCGAGAACGGCCGCTCCGTCGCCTCCTGGCGCAGGACGGCATACTGGTCCGGCGTCAGGAGCTTCTTCCACTCGGCGTCGCTTCGGCTCACGGGGAATGTCCCTTCGGCCGCGTCCGCGCCCTGTCGCAGGAACGCCATGCCGCCGATCGCGGCGACGCCGGCCGCCAGTCCCGCCTTCAGAAAATTCCGTCTGACCATCGCCAGTTACTCCATCCTTGTCACGGGCCTTGTAACGGGAGCCTTGTCCCCGGGGAATTATCCCGTCGAACCTTGCCCCGTGGGACCCAATCGTCTTGCGGCACCGTGATCCAGCGGCACCACCATCTCGCCCGGGCTGCCGTCGCGCCGATTTCCGAAGCACCAGCCGATTCGTGCCGCCATGGGCGTGACTGAACCGGCCCTCCGGCGCCCCATTTCGAACGGCGACCATGCCCACCAGATGGTGTCTAGCGGCGGCGCCGTCAGTACGGGGAAGCCTCACATATCCGTCACGACCCTCCCCGGTCACAACACTATTCGGGGGCGGAGTGGCAGTTGTTACACCCCTCCCCGCCCCCGGCAAATTCACGATGTCGCGTCCGGCCGCCCTTTCGAACATTGCGGCCGGGATCGGCGATTACATCTTCGGCATCAGCACGGTGTCGATGACGTGGACGACGCCGTTCGACTGCATCACGTCCGCCTGGGTGACGGTCGCCGTATTGCCGGAAGCGTCCATGACGACGATGTTTTCGCCTTCCATGCCGAGGGTGATCTCGCCGCCCTCGACGGTCTTGGCCGGATGCTTGCCGCCGTCATCCTCGATCATCTTCATGGCGGCTTCCGACGTCGCCTTGGCCGGGACCACGTGATAGGTCAGGATCTTGACGAGCTGGTCCTTGTTCTCCGGCTTCAGGAGATCGTCGACCGTGCCGGCGGGCAGCTTCGCGAAGGCTTCGTTGGTCGGCGCGAAGACGGTGAAGGGGCCCTCGCCGCTCAGGGTCTCGGCAAGGCCAGCGGCCTTCACGGCAGCGACCAGCGTGGTCAGGTTGCTGGCCTGCGAGGCGTTTTCGACGATCGTCTTCTGCGGATCCATCGCGGCCCCGCCGACCATCGGCATGTCACCGCTCGACATGGTGTCCTGCGCGATGGCGGACGGAACGGCGGCGAGCGAGCCGGCGGCGAGGATCGAGGTGAGCGCTGCGGCGCGGACCATCATTTTCAACATGTGAACTATCTCCCGGTTTGAAACATGGTTTCGAACCTCCGATGTGGAGGATGCCAGAGAAACGAAGCCCGGGAACATTCGGTTTCGACGAGTACTGTCACGCATTCTTTATATGCTGTCGATTCCAGATATATCTCTCGCAGTCGACCGATCCTCTCAGGTTCGGCGTGAATTTCTCATGTCGTGACAAGCCGATCAATTCACTGGAATAATCAAGATTCTCGAGGGATCACGCCACCAGACCGATCCGGGCCGCGATGAAGTTCATTTTGATGCACCAGATATTCATGCGTCATCTTGCCACCGCCGGCGGCATGCATCCGAAACGGCCGGATGGTCGTATCGTTCATTTCCGCCGAAAAGCGGGGCGCCCGGACAAGGCCCGTTGCTGGTCCGGTGGGAAATGTCGGGCATCTTTGCCTGCTCATCCCGTCCGTCCGACGGTCCGCTCACCGGCGCGGCGCGGGCTCAAGAGATCGCGCGGCCATATGCGTCAGAGACACGGTTCAGTCGCCGGTGGAACGGCGCATAGCCTTGATCTTCGAGCGGCCCTTCTTTTCCTTGATCCGCCGCTCCACCGCGCCCTTGGACGGCCGCGTCTTCTTGCGCGGCGGCGGCGGCGGCTTCAGCGCCTCGCGGACCAGCTCCGCCAGCCGCTCGCGCGCATCCTCCCGGTTACGGTCCTGGCTGCGGAAGCGCGAGGCCTCGATCAGGACGTCGCCGTCCTTGGTCGCCCGCTGCCCGGCGAGGCGGGCAAGACGGAGCTTCACCTCCGGGGACAGCACCTCGGACTGGCCGGCCAGGAAGCGCAGCTGAACGGCGGAGGAGACCTTGTTGACGTTCTGGCCGCCCGGCCCCGATGCGCGGATGAACTGCTCCTCGAGGTCCGACTCGGGCAGGACGACCGATCTCGTCACCCGCAAGTCCCGCGTCTCGGCCATTGCATCCTTCCGTCCGTCCGTTGCGAGCCGCCCCCGTGCCCGTCGGGCGTCGTTCGGGCATGGTCATTCTAGCTGACAAGCGGGCTCCGGCCCAGTTGCCGCGATCCAGAGACCACGTCGGCTCATAACCTGAAAGAAGGATCCGGCGATACCGGAAGCGGGCGAACCGGCACGTCTGCCCGCGGGCCCATGGCCGACGGTTGGCAGCGGATGGCGACCAGGATGCACGGCCAACGCTCCGGTGGATCGCTCATCGGATCTCCAGAGACCAGCAGGTCCCGTCACCGCCAGCGCCCAGACGCATTTCGGCACCGGCGGCGGCTGCATGGCGCAGCGCCGGCCGGTGCCGTGCTCCCTCCCAGGAAGCGGTTGCTATTCGGCGGCCATCGGCAGGACGGGCGCCGCCTGCGCCACCGTCTCGTCCACATGGCCGGCGAATTTCTCGAAGTTCTTGGTGAACATCGCGACGAGCTTCTGCGCCTGCCGGTCGTAGGCGGCCGCATCGCTCCAGGTCGAGCGCGGATCGAGGATCGCCGCCTCGACGCCCTCCACCGCGACCGGAACCTGGAAACCGAAATTGGCGTCGGTGCGGAATTCGGCGTCGTTCAGGCTGCCGTCGAGGGCAGCGTTCAGGAGCGTGCGCGTCACCTTGATCGGCATGCGCCGTCCGGTGCCGTAGGCGCCGCCGGTCCAGCCGGTGTTGACCAGCCAGCAGGTGGTGCCGTGGCGGGCGATCAGGTCACGCAGGAGGTTGCCGTATTCGGTCGGGTGGCGCGGCATGAAGGGCGCGCCGAAGCAGGTCGAGAAGGTCGCCTCCGGCTCCGTGACGCCGCGCTCGGTGCCGGCCACCTTGGCGGTGTAGCCGGACAGGAAGTGATACATCGCCTCCGCCGGGGTGAGCCGGGCGATCGGCGGCATGACGCCGAAGGCGTCGGCCGTCAGCATGATGACGTTGCGCGGATGGGTGTCGCGTCCGGTCGCGGACGCGTTGGGGATGAAGTGCAGCGGATAGGCGGCGCGGGTGTTCTCGGTCAGAGAGCCGTCGTCGAAGTCCGGCATGCGCCGGTCGTCGAGGACGACGTTCTCGAGCACTGTGCCGAACCTGCGGGTGGTGGCGAAGATCTCCGGCTCGGCCTCGGCCGACAGCCGGATGGTCTTGGCGTAGCAGCCGCCCTCGAAGTTGAAGATGCCATTCTCGCCCCAGCCATGCTCGTCGTCACCGATGAGCGTGCGGCTGTGGTCGGCCGATAGCGTGGTCTTGCCGGTGCCGGACAGGCCGAAGAACACCGCCGCGTCACCCTCCGGCCCGACATTGGCCGAGCAGTGCATCGGCATGACGCCGCGCGCCGGCAGGCGGTAGTTGAGGGCGGTGAACACCGACTTCTTCATCTCGCCGGCATAGGCCGTGCCGCCGATGAGGACGATGTTGCGGGAAAGATCGACGGCGATCACCGTTTCGGAGCGGCAGCCGTGGCGCTCGGGATCGGCGCGGAACGACGGCAGGTCGATGATCGTCATTTCCGGCACGAAGTCCGCCAGCGCGTCGGCAGAGGGACGGATGAGCAGGTTGCGGATGAACAACGAGTGCCAGGCGTATTCGGTGACGACCCGCACGTTGATGGCATATTCGGGATCGGCGCCGCCGGTCAGGTCCTGGACAAAGAGATCGCGCCCTTTCGCCGCCGCCTTGAAGTCGTCGTAGAGGCGCTCGAAGGTCTCGGGATCCATCGCGGCGTTGTTGTCCCACCAGACGACGCCCTCGGTCATTTCGTCGCGCACGACGAACTTGTCCTTGGGAGAGCGGCCGGTGTGCTTGCCGGTGGTGGCGACGAGAGCCCCCTCGGCGGTGAGGCGCGCCTCGCCGCGGCGGATGGCGATCTCGACGAGCTCGGCCTCCGACAGGTTCCAGCGGACGGAGGACAGACCCTCGAGCCCCGTCGTTTCGATCCCGCTCTGCGGATTGCGCGTCCCGATCTGATCCACCACTTGCTCCTCCAATACCCGGCCGAACCGCCGACGAACTGTGTGACAGATAGAGGACAGCGCAGTCGCAAGCAAGCAATCATCTCAAGAAAACTTATATATATCAGTAATTTAATCGATTTAGGCCAGCTTTGGCATGATCTAATCGTTTCGATGCTTGGAATCCGGCCGATACTTGCATGCGTCAAAGGCCGGAGCGCGGCATCACCGCGGGGAAGACGCGCCGGCACCGCCCGCCGGAATCGGGCGCCCTGCCTAAGCGGGCGCTCCGACGGGCGCTCCGGGCGGCGCTGCGGGAACGGGCTGTATTCCGGCGATCTTCTGTTATACTCGCCCGCAGATCCTCCCTGCGTACCGGCGTCTTCCGGCGGCTCGGGACGGGGGCGCGGCGCCGCGGTGACGAGACATGGACCCGACAGGAGGGCCTTCGCCATCTCCGGGGCCAGGACGGGCCCGAGACGTTGCAAGATTTGCATTCCGCCACATTTTACGCGGATTGATG
Source organism: Fulvimarina sp. (assembly GCA_002700095.1). Lineage (GTDB taxonomy): Bacteria > Pseudomonadota > Alphaproteobacteria > Rhizobiales > Rhizobiaceae > Jiella. The sequence goes on along the minus strand of PACL01000034.1, from coordinate 17,446 downwards.
ACAGCGAAGGGGCCCTTCCATGCGATGGCACGGCTCGGCGAGATCGGAACCAAGGGGCACATGCCTCCCGAAGTCGCCGCATCCGCGCCACGCCTGATCCGGCGGCCGACACCGCTCGACACGCGCAGCGGCCTGCGGCCGGATCGAAGACTGGAGAGACATGACATGCCGACAATCGCCCTCGTGGATGACGACCGAAACATTCTGACGTCCGTCTCGATTGCACTGGAGAACGAGGGTTACCGGGTCGAAACCTATACCGATGGAGCCTCGGCCCTCGAAGGGCTCCAGTCGAGCCCCCCGCATCTGGCGATCTTCGACATCAAGATGCCGCGCATGGACGGCATGGAGCTGTTGCGACGGCTGCGCCAGAAGTCCGACCTGCCGGTGATCTTCCTGACCTCCAAGGACGAGGAGATCGACGAACTCTTCGGCCTGAAGATGGGCGCCGACGACTATATCCGCAAACCCTTCTCCCAGCGGCTTTTGGTGGAACGGGTGCGGGCGATCCTCAGGCGCGGCGCACCGCGCGAGGCCGGCGCCAAGCCGGGCGTCGCCGCCTCGCCGGAATCGTCCCTGGAGCGCGGCCAGCTGGTGATGGACCAGGAACGCCATACCTGCACCTGGAAGACCAAGCCGGTGACGCTGACGGTCACCGAGTTCCTCATCCTGCACGCCCTGGCGATGCGGCCGGGAGTGGTGAAGAGCCGCGATGCGCTGATGGATGCGGCCTATGACGAGCAGGTCTATGTCGACGACCGCACCATCGACAGCCACATCAAGCGGCTGCGCAAGAAGTTCAAGGCGATCGACGACGATTTCGACATGATCGAAACCCTCTACGGGGTGGGTTATCGCTTCCGCGAGGCGTAAGGAACAGCCATCGCCAACCCGCCGGCCTTCGCCTCTCCCGCGAGGCGGCGGATTGCGTCGCTATCGGCGTTGCGGGTTTGCCGCGGCGGCCCGGTGAAGCGCGATCCCGGTGAAACGCGGGCCCGGTCGCCGGGTCTTTCGCCAAGACCAGTTCGCCAAGACTAGAAGGTCCATGGTTTCGGTTTCTCCCAGCGACGACAGGCAGCACCAGGACGATGCCGCGGCGGATCGCCGTCGGCGCCGCGATGCCATGGTCCGCCGACGGCTGCGCCGCGTTCCCTTCGTGCGCCGCGTGCTCTACCGGCTGCGCTGGCTGCTCGGCCACTCGATCTTCTCGTCGCTGACGCGGCGCATCGTCTTTTTGAACCTCGTCGCCCTGATCGTGCTGGTTTCCGGCATCCTCTATCTCAACCAGTTCCGGGCGGGGCTGATCGACGCGCGGGTGGAAAGCCTCCTCACCCAGGGCGAGATCATCGCGGCGGCGATCGCCTCCTCGGCGACGGTCGAGACCAATTCGATCACGCTCGATCCGGAGCGGCTGCTCGAGCTGCAGGCCGGCGATACGCTGGCGCCGACGGCGGAGGCGACCGACAGCCTCGACTTTCCGATCAATCCCGAGCGCGTCGCGCCGCTGCTCAGACGGCTGATCTCGCCGACCCGTACCAGGGCCCGCCTCTACGACCGTGACGCCAACCTGATCCTCGATTCGCGCCATCTCTATTCGCGCGGCCAGATCCTGCGCTACGACCTGCCGCCGGTCTCCCCCGACACGCCGAACCTGATGAACCGGATCCTCGACACGTTGCGCGGGGTCCTGACCGGCAGCGACCTGCCGATCTACCGGGAGGCGCCGGGCGGCTCCGGCACCGCCTATCCCGAAGTGATGAACGCCCTCACCGGCGGCCCGGCGACGGTGGTGCGGGCGACCGAGAACGGCGAACTGATCGTCTCCGTCGCCGTGCCGATCCAGCGGTTCCGGGCCGTCCTCGGCGTCCTCATGCTGTCCACCCAGGGCGGCGACATCGACAAGATCGTCCAGGCCGAGCGGATGGCGATCGTGCGCGTCTTCGGCGTCGCGGCGCTGGTCGTGATCGTCCTGTCGACGCTGCTCGCCTCGACCATCGCGACGCCGCTGCGGCGGCTGTCGGCCGCCGCCATCCGGGTGCGCCGTGGCGCCAAGGATCGGGCGCTGATCCCCGACTTCGGCGATCGGACCGACGAGATCGGCAATCTCGCCCGCGCCATCAGCGACATGACCCGCTCGCTCTACGCGCGGATCGACGCGATCGAATCCTTCGCCGCCGACGTGTCGCATGAGCTCAAGAACCCGCTGACATCGCTGCGCAGCGCCGTCGAGACGCTGCCATTGGCCAAGACCGAGACCTCGAAGAGTCGGCTGATGGAGATCATCCAGCATGACGTCCGGCGCCTCGACCGGCTGATCACCGACATTTCCGACGCCTCCCGGCTCGACGCCGAGCTCGCCCGCCACATCGCTGCGAAGGTGGATCTCGCCGCCCTCCTGCGCTCGGTCGTCGACGGCGCGCGCAGCCACACCCAGGCCGGGCGCCGGCTGTCGATCAACTTCGAGGCGCAGAAGCTGCCCGCCACCCAGCGATTCGGCTATGTGGTCTCCGGCCACGACCTGCGCCTCAGCCAGGTCTTCACCAACCTGATCGAGAACGCCCGTTCCTTCGTGCCGGCGGAAGACGGGCGCATCGACGTCTTCATCCGGCGGCGCGGCCAGCGGGTGATCGTCACCATCGAGGACAACGGCCCGGGCATCCAGGCCGAGATCATCGACCGGATCTTCGAGCGCTTCTACACCGACCGGCCGGCCGGCGAGGCCTTCGGCCAGAATTCCGGCCTCGGCCTGTCGATCTCGCGGCAGATCGTCGAGGCCCATGACGGCTCGATCCGGGCCGAGAACATCGAGGACGACGAGGCGCCGAACGGCATCGGCGGCGCCCGCTTCGTCGTCTCGCTGCCGGCGACATGACGGCGGAGATCGCAACGGAAGCATGACGGGAGCCGAAAATCTCCACGCCTCTGCCGTCGCCCTCGCCGGGCGCGGCATCCTGATCCGCGGCGCGGCCCGCAGCGGCAAGTCTGCCCTCGTCCTCGCGCTCCTGCGGCGCGGTCCCTCGCTCGGCGTCGACGCGGAATTCGTCGCCGACGACCGGGTCATCGCCGAGCCGAGCGGCGAGACGCTGCGGCTGTCCGCACCGGCGGGTCTTGCCGGGCTGATCGAGATTTCCGGTATCGGCATCGTTTCGGAGATGGCACGGCCAAGCGTCGATCTCTGGCTCGTCGCCGACCTCGTCCCGCCGCAGACCATCCAGAGGCATCCGGGTGCCATGAAGACCGAGGTCGGCGGACTGACGGTCCCGCTGGTGAGGCTGCCGGAACGCGCGGCCGCATTGTCGGCCGACATCCTCTTCACCCTCGCCCTGTCCGGCCGACTGCCCGAGTGAGCCTCGATGCCGCCGAGGGCCGGCGGGTCGGATGGCTGCATTGAAAAGCATCACGCAAGCCCATCCTGCGATCATTTGACTTGCGGATTCGGAAAGGGCTGCCAAGATGCCGCTCGCCGGTGAGGGTCAGCCCTCAAGGCTCCTCCTTCCGGGGGGTGACGAAGGTCGACAGCCGAGCGGGGTACAGGGTGACGGAGAGAGCGGGCATGGAAAGCGCCACCATCGAACGGGATCACGGGGCGCTTTCGGCATGATCGGGCTGGTTCTCGTCACTCACGGCCGGCTTGCCGACGAGTTTCTCAACGCCGTCGAGCATGTCGTCGGCCCGCAGGACGCCTTCGAGACGATCTCGATCGGTCCCGAGGACGACATGGAGCAGCGGCGCATCGACATCGTCGAGGCTGTCGCCAGGGCCGACCGCGGGTCGGGCGTCATCATCCTCACCGACATGTTCGGAGGAACGCCGTCGAACCTCGCCATCTCGGTCATGGAGGGCAGCCGTGTCGACGTGCTCGCCGGCGTCAACCTGCCGATGCTGATCAAGCTCGCCAGCGTGCGCGAGGAAAAGCCGATGGCCGAGGCGCTGCTGGCCGCCCAGGAGGCGGGCCGGAAATACATCAACGTCGCAAGCCGCGTCCTCAGCGGCAACTAGAGACAGGTATCGTGCCAAGCTTGGAACATAAAGGGCGCTGCAACGGACCATCCACGGCACAGCCGATCGAGACGGGCACCTCCGACGATCCGGCTGCCGGCGAGGCCGAAACGGCGCAGGATCGCGGTCCGCTCCACCGGAACTTCGCGATCGTCAACAAGCGCGGCCTGCATGCGCGGGCCTCCGCCCGCTTCGTGGAAACCGTCGAGAACTTCGACGCCGAGGTGACGATCACCCGCGACGGCATGACCGTCGGCGGGCTGTCGATCATGGGGCTCCTGATGCTCGCCGCGAGCCAGGGCACGACCATCGCCGTCAGCGCCACCGGGGCGGACGCGGAAGCCGTGCTCGACGCCCTGCAGGAACTCGTCGCCAACCGCTTTGGCGAGGACGGCTGAGGCGGCAGGGTCGCCGAACCGCCTCGATGAGCGCCTCCACCACAGCCTACGGAGCTGCCGCGCTGCCGGTGCGGCTTCCCCGACATGGCCGCGGATCGTCTGGTAGCAGGAGCGCTCGCTCGCCTGCCGGTCGCGGGACGGGCCGAGCCTCCCGGGCCGAGCCTCCCGTCCCACTCGAAACGTGAAAAGCCGGCGCAGCTTCCGCCGCACCGGCTTCCGGACTTGCTGCCGAGGCCAGCCCTCGCTTCGGGGCGGCGTCTGCGGCGGATGGCTCGCCTGTCGGCACGCTGCGCGAGACCGGCTCAGGGGATGACGGGGAAAGGGCTCGATCCCCCTGGATCCAGCCTCTCCCGGCGCCGGCGTTCGGCAACCTCAAGGGATCGGCCGAACTCCCGAGCCCCTGCCGGTCGTCGCCTCGTCAGTCGTCGTCGTCTTCGCGCCCGCCGCCGATGATGTCGGAGACGTCGTCGTCGTCCTCCTCGTCCTCCAGGAACGTGTCGTCGTCGTCGTTGTCGTCGTCGCTGTCGTCGTCGACATCGGGCAGGTTGCCGACGTCGGAATCGCTTTCCTCCTCGGCGGCTTCCTCCAGCGAAACGGTGTCGGGCGTGCTCTCCACCTCGACGGTCTCGACCTCCTCGGCCTCCTCGACCTCTTCCTTGACGTTGTCGCCTTCGAAATAGGAGCGGGGATAGGACTTGCCCGTGAAGGGCGACACGATCGGATCCTTGTTCAGATCGTAGAACTTGCGTCCGGTTTCGGGATCGACGCGCTTGGTACCGAGTTCTGGCTTCGCCATTCCTGCCTCAACACTTCCTGTCTGAATTTCCAACGTCGCGGGCAGAGCCGGCGGGCATCACGTTCGTCCAAGCGAAGCGACGATCGCCGGGGCTTTCCCCGAGAGGCGCCATCCCTCACGCGGGAGCGGCGCGAACATTGCGGCCGACCCAGGGTCCGGCAAAATCGGCTGGTCCATACGGCCTCGTCCAGCCCTTGTCAAAGCCCTTGTGGGACGACAGAAAGGGCACATGGTCGGGGGTGCGATCAAGCGGTTTTTCGCGCCTTCCCGCCTCGGCCGGCACGCCTTGGATGCGCGGCCCAGACGAAGGGTGAGAACCATGCAGTCAAACGACCACGCGCCGCGGCCTCTCGCCGCGAGACGCGACGGCGCGCTGACGGGCCGGGCGCGGGTGCCGGGCGACAAGTCGATCTCGCATCGCGCCTTCCTGTTCGGCGGCCTCGCCGCGGGAACGACGCGCATCCGCGGGCTGCTCGAGGGCGAGGACGTGCTGGCGACCGGCCGGGCCATGGCGGCGATGGGCGCCCGCACCCGAAAGGACGGCGACGTCTGGATCGTCGACGGCGTCGGCAACGGCGCACTGCTCGAACCGGCCGGCGTCCTCGACTTCGGCAATGCCGGCACCGGCGCCCGCCTGACCATGGGCCTCGTCGGCCCCTACGACTTCGGTGCGACCTTCGTCGGCGACGCCTCGCTCTCGCGGCGTCCGATGGGCCGGGTGCTCGATCCGCTGCGGCTGATGGGTGTCCAGGTGGTGGCGCGCACCGGCGATAGGCTGCCGCTGTCGATCCGCGGGCCCCGGGTCGCCGCCCCGACCGTCTACCGGGTGCCGATGGCCTCGGCGCAGGTGAAGTCGGCGGTCCTGCTCGCCGGCCTGAATGCCCCGGGCGTGACGACGGTGATCGAACCGGTGGCGACCCGCGACCATACCGAGAAGATGCTCCAGGGCTTCGGTGCCTCGCTGGAGGTGACGATCGATGCCGAGGGCGCCCGGCACATCGCGCTGGAGGGACAGGGTCCCTTGCGCGCCGTAGAAGAGCTGACCGTTCCCGGCGACCCCTCCTCGGCCGCCTTCCCGCTGGTCGCGGCGCTCATCGTGCCAGGGTCGGACGTGGTCATCGAGAACGTCCTGATGAACCCGACCCGCACCGGCCTCATCGAGACGCTGCTCGAAATGGGCGCTTCGATCGACATCGCCAACCGGCGCCAGGAGGGCGGCGAGGACGTCGCCGACCTGCATGTGCGGCACTCGCGCCTTACGGGCGTCACCGTCCCGCCGGAGCGCGCACCCTCGATGATCGACGAATATCCCGTCCTTGCCATCGCTGCAGCCTTTGCGGAAGGAACGACGGTGATGCAGGGCCTGGATGAACTTCGCGTGAAAGAGAGCGACCGCCTCTCAGCCGTCGCCAAAGGTCTGGCAGTCAACGGGATTTCCCATGTCGAAGGCGAGGACAGCCTCACCGTGACGGGCCGCCCCGACGGCAGGGGCCTTGGCGGCGGGCAGGTCGAGACCCATCTCGACCACAGGATCGCCATGAGTTTCCTGGTGCTCGGCATGGCGAGCGAAAAGCCGGTGACCGTCGACGATGCGCGCATGATCGCCACGAGCTTTCCGGAATTCGAGACGATGATGACGGGCCTCGGAGCGATGCTGGAGCCGGCACGCTGAGACGGGACACGGTCGAGACGGAAGGCTGATGGCGGTTATCCTCCTCCTCCTGTTCTTCGCGCCACTGGCGGCGATCCATGGCCGCCGCCGGGCCCGCGCCCTCGTGGCGATACCGGCCGGGCTGGGGAGGCGGCTCGTGCGCCTCCTGACGGTCCCGCTGGTGGTCCTCGCCTCCCTGACCGTCGCGCTGCTGGTGCGGCGCGAGGAGGTCATGGCGCCGTTCGCGCGGCCCTCCGGCGGCGCGGCGACGCTGGGTGCCCAGGACGGGTTCGTCGGCCTGTTGGTGACCATGGCCGGCTGGATCGGGGAGTTCTCCCTCATCCTGTTCTTCCTCGCCATTCCCTACGTCCTCGGAAGCCTGATCGCCGCCGTGCTTCTGATTCTCCATTCCTGCGGCGAGATCACGCTTCAGCCGCTCGCTGCCGAACCCGAAGAGCTCGCATCATGACATCCCCGCTGACCATCGCGATCGACGGACCGGCGGCCGCGGGCAAGGGGACGCTCGCCAAGCGCGTCGCCGATCACTACCGCCTGCCCTATCTCGACACCGGCCTGCTCTACCGGGCCGTCGGACGCCAGATCGCGGCGGCCGGTGCCGATCCGGACGATCCGGACCAGGCGGCCGACTACGCCCGCGCGCTCGATCTCGCCCATCTCGACGATCCGACCCTCCGCGGCCACGAGGCCGGCGAACTCGCCTCCCGCGTTGCCGTCCATGCCGCGGTCCGCGAAGCGCTCGTCGCCTTCCAGCGGGGCTTTGCCGCGCGCGCCGAGGGTGCCGTGCTCGACGGCCGCGACATCGGCACGGTGATCTGTCCAAACGCGCGGGTGAAGATCTACGTCACCGCCTCGGCGGAGGTCAGGGCTCGGCGGCGCACCGACGAGCTTCTCTCCCACGGCCGCGACGACGTCGACTACGCCCGCATCCTCGCCGAGGTGAAGGCACGCGACGAACGCGACTCCGGCCGGGCCGTCGCGCCGCTCCGGCCGGCCGACGACGCGCACTTGCTGGATACCAGCGAATTGGATATAGATGCGGCATTCCGGGCCGCCTGCGAGGTCGTCGATCGCGCACTGGCGGAACCGGACAGGCATTGAGGGGCCGCATCCGAAGGGAGGCGAGCCCTTTTCGGTTATGAGCGGCGGCGTCCTTTCGCCTCGCCCTGCCATGCCGTGAACATCGTCCGGTCCAGGCTTTTCGAGCGCCGACCATTCTCGCCCGCCGCACGCGTTGCCGGGCGCCCCTGGAGGCTTCCGCCGATCGATCGCGGGGGCCAGAAGCCGGGAACGGACGATCCGACAACGCTCAACCCGCGCGGGGCGGATACCCCGAGGCGCATGCCCTTCCTTTCGAACGATAGGTGGGAAGGGTCCCCAAGGAGAAAGAATGTCTAACCTCAACCCCTCGCGCGAAGACTTCGCTTCGCTGCTCGAAGCTTCCTTTCACGAGCAGGACGTCGCCGAAGGCATGGTGGTCAAGGGCACCGTCGTCGCGATTGAAAAAGACATGGCCGTCATCGATGCCGGTCTGAAGGTCGAAGGCCGGGTGCCGCTCAAGGAATTCGGCGGCAAGGGCAACCACAGCGACCTGAAGATCGGCGACACCGTCGAGATCTATGTCGAGCGCATCGAGAACGCGCTGGGCGAAGCCGTCCTGTCGCGTGACAAGGCTCGCCGCGAGGAGAGCTGGGTTCGCCTCGAAGAGAAGTTCAACGCCAACGAGAAGGTCGAAGGCCAGATCTTCAACCAGGTCAAGGGCGGCTTCACCGTCGACCTCGACGGCGCCGTGGCCTTCCTGCCGCGCTCCCAGGTCGACATCCGGCCGATCCGCGACGTCACGCCGCTGATGAACACGCCGCAGCCCTTCCAGATCCTCAAGATGGACAAGCGCCGCGGCAACATCGTCGTGTCGCGCCGGACCGTCCTCGAGGAGTCGCGGGCCGAGCAGCGTTCGGAGATCGTCCAGAACCTCGAAGAGGGTCAGACCGTCGACGGCATCGTCAAGAACATCACCGACTACGGCGCCTTCGTCGACCTCGGTGGCATCGACGGCCTGCTGCACGTCACCGACATGGCCTGGCGCCGCGTCAACCATCCGACCGAGATCCTGCAGATCGGCCAGACCGTCAAGGTCCAGATCATCCGGATCAACCAGGAAACCCACCGCATCTCGCTGGGCATGAAGCAGCTCGAGGCGGATCCCTGGGACGGCATCGGCGTCAAGTACCCGATGGGTGTCAAGGTCACCGGCCGCGTCACCAACATCACCGACTACGGCGCCTTCGTGGAGCTGGAGCCGGGCATCGAGGGCCTCATCCACGTTTCGGAGATGTCCTGGACCAAGAAGAACGTCCACCCGGGCAAGATCCTCTCCACTTCCCAGGAAGTCGAGGTCGTCGTTCTCGAGGTCGACCCGAACAAGCGCCGCATCTCGCTCGGCCTCAAGCAGACCCTGCAGAACCCGTGGGAAGCCTTCCGCGACAAGTTCCCGGTCGGCACCCAGGTCGAGGGCGAGGTCAAGAACAAGACCGAGTTCGGCCTGTTCATCGGCCTCGAAGGCGACGTGGACGGCATGGTCCATCTCTCCGATCTCGACTGGAACCGTCCGGGCGAGCAGGTGATCGAGGAGTTCAACAAGGGCGACATGGTCAAGGCCCAGGTCCTCGACGTCGATGTCGACAAAGAGCGCATCTCCCTCGGCATGAAGCAGGTCGCCGGTGATCCGTTCGTCGACGCGGCCGAGGCCGGCGAAATCCGCCGTGGCTCGGTGGTCACCTGCGAAGTGACCGAGGTCAAGGAAGGCGGCCTCGAGGTGAAGATCGTCGATACCGATCTGACCTCCTTCATCCGCCGCTCCGACCTTGCCCGTGACCGCGACGAGCAGCGCCCCGAGCGCTACCAGGTCGGCCAGAAGGTCGATGCGCGCATCACCCAGTTCGACAAGAAGGCCCGCAAGGTCGGCGTGTCGATCAAGGCGTTGCAGATCGCCGAGGAAAAGGAAGCCGTGGCGCAGTACGGGTCGCAGGACTCCGGTGCCTCGCTCGGCGACATCCTCGGCGCGGCCCTGAAGAACCGCGACGACGACTGATCCGGGGCCATGTCGGCGGCGCTCGCGTCGCCGGCAGTTCCGGCAGAACGAGAAAAGCCCGCGGCGAGCGATCGCCGCGGGCTTTTTCGTGCGGGTGGATGGTTCTTATGCGTGAGTGGACGGGCACCATCTGGCGGGGCCATGCCCCTACCGATCACACTTCGAAGCGATCGCCTGGCCAGATCCCGGACCGGTGATCGAGGGTGAGCCGGATCAGTCGATCTCGCGGGCCTCCGAGGGCAGCATGATCGGGATGCCCTCGCGGATCGGGAAGGCGAGCTTGGCCGCCTTGGAGATCAGCTCGTTGTTCTCGCGGTCGTAGATCAGCTGCGACTTGGTCAGCGGGCAGACCAGCAATTCGAGAAGTTTGGGGTCCGGCTGGCCGTCCCGGTTGCGTTCGCTCATGAGGTCTTCCGTTCGGATCGGGGCCGGGCGCTGGGGATCGCAGGGATGCGCGCGCCAACGCATGGCGTCACTGCAGTGTGGTCGAGCCGTCCTCGCCGCCGTCGCGGGCGAGCGCGATCTCGGTGATGGCGATCAGCGTCTCGGCCCGCATCTTCAGGTCGCTCGCCTCGAGCAGCGCCTGCTTTTCCGCCGCACCATAAGGCGACATCATCGACAGGGCGTTGACCAGGGTCTCGTTGGAAGCCCGGGCGATCGAATCCCAGTCGGCCTCCATCTCGTTCGCCTCGAAGAACTTTCGGAATGCCCTGAGCAGGCCCTCCCGGTCGACCGCCTCGTCGCCCCGGCCGGTCCTCAGATCGGCGAGGAAGGCGGTGATCCTGCAGGTGCGGTAGGGCGCGCGCGCCGACAGCTCCTCGACGACGCGGAAACGGGCGATCCCCTGCAGGCTGATGATGTAGCGGCCGTCGCCGGATTCGGCATAGGAGGCGATCCGGCCCATGCAGCCGACCTCGCAGAGCTTCGGCTCGCCGGCGTCGTTGTGGTCGCCGTCGAGGCTCGGCTGGATCATGCCGATGATCCGCGAGCCGGCCAACGCATCGTCGATCATCTGGACATAGCGCGGCTCGAAGATGTTGAGCGGCAGCTGGCCGCCGGGGAGCAGCAGCGCCCCGGTCAGCGGAAACACCGGAATCGTCGCCGGGAGATCGGATTCGTCCGTGTATGTGGAATTTCCCGCCTGAACCAAGAATTGCCTCCGTCGCCCTTCTCGCAAAGGTGGAACGACGACCGCCGATCTCAAGGCCTGTCGTCACGCCTCCCGCAGCTTGCCTGGCGCCGACTGGCGCGCAAGGCGCATATTGGCACAGCCCGCATCGGCACGGCGCTGGAGCCTGGCATCAGCCCGCCTTGACGGCGCGGAGCCGGCCACCACGCGCACCATTTCGTGCCGAGGCGATGGGCTCCGGCCGGCACACCGGCCCTGGGGCTGCGGCTCGTGTGCGGCCCCTAAGCAGGCCTTCGCTGGCACCCCGGCGAATGCCTGATTAGAACCTTTTGTTTCAGCAGAGTTTTTGTCCCAGAACCGGTGACAATTTCCGGGAAACTCCGCTCAGGAGAACAGCAGCGAGGAGAGCCGGCGCCGCGCCTCCTTGGTGGCAGGATCGGTCGGCCCCCATGCGGCGAACAACTCCAGAAGCTTCAGCCGCGCCGCGTCATCGCCGAAACTGCGATCGCGCCGCATCACTTCGAGGAGATGGCCGGCCGCAGTCTGACGGTCGCCCGTGGCATTGGCGATGAGAGCGAGGTCGAAGCGGGCCTGGTGATCGTCGGCGTCGCCCTCGAGCCGCGCCTGCAGCTGCACCGGGTCGCCGAGCCTGGCGATCTCCTCCTTCAGCTTCACCTTGGCCCGGACCGCCGCCACGGCCGGATCCTCGGCCTTGTCCGCGGGAAGCTGTTCGATCAGCGTCTTGGCCCGCTCGGTATCGCCGGATGCGAGGTAGCACTCGGCAAGCCCCGCGGTGGCGCCGGCCTGGCCGGGCTCGTGCTGGAGGATCGCCCCGAAAAGCTGCGCGGCGCTGGCGGCGTCACCACCGGCAAGAAGCTTGTTCGCCTCATCGAGGGCCTCGGCGATGGGGTCGCCGCCCGGCTGGCCGGCCGTGAGCCGCCCGATGAAGGCCTGGACCTCGCTCTCCGGCAGCGCGCCCATGAAGCCGTCCACCGGCTGGCCGTTCACGAAGGCAAACACCGCAGGGATCGACTGGACGCCGAGCTGGCCGGCGACGGAGGGATGCTGATCGATGTTCATCTTGACCAGCTTGACCTTGCCGCCAGCGGCCTGGACGGCCTTTTCGAGGATCGGCGTCAGCTGCTTGCAGGGCCCGCACCAGGGGGCCCAGAAATCGACGAGCACCGGCTGGCGGCGCGATTCCTGGATGACGTCGGCCGCGAAGGTTGCCGTCGTCGTGTCCTTGATCAGCCCTTGCGGCGCGGCGGCCGGCTGGCCGAGGCCCGTGAGGCCGTTGCCTGCCGGGGCCGCCGGCTGTTGCGGCCTCGCCCCGGCTGCGCCGGGTGCGCCGGCCTCGCCGAGCCCCACCGTCTGCTGGCCGAAACTCCCCTGGGGGCCGCCATAGGGATTGCCGTAGGGATTGTCGCTCATCCGTCCCGCCCGTTGCCCTGATCTGTTTCGCCGTCGAGCCGGATCACGAGAGGCTCGTGCCCGGTCGACCTGAAGAATGTCATCAATCCGCCGGTGGCGATCGTGGTGGTCGCCGTGTTCGTCAGCGGATGGCAGTTCACCATATCGTGCACGAGCAAACCTTCATCAAGCACCACCGTCACCTGCCCCTCGCGATCGTTGAGGACGCCGAAGGCGGTCACCGATCCCGGCTCGACGCCGAGCAGCGCCATCATCGCCTCGGCGCTGGCGAAGGACAGCCGGCCCTGCGCCCCGATCAGCCGGTGCAGCGACTTCAGATTCACCGCGCGGCTCTCCTCGGCCACGACGAGGAAGTGGCGGCCCTTCTTGTCCTTCACGAAGAGATTCTTCGTGTGGCCGCCGGCGATCTCGCCGCGCAGGTTCTGCGACTCGGCCACCGTGAACAGGGCCGGGTGCTCGATGGTCGTCGCCTCGATCGCGCGCTCGGCCAGATATGTCATCAGTTCGTCACGTGTCGCCGGCACCGCCTGCCCCGTCGTTCTTGCCTGTAAATGAACGGCCTGAGCCATAGCCCATGGGGCGGTCCGGGTGAAGGCCGGCGCCGGCCGACGCCCCCGTAGCCGACGAATTTGCGACGGGCGCAAATTGGCTGTTGCATTGTCCGATTCTTTGAGCGATATAGCGCCCGTCCGCGGCGCCGGAAACGGATCGCCGCCGAGGAGCGGGCGGGTGTAGCTCAGGGGTAGAGCACAACCTTGCCAAGGTTGGGGTCGAGGGTTCGAATCCCTTCGCCCGCTCCAATTCTTCTTCCAGTGAAATATCTTCCAATGGCAGGACGACAGGCGTTACCGCTTGTGGCGGTCGGGCGGCGTTTTGCCTGTCGCACCTCGGGAGTCATCGCCGTGCGTGGCATCGGCGCTGCGTCCTGCGGGAAGATCGCTCTCCACTGCTTCCATCCGTCCCCCGCCGCCGCCGATCGTCCGGAGAAGATCCGGCAGTTGCTGCGCGCCGGATCCGCTCGCAGGTTCGTGGCATCCGCCCGCGTATGTCTCTGCGTTGCTCCGCTGCCCTCGAGATCCAAAGCGGCTGGCTGCCATTGTGGCCAGATCACTCGACGAGCGTGTCGAGAATCACTTCACTCCCGTGGCCCGATAAATGCCAAGCCTCTACCCTGATGAAGCAGATGCCGCCCGGCTCCAACAGTGGGCGCATCGATTCGTCCGCGCTCGACCTCAGGGCGAAGACCAGCCACTGCAGTGGTGCGGCAGTTTCCGAGCAGCCCCTTGCGAAATAGTTGGAATGGAGACCTTCCCGAATAGGATTACCTTAAGGGCTGATGACCTTCCGGCAACGAAATGTTTAGTCTTGCATGGATAATGGAAGGAATTCCTGCGGGCGGCCGACGTGGCTCTCGCCGTCGGCAAATCCCAAAAATTCGTACAACAACATTGGTTGGCAGGTCGCGCGATGTTCAAATCCAGTCTTTCGGCAAAAGTCTCGGCGATGGTTCTCGGCGCCATCGCGATCGTTGCCGTTCTCCTGTCCGTCGTCGCGCTGCTCGAAGTGCGAAGCGACAGTTTGGGACGCGCGAGCGAGCGCCAGGAAGCCAACATGCGCGTCGCCTGGGATGTCATCGGACGCTATGGCGAGTGGTTCAAGCGCGACGGCGACACGCTGTATGCGGGTTTCCAGCCGCTCAACGATTTCAACACCCCGGTCGACCGGATCAAGGAACTGGTCGGGGGAACCGCGACCATCTTCATGGGCGACACCCGCGTCGCGACCAATGTGAAGAAGCCGGACGGCAGCCGTGCCATCGGCACAACGCTCGCGGCCGGCCCCGTCTACGACGCCGTCCTGAAGGACGGAAAGCCCTATCGCGGCGAGGCCGACATCCTGGGGACGGCCTTCTTCACGGCCTATGATCCGATCAAGGACAAGAGCGGCCAGACCGTCGGCATTCTCTATGTCGGCGTGCCCAAGGCCGAGTTCCTGTCGTCGGTGGAAGCCCTGGAGATCCGATTCGGCCTGATCGCCCTTGTCGTCGCCGCGACGATCGGGGTCCTCGCGCTCATCGTCTCCCGCCGCATGTTCCGGCCGCTGCAGAGCCTCGCCCTGACGATCGGCAAGGTCGCCGAGGGCCGCACCGACGGGACCGTCGACGGTCTCGACCGACGTGACGAGATCGGCCAGATGGCCCGCTCGGTGGAGAGACTGCGCCACGCCGTCATCGAGCAGCAGGCGCTGAAGCAGGAACAGATCGAGGTCGCCGCGCAGAAGGAGATCGAGCGCCGCCGCAACGACGAGATGGGCGAGGAATACGTCAGGGCCCACGAGTTCTTCATGGCCGAGGTCGAAGGCGGCTTCGGAAAGCTGGCCGGCGGCGACCTGACGGTGCGCCTCGACAGGCCGTTCTCCTCCGACTACGAGGGCGTCCGCTCGCTCTTCAACGACAGCGTCGCGACCCTCGAACGCGCCTTCGGCGAGGTCATGTCGCTGATCCTGACCAACCGCACCGGCATCTCCGAGATGATCGTCGCGACCAACGACATCGCCCAGCGCACCGAGCAGCAGGCGGCGAGCCTGGAAGAGACCGTCGCAGCGATCGGCGAGGTCACCGCAGCCGTCGACCAGACCGCCGACGGCGCCGGCCAGGCCCGCAACACCGCCGAGGCGGCACGGCGCAAGGCGACGCGGGGCGGCGAGGTCGTCGCCGAAGCGGTCACCGCGATGAACGCGATCGAGGGATCGTCCCAGAAGATCACCCAGATCATTTCCGTGATCGACGAGATCGCCTTCCAGACCAACCTCCTCGCCCTGAATGCCGGCGTCGAGGCGGCGCGCGCCGGCGAGGCCGGCAAGGGCTTCGCGGTGGTCGCCCAGGAGGTCCGGGCGCTGGCGCAGCGCTCAGCCGAAGCGGCCAAGGAAATCAAGGGCCTGATCACGACCTCGTCGGAACAGGTCGAGCGCGGCGTGGAACTCGTCACCGCCTCCGGCAAGAGCCTCCAGGAGATCGTCTCCGAGGTCGCCTCGATGGCGGAGATCATCGCCGCGATCGCCGCGAGCGCCAAGGAACAGGCGACGAGCCTCAAGGAAGTCTCGACCGCGGCCGACCAGATGGACAAGGTCACCCAGCAGAACGCCGCCATGGTCGAGCAGGCGACCGCCGCCTGCCAGGCCCTCGGCAGCGACACCGAACGGCTCGCCGGGATCGTCGCGAAGTTCCAGATGAGCGAAGCCGTGACCGGCGGCCGCACCGCGGCTGCAAGGGCGCCGGCCCCAAGGCCGAAGGCCGTCGCGCAGATCCGGCCACAGGCCCAGGCCGTGCCGAGGCCGGCCAACGACGTCAAGGACTGGGAGGAGTTCTGACCCTCAGGGTCGACGGGCCCCGGCTCGCGAAGGGTCTGGGGGTCGCAGAAGGGATCCGACACGAACGATGGCCGCGGACGGATTGCCCCGTCCGCGGCCTGTTCACGCGCCGTCAGCCGTAGTGGTTGCGCACCAGCGCGTTGGCGATTTCCTCGCGGCCGATGATGCCGGCGATGTCCTCGGGCCGCGGCAGGCCGCGGGTGTCGCGCACGACGATGGCATAGGTCCGGTTGCGCCGGTTCATCCGGGTCACGACGGTGTTGAGGTTGTTGCCCGTGGAGGCGATGATGAACTCCGACGAAGCGATGTCGCCGAGGGTCTGCCTGGCGAAGCGGTCGGCCTCGTAGGGCACCGTTCCGAAGCGCACGAAGCCGGTGATGCGGGTGCCGTCGGTTGTGATCACCCGGGTCTTGTGGACCTCCACCTGCTTCAGCGCCTCCGCGACGGTCATCGAGCCCGGCAGGACGACGAAGTCCCGGTACATCACCTCGCTCGCCGAGCGCACCAGGAACATGTTGGTGGTGCGGTCGGTCGGGATGGGCTTGCCGCGGTTGCGCAGCTTGATCGTGTAGATGTCGGCGGTGGTGAGCGCCCGCCTCACCCCGATCGCCAGGGCAACCGACAGGACCAGCGGCAGGATGATCTCGTAGTCGCGGGTCATCTCGAAGATCATCACGATCGCCGTCATCGCCGCCGAGGTGGCGCCGCCGACCATGGCGCCCATGCCGATGATGGCGAAGGTGGTGGGCGTGATGCCGGCTCCCGGCAACAGCGCCTCGCCGACGACGCCGACGGCGCCGCCCAGCGTCGCGCCCATGAACAGGCTCGGCGAGAAGATGCCGCCCGAGGCTCCCGAACCCAGGCTCAGGCAGGTGGCGACGAGCTTGCCGACGAACAGCAGCAGGAGCAGCCAGGCGGTGGTCATGCCGCCGCTGAGGACGTCCTGGATGGTCGAATAGCCGACGCTGTAGATGTGGTAGTGGCCGGTGAACTGCAGGAAACCGTAGCCGAGAAGGCCGACGGCGAACATGCCGATGACGTTCTGCAGATAGGGGTTGATGCCCGATTCCTCGAACACGTCCTCGGCCTTGGCGAGGAGCTTGACGAAAGCCCAGGCAGCAAGCCCCATGAGAACGCCGAGAAGCGCCGCGAGAAGCAGCTCCGCGCCGTTGACGACATGGCCCTGGGCCAGCCCGTCGAAGGGCACGACGAAGGCTGATTCGACCCCCATGACCGCCCGGTAGACATAGGTCGACGTCGCGGTGGCGACGACCACCGGCAGGAAGGTGCGGGTCGAAACTTCCGGGAGCAGCACTTCCGAGGCGAACAGAACGCCGCCGAGGGGGGTGTTGAAGGTCGCGGCGATGCCGGCGCCGGCGCCGGCCGAAAGAAGCGTGATCTTCTGGTGCTGGACGAGGTTGAGCGCCCGGGCGAAGGTCGAGCCGAAGGACGAGCCGATCTGGATGATCGGCCCCTCGCGGCCGACCGAGGCGCCGGTGCCGATGGAGATCGCCGAGGCCAGCGACTTCACCAGGGCGACGACGCCGCGGACATTGCCGTTCTG
>PACL01000033.1 GCA_002700095.1 Fulvimarina sp. | reverse complement strand
TCAATGTGATCAGACCGATCGTAGCCGTCGGCGTCTATATCACCTTCGCCGCCCACGCTCTGCATCGCCATCCCGAATGCCGGCGCAAGCTCCAAGCCGATGATAATGCCAGTTACACCGAATCCTTCGTGCAGGAGGTCCGGCGATTTTATCCTTTCTTCCCCGCTGTCGCGGCACGGGTGCGCCGCGAGTTCGAATGGAACGGATATCCATTCCCGAAAGGACGCCGTGTTCTCCTGGACCTGTACGGGACGGACCGTGATGCCCGGTCATGGGAATCGCCCGAGGCGTTTCAGCCCGAGCGGTTTCGCGATTGGGACCGGAGCCCCTTCAGCTTCATTCCTCAAGGTGGCGGCGAATTCCACGTTCACCACCGATGCCCGGGCGAGTGGATCACGATCGAGCTGATGAAACTCGCCTCTAAGACATTGTCCAGGCGCATCCGATACGACGTGCCGGAGCAGAACCTGCGGATCGATTATTCGAGGCTCCCTGCTCTGCCGCGGAGCCGCTTTATCATCAGCAACGTGAGGCCGGATCTGACAGGAGGACCTGCTGCGTCGCTAAGCTGATGGGCGAGAGCGAGCCACACTCGTTTTACTCAGTCTCTGGAGTGCGGATGCCCCCTCAGTGTTGCGCTCGGCGACAGCGCCTCGATGATCTGGCACTCGGCGACCGTGCCGCGGCTGCATTGGCTGAGAAAGCTGTCCAGCTCCCGGCGTAGAGCCTGAAGATCCCGGATCTTGCGCTTCACCTCGGTCAGGTGCTCGCGCGCGATCGCATCGACCGCCTCGCAGGGACGGTCGCGCTGGTCCGACAGCCCGAGAAGGTCACGAACCTGATCGATGGAGAAGCCGAGATCGCGCGCCCGGCGGATGAAACTGAGGCGGCCCAAATGGACGGCCGAGTAGCTGCGGTAGTTGCCAGCCGTGCGCTCCGGCGCCGGCAGGAGCGAGATCCGCTCGTAATAGCGGATCGTCTCCACCTTCGTGGACGTCGCCTTTGCGAGATCCCCGATAGCGAGGTTTTTGCGCGCCATGACCTTGACCCTGTAGTTGCTACAGGGTGCATATACGATCTGACATCGAAGAAGTCGAGGTGACACCATGGCAGCCGAGGCCGCCACCCAACTCAAGTTCCGTGTCGAAGGCATGGATTGCGGAGCCTGCGCTCTGAAGGTCGAAAACGGACTGAAGCGCCTGCCCGGCGTCAGCGACATCAATGTCAATGTCGGGCTGGAACGGCTTTCCCTCGTCTTCGATGAGGACCGCACCTCGCGCAAGGCAATCGAGGAGCGCATCCGTTCCCTCGGCTACGCTCCGCATTCACTCGACGCTCAGACGTCGGCCGACCGTCCCGCTTTTGAAGCTCCATCGACGGTCGCCGATGGAGCTTGGTGGCGGACGCGCAAAGGGCAGCTTGTTCTTGGCACCGGCGCTGTCCTCATCCTGGCCTTCATCGTCGCGGCGGTCGCGCCCGATCTAGCGGAATGGGCCTATGTGGCCGCGGCGCTGCTCGGCCTGGTCCCGATTGCCCGGCGTGCTGTCGCCGGAGCACGCCACGGCACGCCCTTCAGCATCGAAACCCTGATGACCGTCGCCGCGATCGGCGCCATCGCGATCGGCGAGGGCGCGGAGGCGGCGGTTGTTGTCTTCCTCTTCGCCGTGGGCGAGCTGCTTGAGAACGTCGCCTCTGGCCGGGCACGCGCCGGAATCGAGGCGCTGATGAACCTCGTGCCGCGCGTCGCGCGCCTTGAGCAGGGTGGCGCCGTCTCGGAGGTTCCGGTCGAACGGCTCGCCATCGGCGATATCGTCGTGGTGCGGCCCGGTGATCGCGTGCCCTCGGACGGCGAGGTGATCGATGGCATGTCCGAGATGGACGAGGCGCCGGTCACGGGTGAGTCCGTCCCGGTGCTGAAGGAGGCGGGTAGCACCGTTTATGCCGGCAGCATCAACGCCAATGGCGTGCTGCGCGTGCGCATCACCCGCACGGCCGCCGACAACACGATCGCCCGCATCATTCACCTCGTCGAGGAGGCGCAAGGCTCGAAGGCGCCAACGGCCCGCTTCATCGACCGGTTCAGCGCCGTTTACACGCCTGCGGCCATGCTGGTAGCGGCCCTGATCATGGTCGTGCCGCCGCTCCTATTCGGAGCGGAGTGGTCGACCTGGGTCTATCGCGGGCTGGCGACGCTGCTCATCGCCTGCCCCTGCGCTCTTGTAATCTCCACCCCGGCGGCGATCGCCTCCGGCCTTGCCGCCGGGGCCCGGCGCGGGCTCCTGATCAAGGGCGGCGCGGCGCTGGAGACCCTGGGCAAGGTGCGCACCGTCGCATTCGACAAGACGGGCACTCTGACGATTGGACGTCCGCGGATCACGGACGTGATCGCCGTGGAGGGCGACGAGGCCGAAATCCTGGCCAAGGCCGCGGCCGTCGAGCGCGGGTCCAGCCACCCGCTTGGCGCCGCCATCGTAGAGGCGGCCGAGGCGCGCGGCCTCGAACTGCCGAAGGTGTTCGGCGGGGCGATGGCGATCCCCGGTAAGACCGTGACGGCGCGCCTGCGCGAAGGCTTCGTCTCGGTCGGCTCGCCGCGCTATGCCGCCGAGCAGGGCGAGGTGCCCGAGGCGATCCGTGCCCGGCTTGTTTCTTTGGAGGCCGAGGGCAAGACGGCTGTGGTGGTTCTCGGCGGCAAGCGAATCCTTGGCGTCGTCGCCCTGCGCGACGAGCCCCGCGAGGACGCGGCCGCAGGCGTGGCCCGCCTCAATGCGCTTGGCGTCCGCACCGTCATGCTGACCGGCGACAATCGGCGCACCGCCGCCGCGATCGCCGATAGCCTTGGCCTGGAGGCAAAAGCCGAACTGCTGCCGGATGCCAAGCTCGCCGAGATCGGCGTGCTGAAGGCGCAGGGCGGCATCGCAATGGTGGGCGATGGCATCAACGATGCGCCGGCGCTGGCCGCTGCCTCGGTCGGCATTGCCATGGGCGGCGGCACCGACGTTGCGCTGGAAACGGCGGATGCCGCTTTGCTCAAGAACCGCGTCACGGGCGTGGCCGAGCTGGTCGAGCTGTCGCGCGCGACGCTCGGCAACATCTGGCAGAACATCGCACTCGCGCTCGGGCTGAAGGCCATCTTCCTGATAACGACCCTGACCGGCACGACGACGCTCTGGATGGCGATCCTGGCCGACACCGGCGCCACCGTGCTCGTCACGATCAACGCGCTGCGCCTCCTGCGCTTCCATGCCGATCGTCCGGCTGAGCCGCCGGAAGCGCGCTGATGGCGGCCGTGAACACGATGGATGGCAAGGCGCTACACCGGCGTGCGCTGCGCCTCGAGTGGCTCACCGTCGCCTGGAACGTCGTCGAGGCGTTGGTCGCGATCGGGGCCGGGATTATTTCCGGCAGCACGGCCCTGATCGCCTTCGGCATGGACAGCGTCATCGAGGTTGCCTCCGCGATCGGCTTGCTCTGGCGGCTCTACAGCGCCGGTCCCGAGGCGGAAATCGGCGAGCGCGGCAAGGCCGAACGCCGCGCGCTCTATGTGGTGGCGGGCACGTTCTTCGCGCTGGCCGCCTACATCCTCTTCGAGAGCATCCCGGCGCTGCTGGCTCGCGAGGCACCCGACACGTCAATGGTCGGCCTCGTGCTGTCGGTGCTCTCCCTCCTCGTCATGCCGGCTCTCGCCTGGACGAAGCAGCGCACCGGGCGCGAAATGAACAGTAAGGCGCTCCAGGCCGACGCCGCCGAGACCTGGGTGTGCTCCTGGATGTCATTCTCGCTGCTCCTCGGCGTCGGGCTTAACGCCGCCTTCGGCTGGTGGTGGGCGGACTCAGCCGGGGCGCTGCTCATGCTCCCGGTGATCGTCTGGCAGGGCTGGGACGCTCTCGGCGAAGCGCGGGAGCAAGCCGATGAGAGCTGACCCGGCCCGTGCCGTCGCGCTCATATCCGGTGCGGCCGTTGTCCTCGCTTTGGCGGCGACGACGCGCCGCCGGGCGCGCCACGACTATGGGGAGTTGGGGCGCCTTCGGCCGTCCACCTCCGCGTCGGCCTACCTGGCCTATGGCCTTCACGCCGCCCTGCTCGCGGTGGCGGCTTGGCGGAAACCGCGGCCGCTTCCGATCGGCGCGAGGGCAGCCGGTGCTACCGGCCTCATTCTCGCCAGCGCTGGCGCTTCCCTCTATGCCGCCGCGCAAATGACCCTGGCCCCTCCCGAGACGTCCGGCACGCGCATGGGCGAGCTCGCAACCGGCGGAGCCTATCGGGTGAGCCGCAATCCCCAGCTCGTCGGCTGGGGTCTGGTATTGCTCGGCGCCGCGATCGCGGGCCGCTCCGCCGCCGCGCTCGGCCTTTGGGCCGTTTTCGCGGCCTCGCTGCCCGGCACGATCCGCGACGAGTAGCGCACCCTGGAGCGCGTGTACGGGTCGCAATACTGCATCCATCGGCAGATCAAGCCAACTTAAGCGCTACTCGAAATTTTCAGGAGTTTAGCGACAGCCAATTGTTCTAAGCCTCGGCCGATCGATGCTCCTCGCGGGCCGCTTCCCAGACTTCTCGAGCAGCGTCCGCGTTCATCGCGGCGATTCCCAGGCCGACGATCAGGTCGGGCCAGGCGGACGCCCACAGGAAGGCCGTCACCAGTCCCGCCGCGATGATCGCGATGTTGGCAAGAACGTCGTTTCGAGCGGAGAGAAAGGCCGCGCGAGTGAGGCTGCCGCCATGGGTGCGATAGCGGGCGAGCATGTAGGCGCAGGCGAGATTAACCGCGCAGGCCCCGGCCCCCGTCAGGGTTAGCGGTACTGGTTCGGGCGGCGCGGGCATGTTGAACTTCTCCCATGCCATCCAGAGGGTCGCGAGGCCGGGCACGAGCAGGAGGCCCGCCAGCGCCATGCCAACACGAGCGCGCCGCACCACGCACCATCCGAGTGCGATGAGGATCAGGAAGTTGACGGAAGCGTCCTCGAGGAAATCCACGCTGTCGGCGAAGAGCGACACCGAGCCGATGGCAAGGGCGACCGCGAACTCGATGCCGAAATAGGAGAGGTTGAGGACCGCCACGCGGCGAACGATCCTGCGCAGCTCTGAATCCGGCGGCGGGGCTTCCATGTCCTATCCTTTGTAGGCGACGAGGATCGCGCCCCCCGCGATCAGGGCGACGCCGAGCCAATTCGGCAAGGACAGATGCTCCCCGAGAAAGATCACGCCGAACACTGTGACCAGCACGACGCTCAATTTGTCGATCGGTGCGACCCGCGCGGCGTCGCCGAGCTTCAGCGCCCGGAAGTAGCAGATCCAGGAGCCGCCCGTCGCCATCCCTGAGAGCACGAGAAAGAGATAGCTCCGGCTGGAGATCGTGCCGAAGGACTGGAACTGCCTTGTCGCCGCCAGAATGGCGCTGAGAACCGCCAGGATGACGATGGTCCGGATGAAGGTGGCGAAGTCGGAGTTGACGTTCTCGACCCCGACCTTGGCGAAAATCGCGGTGAAGGCCGCGAACGCCGCCGAGAGCAGGGCCCAGAACTGCCAGGATGCGAGAACCGTCTTCATGAGGCTTCCTCAGGTGCTTCGCGTAGATCGGGGTGGGATGCGGTGGGCCTTTCCACCTCGCCCCGCTGTTGGAGCCAGACGGCCGCCACCCAGCACAGGATCGCCCAGGCGGCTCCCACCGCCCATCCGGCGATCACGTCGGTCGGATAGTGGACGCCGAGGTAAAGCCGGCTGAGGCCGACGGCGACGGTGAGGATCACGGCCAGCGCCATAAAGTAAACCTTGATCCGGCGCTCGGCATGCATGCGGGTCAGGAGCGCTCCAAGCGTCAGGAAGGTGACGGCGGAAAGCGTCGCGTGGCCGCTCGGAAAGCTGGCGGTGAAGACGCGGGCGGCATGGGGAACGAGGTCGGGACGGGCGCGATCGATGCCGAGTTTGAGGATCGTGCTGAGGACAGCGCCGCCAAGTCCCGCGGCCGTCATGAGGAGGGCGGCGGAGCGCTTGCGGATCAGGACGAGATAGCCCAGTACCGAAAAGAACACGAAGCCGAGGAACGCGTAGCTGCCGAGCGCCGTCACATCCCGCCCCATTTCTTCGAGCCAGGCGGGGCCGATGGGATCGGCCAGATTGCCGCTGGTGCGCATGGCGAGGACCACGGCCTGGTCGAAGCCTGCGGTGTCCCCCTCCAGCACCTCCGTCGCGAGATAGCCGAACGAAAGGACGAGCGCAGCTGCCACCAACAGCGCCGCAAGAGGTCCGATCTCTCGTCGGGCGAGGTCAAGAAATTGAGGTCGGGACAGGTGAGAGGGCATGAAGGCCTCCTATTTCAAGCGAAGTGTCGAATGATAAGAGGCCGGCGAACAGGCCGACGAGCGCCGCCCCGACTGAAAGCGCGACGTAGAGAACGGCGATGCTGATCTCCCCGCGCTCATAAAGCAGCGCCGTGTCGAACGAGAAGGTGGAGAAGGTCGTGAAGCCGCCGAGGACGCCGGTAGTAAGCAACAGCCGCCACGTCTGGCCGGCTTCCGACCTGAGTGCGAAATACCCCGCCAACAGGCCCATCGAAAGCGAGCCCACGACATTGACGGTGAGCGTCCCGAAGGGAAAGCCGGATCCGAAGACGCGCAAGGAGGCGACGTTGACGCCGTGGCGCAGTGCGCCGCCGAATCCGGCTCCGATGAAGACGACGAGATAGGTAAGGCTGCTTTGCATGATGATCCCCGGGCCGGGCGACCGGGATCTGGACAAGACCCTACCGCGCCGGAAACGACGTTCGGTAGGAGTCATCAGCCAACATGGCGGTTATCGGGGGAACTCCATCCCCATCACTACCGATGAATAGTGCAGAATGCGATCCATCGAAAGCTGGATAAGCCTCGCGAAACTTCGGGCAAGAGTCGAAAGCTCTCGGCTCACGTCTTCATCCTCGTATCAAGACGACGTCTACACCCAGATCATCCGCTACGTTCGCCCAGGCGCGATCGGCCGTGACCGCTGGCATGTTCAAAGCCCGGGCGAGAGCGAGGCAGCTTCGATCGCCCAAACTCAACCCGTGAGCCTGGGTATGCTCGATCATCTCAGCGGCGCTTTCCGCCAGCGTCCAAGAGAGATCATGCCCTTCAAGGTTCAAGGATCGAACCGTCAGACGCGCATCGCCCACGCTCATCCCTTTGGAGATCAGTTTCGCCAGAAGCTCCTGCACGTTGACGGTCGACACGATCGCCCGATTTTCAAGCATTCGGCCGACTTCTTCGCCTACAATTTCGCTGCGCAAGAATGCCATGATTGCCGAGGTGTCCAGAACAGAGCCGCTCATTTTTGGATCTGGTCGCTCTGATCGTTGCAAGAGGCCTCATCTTCCAGTTCATGTTGGGCTTCCGCGCGACGATCGGCGATCACCTCGTCCACAAGATTGACGTCCGCAGGTATGTATTGCCTCACCAGATCCTGTGCGCGCTTTAGGGAGCGACGCAGGGTTGTCACCTCCACCTCTCCGTCGTCTTTTTCGACAAAGACGACCTTGCCGCCGCTTTCCAAGTCGAGTTTCGCACGAAGAGCTGAAGGAAGATTCATGCGCCCGTTTCTCGCGACAGGTACAACATGCCGATCAAGCATCATTCATTCCTTTTGAGGAGGCAGTGAGCGTTAACGCCCCAGTCCAAGATAGATACTCGCGGGTGATTTTGGAAGCAGTTTGGGAATGAGCCTATTCTGTCCCGTTTCCTTATGCCCTTGAACGACCAGGTTTGCGCATGTTCAGAAGTCGATAGCGCACGGCTTGCGGCAACTCTGCGCCCACAACGGTCATTCAACGGGGGCCGGCGTGATCCCGAAAGCGGACGCTAGTCACCGTTCAATGAGCTGACGGATTCAAGAAATTCGTAGTCAAATAGAGGGCGCGCAAAGGGTTGATGAACGCAGACCTTCACTGCACGCAATTCGTAGCGGTCGGCTAGAGCCACCAGGCGAAGAGGGCCGTCTGATCCATCGTGCGACGGTCCGTGGATGAGTCTGATCCGGTGCGAACCAGTATCAGGCCTTGTAAGTGGCGGTGAATTGCTCTCACATTCCGTCAGCTTGGCGGCATCCGAACGCGAGGCCGGTCCGGCGCAGGGGGGATGAGTTGACGAGCTTCAGGTTCCTGCACGCAGCCGACATCCACCTCGACAGCCCGCTGCACGGCCTGTCGAGATACGAGGGCTTGCCCGTCGACGAGATCCGCTCGGCGACGCGCGCAGCCTTCGATAACCTCGTGCAGTTCGCGATCGACGAGGCGGTCGACTTCGTCGTGATCGCGGGCGACCTCTTCGACGGCGACTGGCGCGACATGGGCACCGGCCTCTACTTCGCGAAGGCGATGGGGCGGCTCGACCAGGCGGGCATCCCGGCATTCCTGCTGGCCGGCAACCACGACGCGGCCTCGGTGGTCTCGCGCACCGTCCCCTGGCCGCCCAACGTCTATCTGTTTGGTTCGAGGCGGCCCGAGACGCACCGCCTCGCTCACCTCTCCGTCGCGGTCCATGGCCAGAGCTTCTCGACGCCGGCCGTCACCGAGAACCTTGTCCTCGCCTATCCGCCGGCCGAGCCGCACGTCTTCAACATCGGCATGCTCCACACGGCCCTGGCCGGGCGGCAGGGCCATGCGGACTACGCGCCCTGTAGCGTCGAGGACCTGCGGTCGCGCGGCTACAACTACTGGGCGCTCGGTCATGTTCACGAGTTCGAGGTCGTCAGCGACGAGCCCTACGTCGTCTTCCCCGGCAGCGTGCAGGGCCGAACCATCAGAGAGACCGGTGCCAAGGGTGCGGTCCTGGTCGATGTGGCCGACGGCGAGGTCGCGTTGGTGGAGCGGGTCGAGCTTGACGTGATCCGCTGGGCCCGTCTCGACGTGAACTGCGCCGGGGCGGGCATGGACGACGCGGAGGACGTGCTGCGGTCCGCGCTCGTCGGCCTCCACGGCACGAACGCCTCGGGTCGGCCGCTGATCGTGCGCGTGACGCTCGTAGGGGAGACGGCGGAGGCCGGCGCGTTTCGCGACCGTGCCGCGACGCTGCGCGACGACGTGCGCGCGATCGCCACCTCTATCTCCCCGGACCTGTTCGTCGAGAAGGTCCGGGTCGATGTGACCGAACCGGCGCGGACGACGGTCGCGGTCGGCGATGACCTTGGCGCCATGATCGACGGGGCGGCGACCAATCCCGACCTCGTGGCCGCGATCGGTCGCGACCTCGAGCGCTTCATGCTGGCGGCGAGCACTTCGCTCGGCGAGCGCAATGATGGCGAACTGCGGCTGGGGGCTACGCGGGGTGACTGGGCGGGCGTCCTTGCCGCCGCGTCGACCGCGCTACGGTCGCGCCTCACGAGGGAGGGCTGAGCATGCGGTTTTCCCGCCTCTCGCTCGAACGTTACGGGCGTTTCGAGGACTGCGAGCTGGACTTCCGTATCGGCAGTCCCGACCTCCACGTCATCTACGGCGAGAACGAGGCCGGCAAGACGACGTCGCTGGCCGCGGTTTCGGACCTACTCTTCGGCTTTCCCCAGCGATCGCCATACAACTTTCTGTTCGACTACTCGCTGCTCCGCGTCGGCGCGGTGCTGGAGGACGGCGGCATGACGCTTGCCTGCCGCCGGAAGAAGGGGACGGGCGTCACCTTGCTTGGTGCCGACGACGCCGCTATCGATGAGGGGCCGCTCGCCGCGATGTTGCGCGGCCAGACCCGCGACACGTTTGGCCTCTCCTTCAGTCTGGATCAGGCCGCGCTCCGTCTGGGCGGACAAGCCGTAGTCGAGGCGAAGAACGATGTCGGTCGCACGCTATTCGCTGCGGGGTCTGGCCTGACCGGGGTATCCGACGAGCTACGCCGCCTGGAGGCGGAGGCCGACGCGATCTGGGGCCCGACCACCCGTGGTAGCCGCACGTTCACGCAGGCCCAGCGCCAGCTTGCGGAGGCCGCGAGGATCGTGCGCGATGACGCGTTGAAGCCAAAGGCCTGGTCGGACGCCAGGATCGCCACGGAGCGGACGCGCGAGGCACTGGAAGCGGCGCGCCGCGACCGTGACGCGGTCCAAACTGAGTCCAGGTCCGCCGAACGCGTCAGGCGTATCGCACCGCTCGCTCGGCGCCGCGAGGAGCAGAAGGCGGCGCTCGCCGACTACGACGGGGTCGTAGACTTCGGGCGTCAGCGCGAGACCGCCGCCGAGGAGCTGATCCGTGAGGCGGATGAGGCGGTGCGCGCGATGGTAGCGGCCGAGAGCCTGCGCGCGGACGTCGCCGACCGGCGTGCCGCCGTATCGACCGACGCGCAAGTGCTCGGGGAGGCGGAAGAGGTCGATCGCCTTGTCGCTGAGGCGGGCGCCGAGATCAAGGCGAAGCGCGACCTGGTCGGCCTCGAGGCGGAGCACGCCGAGGCGGCGGCGGCGGTCCGCCGACTCCGCGCCGAGGCTGGCCCGAACGCCGATGCGGCGCCGCCGCGTGAACTCGCGGCGCGCTTGCGGGAGCTCTCCCGTATCGACGGCGAGCAGCGCCTGGCGGCGCGCCAGCTCCAGGAAGAGCGGCAACGCATCGATGAGCGGCGGGGTCGTGCAGAGGCGGCCCTTGCCGCCAACATAATCGGCGACGCCGACGAAGCGTTGCAGTCAGCCGTCGACGAGGCGCGGGCGCTGGGCGCCGACGCCGACTCCCGCTGCGACGCCGCGCGCGGCAAGTTGGACGTCGCCAGGCGCGGGGCCGCCGACGCGCTTGCCCGGCTCGCGCCGTGGACGGGTGATGCAGATTTGCTCGCCCGCCTGCCCAGGGTGGACGCCACCGAGATCCAGGAGGCGCGCGAAGCCCTGGCGGCCTTGGTCGCGGACATCCGCCGCGAGGAGGAGGCCGCCCAGCGCGCGTCGGACCAGTCTTCGGCAGCGGCGCTCGAGATCTCGCAGCTGGCGACCGGGACTGCCGTGTCGGCCGAAAACATCCTGGAGGTGCGAGCCGAGCGTGACCGTCTGTGGCGGCCGCTCCGCGACCCCCTCGTGGATGGCGCGTCCCTCGCGTCTCCGGCAGACGCGGTCGCGGCTTTCGAGACTGGCGTCGCGGCGGCGGACGGGCGGGCGGACGCACGCTACGCGGCCGCCGACGCATCGAGCCGGTTGTCCCTACTGGAGCGAACGCGGGCGTCGCACGACCTCGGGGGCGAGCAGGCTACGGCCCGCGCGCGGTCGGCGCGCGACCGTCACGACCAGGTCCTTGCCACCTGGCGGCGCCGGCTGGGCGATGTCGGCTTGCCTGAACTGGAGCCTGGCAGGTTCAACTCCTGGCAGGCGGACCGCGACGCGTGCGAGGCGGCGCAGACCGAGCTGCGCGGCTTGGTCTCGGAGGCCGAGCGGTCTGAAGCCAAGCGTGATGCGGCGCGATCGGCGCTCGCCGCCGCGCTCGGGACTACGGATGCCGCCGGTCCGCTCGGGCCCGTGCTCGTCAGGGCGGAGGCGCGCCGCGCCGCGTCCGAGGAAGTCTCGCGCAAGCGCCTGCTGGCGCAGGCGGAGCTGGATCAAGTCGGCGCCGAGACCACTGCGCTCGACCGAAGGGCCCGCGCGGCGGAAGGCGCGGCGGCGACGACTGCCGCAGGGTGGGCCGCGGCATTGGCCGAGGCGCGTCTGGACGTCGACGTGACCGCCTGCGGAGCCGTGCTCGATCTTCTCGACGAGCTTCGCGAGGCGTCTTCGTCCGAAGCGCTCCTTCGTCGCCGCATTGATGGCATCGCGCGCGACACCCGGGATCACGCGGCGGCGGTGGGACGGCTCGCCGACACGCTCGGCATCGCCGCGGGCGGGGTGCCCGAGCGTCTCCGCTCGATGCGGGACCGGCTCGCAGCGGCGCGGATCGCGGAGACGCTTCACGGTTCGCTGGACGAGGAGGACCGTCGCCGCCAGGGCGAGCTGCAGGAGGCGCAGGCCAAGCTGACGGCGACCGACGAGGCCCTCGCGCCATTCCTGGCGGAAACCGGCGCGGCGGATAGGACTGCGCTCTCCGCGGCGATCGAACGCTCAAGAGCCAGGCGCGCGTTGTTCGATGGGGTGGCCGCGACCGAGGGTGCGATCACCGAGGCCGGCGACGGTCTCGGACTCGACGCACTGGTCGCCGCGGTTCAGGCGACAGACCCAGATCAGGTCGCGTCGCAGCTGGCGACGCTGGGAGCCCGTCTCGATGACTTAAACGCGGCGGTGGACGCGGCGGCAACTGCGCACGGCGACGCCCGTGCCACCTTCGCGGCGCTCGACACAGGCGGCACCGCCGCCGTCGACGCAGCGGCCGATGCCGAGCAGGCCCGTTCGGAGCTGGAGGTCCTCGCCGAGGACTACATCCTGAAGCGGACGCAGGCGGTTACGCTAAAGTGGGCTATCGAGAGGTATCGCGAGCGGCATCAGGACCCGTTGCTGCTGCGCGCGGGCGAACTTTTCTCTACCCTGACCACGGGACGCTACGCGACGCTCAAGGTGGACACCGACGGCTCCAGCCCCCGGCTCCGGGGCGTGCGCGACGACATGCGGACGATGGTCGACGTCGACGCGATGAGCGAGGGCACCACCGACCAGTTGTTCCTCGCGCTGCGCCTCGCCGCGCTCGAGCAGTCGGTCGCGGCCGGGGTCGCCCTGCCGTTCCTCGCCGACGACCTATTTGTGAACTTCGACGACCGCCGGGCGGAGGCGGGCTTTCGGGTCTTGGTCGAGGTGGCCCGGAGCACCCAGGTGCTGTTCTTCACCCATCACCCGCACCTCGTCGTGATCGCAAAATCTGTGGTCGGCGCCGAGCTCCATTCCGAATGCACGCTGTCGTGATCGGACGGGTGAACTTTTTTCCCAATTTTCCGCGTCAGCCTTCGCCCTTGTCTCCGAGATCCAGATATGGAGGAGATACTGATGGGTGACGCGGACGATGAGCCTCCGCTGCCGGGTGACCACCAAAGCTGGCGCCTGGTCGTCGAGCATGGCCAGCTGTCCGGCTTCCCGGAAGGGGTGATCGTCGGGGCGATCAGGGCTAATTACCGCCGCGCGGGCGTCGACCAGCACTTCGTGCGCGAGATGATCCGCTTCATCTCCCGTCGCATGCTGGAGGTGATCCGCGGCGAGATCTCTTCGACGGCGTTCCCCAACCAGGGCCGCGACATCGTCGAGGACGTGCACGCCGCTATGGTGGATGCGCTACTGTCGCCGACCGCCGCCGATGGCGAGGGTCTGCGGAAGTGGTTCAAGTCCACGCTCCGCAAGCGTTCGATCGACCACGCGCGCAAAGCTATCATCGCGATGAAGCGCAGTCCGGACATGGTCGACGACCCCGGCGGCATGGTGGATCCGAAGACCGAGCTGTTCTCTTATGCGGAGCAGGAGGTCTACGTGCAGCGCATCCTGGACAGCATCCGGGACAAGGACAAGCGCGCGGCCTTCGTGCTCCACATGCAGGGGTTCCCCTGCAGCAGCAAGAACGGTCCCTCGATCGCCAGCATCCTCGGAATCAGCCCAGACACCGCCGCTTCCAGGGTCGCGGCCGTCCAGAAGCAACTAGCCAAGAAGATCGGAAATTCGTGATGGAAGACAATCAGCAGGAAAGGGATGAAGTGCTGATCGCATTCCACGAGGGATGCGACATTCCAACCCGCGCCGACGTGGAGCGCTGGGCGGATCTTCATCCGAAGTTAGCGCATGACATCCGCGAGCATGCAGCCGTCCGTCTGGCCATGCTGGCCGACACCATTGAGGCGGCCGCCGAGCTGGATAACGACATGATTGCCCGGGCCGGGAGCCGCGTGCAGGCCGCCATGTTCGCGGCGGAGGCGGACGATCGCGCCGCGGAGGCGGTTGCCGCTCCGGTGCCGACGCTCAACGAGATGCTCAAGCGGTCCGGACTGTCCCAGCCGCAGCTGGCGCGGAGGTTGCCTATAGAGCGCGTGGTTGTGGCGGATCTGTTCGCCGGGCGAATGTCCGATACGCGGCCTCGCTTCTCCATCGCGATATCGCGCGAGCTCGGCGTATCCCTCGAGGCGTTCAACGTGGCGCATGCGCGCGTCGCAATGGCTCCCTCGCTCGGGGGGCGCGCTAAGGCCGTCGGCCAGCCGGTCGCGAACCAGCGCACCTTCGAGGAGATCGTAAGGTCGTCCGGCATGAGCCAGGAGGAGATCGACTACTGGCTGGCTGATCTCTGATGGACGCCTGGAGCGACATCCGGCTCGCCGCGCGAGACTGCCGCGCCGCCGCGTTGGCGAAGACGAACGCCGCGCCGACCGCGCGCAACCTGATCGACGCCATGATCGAGCTGCACGACCTGCAGATCGTCAAGTTCGATCCAGGCACGCGCGCGGGCGAGGATGTACTCGGGTTCTTCGAGCGCGGTCCCGGCATCGTCCACGTCGCGCGCGGCCAGGCCGAGGAGGACGAGGTGGTCGTCATCGCCCACGAGTTCGGACACTTCCGACTCCACACCGATCCCGAGAGCGACGTGACCGACGTGTCGATGCGGCTCTCCGGCGAACCGGTGGAGAGCGGCGGGGCGCGCGTCGACGGATACTCCTCGCGCGAGCGCAAGGAGGTGCAGGCGGACGTCTTCGCGGGCGAGTTCCTTTGTCCCTCCGACTGGCTGAGAGACAGGCTTCTGGCCGGTGCCAGGCCTTCCGGGATCGCGACCGAAGTTGGGTTGCCGCGCAACCTCGTGCTCCAGCAGGCGATCAGGGCTCTTCTGCTGCCGCCTCTCATCCGTCACGATGTCGAGGAGCGCGAGAAGGTCGTCTATGGTCTGGACGATGATCAGCAGGCCGCCGTCGATTGGGACGACGGGCCACTGCTAGTCCACGCCGGTCCGGGCACGGGCAAGACGCGCACTTTGGTTGAACGCATCACGCGCATCCTCAAGGGGGACGCGGCGTCGTCGATCCTCGCGCTCACCTTCTCCAACAAGGCCGCGGAGGAGATGCGCGAGCGCTTGTCGGCGGTCGACGCCGATGCGGCCATCGAGATGTGGGTCGGGACGTTCCACGCCTTCGGCCTGGAGCTGGTCACCCGCTTCGCTGGGCGCATCGGCCGGACCGATAAGGTCAAGATTCTCGACCCGACTGCAAGCCTGGCGCTGCTGGAGGCCAACCTCGAGCAGCTTCCACTCCGGCACTACCAGAACCTGTTCGAGCCGGCCCTTGAACTTGCTTTCGTGGTGAGCGCGATCTCGCGGGCGAAGGACGAACTTATCGGTCCGGTCGAATATCTGGCCGCGGCCGACGCGGATCTGGCTGCGGCGGTCGACGATGCGGGCCGGGAGGCAGCCGAGAAGGCGGTCGAGGTCGGCAAGGTCTATGTCATCTACGAGAGGCTGCTCACCGAGGCGGACGCTGTCGACTTCGGCGACCTCATCGGCCATGCCGTCGCGCTGTTGGCGGACGATGAGGTGCGGGCCGACGTCATTGGGTCCTACCGGCACCTGCTCGTCGACGAGTATCAGGACGTGAATTACGCGAGCTCGATGCTGCTGCGCGCGTTCGCCAGCGAATGCCGCGACATTTGGGTCGTGGCCGACCATCGCCAGTCGATCTATCGGTTCCGAGGTGCGGAGCCATCCAACGTCGAGCGGTTTCCTTCCGAGTTCGGCGGAAAGCGCCACACCCTCGGGATCAACTACCGGTCTGGAACGCCAGTCGTCAGAGCCTTCGCTGCCTTCACCGGCGGAATGACCGGCGGCCGGCAATCGCAGTGGCAGGCCAACCGCGGCGCCGTCGGCGAGGTCACGCTGGAGGTGTGTGGGACGTTGGAGGACGAGGCCTGCGCGATACGCGACCGGATCGAGGGGCTGAGAGCCGCCGGCGTCCCGTATCGCGATCAGGCCATACTCGCTCGCAGCCACCTTACGCTTGGCCGCCTGACGTCCCTGCTCGAGCGGCTGAACGTGCCACTTCTGTATCTGGGCGACCTGTTCGAGCGCGGCGAGATCCGGGACCTGCTGTCGTTGGTCGCCCTCGACGCCGAGTTCGGCGGGCTTGGTCTGGTCCGGGTGGGCCAGTTGCCGGCGTATGGCGCGACGGAGCAGGACACTTTGAAGGTGATAAGTTGGGCCCGCGAGCAGAAGCGGCCGGTGATAACCGCGCTGTCGAGCGTCGCCGAGATTGAAGGTCTGTCGGACGGCGGACGCTTCGGCCTCGCCCGGCTCGGCGGCGAGCTAGCGTTCGTTGGCGCCACGACGACGCCCTGGACGATGCTGACGGGGTGGCTGTTCGAGACCGGCGGCTACCTCGACCCGCTCGTACGGAGCTCGGACCCCGCCGACCGGCAGAAGCTGATCGCGATCTATCAGCTACTCAAAGTGTGCGGCGAGCATGATGCGGCGGGCGACAGGAGCCGCCGCCGCCTGCTGGCGCGTATTCGGCGCATCGAGCTGCTCAACCAGGACAGCGCCTACCGCGCGATCTCGGCTGAGGCGACCGACATCGACGCCGTCCGGGTGCTGACGATCCACGGCAGCAAGGGCCTTGAGTTCCCCGCGGTGCATCTCCCCGCCCTGGCGACGAAATACATGCCCGCCAGCCGCAAGGGTTCGAGGATGCCCACGCTCGGCAAGTACCCTCAGCTCAACATGGGCAAGGAGGACCATGATGCCGAGGAGGAATGCCTGTTCTTCGTGGGGCTCTCGCGCGCTCGCGACCACCTGTCGCTGACCCGAGCCCAGAAATACACGTCCCAGAACGCCTCCGCGTCCAAGTTCCTAGACTCGGTCTCAGCGATACTGACGCGGACCCGTTTGGCGCCATCGAGCGTGCCACAGCCCCCGGCGAGGCCGCCGGTCGCGGTCGAGAAGCGGACGAACTACTCGGCCACCGAGCTCGACACCTACATCCGCTGCCCGGCGAGGTACCGCTACGAGCAAATGATGGGCCTGCGCGCGGGCACCGACGGGGCCGCCTTCCTCGACTTCCACCGGTGTGTTCGGAGGACCTTGGCGTGGATCGAGCAGCGACGTGGCGAGGGCGTTGCGACGAGCGCGCCGCAGGCTTTGGCGCAGCTAGATGTGGTATGGGCCGAGCGCGGCCCAGTTGGTCACGGCTTCGAGAACTACTACCGCCAGGCCGCAAACCGCATGGTCTTGAACGACGCCGCATACGTCGGAGCCGAGCAGGGAGCCTATCCGGACGGGCCGCTCGAACTGCCGGTCGGCGGTCGCACCTTGACGATCGAGCCCGACCGTCTGGTCGACACCGGCGGCGTGGTCCGCGTGCAACGGATCAGGACGGGGCGACAGACCAAGAGCGAAGGCGACAATCCGATCTACGGCGCGATGCTGCTGGCGGCGCGGCGCAGGTTTCCGGGTCGGGCGATCTCGGTCGAGGCCTATTACCCGGGGGACGGCGTGACGCGCGACTTCCCCGCTAGTAAGGAGGACAAGGCGGTCAAGGCGTTCGGGGATGCGATCGCCGGGATCGAGGCGGGGAATTTTCCCGCCAAGCCAAGCGATCCGCGCTACTGTCCGAATTGCCCGTGCTATTTCATTTGCGGCGTGTGAGCCGCACTGCCTCGCCTTACCGGCACCTCAGCCGCCGGATCACCAGCTTCTCGCCGTAGCACATCCAGCAAATGTCCTTGCGGCGCTCGACGCCATTGGGGCCGGCCAGTTCGCGAGTCTTATGGTTGGCGTGCTGCCGCACGGACAGGCCGAGCCGATCGGCGACGCAGTCGTCGCAACTGCGCCGGAGCAAGGCGGTCGATCAGGGCGCGGACGTCGTCGATCACAATCATACGTCGACAATAGCCGACGCGCCGGCGGCAGGAAATCCTCGCCGCCGGAACAGCTTAGGCCGCCTTGGGGATGTCAACGGGATCAAGGTCGAGGTGTCCATGGGCGTAGGGTTCGGGGGCGCCGGTGAACGCCTCTGTGTCGTCCAGCGCCATCAGCGAACCCGACACCAGCTCCATAGCGCCGCCACCGTGCAAGCGCCGCAGCAGCTCGCCCACCGCAAGGACCGAGGCGGTCAGCCCGACGAAGGGCACGCCGATCGTGCGTGACGCGATCTGGGCGAGGCCGCAGCCGTCGACGCCCTCCATCTTCATCGCTTCGTAGGCGGGCATCCTCGAGACGTCGGGAGCCGTGGCCGACGCCGCAGCGCCGCCCCAGATCACGCTCGCGCGCTTGGGCCCGGGAAAGCTGTGGAGGGAGAAGTTCCGGAACCCCTGCGTTCCCGCGCCCAGACCGGCCTCGACCACCAGGTCGAACCCGGCTTCCTCCAGCGCAGCGCGGGCGGCCGCGTTGTCCACGCCGCACAGCTCCGCGCCGGGCTCGAGATGGTGGCGCCGGGTCCAGGCACCGAAACGCCGCTCTTCGTGCCGCACGTCGAAGCCCCGGCGCTGCAGCCAATCGCCGACCCATCGCGTCTTCATGACGGTCGGCTGCTCGGGCACCGCGAGCAGCGATGTGCTGTCGTTCGACACCGCCATGCTGTCGAAGTCCTGGAGCATCAGCAGGGCATCCGCACCCTCAGGATAGGGCAGCGACGCCAGCGCCCAGGCAAACGCCTGACCGAGGTTTCCCAAGCCGATGAACCAAAGATGCGTGGGAAGGTGCCGCAGGGCCGGCTCGGTCGAATTCGGCTCCATCCATGACTTGCCCGGGTCCCAGATTGAGAGCCCCGAAGCACGCCGCCCCGCCATGTCGTGGTCGCCGGCGTGCCAGGCGAAGACCTCGCCGACGCATGCGGCTGCGGCTAGGGCCGGCGCCAGCGATATGGCGTCGTCCATCATTGCGGTGGGCCAGGTCGACGGGATCACGCCGCCGCGCCAGCCAGCCCACTGCAGGCGCCACGCGGGCGTCGAACCTGTCGGCGCGCCCACGTCGCCAATGATCGCGCGCGGCCAGGCGGCGCGGACCTTCTCGACGCAGGTACCTCCGAGCGCCTCGACCGCCTCGCGCAGGGTGGCCTCGGTCGCCAGCTTGGTGACCACCGCCTGACCTCCGACGCCCTCGACCTCGATGCCGCCGAGCATCGTGCGGCGTGCCGCATTGACTAGGGTGAGCAGCCCGACCTGTCCGTTCACCGTCGTGACGGTCGCCGGGTCCACGCGGATCGCGAGGCCAAAGCGGGAGAGCATGTCAACCGCATCGTCGGCGGTCGCGGCGCGGCCGCTGTCCATGAAGTATTTCGCCGTGCGGTGCAGGTGGTCGGGATCGGTGGTCATAGGAACGTGCTCCAGAAGTCGTTGTGAAGGAAGCGGTGCGCGAGGGCGCCGGAATGGTCGGCCCATTCGTGGTTTCCGCGATATTCGTAGACGCCGATCCGCGCGGTCGCGGGACGGCCGGTGGCGTAGTTCGGCACGATGATCGCGATGTGGCCCTCGCGCGCGACCATTGGGTTGGTGCGGTCCGCCTCGCTCTGAAAGGCGCCGCCCGGGTGGGTGTGCACGTCGCCGACCACGGTTAGGCCGCGCGCGCGGCACATCGACCACAGCGCGGCGAACACGGGCGCGTGCAGGATGCAGACGCCCGAGCTGTAGGCCTCGGGGTCCAGGTCGTCGTAGAAGATGACGTCTTGGACTTCGCGGAGTTCGCCCTCGCACGTCCCGAGGAGGAAGGCGCCCGCCTCGCGGCGGCGCTCGCCGCGGCGTTCGAGTTCGGCCAGCAGCGCGGTCCAGCGCGAAGGGTCGATGCGGATGCCGCGGCTACGCCGTAGCAGCGCCCGTGTAATCGTCCTGATTAAGAAGATCATGGACTTGCTCCAGATAGCAGATGATGCCGCGCGCAGGCTGCCACAGGCGGTTAGGATGCTGGTTCACCCAGACATCGTGGCCGTTCATCGAGACGCGGTCGCACGGGAGGTAGAGGCAGGTGCCGCCCTGCCACTCGGGCCGGAAGACCGAAGGCAGGATCGTCTTGCCCAGCGGCCACAGGTGCGCGGCGAGCGGAGCGTTGGTGGCGAGGTTCCAGGGCTCCGCGGTGACGGCCTGATGCGGATAGCCGCTGCATTCGAACCGCAGACCGAATTCGGCCGGCGAGTTCGGACGGGGGGCGGCCGACACGGCGGTGACCACGTGGGGCCACGCCTGCGACACGACGCGCCACCGCCCTTCGACCTGGCCGCACCGGAACTCCGGTGCGGCCAGGTCGCGCTCGAGCAGCAGCTGGCTGGGGCTGACGGGCGCGTTCACCTCAGCCCTCGACGCGGACGTCGGGGACGAGGTCGAAGCACAGCTCGTGGCCATCCTTGACGAGCTTGTGCAGCGGCGTGTCGGTCGGCGGGCGGTCGGTGCTGCCGCAGACCTGCAGGACATGCTCCGCGGCGTCGCGCTCGGCCAGCTTGAAGTGGTCGACCGCCCACGCCTTCACGCGGCGGACGCGAGTGCCGGGCGCGAAGCTGTGGCGCTTGGTCTGCTCGAGGTAGTGGATGGTGACGTCGATCTTGCGGCACTTGGCAAGGTGCAGCTTCGCGCCGTGCTTGATGTGGTGCGGGCGCTTGTGGCCGTGCCACTCGATTGGGTCTTTGTCCTCGTCGTGGAAGAGGATGAACCCCTCGTCGATCTCGATGCCGGCCTCCTTGACGGAGGCGTAGATGATCTCGATCGAGGCGTTATCGGGCAGATCGACCTCGACGAGGCGGTCGTGACCCTGGACGGCGATGAAGACGGTGTGGGACATGGGGCTTGGCTCCTGATCAGGCGGCGAACCGGCCGCCCTCAAGAACCCCAGCGAAATTGCCCCCGTGGATTTGGGAACAAATCTTTAGTCTGGGCGAAAAAAGCCTAGACACTGGCGTGAGCCGGTCGATGTCGCCTCGGCGATCGGGATCGTGGATCAATGTCTGCTTCTGAACTTTAGCCGACGGAAAGTTGCATGTCCGCTGTCGGCCCACCTTTTCCGTCTTCAGGCTCTGTATCGCTCGACCCCCGTTAGCCATTCTAGGTGCGGATCGATATCTTGACGGTAGATCTCTTCGCGTAAGAAGTGACACTCGTTGTCGAAGCCCTCTTCGTCAATCTCGGTCCACCAGCTCTTCGGCCGCCCGTCGCTGCCGTCGTTCCAGCGGTAGCCGCGGGCTTTGAGCGCGTCCTTCAGGTCGAACGGGCTGTGTTGCGCCCAGATCCGGCAGCGTCGTTTGGCGGCCGATGCGACGAGGTGAGGGAATGCACATCCGTTTGCTTCGTGTTGGAACGCCAACACCTCGAGCAGGGCATGGCAGTCGTCAATAGCCCGATGGCCGTTGTGGAAGAGTCCGCACTGACCGACGAGGTAGCCGAGCTTCGACCCTTCGAAGCCGAAGGCGCGCCAGTCCACCTCCTGGTTTGAACACGCCCAGGCTTTCAGATCGAAGCCAGATGCAAATGTCTCGCAGAACGGACGGTCAAACCGGGCATTGTGGGCGATAACGAGATCGGCGGGAGCGACGAAATCGGCAACGGCTGCCGGATCGATCGACTGTCCTGCGACCATGTCGTCCGTGATGCCAGTGATGCGAGTGATGTCGGGAGCGATCGGCTCGCCCGGCTCCCGCAATTCGTCGAACACGCCGACCACGTCCCGAATGCCCTCGGCACCATAGGTGAACATCACCATGCCGAGCTCGATGATCTCGTGACGGCGATAATCGAGACCTGTCGTTTCCGTGTCGAGAATGATCCCGATCTTCTCGCCCGGCTGCAGCGACATTGGTGACCAGCCGCCGAGAACCGGCCGTGGCTAGAGCCGCCGCAGAATGCGATAGGCGCCGGTGGATTCGAGATGCCGTGCCATCGCTTCTGGATTGCCCACCGAGGCGAGCAGAGGCGCGGTTGTCTGCCGGTGGCGACGGATGCCCCTCTGAGATCGTTCCTCGCCGTCCTTTGCGGTCGGCTGGCCGAAGAGATCAAACTGGCGTGCGCGTTCGCCCTGCATCATCCGATTGCCTTCGGTTCGTCCTGACGCTGCATGTGATCCATCGATCTATGACGCGCAACGAGATACCGCCAGAAGCACCCGTTCATCGAAACTGCTCAATGCGGATACCGAGATTCTTGGCAACCTTCGACCAAGCCTTGTCGGCGGTGACGACCGGCAGGGCGAGCGCTTGACCCAGGGCAAGACACGCGCGGTCGCCATGGCTGAGGCCAAAGGGTTTGGTCAGCGCGAACATACCGCCAGCCTTGAAGGCTAAAGCAATATCCAGCGGGCGAACATCAAGGCCGAGGGAGCGAACGAGCTCTTCGGCCTCGTCCTGCGTCATTCCCGTCTGGCAGAGTTTCGAGATAGCCTCCTGAACGGTCAGCGCGGACGCTGATGCTCCCGCATCTATGCAGCGCTCGACCTTGGCCGCTCCTTTTTCCGCAAAGGCGTAGGCGAGGATCGCCGAGGTGTCGACGACGCAGGTGCTCACGACCCGGCGACCTCTTTGCCGGGCTCGATGCGGTCAATCTCGCGTTCAGCCTCCGCGCGCTTTTCGGCCAGGAACTCGTCGACGACGCTGACGCCGGGTCGCGCATAGCGCTTGGCTATTTCCTGGGCCCGTTTGCGTCGGAGCCGCGCGGTGGTCAGGGTCACCTGGTCGCCCTCTGCTTCGAGCATGACCTTGTCACCCTTGGCGAGCCCCAGAGCCTTTCGAAGTTCAGCGGGAAGGATGACGCGACCATTCTCCTGCATGGGTAGTTCGTAGAGCTTCATCCCCTGTCCTCCCTTCTAATCGCTGATTTGCAAGACATAGCAAATCCAGAGAATATTGTCTCGCGTCAACAAAACGTCCTGAAGCGCCAGCAAGGGCGGAATCGGTGCCCCAACCGTATATCGCATCATAGATCAGCTTAGAAGAAATAGACACAGGGATGTTATCTTGCATACCTATTCGCATGCGTCACATTACCATCTGATTGTCATGATCCGGTTTTCGGGAATAATTGACGGTCACAGGCTCCGCTCACAATCGACCGTTTGTGGGCATATCGCTGTCGATATGACCGAAAAATAGCTTGCTCGGGTTATGCGCATGCGCAATAACTTCATCCACGTTTTTGATGCTATTTTCCGGGTTCGACGCCATCCATGTCGCGCATTTTCGCCTATGCCCGGGTCTCGACCATCGAGCAGCACACCGAGAACCAGCTCGGCGAGATCCGCGCGGCAGGATTTCAGGTTCAGCCGCGCCGGGTCATCACCGAGACCATCTCTGGAGCGACCGCGGCGTCGGAACGACCGGGCTTTGGCAGGCTTGTTGATCGACTGGAAGACGGCGACATTCTTGTCGTCACCAAACTCGACCGTCTCGGCCGCAACGCCATGGATGTTCGCAAGACCGTCGACCAACTCGACGAGCTCGGCATCAAGGTTCACTGCCTGGCGCTCGGCGGCGTCGACCTGACCAGCCCGGCAGGCCGCATGACCATGGGTGTCATCAATGCCGTCGCCGAGTTTGAGCGCGACCTCCTGATCGAACGCACCCAGGCTGGCTTGATCCGAGCCAAATCCGAGGGCAAGCGGCTCGGCCGTCCGCCACGTCTGACCGAGGATCAGAAGCGGGCCGTTATCACTAAGCTTCAAGATGGTGCGTCAGTCGCACGGCTTGCCCGCGACTATGGCGTCAGCCGGCTGACCATTAGCCGGGCGCGCGACAAATACAAAGAGCAGGGCGCGCTCGATATAATGAAACCGCCAGAGAATGAGGACGCGACCGCCGGGGAGGGGAGCGATGCCGATCCGGCGTGAAGACCGGCACTTCTATCCGATCGACTGGCGTGAACTTTCGGCCGCGATCAGGTTCAATCGAGCCAAGGGACGCTGCGAGCGATGCGGCCGACCCCATGGCCAGCTTGTCTATCACCTGAGCGACGGGCGCTGGTTCGACAACACTGCCGGTCGCTGGCGCGACAACCGCGGACGACTGGTTCGAACAAAGACACCACCCGATCCAAGGGTGTCAGGCGACGAAGGTGGAATTGCGCAGACATTCGTCCGCCTCGCCTGCGCCCATCTCGACCAGAACACGGCCAACAACGCCGACAACAATCTCGCCGCCTTCTGCCAGCGCTGCCACCTCGATCACGACCGCCCTTGGAACATCGAAAAACGCCGTCTGACCGTGCTACTCCGCCGCGCGCTGGGCGACCTCTTCACAGGGCCATATCGGCGGTAGGGAAACGGCGAGATCAGATCCGTAGGCGCCCTGCTTCTTAAAGGCTCGGAACGCCAACGTCCTCAGCGAGGAACAGTGCTCCATTGCTGAGCGCATGTGGCAGCGAATTTCACGCTTGCAGTATATGATATCACCCCCTAACTTGCTTGCATGAACAGCAAGCAGAAGAAGACCTTGGCAGCTGTCTTCAGGGAGCCTGTGCCAGGTACTCTCGAATGGGCGGCCATCGAGGGTCTGCTTGTTGCCGCCGGATGCCGGATCATCGAGGGCAGCGGCTCTCGCGTCCGGTTCGAGAAGGACGGGGAGCTGGAGAGCTTTCATCGTCCGCATCCAGCCAAGGAAGCAGAGCGCTATCAGGTTCGCGCCGCCCGGGCGTTCCTGATCCGACTTGGGATCGAGCCATGACCAACATAATCACCTATAAGGGCTATGCGGCCCGCGTCGAATACGACGACGAAGACGGCATCCTGTTCGGCCAGATCGCCGGCATTCGCGATGGCGTCGGTTTTCATGCCGAGAGCGTTGAGGAACTGCGGACAGCCTTCCACGAGGCCGTGGACGACTATCTCGCGACCTGTGCCACGATCGGTAAGGAGCCGCAGAAGCCTTATTCGGGCAAGATGATGTTCCGGGTCAGCCCAGAGATCCATCGCAAGGCCGCGATCGCGGCGGAACTGGCAGGCAAGAGCCTCAATCAGTGGGCCGAGGAAGCCTTAAGCAAGGCCATCCACTCCTGAGAGCCCGGACAGTGGAGGAGGCTGATGTCGATCTGGTCTGAACACTGAACACCCCCATTTCTACTCGATCACCTGGCGCGAACTCTCCGCCGCCATCCGCTTCGGCCGAGCCGAGGGCTATGTTTCGGCGTGCAAAATTTCCCCGCGATTGACATCCGGCCTATCGTTCATTTTTTAAAATTGCGCAACTTACCGAAATCGCGTCGTTTTTCGCGCTCGCTTCCGACAAAATGCTAATTCCGTTCAAATTGCATTATTGACTCATTACGACGTAATATTTCATACTGTTAATGTAGACAAATTAGAACAGAATTCGCCATGCCGGGATGGCATGACGCTGCGCAAATCTTTATGCTGACCTCCTGTGAACGAAGTGGGAGGTTTGTGTGGCGAAGCTGGAGCCTGGGGGAAGGGTGCTACTCGGCAATGTTGTTCGAGCGTTCTTGGATGCTGGGGGCAAGCTCAAGTACCGCCCCTATAAAGATCGGAATGGTAAAACCAACTGGTTTGTTTTCGGCGTTCGATCTGACGGAAGCGAATCACAGGTCTACATCGCCCGCAACGGCGAGCCCAAACGCTTCCGATCTGCAAATGCCATCCTCTCGTATCACCGGAGCATGTTTCCGCAAGATGAGGGCGTCTTCGTTCCCTGGCTTCGTGGGGACGAAGAGAGCTCTGAAGACGATGAGGAGGACGTCGAAGACACCTCGTGAGTCCGGGGAGCAACCGGGCTCAAACAACGTGATTTCGATCAAAGCCTACAGGGCTCCAATAAGACGCCGCTCCGTCGTTACGACCGCCAAAGCCGCGTCTGGAGTCATCACCTCCACAAATTCACCTGCCGCCGCCGCCCCTGATAGCCTTCGCAGGGGCGTGCACCGTTGCCATTCATTCGCATTGGGCTGTCTGGGTACAGTCGCGATGGGTATAGCTCGGCGGCTGGTCCAATCTTCGCCTTCACAGTCATCGCTGCAGCCTTTGCCGCCGCCTGATTCGATATTTTTGCGTGGCCATACGCCCCGTCGTCACACTGGTGCTCGTCGTCCGGTGTGTCTGCAAAATCCATTTCATAGCTGACCATGCGACCTCTGCTGCTCTTGCCTCTCCTTCTTTGCGCGAGACTACAACCTAGTGTTGCTTTGGTTGTAGAATTCGAACACGACGGCTCCGTTTCAGTCTCCGAGGACTCCACGCGGGAGGCAGCACGGTCTGCCCCCGCTCACCGCCTGTCAGCCAGCACGGCTTCCAAGCAGTACCGCGACACGGCGTACGCGGTCGGTCTGCGACATGCAGGCGGACCTGGGCCACGCGCCGCCGGTCTCGCTGCGACTGAGTTCGCCGATCTTTTCGTAGCGCTGATCGATCAGGAAAGCCGGTTCGACCCCCGCGCCGTTTCGTCGAAGGGCGCTCAAGGGCTCGGGCAACTGATGCCGGACACAGCTCGCCTGCTCGGGGTTTCCGACCCCTTCAACCCTTCTGAGAATCTGGATGGGGCCGCGCGGTACTTCACCGCGCAGCTCGCCCGCTTCGGCGACGTGCGGCTGGCTCTGGCTGCCTACAACGCCGGCCCGCATCGCGTGGAAGAATATGGTGGCGTGCCACCGTTCCGCGAAACGCTCGCCTACGTCGCCACCATCACTGCCGCCGTCGACCGAGCGCCGGCGGGTGCAGCACTCACACGCCCTGCCCCCGAAGCGGCGAGCGCGGCGCGTGGGGTCTCCACCAATCCCGAAATGCAAAGGAACGGCGTATGGGACTTCAACTGAACACAGTTGGCCGCATTGCGGCCACGGCGGCGACGCTGACCGTGGTGAGCACCGGGGCT
This sequence comes from Fulvimarina sp., assembly GCA_002700095.1. Taxonomy (GTDB): domain Bacteria; phylum Pseudomonadota; class Alphaproteobacteria; order Rhizobiales; family Rhizobiaceae; genus Jiella. The sequence continues at coordinate 77,487 of PACL01000033.1, read as the reverse complement.
GCGATGGCGCAGGACCTCTCGCCGGTCACGAACTTCTTCACGACGATCGGTGATGCCCTGACGGGGACGCTCGGACGCGCCATTGGCCTCGTCGCCTTGGCTGGCGTCGGCCTCGCCTTCGCGACCGGCCGGATGAACTGGATGTTCGCCGGATCGGTGCTTATCGGCCTCTCGATCCTTTTCGGCGCGGCCACGCTGCTCTCCGGGTACTCGTGAGCCGGCCCTGCTTCCAGGCATTGACCAGGCCCGTGAGCATCGCGGGCCTGCCAATGAGCTACGTCGTCATCCTCTTCGGCATCACGTTCGGCGGCTTCATCGCCACGCTCTCGTTCATCTACTTCGCAGTGGCCGGCGTCATGAGCTACGTCGGCCTCCGCCTCCTGGCGAACTACGATCCGCGGATCGCGGACGTGGTGTTCATCACGATGATCCGCACACCGCTTCCCCAGAGCTGGTTCAGGGGAAAGGGGATCATCTACCGTGCTTGACGTCGAAAGAGGTCATGGGCGCAAGGCCGTCGAGCCGCGGGGCTTTGCGGGCGAACACATGCTCGCGAAGCATCTCCCCTACCTCGTCCCGGTCGGCGACGACGTGCTGATGCTGCGCGACGGTGACGTGATGGCCTCTTTCATGGTCGAAGGCATCGAGGCGCTCACCGCCGAACAGGCGGCGGTCGGCGACCTGGCCGACGCGATGGGCGGCGGCGTCGCCCAGTCCGGATCCGATGTCGCCTTCTACGTACATCGGGTCTCCAACCCGGCAAGCGTCGCCATGCCGCCGGTCGAAGGCCAAGGCTTCGCCGCGGCGGGGGATCGGGCGTGGCAAGCCGACATTCGCGTGATGGGTCTGCGCACGCGCCGGATCATGGTCACGGTGATCGTGCGCCCCATGACGCTGACCAGTCTGTGGGCCCGGATCACCGGCGGCGGCAAGCGCGATCTCATGGCAATGCGCGAGCGGCGCATCGCCCGGCTCAACGAGGTGGTCGGGCATATGATGGGCGCGCTCTCTGCGGCCTCGCCTTACCGCCTTTCTGTCTCGAACGGTGAATGGCTCGGGATGCTGCAGGCATGCGTGTCGGGTATTTATCGGCCGCTTTCGCCGGGGGCGGAATTTCGGCCGCTGGCCGATCTGATGGCCTCATCGCGAGTTGATTTTAGAGACGACACATTCATCGTCTTCGGCAACGACGCGGAGGAGACGCGCTTCGGCGCGATCTTCACCTACAAGAAATATCCGACCGAAACGCAGGCGGGCGTCTTCGACGGTCTCGACCTGCCGCACGATACGGTCGTCACGCACTCCTTCACTCCGATCGAGCAATTCGAGGCGCTGGCGCGCGTCCAGCGGACGGCACGGCAGATGCGGGCCGCCGACGACGCGGCACGCTCGCTGGAAATCCAGCTTGTCGATGCGGCCGATGATCTGGCCTCTGGCCGGATCAGCTTCGGCCTGCACCAAGCCTCCATCACTGTCTTCGCCCGTTCGGAGGCTGAGCTTGATGAGGTCGCGTCGCGCGTTCGCAGCGCCGGACAACGCACCGGCGGCGTCATGGTGCGTGAGGACATCGGCGCGCGTAGCGCGTACTTCGCGCAGCATCCGGGCAATCACAGCTACCGCGCCCGCGCGGCAATGATCTCCTCGGCCAACTTCGCGGACTTCGCTGCGCTCCACGCGAACGGCGAAGGGCTCGAGCCGGGCCTTGTGCCCTGGGGCGCGCCGATCACGACGTTCCGCACGCTCGGCCATGAGCCTTATCGGTTCAGCTTCCATCTGGCGGGCAAGCCAGGTGAGCGCACCGTCGGCCATTCGCTGATCGTCGGCCGCACGGGCTCGGGCAAGACCGCGGCGATCGCATTCCTGATGGCGCAAGCGCAACGCATCGAACCGCGCCCCCGCATCATCGCCTTCGACAAGGATCGCGGCCTTGAAATGGCGCTTCGCGCGCTCGGCGGCAGCTACTCGGCGGTGCGCATGGGCGAGCAAACCGGCTTCAACCCGTTCCGGGCGGAAGGTGACGCCCGCGGAACGGCATGGCTGACGGACTGGCTTGGCGCGCTGCTTTCGCAGGACGGCGACAAGCTTTCCCCGATGCAGGGGGAAGCCTTGGCGCAAATGACGGCGAGCAACGCCGATGCCGATCCTGTGTTGCAGACGATCAGCCACTTCCGATCGCAGCTTCGCGGCGTCGATGATGACGGCGACCTCTATACGCGCCTGGCGCAATGGGATGAGGGCGGTCGATACGATTGGCTGTTCGGCGGGACCGCCGAAGATCCGTTGCACTTCGCCAATGACGTGACCGGCTTCGATCTGACGGAATTGCTCGACGTCCCGGCCGTGCGCACGGCCTGGCTGAGCTACGTGTTCCGCCGGATCGAACGTACGATCGAGGACGGACGGCCGACGCTGGTGGTGCTCGACGAGGCGTGGAAGCTCCTCGATGACCCGTATTTCCAGAGCCGGTTGAAAGACTGGATGCTGACGATGCGAAAGAAGAACGTCGCGGTCGTCATGCTGACGCAGCGCGTCTCGCACATCGCGGACAGTCGTGCCGGCAACTCGATCCTCGAAAGCATCGCCACGACGATCCTGTTTCCGAACTCGCGCAACACGCAGACCGAGCTTGCGCCGCTCGGCCTGAGCGATGGCGAGACGGAGTTTCTCATGTCGTCAGGGTCAGGCAACCGATACGCCTCGATCCGCTCCGGTGACAGAAGTGTCTTCGTCGACATGGACCTTGGAGCGCTCGGCCCGCTTCTGACAGCTCTAGTGTCCGGTCCCGGCGGCGAAAACTCGCCCCCGACTGGCGAGAAAATCCCGGCTTCTGGAAGGAGCTTTGACCATGAACATCAAGATCCTCCCCGTCCTTTTGCTGGCCGCCTCGACGGCCGGGTGCGCAAGCTACACCGCCGAAAAGTGGCCCTGCCAGGCGAAGACCTGCGAATGGGCTCCGATCAACCAAGGGAGTGTCGTAGTCCAATGAAACGGATGATCCGAACCCTGGCGGCCTCGATCGTCGTCGTCTCGCTGGGAAGCATCCCGGCCCATGCCGAGGGCGTGCCCGTTATCGACGGTGCGGCCATCGCGCAGTTCATCAAGCAGCTCGAACAGATGCAGAAGGATTACGAGAACCAGCTCGAGCAACTGACGAACCTGCAGGATCAGCTCGAAAGCATGACTGGCGACAAGGGGATCGGCGGCATCCTCAACTCGGCGACCGATCAGAGCGCACGAGAGGCGGCCGATAGCCTGAGCTCGATCATCGACAGTGCCATTTCGGGCGGCGGCCTCTCCGGCAACACCTCTGTCATCAGCGACCGGATCTCGGAACTGAAAGACACGTTCGGCCTCGCCGATCTGACGCAATTTCTCGGCTCCGAACGCACGCAGGACCGGGCGTTGGCGACGCAGGCCGGGTCCGGCATGGCGGCCGTGGCAACGGCCGAAGATACCTACCAGCGCGCCAATGCGTCGATGGATCGGGTGAACGGCATGATCGAGGACATCGACAGCAACGCCGATCTCAAAGCCTCGGTCGACTACAACACGCGGATGCTGGCCGAAGTCGCGGTTCTCCTCAACGAAAACCTGCGCGTTCAGGCCGCGATAGCAAACACGGTCGGCACCGACGCGATTTCGTCAGCTCGTGACCGCGCCGCGCAGCGCAAATTCATGACAGGAGCTGGAAGCAGTGAGGAGTAAGCCATTGAAGATCCTAGCCCTCATTCTCACCGTGGCTGCATCGACGACTGTCCTCGCCGGTTCCGCCTCGGCGGATGAAAAGCGCGGCTTTGGATGCCGCTATGAGTCCAGCGTCGATAAAAGCGAATTGAATGCCCGCGCGCCCAACTACACCCTGCGAGGAATCCTCGAAGAATACAGGCTTCGGTGGGATGCGGCGGACGCACGCGCCCAATGCAAGGCGTTCGCCGAAGGCAAGGCCTACGAGATCGGTTGCCGTCGCGGTCGTCGTGATTGGGACGCCATTGCTGCGATGGTCCCGGACAAGATGTGGGACATGTCGAGGGCAGAAGCAAAGCCATTCCTTAATAAACTCAAAGAGGAGGATGACGGGTACAAGGCGGCGATCGATTATTGTCGGGACGTTGGCGCGGTCGAGAAAAGCTGGTCACGTTAACACGGCCACTACGCAATAGAGTATAGGGCCGATGGCAACATTCATCTCTGATACCTTGAATGAGGTTGACGCTGCTATTGCCGGTTATGCCGAAACTGTCTTTGGAAATTTCAGCAGTTCAGTTTCGACCCTTCTTCAGATGATGGGTGTCGTCGGCCTTGCATTCATTGCGCTGAATACGCTCGTCCAATGGGTGCCGGTCCGTGTGACGGATTACAGCCGATGGATGGTTCGGTACATCGTCATAACAATGATAGCGACTAGCTGGGCGCAGTTTCAGCCGATCTACGACATCATCACCAACACGCCAGGCGATCTTGGAGCGGCGCTATTGGACGCGTCCGGGCCATCGGATCTGAATACGGCTCTCGATGAGATGATTACTGGCTTGTTCGATTTTTCAGAAAGGGCAAACGACGAAAGCGGCTACTTCTCGATCAGCCTGACCGCTGTTTTGGTATGGGTCGTCGGCGCGCTGATGGCATGCGTTGCGATCATCGTGAGCAGCATCGCCAAGGTCGGCCTTGCGATGGCCGTCTCGTTGGCGCCAATCTTCATCCCGACTCTGATGTTCAAGGCAAGCGGCAATCTCTTCGAGAGCTGGGTTCGCTTCACTCTCGGCTTCGCGTTGATCCCGCTCGTCATGGCAGGGGTCATGGGTGCCATCGTCGGGATCGGGCAAGGGATGATCGCCGAGGCCGCCGACGCGGTGGAACTGTCAGAGGCAGCTGGATTCCTGATCGTCGGCGCCGCAGCAATTTTCCTGATGATCCAGGTGCCGACGCTGGTGAACGGCCTCGCCGGCACGTTCGTGGCGACGGCGAACGGCGTGGGGATTGCCCGCCAAGGGACGGGGGTCGCCGGCGGCGGCGTGAAAAGCGCCACGCAGATGGCAACACCGCGCGTCATGCAGGCGGCCTCGGCCATCGGTGCGGCCCGCAGCAGCGGAGGCGGGGCAGGATCGCGCGTCAGCGCCGCGCTGCAGGACGCAAAGCAAACCTCCGCGTCGATGCGCGAGAACCGCGAACGCATCGGCGTGCGGAATATGGAACGAGGCCAGCGCACCTCGATGGGGGAGCGCGCCGAAGCGGGGCGTGCAGCGATGCTCCAGCAGGCCCGCGAGAACCGGACAACTCGCGCTGGCGCCAACGGCAATCAAAGAGCGGCGATCCACAATGCCATGCGCTCGGCGCAGGAGCACAAGACGGGAGGCACCGGCTAATCGCCGCCGTCTCCTGCCGTCCGGGTAGAGAACCAATCCCCTGAACAGCAGGAGTTTGATTGCGCCCCGCTCGGCGCAGGAGAAGGAATTTGTCTGATGGCAAAAAATAGAACCAGCAACGAAATCGCGGCTGGGTTTGCGGACGAAGTGTTTTTCGGCCTTCGCCGTCAGCGGAACGTCCTCGGCTTCGTCGCAGCGGGTAGCATCACTGTAGCAATGACCTCGGTGGTGGCCCTCTGCCTCGCCCTGCCGATGAAGGAAATCCGGCCCTATGTGGTGATGGTGGACAGGTCCACCGGCGAAAGCGAACAGATCGTCTCGACGCGGCCGGGCTCGCTGTCGGATCAAGAGGCCGTCCAAGAAGCCGAAATCGTCCGCTATGTGACCGATCGCGAGACCTACGATGTGGCGGACAACGCCGAGCGCATTCCCATGGTCGCCAACACGTCGGTCGGGCAAGCCAGCGCGTCGATCCGCGCGCTCTGGAACTCCTCGGCCGACAACTACCCGCCCGATATCTACGGCACGGACACGCTGATTACCGTCAAGGTCAGCTCGATCTCGATGCTGGGCGACAAGACCGCACAGGTGCGCTTCACGCGCCGTCTGGAACGCCCCGGCGACAACCCGATTGAGCGCAATTTCGTCGCCACGGTGGGCTTTGAATTTCGCCCGCGCGTCGAACGCAATCTCGAACAGGTCTGGCGCAATCCGCTCGGCTTCACGGTGACGAACTACCGGGTCGATGCCGAAACCCTTCGCGCTCGGGAGAACTGACCATGAAACTTCGTCAGATGACTCTCGGTGCGCTGGCGCTCGGCGCTTCGGTGGCGGCGGCGCAAGCGGAAGTCAAACCCCGGCCCTACGCGGCCGATCCGCGCATTCGCCATTACACCTACAACGAACATCAGGTGTACCGGCTCGACGTGTACATGAAATTCATCACCTCGCTGCAATTTGGCGCCGGCGAGAACGTGGAATCGGTGCAGGTCGGCGATAGCGCGTCCTGGCAGATCGTGCGGCTCTCGCGCGGCGACGTCTTGTCGGTGAAGCCGCTCATTGAGAACGCCTATACCAACATGACGGTCTACACGGATCGGCGTGTCTACACGTTCGAGCTGCGCGCCAAGCGCGGCCGGGTCGGAGATCCGAACCTCAGCTATCGGATCGACTTCACCTATCCCGACGAGGAGGCCGCGCGGCGGCGGTCGCAACAAGAGCGCGCGGCGCGGCCAAAGGACTTCGACTACTATTACTCGGGCACGGCCCGCAGCATCGTGCCGGTGCAGGTCTACGACGACGGCCGCAGCACCTATTTCCGCTTCGCGCCGGACAGCCCGCGTCCGGCGGTGTTTGCGGCCAATGCCGGCGGCCAGGAAGCCATCGTCAACGTCACTCAAACCCGTGACGGGTTCGTCGTCTCGCGCACCTCGAAGCGTTGGACGCTGCGCCTCGGCGACAAGATTATTCCCATCGCCCACGGCTCTGTTGCCCGCCACAGTGGCGGCGCGTCGCGGTCCGGCTTCTTGCGCGGGAAAGACCGCTGATGGCCGATGACAACACCGTCGATCGCGAACGCCTCGCCGCTGAGCGCCGCCGGGCGTTTGAAACCAAGCCGAAGGGGAAAGGCTCGCGGATCGTCATCGGCGCGATCATGGGCGTCGCCTTCCTCGCCATCGCCGCCCTCGTCCTGGCTCCGGATCAGGTGCGCTCGCTCTTGGGCGGACGCACCTCGACCAGCGAGACGATGCAGGAAACGTCGCGCACGGACAGCGGTATCTCGACGGAGATCACGGTGCCCGATGACGTGGATACGCCGGTTGATGTCGATCCACCGATGCGCCCGGAGCCGGCGCGTCCGGCAGCCGATGACAGCGAGTATCGGTCGAAGATTGCCGCCCTGGAACGGCAGCTCGAAGAGATGCGCTCGCAAAGCGGCAATCAGGTCGACAAGATCCGCTCCCTGCTGGATGAACAGGCACGAGCTCTCCGTGACCAGTTCGAACGGGAGCGAAAAGCGCAAGAAGCCGAGTATGAGCGCCGCTTGCGGGCCGCGCGCGAAGCGGCGGCCGCCGACAAGCTGAGCGAGGAGCAGGCGGCCGCTCGGGCGCGGCTCGAGGAAGAACGCGCGCGGCGCGAAGCGATCGCGCATGAGCAGGTCCAGTCGGATGCGCTCGTGCTGGACGGCGGCGCGAAGACCGCTGGCTCTTCCTCGGTGAAAGGAGGCGATCGCGAGCTTTCGAGCAATGAAGAGTTCATGCGATCCGCCTCGACGCAGAGCTACGACACGGTGCGCGCCACGACAATCGCCAATCCGGCGCGGACGATCGTGCAGGGCACGTCGCTTGCTGCCGTCCTAGAAACGGCGGTTTCGACGGAGTTGCCCGGCATCATCCGCGCCGTCGTCTCGCACGACGTCTATTCCTATGACGGCGACAACGTCCTTTTGCCACGCGGCTCCCGTCTGATCGGCACCTACAATTCCGACGTGTCGATTGCGCAGAACCGGGCGCAAATCGCATGGAATCGGGCAGTGACGCCGAAGGGTGTCAGTGTCGAGCTTGGCGGCTATGGCGCCGACCGGCTGGGCATGTCGGGTCAGTCCGGCCACGTCGATACGCGCTTTCGTGAACGCTTCGGCGCGGCCGCGTTGATCTCCCTCATCACCCTCGGCCCGCAATTCATCGTCAAAGACGGGTCCAGCGAAGGATCCAGCGGGACGGTGAGCGATGCGGCCGACGATCTCACCGGCGATCTGGAAAAAGCCACGCAGAGCGTCATGGCGGACTATCTGTCGCTCGGTCCGGTGATCTACATCGACCAGGGCACGGCGATTTCGGTCATGGTCAACCGCGATCTCGTCTTCTGATGGGCGGTGCTCCGAGCAGCCACGCCGAACAAGGGCTCCTCCCCCTTCGCTCCCTGTTGATCTCAGAAGAGGTCAACGAGGTGGTGGTGAACCCTGACAGGCGCATTTGGGTGGAGTACGCCTCTGAGCCGCACATGCGGCTTTGGGACGGGGAAATTCCCGCCGCACGGCTCAAGACGCTCGGCTCGCATCTCGCCGGCGAGTCGAGAAACCAGCTCGGCCCGAACCACCCGATCGTGTCGGGCCGCGTGCAGGTGTTCGGCCAGTCGATGCGTGTGCAGGTGATCGTGCCGCCAGCCATCGAAGACGGCGTGTCGGTCTCCATCCGCAAATACATCTCCCGGGTTCTGGCCGTGACGGAAGTCGACTTCCTCGTCGGCCATCAGGTCGATGTGGAAGGTGAGCGGCAGGCCAAGCTGACCGCACTGGCGCAGCTTGCCGAGAGGGGCAGGCTGCAAGAGCTGCTGCAAAAGGCGATAGACGACCGTCTCAACATTCTCGTATCGGGCGGCACGTCGTCGGGAAAGACGACGCTTGCCCGCGCCATGCTCGCCTTAAGCGACCAGGCCGAACGGATGGTGACGATCGAGGACGCGCCGGAGCTGCACTTGCCGCACCCGAACGCGGTGCCGCTGATCGCCGATCGGCGTCCCGGCTCGGAACGCTCGCCCGCCCGCCTTCTCGAAAGCTCTCTGCGGATGCGTCCGGATCGTTTGATCCTGGGCGAAATCCGCGGCGAGGAGGCGTTCAACTTCCTTGAAGCGATCAACACTGGCCATCCGGGATCGATCAGCACCATTCACGCCGACAGTCCCGCCCTGGCGCTCGAACGGCTGGCGATGATGGTGATGCGGGCGGGAATGAATCAAACGCGCCAGGATATCTTGGACTATGCGCGTCACACCGTCGATCTCATCATTCAGGTCGGCCGCCGAGGCGGCAAGCGCGGCGTGCTTGAAGTATACCGGCCCGCAGCGCAGGCACTCGATCCAATCAAGATTACAAAACCGAGTCATACCCAAGCAGCGACGAGCTTGCTGAGCGCGCGATAGTTCGCGTCGTGCTTTCAAAGCTGGTCATGACATTTACGAAGGGCAAGGTCCGTTATCGACCGGACCCTTCGGAGCATCAGGGGTTTATGGGCTGCCACGGGCATTCCAGCTCGATGTCGAACTCCACAAAGTCCTTCACATTCCGGGTGAGCAGAATGAGTCCGTAGTGCTTCGCAGTGGCGGCGATCAAGCTGTCGTAGTCTTTCACACCGTTCGCCGCCTGAAACTTGCCTGCAATCACCGCGATCGGCGTGGTGACCTGTAGGATCTGGCCATTGTCATAATTTCCAAGCACGCGTTGCTGGAACCACTCGCTGAGAACCGCCGCCTGTTGGATGTCGCCGCGCCTTTCGATCAGCTCGATCCCGCGTGCAATCTCCATGATGGTGATCACCGAGATGCGGGTCTCATCGTGATCGATGCCTCTCATGTAGGCGAGAACGGTGGCGTCAGAGCCGAGACCTTTTCGGATCTCGGAAACGACGTTGGTATCGAGCAGGTAAGCCATCAGTCGAGATCGAGCGCACGCGGCTTGATGGCGCGACGGTCGCTATCGGGCTCGAACTCGATGGCCGCAGCCGGCGGAAAGGACAGGGCATCGACCGCACTCAGTCGAGGAGCAGCGGCGCGTTGCCCCACCATCTCCGTGTAAATCTCATAAGACATCAACACGAATGCCGGACGCTTGTGTTCGGTGATGATCACCGGCGCGTTTATCGCAGCCCGCTTCGCCGGGCCGACGTCTCGATTGAAGTCACGAGAGGAGATCGTCGGATTGATGATGGACATAGAGATTCCAAAATAGGTACAAGTGAAAAATGTATCTACTATTTTGCTGATGTCAAGCGGTCTAGCTGGCGCGATCGCGGAACTGAACCAGCAAGTCGTCAATAGCGCTCGTCTCAACCGATTTCATCGTCCAGTTGGCGGCGGGGCTTTGTGTCTCCGCAGGAGTTTCGGCCTCAGTCTTCTTGGCCTCCCGCGCTGTATCATCAAGGTCACCGTGACGCCGCAAGCGGCCTCGCGTGGTGTCGATCACGGTGAGAAGCTGGTCCAGTTTCCGCTGCATGTCGCTCAGTGCTTCTAGTTTATCCGGTTCGTTGTCCTCGATCGCCTCAGGCGCTTCGGCGCCGGGCTTGCCCGCCTCGCCCTTTGCCTCTTCGCTCTCGGCGTCGGCCCCGGGCTCGGGCTCGGGCTCGGGCTCGGGCTCGGGCTCGAGTACCTGGTCCTTCATCTCATCAGCATCGCTCTCGGCGGCGGCGGCCTCAACCCCTTCGTCCTCAATCCCATCGGCGGTATCGACATCGAGCTCGACCGCCTCGGCCTGAGCCTTGCGAACCTCATCCGCAAAGCGCCTTGCAAGAAACGGGTTGGTGTCCTCGGGATAGAGCGACGGTGGCTCGGGCAAGCGGCCGGTCTGCCCCTCGAATAAAGGGCGGAGCTGCTTGTCTTCGTAGTAAGTCACGCGCTGCGCCAGAACCGGCTTCATATTCTGCACCAGTGTCACCACCTTGTCGGTACCAAGTTGGCGCAGCTCGGCGGCCCGGATCAGCCGCGCCCCCTCCTCTCGCTCCGAATAGGACGATGTGAATTCGTTCGAACGCCAAGACTTCGACTTCGCGACGCGGGTAAAATCGCCGATGGCGCTCGACACATATTCCGGTGTGTCGTTGTCTGCCGGCGACATGAAGAGCTGCAAGCGGCAGTTCGCGAGAAACACCGCCGCACCCTCGCGACCATAAAGCTGCTGGTCGCGGATGCTGGCGAGTGTCTGCACCACGATCATGATGCGCCCGCCATAGCCGCGAAGTGTCGTGACCGCTTGCTGCAGAACCTCCATGCGCCCAAGCGAGGCAAACTCATCCAGGAGGAACAGCACCGGATAGGGCTCGTCCTTGCCGGGCTCGGCCCGCTGCAAGATGGCGATGGTCTGTTGGAACATCAGCCGAATGAGCGGCGCCAGCGGCACAAGGTCGTTCGGGGAGACGATGACGAAGATCGACGTGGGATCACGCCGCAAATCCTCGATCCCGAAATCCGACTCGTCGGTGGCATCCCTGACAGCCGGGTCGGCCCATAGACCGAGGCCGCCGTCTGCGAGCACCGACAGATAGGAGGAGAGGATGCGCGACTCCATACCCGCCATGCGATTGAAGATCTTCTTCGCCTCCTCGGCCTGTACCTCGCGGGCAAGGCGCTGGAAGAGCTCGAACGCCTCGCCCGGCTCGGCCAGCGCGTCGTAGATCGCGCTGATCCGGGGTTTGCCGCGCTCGATGGCGAGCAAGGCCGTCGCCGCGAAGACCTCCCGCGCCCCTTCCAGAAAACCTTGTCCGTTGCCATGAGCCACAACCAAGGACGCGGCCAACCGGCGGGCCTCGGTGAAGCGGCGGCGCGGGTGAACTTCGGCGATGGTGGCGAGCGGATTGTAGCGATGCGTTCGTCCATGCGGATCATAGGGCGAGAACTTGAACACCCGGTCGCCCATCGCGACGCGCCGACGGGCGGTCAGCTCGAAATTCTCACCCTTCACGTCCAGGCAAAACACCGATCCCTGATAGGTGAGCAAGGTCGGGATCACGACCCCGACACCCTTACCGGATCCGGTCGGCGCGGCGATCAGGCTATGCGGGATGTCGTGTGAGGTGATGAACGCGGCGGACGAGCGAGGCGCGCCCAGCTTGCCGTAGATCGGCCCGCGCAAGTCCTCGATCCTGGCGGTGAACCCTGCCTTGCGAAGCTCGTCGATCTTTGCCCAATCGGCCGAACCATGGCTCGTGCGCCTGGGCTTGTAGCCGATAGCTGGAACCGCCACGGCAGCGGCAACGGCGACGGCTGCAAGGATGACGAGGCCAGTCCTGAACGGCTCGCCGAACCGGCCCACGGTCCACGGCGCGTGCTCGAAAAACGCTCCGAAGCCGACAGTGGCAATGTCACCCCCGGCGCGCCAAGTCGTATAGCCGCCGGCGGCCAGCACCCCCAGCATGAGCCCGACGGTCAAACCGATCAGCGCCAGCGTGACGATCTCGCGAGCGGCTTTGCCCATGCTCGCCCCTCTTATAGCCCGCGTCCACCGTCTCGCTCACGCGCCTTGCGATCGGCGTTCTTGCGCAGCTGGTCGGCGTGCTCCTCATCCTGACGATCGGTGTTCTGTCCACCTTTCTCGGCCGCCGCAGCGATCGGCTCTTTGTCGCCTTCGGCCACGACGTTCCGCGCCACGCGCCGGGCCACGGCCTGGCGCTCGCCGGGGGCGGGCTGATCCTCGGCCTCGAGTGTTTCACCAGCCCGGGCCTCATCGCGGGCGTCACGATAGACTGCGGCGATCTCAGTGTGCATCCGGTGCAACGCCTGATCCCGCTGCTCGACGGTTTCTTCGCGATCGCCCCGCTGACTGCGATGAAGCTCGCGCTCCTTCGCCTCGGCCGCGCCGTACTGGTCGGCCAACGCCTTCGACGGCGGGCTGCCGGAATACCGTTCGACAGCCGCCTCGCCGTTGAGGCCGTATGCCTCGGCAATCTTGCGCACCTCCTTGTCGGCCGCCGCCTTGATCGCCGAACTCTTTGCGTCGGTGCCCTCGAAGCTCTGATAGCGGTTGGGCTCTGCCGAACGCTGGAAGTCACGCAAATTGGCGTCACGCATATAAGGCGCGGCCTCTGCTTTCAGGGCCGCCGCTTGCCGCATCAGACGCACGCGCTCGGCCGCATCAGGGAGATCGGCGATCCCCTTGTCGATCTCATCGAAACGCGATCGTGTCTCCGCACGGGCCCGGTCCAGTTGCTGGCTCATGGTGGCGATCTCCTTTCGCGCGATTTTCGTCCGTTCGCCCTGCCGTTCGGACAGGGCGTTGCCATGCTCGATGATGGCTGCGGCATGTCGCAGCGCCTGCGCCATCTCCGGCGCCTCTCGTTCCAGCATCTGCGCCTCGGCCGCGAAGCGTCGGGCGTAGTGAATGATCCCCGCCGCTGCGCGAATGGCGGAAACCTCCGTATGATTGGGCGCGACCGCTGCACGCCGCTCCTTGGCGGCACGACGGTACTCGGCATCGGGAACGGTGCGGTCATGGACGCCGCGCGCCAAGCGTGGCGTCGCCTCGAGATCGATCCCCTCGGCCTGCCCGACCTTCACGGCAAGATCGCGCATCGCGTGATAATTGAACTCGCTGCGCTTGGAGACCTTGAGCCACGTTCCGTTCTCCAGACCGCGCCGATGCACGACGACATGCGTATGCGGATGGTCGCGGTCGGTGTGAAACGCCGTGTAGTAGTCGAAGCTGTCGCCGCCATACTGGCCGGAGCCGAACATCTCCTCGGCCCATGCGCGCCCCGCGCGGTCGGCCGCGCCATGGTTGGTGTCCTGCGGAAAGCTGACGATGAAGTGCGACGTGCGGTCGGCCTTTCCCTCTCCGTTCGCCGGCATGTTCCAGGCATCGACCATGGTCTCTGCCTCCTCGGCATCGAGCTCGATCCCCATGTACCGCTCGGAGCGTTGCAGTTCGACGTCGCCCTGACGCGCGAGATAGGCCATCTGCGCCTTCAATCCGGCCGCGTTCCGGGCGCCGCCGGATCGAACCATCTTCACCACGGCCTGGGCGTTGCTGCCGGGAACGGTCGGCAACATCGGCGCGCCGCCGGGCGCAATGTCCACCTCGTGCGCCGCCGCGATGGACTGGCGCATCTGCGCGCGCGCCTTGCCCTTGAAGTCGACCTCGCCCCAATCCTCGCCCATGACGGCATCGACCGCCGACACGTAGGCCGGCGCCGCGCGTCCGTTCGCCAGCAGATCGACGACGCGAGCACTCATTCGGACGCCGCCCGGCACAAGCGCGCCTTTCCATCGTCCCGCCGTGCGGCGGTAATCGTGATCTTGAGAAGATGCCGCTCAAGGCGCGCGAGCGCCTTACCGAGTTCGCGGCGCTCCTCCATGAAGGCGCGATAGTCCGGGTCGTGGGTCCGGTTCGCCGCTTTCGCGATCTGGTTCACGTTCCTCGCGATGCCGGTGATCTGGGCCTGAATGTCTCGGATGGCCGCAAGCGTCTCTGGGTCGGCTTCCAGAAACCCACCGATCCGGCGCGCCGCGATCCGCAAGGCGCGGTTCCGTTTGAGCCCGAGCGGGGCGATGGTGGCATCAAATTCCGCCAACTCGCTTGCCGTCATCTTCACCGGAATCGTCCGGTCGGCGGGTTCGGGAGTTCTGCTCGAAGCCTCGTCGGTCCAATCGCCGCCTGACATTCGGCGCTTTGTCCATGCCGGCTGGGGCTTGGCGTCCTCGGACATCGGCTGGCTCGAAGAGATCTGGGTTGGCTTATAATATGGCAAAGTTACACTTTTCCATATATCCTGCCTCGCCCTACCTCAACCCCTTCGCTTCGAGCCTCCACTGCCGCAGTCGGTCAACACGGCCAGGCAAGGGCCATGGTCACCTAGAAAAACATCGGTGCGTCGGCGTGTCGGCGTGTCGGCGTGTCGGCATCTCTCCAGATCGCTGCATCACTGCACCGGGATATCGGCGTGTTATCTCGTCGGCTTGTCGTCGGGTCGGCAGACCGGCCTTTCGCCATCTCGGTGCATCACTGAATCGTCTTGTTTCCTTACCATTGCGCCGATATGTCGGCTGACAGGCGTTGGATGCCGCCTTGCTGGGCACTGAGAATCGAAAGGCGAGACATGAAGCTGATCGCGTTCACGTCCTTCAAAGGCGGCAGCGGCAAGTCCACGACACTTATGTCCGTCGCCTCCGTCCTCGTGGAACGGGGCCACAAGGTGGCCTGCTTCGAAGCGGACGATAATGAGCCCCTCGCTGCCTGGCGAGATTACGGCCGGGAACTCCAAACCTGGGACGACAACTGCATCGTCTACGGCGCGCGCGACCTCGACGAATTTGAGGACAGTTACGGCGAGGCCGAGTCCGATGGCTGCGACATCGGCTTGATGGACACGCGTGGCGGCGGCTCGAACCTCAACCAGGCGGTTTTGATGAACGCCTCACTGGTCATCATCCCCACCGGTCTTAGCGTCATCGAGATTGACGAGGCACTGCAAACGCTGCGCTATGTCGTCGAATTCATGAAGACCGCGAACCGCAGCGTGCCGGTCGCCATGTCGATCAACCGCATCCCGACGGGACGTCTCTCGAAGGGAGAAGAGGCAAATCTCGAGGCCCTGCAAGTCGTGCCCGTCCTCGATATGAAGATGCCGTCTCGTCGGATTTATTCCGACATCAAGGGCCTCGGCCTTCTTCACCTCTACCACGCTCGCCTGCAGAACACGCCATCGAAGCGGATCGCGGCCAGTCATTCCGAGGTGGCGTTGGCCGAGTCGCGATCGTTGACGGACGAAATCCTCGCCGGATTTCAGGCGGAGTAACGGCCATGGGTTTCAAACGACCATCTCCCGACATGCCGGATTACGCCGAAGTTCGCAGCCGGATTTCGCCCCTGGGCAAATTCGCGAACAATCCTGTCGAGACTGAAAGCGCCCCACCGAAAAAACCCCAGCGTGCACAAACGCCAGCGGACAATTCGCCGCCAGCTGCCCCCATCGCCCCTCCTGCGGCGGCAAAGCCGGCGCCGGCGAAAAAGCCTGGCCAGCAAGAGCCCGCCTCCAAGGCGTCCGGCTCACAGGTTTCACCGGGCAACACCATCCAGCTCAAGGGAACGGCCGCCTATCCGGCAACGGGCCACGACGCACATTACGATCAAGCCGTAGCGGCCTACGGCGAAAGGCGGGCGCTTCAGCTCCTGCTACCGCCGGCGGTAAAAGCCTATGTTGCGGCGGTTCAGTCGGGCACGATCGGAACGACACTTGCGGACTATCCGCGTGCCAAGGGTGGCTTGAAAGTCGCGCGAACCCTCGAGGTGTCGATGGTCGAACAGATCAAGGCGATCCTCGATCCCATGGGCCTCATGTCGCCGGGCAGCCTCGCCAGTGAGATCTTCCGTCAGGCGCTCAGCTACAAGATGGGCGCGCGCGGCAAGTGAAGCGCCAAGGCGATACGGTTTCCCACAGCACGCCTCGCTCGATCCTTGACGTCTCGCTCGGCGGCCGCTTCGGTCCCCCTCTGCGCTCCCAAGGTCGCTTCAACGCGGACTGGAAAACCGCAACCATGGTGCCGGCTGATCCGCCCCTGGCGCGCTTTGCGCGGGCACCGGGTGGGTGCAGGAGGAAGGTGGCGCAAAACATGACCTCAAGCCCGGCGACATCGTCTGGCCCCTCCCCGCGTAAAGCAACTGGCATGGCGCATGGGCCGATACGGGAATGTCGCACATCGCCATCACCAATTTTGCCAACGGCGAGAACGTCACCTGGATGGAGAAGGTCACGGACGCCGAGTATGGCGAGTAAAGCTTTCACAGGAGATTTGGCGAATGCCTCAAGATCAGGCTTTCCCTCAAGACCCGCACGGGCATTTCGGCGGGGGCTCGGCCCAAATCGGTATCATCGGCCGGTGATACCTGGAAATGCCACGAGCAATCCGACCGCGATGATCTGCAAACAGATGAACGGCAACAGCGACTTGAAGATGTCGCCAAGCGAGATTTCCGGCGGCGTGACGGATTTCAGATAGAAGGCAGCGGGGCCGAAGGGAGGCGACAGGAACGAGATCTGCATGTTCATGCAGAACAGGACGCCGAACCAGACCGGGTCCATGCCGAGGTCGCGCACGATCGGCACGAAGATCGGCATGGTGAGAAGCGCGATCCCGACCCAATCGAGAAATGCCCCGAGAACGAACAGAATGACCATCATCAACAGGATGATCACGGTCGGATTGTCCGAGACGCCGGTGATCAGGCTCGAGACGAAGTTCACGCCGCCCATCAGGTTGTAGACCCCGACGATGGCTGTCGCGCCGATGCCGATCCAGACGATCATGCCGACGGTGGCGAGCGTCTGCATCGCCGCGTCGCGCATCAGGGTGTAGGAGAATTCGCCGCGCAGGATGGTCGACAGGACGACGCCGCCGACGCCGATGGCCGAGGCTTCGGTGACCGAGGCGATGCCGCCATAGATCGAGCCGAGGACGATCACGACCACGAGGATCGGCAGGGCGAGTCCCTTGAGGAGCCGAATCTTTTCGGCGGTCGGGATCGGCTCGGTCTCGGGCGCCGGCACATAGCCGGTCGAGACGTAGGCACGAAAGAGAATATAGGCGACGTAGAACATCGCCAGCATGAAGCCGGGCAGGAAGGCGGCGGTGAAGAGTTCGCCGATCGAGACGTTCGCCGTCAGGCCGTAGATGATGAGAACGATCGATGGCGGGATCATCGTGCCGAGCGAGCCGCCCGCGCAGACGATGCCGATCGAAAGATTGCGGTCGTAGCCGAGCCGCAGCATCTGGGGCAGAGCGATCATGCCGAGAAGAACGATCTCGCCGCCGATGATACCGCTCATCGCCGCCAGGATCACCGAAACGAAGACGGTTTGAATGGCGACACCGCCGCGGATGCGCCCGGCGAAGAGCTTCATGGCATCGAACAGGTCACGGGCGATGCCGGACCTGTCGAGAATTGCCGCCATCAGGACGAACATCGGCACCGAGACGAACACGAAGTTCATCACGAAGGAATAGACGCGGCTGGTGATCAGCGGGATCGACATGGGTCCGAACCAGCCGAGCGCGAAGATCAGCGCCACGAGCAGCGTCACGAAGGCGAGCGGCATGCCGGTGAGCAGCAGCGTCACCAGCATGAGGAACATCACCAGTGTTCCCCAGCCGATGCCAAGCGACTGAAGATTGAACGACAGATCGAGGATATGGCTCATTTGGCGGACCGGTGGGAGCCGCGGGCGTAATTGACCGCGAGAATGAGAAACTGAATCACCAGGAGCACCATGACGATGAAGACGAAGATCTTGATCAGGGCCGGGGTCGGCGGGCTCCAGGCACTACCGGTGGTCTCCAGCCGGATTGTGCCGGCGGGCGTCACAACGGCGCGCATGACCATGTGCCAGGCGGCATAGGCAAAGAAGCCGGAGGCGATCGCCGAGACGATCGAAACGCCGATATCGGCGATGCGCCGCAGCCAGGGCGGGAAAATATCGTAGAGCAGGACAACCCGGATATGGCTGTTCCTGGAGGTGCAGTAGAGACCGCCGAAGACGAAGGCGAGGCCGCACAGGAAGACGCTCGTCTCATGCACCCAAATCGTCGGGCTGTTGAAGAAATAGCGCATGAAGACTTCGTAGAGCAGGATGGCGGCCGCGAGCACGATACCTGCGGCAAAGAGATAGCCACTGCGATCCACGAGCTGGCCCATCAGCCCGGCTTCCGGCGCGGTGCGGCCGCTGCCTTCGCTGGACGCGGCCAGATCGATCTCGTCTTCGGTGCGGGATGGATCGCTCATGGTGATCGTGCCCAAATGGGTGAGAATAACGACGAACAAAAACGGCCGCGCTTCTCATAGGCGCGGCCGTTGAACCTCTTTACTGGAGGAGGTTCTTTTCCTTCAGATAGGCGGTCAGCGTGTCGTAGACCTTCTGAGCCTGCGGCGACTGCTTGGCGATCGTCTCCCACTCCGCCTGGCCGAGCTGGCGGAACTTGGCGCGCTCTTCCTCGGACCAGTCGTGAATGGTGATCTTGCCACCCGCCTTGGCCTCCTCGACGGCCTTCAGATCGGCGGCCTTGTTGCCTTCGACCTGGGTCTTCTGGAACTCCTTCACCGTCTCTTCCAACATCGTCTTGATGTCGTCGGGCAGCGCGTCCCACTTGCCCTGGTTCATCGACACCTCAACCAGCGGAAGCGAGTGAAACCCTGGATAGACGGGATTGGGGGCGATGTCGTTGAGGCCCTGCTGCTGATTGACGGAGAAGACCGAATAGTCGGCCGCGTCGACAACGCCCTTGTCGAGCGAGGTAAAGACTTCCGCCGAAGGCAGATTCACCGGCGAAGCGCCTGCGGCCGCGAAGACGTTGGCGATCGGGCCCTCCGGCGAGCGCATCTTCAAGCCCTTGAGGTCGTCGACCCCGTCGAGCGGAACGCGCGAGACGAAGGCTTCGAGCCCCGGCGTCGACACGCCGATGAAGTGCAGGCCGTAGGAACCGAGAAGTTCCTGCATGATCTCCTTGCCGCCGCCGTTCTCGACGAAGTCGATCATCTGCGCGGGATCCGACCACGCACCAACCGGATTGGCGATGAGGCCAAAGGCAGGGTCCTTGCCGGCCCAGTAGGAGCTGTCGCAGATCTGGCCGTCGAGAATGCCTGCGGCGACCGCGTCGAGCGTTTCATTGTACTCGACCACGGAGCCGACCGGCAGCAGCTCGATCTGAACCTTGCCGTCCGAGCGCTCCTTGACGAGATCCGTCCAGCCCTTCTGGTATTCGAAATTCGGGTTGCCCGCAGGGTCCGATGACTGGAAGCGGAATGAATATTCTTGCGCGTTGGCGAAGCCGGCCATCGCGAGAAGTGCAGCGGCGCTCAGCGTCGTCGTGAAGATTGATCGTTTCAAAAAGGATCCTCCCTGGATTGCAGTCGTCTTGAAGATCGAGCGCGGCCCGTAAGGGTCGCCACCCGGGTTGTTCAGCCGCCGTCTTCAGCGGCCGGTCTCTTGGAAGCGAAGCCTGCCTCCTCGATCATCGGCGCAAAGCTCGCATCGAGCCATTGCGGATCGACGACGCCCTCCAGCTCGTCGATCAGGGCCGTGCCATAGGCGACGAGCGCATCGCACGCCTCCCGCGCCGTTTTCTCGTCGCCAGCAAGGACCGCGTCCATGATCGCGATATGACTCTCGACCGTTTTGGCGAGCCCAACCTCGCCGCTGATCCGGGTCAGGTTGAGATAACCGGTTCGACGCGCGATCGCATGCAGCGGCCGCAGCGCCCGTTCCAGAAAGCGCTCGCCGGAAGCTTGGATGAGCAGGACGTCGAAGCTCTTGTCGATCGCGTTGAAACGGTCGACCGTCATCGGTCCCGCCTCGCTTGCAAGTTGGCGCCGGAGATAGTGCACCCGCGCGCGGTCGTTCAGCGTCATGTTCCGCATCGCCGCCTCGGTCACGAACCTGATCAGGTCACGTCGCAGCACTGCGAGGCGGCGCTCACGCGCAAGATCGATCGGGGCGATCCTCAGTCCGTTGCGTGGCGAGATTTCCAGCAGGGTTTCGGCAGCCAGCCGCCGGACGGCCTGGTGCACGGGCGTCCTCCCAAGGCCGACCCTTGCCTGAATATCCTGCGTCCGGATGAAGGCTCCGGGCGCAAGCTGCATCGAAACGAAGAGCTCCTCGATGCGCTCGTAGGCCGTGGCCGTCAGGTCTCCCGTACGCCCGGCGACCAGATCGCCCGAGCTCGGCCCGCCAGCCTTGTCCCGCCTGTCAGTCGGAATATTCCAGTCTTCCATTGGAGAGGAAACTTGCAAATGCGGCCTCAAACCCGTATGCGTTCGCCAGTGATATTTCACGGTATTTTGTGGAATGTCAACAGACTCTTATGAGGCGCGAAGGCTTCAGCGAAAGCGCGAACCCTCAAGACGATGGAGAATGAGCGTTGAAGATCACCGCGATCGAGACACTGCGCACGCAGGAGTTTTCAAACGTCCTTTGGGTGCGTGTTCACACCGATGAGGGGACGATCGGGCTGGGCGAGACCTTCTACGGCGCGGGCGCCGTCGAGGCTCATCTCCACGACACTCTCGCCGATCGGCTCCTGGGCAAGGATCCGCTGCGCATCGAGGCCCTTTCGCGTGAACTCGTGAACTTGCCGATGGCTCAGTCGTCGACTGGGGCGGAATACCGTGCGGCCTCCGCCATCGACCTGGCCCTCTGGGACATTTTCGGCAAAGTCTGCGACCAGCCTGTGCACCAGATGCTCGGCGGCCTGTGTCACGACAAGGTGCCTGTCTACAACACCTGCGCCGGCTACGGCTACGTCCGCTCTCACAAGATCAAGCCGGTCGACACCTGGAATTTCGGGGCATCGCAGGATGGTCCTTACGAAGATCTCCAGGGCTTCATGACCGATGCCGGCGCGATCGCCGAAAGCCTGCTTGAGCAGGGCATCACCGGCATGAAGATCTGGCCGTTCGATCCTCCCGCCATCGCGAACGACGGACGCTTCATCTCCACCGCAGAGATGCGAAAGGCCCTTGAGCCCTTCGAGAAGATCCGCAAGCGCGTCGGCGATAAGATGCAGATCATGGTGGAGTTCCACTGCTTGTGGAATCTGCCGACGATCAAGCGCATCGCCAGCGAACTCGAAGCTTTCGATCCGACCTGGTACGAAGACCCCATCCGCATGAATTCTGTCTCGGCGCTGAAGGAACTCGCGGGCTCCACAAGTGTGCCGATCTGCGCCTCCGAGACGCTGGGAAGCCGCTTTCCCTACAAGGACATGCTGGAGGCCGGCGCCATCGGCGTCGTCATGACCGACCTCGTCTGGACGGGCGGCCTCACCGAGGGGCGCAAGATCGCGGCGTTGGCCGACACCTACCATCGGCCTTACGCCCCGCACGACTGCACCGGGCCGGTTGCCTATGTGGCGGCCGTCCATTCCTCGCTTTCGCAGCCCAACACGCTGATCCAGGAATCGGTGCGGGCCTTCTATAC
Source organism: Fulvimarina sp. (assembly GCA_002700095.1). Lineage (GTDB taxonomy): Bacteria > Pseudomonadota > Alphaproteobacteria > Rhizobiales > Rhizobiaceae > Jiella. The sequence continues at coordinate 55,673 of PACL01000033.1, read as the reverse complement.
CGGCTGGTACAAGGAACTCGTCACCGAACTGCCGAAGATCGAGAACGGCCATGTCCTGCCCATGCAGGGGCCGGGCCTCGGTACCGAACTTCTGCCGTCGGTCTTCGAACGGTCCGACCTTACCACCCGCAAATCGGAGCTTTCCTGATGCCTGACGCCAAACCCAATCCACTGTTCGATATTTCCGGCAAGACCGCCCTCGTCACCGGCTCCTCGCGCGGGCTCGGCCGGGCGATCGCGGAAGGGCTCGGGGATGCAGGGGCGCGGCTCGTCATCAACGGGCGCAAGGCGGAAACCGTGAAGCGGGCCGCGGACGAGATGCGCGCCAAGGGCTACGAGGTCCTCGAAGCCGTGTTCGACGTCGCGGTCGAGGAAGAGGTCGAAGGGGCCTTCGCCCGGTTCGATGCCGAAGGCATCGAGATCGACATCCTCGTCAACAATGCCGGCATCCAGCATCGCCAGCTCATGGTCGAGCTGAAGCTCGCCGACTGGCAGCGCGTCATCGACACCAATCTGACGGCGGCCTTTCTTCTCGGACGCGAGGCGGCCAAACGCATGATCCCGCGGGGGAGCGGCAAGGTCATCAATATCGGCTCGCTGACCTCCGACCTCGCGCGCCGCACGGTGACGCCCTATACGGTCGCCAAAGGCGGCATCAAGATGCTGACCAAGGGCATGGCCGCAGAATGGGCCGAGCACGGCATCCAGGCGAATGCGATCGGCCCCGGCTACATGGTGACCGAGATGAACGAGGCGCTGCTGTCGGACCCGGAGTTCGATGCCTGGGTCAAGGGGCGTACGCCCGCCAAGCGGTGGGGGCAGCCGGACGAACTCGTCGGCGCGGCCGTCTTCCTCGCGTCGCCCGCCTCCACTTACGTCAACGGCCAGCTCATCTTCGTCGACGGCGGCATGATCTCGGTGCTCTGACGGCGACGGCGGGCCAAGCCCGAGCTGCCACGAACCATCCATCAAGGAAGGAAACCATCCGATGCGCGCAATCGTCGCCCACGCCCCCCATGATCTGCGTTTGGACGAGCGCGAGGCGGCGGGAGATCCAGGTCCGGGCGAGGTGCGCCTGCGTCTCGCCGTCGGAGGCATCTGTGGTTCGGATCTCCATTATTATCACAATGGCGGCTTCGGCACGGTGCGGTTGAGAGAGCCGATGATCCTCGGACACGAGGTTTCCGGAACGGTCGAGGCCCTGGGCAAGGGCGTTTCGAAGCTCGCCATCGGCGATATCGGCGCGCTCAACCCCTCGCGTGCCTGCGGTCACTGCGAGGAATGCCGCCGGGGGCTGCCGAACCAGTGCCTCGACATGGTTTTCAACGGCTCGGCGATGCGCTTCCCGCATGTCCAGGGCCTTTTCCGCGAGACGCTCACCGTACCGGAGGCCCAGCTCATCAAGGCGGAGGGCGTCGCGGACGCCTCGCTCCTGGCGCTCGCCGAGCCCTTTGCCGTCTGCCTTCATGCGGCGCGCCGTGCGGGCGATCTATTCGGGCGGACGGTCGTCGTCTTCGGCTGCGGACCGATCGGGTGCCTCGCCGTCGCGGCAGCGAAGCTCGCGGGCGCGGCGAAGATCGTCGCCTGCGACGTCCACGACGCGCCCTTGAAGATCGCCGAGGCGCTTGGCGCCGACCGGCTCGTCAACACCGCGGCGAACCCCGGCGACCTCGATGATCTGAAGGCTGGAAAGGGCCGGACGGACTGCGTCTTCGAATGCTCCGGACATCCGGGCGCTCTCGCCGCCGCGCTCGAGATCTTGAGACCCCGCGGACGCCTCGTGACCGTCGGGCTCGGCGGCGCCATTGAAGTGCCGATGTCGCTCGTCGTGACGAAGGAGATCGAGGCGGTCGGCAGTTTCCGCTTCGACGAGGAGTTTGCCGTCGCCGTGAACCTCATCGCATCGGGCCGGGCGGATCTCAGCCCCCTCGTCACCCACCGAATGCCGGCGGCGCGAGCGATCGAGGCCTTCGATCTTGCTTCGGACCGCTCGCAGGCCATGAAGATCCATCTCGATCTGCAGGACTGGGACGGTTGACGCCATGCTGATCGTCTTCCACGGCGCAAATGCCGAAACCTTCTCCATCGGCATTGAGGACCGGCTCGGGGCCGGTCACGAGGTGGTCCGCGTGTCCGATGCCCTCGATGGCGACGGCGAGCGCGAGGCCTTCGAAAAGGCCGAAATCATCGTCGGCATCGCGCTCAAGGAGCACCATCCGACCCCGCGCGCTTTGAAGCTTTACCAGTCGCCTGCAGCGGGCGTCGACCAGATCGACGTCGGCTGCCTGCCGGAGGGCTCCACCCTCTGCAACGCCTTTGGCCACGAGACTGCGATCGCCGAATATGTGATGGCAGCGCTGCTCGCGCGCCACGTGCCGCTCGTTCGCGTCGACGCCCAGCTCAGGCAAGGCAACTGGGAACATTGGGCCGGGCGGCCGACCGGCCTGCGCAGCGAGCTTCGCAGCCAGACGCTCGGCATCGTCGGCTTCGGCCATATCGGCAAGGCGATTGCGAAAGCCGCGAAAGCTTTCGGCATGCGCGTCCTCGTCGCCAATCGCTCGGTGGTCGAGCCGACGGACGTCGTTGACGAGAGCTTTGGTCTTGAGAGGCTCGGCGAGATGGCACCGATGGTCGACGTGCTCCTTGCGACGCTGCCGCTGACGGAAGAGACGCGCGGACTGATCGGTGCCGACGTTCTGTCCGCCCTTCCCAATGGCGCCGTCATAATGAATGTCGGGCGCGGAGCGGTGATCGAGGAACACGCCCTTTACGACGCGTTCGCGTCGGGCCGTATCTCGGGCATCATCGACACTTGGTACCGCTATCCCTCGGTCGAAAATCCCGAACCGCATCCCTCGGAGCTGCCGTTCCACGAATTGCCGAACCTATTGATGACGCCGCACATGTCGGCCTGGACCACCGGGACGATCGCACGGCGCCAGGAGGTGATCGTGGACAATGTCCGGCGGATCTCGCGAGGCGAGCTTCCTGTCAATCGCGTTTATCCGCATGGCTGAACTGCGAGGCGGTCGATGACCTTGCCGGCATCTGCCGGCGCCGCTCGGTTCGCATGACGATCCGGGATGGTCCGGAAGTTGTCTGCGTCCGCTCCGTCGTTCACATTGCGCGCTCCCCCGCGGATATTTCCGACGTCAGGATTCAGAATTGTCTGAATGGCTCGGGCCGGATCGTCGAGGGGCGACATGCTCTGCTTCTCGATCGATCAGAAGACAGTCAGTGCCGCGAATTCGTGACCGGGTTCTTGTCATGCCAGTTCGCTGTAGAGCGGCACGGTCGGGGCATGGGCGTCGATTGCCGCTACGACGTTAGCGGCGAGAGGAAGATGCCCCTTCTCGGTCTCCCACACCTGCCGGAACCGTTGGACGGTTTCGGCGGCAGTGTCGACGACAAGCTTTTCCGGCAGAAGGGCTTTGGCCGCCAGATGCCGAAGCTCATCTGCATCGAAGTCGGCCATCTTCTTCGTCCGGGAGAAATTCAGGGCGGCCGTGTCCTCGCCCTCGATGTAGGCGATGGTCGAAACGAGATCGTAGGCTGGCGAGAGCATGGCCGATCGCTTATCCGGATAGATCAGCGACCAGTTTTTGAGATGCATGTCGCCATTGCCTATCAGCGCACTGAATACGAGGCGGCGAATGAACTCGGCAGCGCCGGCGTCTCCTGCCTCAGTCCCGATAACGCGCGCGATGTTGGCGTAGCTGGCACGCTTGTATTTGTCGTCCGGAAAGACCCCGAAAACCTGCGCGAAATCCTCGGTGTGGACCGGACCGTCGCCGGTTCGGTCGAAGCGGCTGACAGCAAGCGCTCGTCCCTTCAGCTGGCCGACGCCTTCTGGAATACCGGCGATCGCATCGAGAGCCACCAGGTTGATGACAGGCACCTCCATGCCGATCATCCCAGCGATCGTCATCATTGAGAACTCGTTCTCCGGAACCCCGGTGAATTGCTGGGACGGAAGCTTCACGATCCAGGAACCACCAACGCCTTCGGCGGGAATGGTCAGGCCTCCGCCCTTCCCTGTGTTCTCGAACGCGGAGAATTTCAGCTGCACACCCGCGAGCGAAAAGCGCAGCGCATTGGGTTTGGCGTTCTCCGGCAAATCCTCGTCGGCACCAGGTGGAAGGGTGTTACCGGCCGCCGGATGGATCGAGAGTGCTCCGGGCAGGTCGAGCCCCAGCACCCAGAGCAGGAAGAATTCTCGCTGCTGATTGACCCCGGCCCGCTCGGCGAGATAGCGGCGTAGGCCACCCTCCGGCAAAAGGTTCGAGAAGAATGGCGGTACAACCCGCTGTGTCGGGCGGATCCTGGTGATGAGGCCGCCCAGATCATCCTTGAACGATAGGCTGAGGGTCGGTCGATCCGGGTTCCCGACATAGTCTTCGTTGAAGGCAAAGATCGTCCGATCACCCTGCAAATGGGCCAGCGTGCCGATAGGCTCGTCGTAGAGCCGCACGTCGAGAACCAAGACGTCAGGCATCTCCATCGTCCAGCGAATAGGCGGGGCGCGGCTCCGACGGACCGGCATGGGCGATGGAGTTGCGCAGTCGCTGCAGGCTTTGCGCAATGTCACGCACGACAGGGGCCGCCTGCGCACTCGCCTGATAGCGCTCGAGGCGGGCGATCAGCTCACGCACCAGCTGCATTTCCTGATCGCTGATATTCACCCCTCGCAGAAACCGAAGCGTTTCTTCGATGCGATCGAGATCGGCGGAGCTGCCGTCAAGCTGCTTCATTTTCTTGACCAGCCGCTCGGCACGGGCAAAGCGCTTGTTGTCGGGCTGACCGGTACGGATATGCATGTCCGGTGTTGCCTGCGCCTTGATCAGGCCTCGCACCGCGGGCACGAGTTTCTTCGGCACGAGCATGAGCTCGAGATCGAGCGCGCGTGTCATATCGATGAAGCTCGACAGCCCGGGCTCCATCTTTCCGCTCTCAATTTGGGAAATATGGCTCTGCGTCAGCCCGGCCCGTTCGCTGAGCGCGCGCTGACTCGTACCCGATGCCTCGCGCACCTCACGGGCATGCGCAATCAGGCTTTCGCTCTGATAGGCCATGATACAGATTCCTAATCAAATTCAAAGCTGCGATCAGGATATTATATCTAACCAACGGCCTAGCCGACGTCAAGAAATTTGATATAGGATAATGATAAATGCTGAATCCTAATCCAGAAAAATATATCGTATTTTTGGCTGAAAGCCGAATGCGAAAGGTCGCTGGGTTCCCGAGAAAGCCAAGCAATTCGAGACCGCTGCCGAGGCGTCACGCCGGTCGAGCGATTTCACCGCTTTTTGAGAGGACGGTGGGTAAAAGCATACGGGCGGAGATCGCCGCTCGCGCCCAAGGTGAGGGATACGAAGCTCGCATCGTCAGCTCCATCGACGTCCTTGCGGGACGGAGGATCGATCGACTTGACCTCTATGGCGTCCGCAATCTCCAGGCCGCGCAGCGGCCTTCGGCGCGAAGCGCCGGGGCGGGCCGGGGGGTGGGCTCAGCTCGCCCCCGGCCCGGGCATTTTCTGGGTTCCTCCTCGATCGCTGCCAGGGGATGCGGCTGCCGCTGACGGCACCCCGGAAATTCCGCCGCACCATGACGGCGCGGCGGCTTCTCCCCGACCACCAGTGGCAGCTCAGGCGGCGATTGCACCGGTCTCCTTGGCCTTCGTTGCATCGTCGCGATCGACGCTTTGCATGATGAAGTCAGCGGCCTTCTGGGCTTCGCTTGCCGCTCGGAAGATCGCGCGCTTGTCCTCCTTCAACGCCTTCAGCCACCCCTCGACATAGGCGGCCGACTGGTCGAATGTCGGCTGTACGCCAAGGCGAACGCTCAACATGCACGCGCCGATTTCGGCCACCAGTTCCTCGAAGGCATAGGCTTTGCGGTCATTGAACCGCTTGAACCGCTCAAGGCGTTTGTCTCCGCCCGTCCAGTGGGTCAGCTCGTGGGCGAGCGTCCCATAGTAGCCTTGCGCAGCGTGAAAGGTCGCAATCGGAGGCATATGGATCACGTCGCGGCGCCGGTCGTAGAAGGCGCGTGGTTCGCGGGTGCTCTCAATCATCGCGCCCGTGCGGGCAAAGAAAGCATCAAGCGTGGGATCGGCTTCGGTACCAAGGTCGCGCGCCGGGTCGGGGCGAGTGTAAAACTCCTCCGGCAAACCGTCGATTTGATCGGCATTGAACACGCGGTAGGCACGGCAATAGGGAACGCGCCTTTCCTCGCCGTTGTCGTCCTCGCGCTCGACGGTGCCAAACTTGACGACGCAGGCGGATTTTTCACCTTTGCGCACCTGCCCGCCAAGCTCGCCAGCCTGGCGATAAGTCATCCATCGCGCCGACGAATAGCCCTGCGTCGCCGCCGTCGCCCACAACATCAAAACGTTGATCCCGCGGTACTCGTCGCCATTGAAGCGGCGAGGAAGACAAGCGCCGGCAGCGCCGCCGGTCCACGGCTTGCGCCACGGCGGAGTGCCCGCCTCGATCTGCGCGATGATTTCGTTGGTAACGTGGTCGTAAACGTCGAATTTCGCCTTGGCCATCTGTGGCCTCCTGTGTGGTGAGGCGGTGGGATCTGGCTGCCCCGTTCCGCGATGGGCTGCGCCTTCGCCGGTCTGATCCGCCCGAAAACGCATGTTTTCGGCGGAACAGAGTGGAGGAGGGCGTAGCCCGACCCACGGTCCTGGCTCGGTCTGTCATGGGATCGGAGCCGGGGGGGTGGTGCGGACCGCAGCAACGCGAGGACACGGCCCCCCGGCGGAGACGACGCGCAGCGGCGCTTGTCCATTGACAGGGCGAGGCGGGACTGTTGGGCGGACCTCGAAGAGAAAGGTGTCGGGGCGGGGGTGAGCGCGGGCTTGCCCGCGTCGATCCAGCGCACCGTCTTTGTTTCAGAGCGATCGCCGCGCATGCGCGGTGATCTCCAAACTCTCTTGCCAAGCACACATCACGCGAAGGGACGAAATCCATAGCCTGGGCGTTGCGCCCGCATCAGACCGGAGCTCGTCAGACCGTACCCGGCGCGTCAGGTGGCAGGACGTGCGGGGCGCGAAGGCTGAGAAGCCCGCTTACAGGCCTGGTCGGATGCCGGCACAGTGCAAGGGATATGAAGCAGCCCCGTCTCTCACTCTTGAATTCAATACAGTTACGAGAAATTCTCGCTATAAAACAATGACTTCGTATGATGATTGCGTAAACCGGCATCGAAATGGGCATATTGATGTTGATATCTGGAATTACTCTAAAATTATAATTCGGACATATTTTTGATATTATCGATACGTACGCCTCCTGATGGGATTTATCATGTAAATAGTGAAATCGAGTCCGATGATACTCACTTATAAGAACACGGCGCGCGAAGATGAATTCATCCAACTTGTCAAATATGGTTATCGCGTTGAAGTAATTTGTGCGAAGTCGGCTCGCAAACAGCATGCCAATTGGTACGGACGTTGGTTCGTTCGCGCGGTGAATGAAAAGAGCGGCAAGGAAACCGTGCTCGTCACTGCGAGAAAGTCCGATGACGGCGCGCGGAAAATGCAGCCTCGTTTCTTTCGAACCCTGCCAGGCCTGTTCAGCTTTCTCTATGAGAACGATTTATCCTCGATCATCGCAGTGCCAGCGCAGAGCGGCATGAGGTCGGTCCAGCCCGACACCGACTGATGCCGGGCGGGCTGGGTGCCACATGCTCCGGGTCCGGTAGATCTGCCGCGAACACGGCTCCGCACGCATGGCCCGCATGGCCGAGTCGGACATACGGGTTTTTTCTTTATGAAGTGGTCAAGTCGCGTTCGTCTCGAAGCGGGACCGGATTGACGGGATGAAAAGCCAGTCGCAGACCAAGCGCCTTGGACACTTTCATGATGGTTTCGAGCGTTGGGTTGCCTTCCCCGGATAGCGCTTTGTTGAGACCTTCACGGCTGATCCCGGTATCTCGGGCAAGCTGGCTCATATTTCTGGCGCGGGCGACGACACCAAGAGCGTGAGCGATAGACGGAGGATCATCGCCAGCTTCTTCAATCGCCGCTTCCAGGTATTCCGCGATGCTCGCATCGTCCGTCAGATAGTCGGCGGAGTCGTAGCGGGTCAGCTTCTCGACGGTCATATCTGATCTTTCCATTTTTCGGCCAAAGCCTTCGCGGTTTGAATGTCCGTCGTCTGGCTGCTTTTGTCCCCGCCGCAGAGCAACAGGATCATAACCGCCCCGCGCTGCATGAATTAGACGCGGTAGCCGGGTCCGTAGGCGATGCGGAGCTCTGAAACACCTTCGCCAACGGGCTTCACGTCGCCGGGATTGCCGGCTGCCATCCGATCCAACCGAACGGCGATCCGGGCAACGGCGCGGCGATCTTTCAGGCAGGACAGCCAGTCATCAAAGACGGGGGTGCGGAACAGCTCGGCCATATGGCAATTATAGTTATCAGTTGGCCTCAGTGTCAACTATAGTTATCAGAAAGAAGTCGGTCTCGGCGCAACCTTACCCCCACCCAATCGGGTCGATATCGATCCTTCACGACAACAGACGTGAACCAGCTTATGGCGTTTCCACCAACCTGATCGGCGACAGGGATTGCGCGAAGTGGCCGCTGGTTGGCCGACCTATTCGGCGCTGTCGTAACGGATCACGGCGTCTTTTCCGAAGTATTGGATCCAGCGCTTGAAGACGGTATCCGCCTGGGAAAAGGCTCGACGCGACTCGTTTTGTAGGCATCGCATATAATCCTCGATGCTCTCCATGTAGTCGGCATATTCTTGATTGATGTATTCTCGCAGCTCCGGGTCGTTATCAGGCGGAGCGTAGGGGTAAGGCTCAACGGGCGGAACGCAGGCTTGGCCATGGGCCATACCCACTATGGCCATGCTCGCCACTGTTGTGAAGAAGAGATGGCTGACGGCCGCCTTCATCAGTCGGTGATGACACGGACAAATCCGCCATAGGTGCCACCGGTTCTCCACCGCTGCCAGCCGGGCGAATAGGCGGCGTCAGTTCCGGGCTCGACCGTGATGTGGGTGCGCAGATCATAGTATTCGGGCGCAGACTTGCCGACATAGACGGTCGTTCTGCCGTCGCCAAAGCCGTAGGTGGTCGAACTTTTATAACAGAACGCGCGCACCCCGGTCTGCCGATCGTCGATGCCAACCTCATGGTAGAGCGTCTTGCCCTCCGGGCAGGAGAAGGCTTCGCGCGAGGTCACGGGCAACCAACCATATTCCGCATCGTAGTCGTCGTATGGCGTGCCGTCGTTCATGAGGCACGTCCCGATCGGCGACTTTGGCGGGGTGGACGTGATGCGGTCGATCATATGATTGAAGGCATCGGTGCAACCGACCGGAAAGCCCCCCGCGAGACACAGGATGAGCTTGCAGTCGATGTCATAGGGTTCCGCGGCCCTGGCCAACGGAACCCGTGAGCTGGCCGCACCGAAGACCAGCGCAGCGACTGCGACGGTGGATAGGACGGGGTTCTGCTTCATCAGGCACTCTTGCTTGGCCGGGGTCCCGAGGCTCCATCTCGTATCCTATCGCGATATTGAATTTTCAATCAATTCTTAAATATGACGAAGTTGTGATTTTGTGCACAATGGTCGCCTTGGGCGCCCAGCCGCGGCTGCTTTTTCTCTTCGCGAAGAGGCTGCAGCTCACTGCGCTCCCGCCGAAGCGCATCATCCACTTTGGCAAGCGTCTCAGGCAAGAGATCTCCGAGTGGCTCGGCATCAGCTGCTTGGATCGCGGCGATCTTGACCGGCCAAATGCGCGATGGCGGCACCCCGTGCTGGACTCTCTGTTATGCACAGCAACCGGCGGCGAGGTAACATCGGTGAGCCCAACACCCGCGCAGCACCGCGACGTTTCAGCCCTTCGGGCGGCGATCACGAGGGGGGACATCATCGTCGGCGAATGGCAGAGGTGTCGCAATCCGAACCTTCTCGAAGATCAGCGATAATCGCCAGCGTCACCGTCGGCCGCGCGCTGCGCTACGCCGAAGGCTCCGCACGCGGCCTCCTATACCACCACCGGGGACACAGCCGGGCGCCGGCAACCCGACCGCCACGGCTGCGGGGCCGGGGCCGGGGCCGGGGCCGGAATTGAGCAGCTTTTCTGGTGGGTAATGCCAAGGCACCTCTGGATCGGGCAACGCCGCAACCCCATAGTCATTCTGACGGACTGCATGAAAAGCTAAGGTATATCCGGCTATGTTCGCTTGCGGCCTTCTCCATTTTATAGCGACGAGATTTCATGAAACGGCAGACCAGACCCTTCACCGTGGAAGTCAAACGCGCCAAGCGGTCCGGCAAGCCGGCCTCGATCTGGAGCGAGACTCCGTCGGTCGGTGCCATGCAGGAGGAAGCGGCGGCTGCGCCATCCAAGTCGCACGTGCGACACCGTCGCGACGGGCTCGACATGGCTGGATCGACGATGAGCGTGGCTTCGTCACCGGACATCGCCCCCCGCATCCTGCAGGACAAGACGCCAGGCTGGGCGCCGCAGGCGGCCGAGATCGTTAGGCCAAAGCGCGGTCGTCCGCCGAAACTGCGTCCGGAGCAGCTGGCGGACGACGAGCAGCCAGCGCGGGCTGCACCAGCAAAGGAGGCGACGCCTCCTGTCGCCGCGGCGATTGCCGAGGTTCGCGAGAGCGAGGCTGTGATCCGATCGGTCACTGAGGTCGATCGTTCGATTGACGTCAGTGACGATGTTCCGACCATGCAAACGCAGCAGCGCCGATCCCGCCGAGGGACAACAGGACATATCGGCGAACGCTGGAAACGCCATTTGCCGCGCTGGAAACGATAGGCAGCAGCAGCACGCGGTGATCGTAGCAGGATAGCTGCACGCACGAAGAGACGCGTTGAACGCCGCCCCGTCCTATGAACACGGGAAAATCGCCAGCAGGGAGGGTTCCGGCTGTCCGTAAGTGTGTGAGAGCTGCCAAGAGCCAATCGAAGGCGGCTAATCGCTTTGGCTCGATGCCGCCCGCTTGTTTTTTCGAGAGCTATTTGAATTTCGATAAGAGGAATCTTTTCGGGTTTGGTTTTTGAGTGACAGAAGTGTCATCCCTTGTTTTCCAGACGATTGATCGTCGGGCGCATCCAAACCAGGCCTCGATGCCATCTTCCCGCCCGCCGTTTTCGTTGAAAATGGCATGAACGGAACGAGAGCCTTCAGCCCCGCAGTCTCGCCGAGCCAACGCGCGAGTCTCTTCGTTTCCGTGAAGAACGGCAGCACCTTTTCGCTCAGCGTCAGGACGAGGCCGAGATGCAGGCCGCGGCCGCTCGCCCGGATCTTCGTCACGATATAGCCGCAGCGCTCGAGGTCGCGGAGATAGCGAGTGATCGAGCGGGTCGAGCGGCTGAGGATCGCCGCCAGTGTGCCCTTGGTCACCGCCGTCTGGCGCCCCTTCCCTGCCCTTGCACGGATCACCTGCAAGAGCGCTTTTGCCTGCGGCGTCAGCCGGTCGTCTCGCGCGGCGGTCGTCGCCATCGGATTGGCATATTGCCGGCTGTCATTGGGCTCCGGGCGATCCTGGCGGGGACGGGCCACCGGCGGCCGCGGTTTGCCGGGCGCGCTGTACATGCGCCGGGCCTCGGTCTCGCGGGGGTCCGTCGCGACGCCGATCTTCGCCGAACGACGCTGCGCCTCGGCCATTGAGATCCGGCCCTCGCGAAAGTCCCGCCAGATCTCCGCCTTGGCGGCAAAGCTTGGATGCGGCGTCAGGTTGCCCTGCCCTGCCTCCCCTCTGATGCTGTCGGAAGATCCATCGTCGATGACGGCCGCTTCCGGACGGTCGAAAAGATCACGGGTCTGCGGTCCCGGACGTGCCATCCGGGCAGCCAGGTTCGTTCGCCGGGCAAGGCCCGCACGGGAGTATTCGGTGGCCATGGTGCTTCCTTGCGCAAGGCAAAAAAATCCCGTGGCGGCAAACCGCTTTTCAGTTGACGATGTCGGTGAAAAAGCCTAGTTCAGAAACTGACCAAAGTTTGCTGAATAAGGCTCCGCGGCTCCCGCCTCGGGGCCTTTTCTTTTGCCTATGACGTCTCCGTTTCGAGGGGAATGATCGGCATCAGTTGGCGCGATCTCTAATCGCGGCAGCGTCAGCCGGGGTGATGGTGTTCGGATCCGTTCGAGCGATCAGGATGCTGATGACGTCCGACCGGCTGGCAAGTCCGAAGCGTTCCTTGATCTCGTCGAGGGCTGCGATTTCTCGCTCATGCAAGATTGTCTCCGTCGACCGGATGCCGAGGGCTCTGCGACGAGCGCGGGTTTTTGCAAGACGGGAGATATTGTTCGACACGGCAAGAATCACGGAATGGTTGCAACTAGGGGCAATACTACGCGACTTGTCCGATTCGCACCATGCCGATTTTGAAATTTGAACCAAGTGTCGGACTTGCGTCCGAATCGACATGATGCTCATGCGGCCATTTTCGACAGCCCTCCCCCATCCGGCCTCGGAACACGGCACATCGTCAGCCAGCGCGATACCGGTTGCACGCGATGTCGATACAGATGCCCGGAACCGCTCGAAGGCGGTCAGCTCCCGACGCTCCGAGGTGTATTCGCAGGTCGCTTGAACTTTTAGGGTGGGCATGGTGCGTTCCTTGCGCGAGACAAAAAAATTCCTTGGCGGCAAACCGCGTTTTTTGTGACGGTGTCAGCAAAGGAAGCTAATTCTGAGGGTAGCAACACCTTCTCAGAACAAGGTCTCTGCGGCTCCCGCTTGGGGCCATTTCTTTTGCCGTGCACGTCTCCTTCGTTCGTCTCAGCGAGGTGACTTCGTGATCCAACGGCGATGGACACCGGAGGCTTTCCTGTTCATGCGCAAGGGGTCAATCGTCCCACCCTGCTCGCTGCCAAGCGATCCGCCTGAAAGCGAAGTCCCGCCGCCTCGGCTTGCTCAAACCCTCACCGGCCCGAAGGCCGAAGATTTCGTTTCAGCTCGCCTAGGCATAGTCACGCCCATTGAAGCCGATCCTGCCCGAAGCTGGACACGACTCGCCTCAGTCCGTGCTAAAACCTAGCGGTATCGCGAAGCTGACGCTATAGACGTCTTTAACGAAGTTTTTCCGTCAGGAGACGTCTTGACCGCAAGTGCCGAAAATTCTGCGGAAGCCCAAGACGCCGCAAGCGTCATCGCCCGCCATTCCGACATTCTGTCGCGGCAGCTCCATGCCATGCGCCAGAGCCTGTTTCCGCCTGAAGCGCGTAAATCATTGCGCAATTTCACCAGCCGGGAAGTCGCCGATCTTCTGAACATCGGGGAATCGACGGTTCGGCAATTGGCGATTGATGGTGAAGCGGTGACGCCGACCCAGCTCGACAATGGGCGCAAGCTATACACCCTGCAGCAGATAAACGAGTTGCGACGCCACCTTGCCGACAAGCGGCCGAACCAGGCCCACAAATTCCTGCCGGGCCGACGCAAGGGTGACCATCTTCAGGTTTTGGCGGTCGCGAATTTCAAGGGCGGATCGGCAAAAACCACGACCTCGATCCATCTCGCCCATTATCTCGCCTTCCAAGGGCTTCGCGTCCTTGTCGTCGATCTCGATCCCCAGGCCTCGCTGACGTCCATGTTCGGCATTCAACCAGAATTCGACGTCCCGGCTGACAAGACGCTCTATCCGGTGATCCGCTATGAGGACACGGTAGATCTGCGCGAGGTGATCACCGAGACCTATTTTCCCGGCCTCGATCTCGTGCCCGGCAATCTGGAACTGATGGAGTTTGAGCACGACACGCCCCGCGCCATCGTCGAGGGACGCTCACGCGGCGACCAGATGTTCTTCCGCCGGCTGAAGGCGGCGTTGCGATCGGTCGACGATCGCTATGACATGGTGCTGATCGACGCCCCGCCCCAGCTCGGCTATCTAACGCTCTCAGCGCTCTACGCCTCGACCAGCATCATTGTGACCATTCATCCCGCCATGCTGGACGTGGCCTCCATGAACCAGTTCCTGGCCATGACCAGCGATCTCCTCGCGGTCATCGAGGGCGCGGGCGGCACAATCCGGCAAGATTTCTTCCGCTATCTCCTCACACGGCACAATCCGCATGATCTGCCGCAGGTCAATGTGGCCACGCTGCTGAGAACCTTGTTTAGCGAGCATGTCTGTGTGACACCGGTTCTGGAAACCACCGCGATCGCCAATGCCGGGCTCGAAAAGAAATCGCTTTACGAGATCGAACGCGGCACGATGAATCGCGATACCCTGCGACGCGCACTGGATGCGGTCGACGCGGCGAATGGCGAGATTTTCGGTCTCATCAAACAGGCATGGGGGCGATCATGAGCAAGGCGAGCGAACGTGCCCAACGAATGAAGGCGATGTTCAGCGAAGCGCCTTCGAACTCCACGGAAGCGGCGCAACCACCGGCCCGCAGTGCTCCGGCGGGCGCCGTACGCTCGCTTGAGTCCTCTCTGTCGCGTATCGAAGAGGAAAATGAGGCGCTGCGCAAGCGGATCGTCGACGAGCAGCATGTGATCGACCTCGATCCGCAAATGATCGAGGCTTCCTTCGTGCAGGATCGTCTTGTGGCGATCGAGTCGGACACCGGGTTCCGCGAACTGATGGAGAGCATTCGCGATCACGGCCAGCAGGTGCCGATCCTTGTCAGGGCTCACCCGAAAAAGGGCGGGCGTTACCAGATTGCCTATGGGCATCGGCGCTGGACGGCTTGTGCCCATCTCGGCCGCCCGGTCCGGGCCATCGTCACCGAGCTGAGCGATGAGCAGATGGTGGTCGCGCTCGGCAAGGAAAATACCGAGCGCAAGGATCTCTCCTTCATCGAACAGGCCCTGTTCGCTCAGGAACTCAAGCGGCGTAGCTACAAGCGCGAGACGATCGCGGCGGCGCTCTCGCTTCCTCCCACCAATGTTTCGAAACTCACCACACTGGCCGAGGCCGTCCCGCGTGAAATCATCGAGGCGATCGGCCCGGCGCCAAAGGTCGGACGGCCGCGCTGGGAAGTTTTGGCGCGGGTGATCGAGCAGTCTGGAGCGCCATCGGCCTTTGCAAGCATGACCGCTCTGATCGAAGCACCGGACTGGGCCAATCTTGACAGCAATAGCCGCTTTGCGCGCTTCTTCAAGAATTATGCGGCGACGCCTCGCGTTCCCGGGGCGTGCGTTTTCAAGGGGCAGGGAATCACTGTCCTACAAAGCGGCTCGGCTTCTTCCGCGACGTTTCAGATCAGCGATAGCGACACGACCGGCCTCGTGGATCATCTGCGCGATACACTTCCTAGCCTCATCGAGGCCTATCTTCGGCAAATCCGAGAGAAGAGAGGGAGCTGAGCGAGAAAAGAGTTAGCGTTCTTTGTGGGTCCGTTCGGAAGCATGGCGCTCTTTGGACACGTCGGCCGCTAGTTCGTGAAAAGGTGGCAGCTGCCACTTTTTAGCTGGTGGCAGCTGCCACCCGGCAAGTCGAAGACGACGGTCTGGCGCTGGCAGGAGCGTTTTATGGGCGAAGGCGTCGAGGGGCTGTTGCGCGACAAGACCCGTCCGTCCGGCACGCCGCCGGTTCCCGATGAAACGGTGAAGGAAGTCGTTCGCCTGACCCACGAGGCCCCGCCGCACGAAGCGACGCATTGGACGGCGCAAGCGATGGCCAAGACGGTCGGGTTGGCGGTCTCGACCATTCAGACAATCTGGAAGGCGCACGGCCTTGCGCCGCACAGATGGCGGACCTTCAAGCTCTCCAACGATCCGGCCTTCGTCGAGAAGCTTCGCGACGTCGTCGGGCTCTATGTCGACCCGCCGGCACACGCCGTGGTTCTCAGCGTCGACGAGAAGAGCCAGATCCAGGCGCTCGACCGTACCCAGCCTGGATTACCCATGAAGACCGGCCGCGGCGCGACGATGACGCATGACTACAAGCGGCATGGAACGACGACGCTGTTTGCCGCCCTCAATATTCTCGACGGGACCGTCATCGGTCGGAACATGCAGCGCCATCGCCATCAGGAGTTCATTCGCTTCCTGAAGGAACTCGAGCGCCAGGTCCCGGCGGGAAAGACCGTCCACGCTATCGTCGACAATTATGCCGCCCACAAGCACCCGAAGGTTCGCGAGTGGTTGGCCCGACATCCGCGCTGGACCTTCCACTTCACGCCTACCTCGTCCTCATGGCTCAACGCGGTCGAGGGCTTCTTCGCCAAGCTGAGCCGGAGACGACTGAGACGCGGCGTCTTTCGCTCGCTCGCCGAGCTTCAGAACGCCATCAACCGCTTCCTTGCCGAATACAACGCCAACAATCCCAAGGCAGAAGAATTGCGCGAGGTTGGCGCGTTCGCTCCGGCTGGAGACGGCCGAACGGACGAGCCTGCGGATGTCGAGGACCAGTGTCACCTAAATGGCGGACACCGCGGCGAAGGCAAGGAGCCTGACGATCGCCGTCCGGAACTCCTCGGACGTCTCGTTTGCGGACCTCTCGGCAGCCGTAGTGCCTGGGAAATTATCCACGTGATCGATCGCGCTCATGCGTGCACCTCTTCGGATCCCTGTCTGACCGACGCGACGTCCCGGCTGACCGCACCGCCCGCCTTCGGCAAGCGCCATCCCTTCACCAGCGCGAACACGGCCGGGATGACGACGAGCGTCAGGACGGTCGAAGAAGCCATGCCGCCGATCATCGGCACCGCGATCCTCTGCATCACCTCCGAGCCTGAACCATGGCTCCACAGGATCGGCAGGAGCCCCGCGGTAATGGCCACCACGGTCATCATCTTCGGCCTGACTCGCTCAACGGCGCCGATCATGATGGCGTCCCGCAAGGATTCACGGTCGAAGGCCCTGCCCTCGGCCTCGCACCGTGCGCGGACCTCCGCGACGGCGTGCTGGAGGTAGATCAGCATGATCACGCCTGTCTCGGCCGCGACGCCCGAAAGGGCAATGAAACCCACTGCCACGGCGACCGACATGTTGAAGCCGAGCCACCACATCAACCAGACGCCGCCGACCACCGCGAACGGCAGGGACAGCATGACGATCAGCGTCTCCGTCATGGACCGGAAGTTCAGGTAGAGCAGGAGGAAGATCAGGAGCAGCGTGACGGGAACGACGACCTTCAGCCTAGCCTCCGCTCGCTGGAGGTACTCGAATTGCCCGCTCCAGGCGACATAGGTGCCGCGCGGAAACGTCACTCCCTTGGCCACCGCCTCCTGCGCCTCCGCGACGTAGCCGCCGAGGTCCCGCCCGGCGATGTCGACGAAGACGTAGATCGCGAGCTGGCCGTTCTCGGTCCTGATCGAGGTCGCCCCACGCGTCAGCTCGACCTTGGCGACCTCGCCGAGCGGAACCGCGCCTCCGCCGGGCAGCGCGATCTGCACGTCCCTCGCGACGGCGTCGGGGTCGGAGCGCAGGTCCCGCGGATAGCGGATCACGACGCCGTACCGCTCGCGTCCCTCCACGGTCGTCGTCACCGTCTCAGCGCCGAGCGCCATCCCGATCGTCTCCTGCACCGCACCGACGGACAGCCCGTAGCGACCGAGCGCCTGCCGGTCGGGAACGATGTCCAGGAAATAACCTCCGACCACCCGCTCGGCGTAGGCGCTGGACGTTCCCGGCACGTCCTTCAGCACGCGCTCGATGTCCCTCGCCGCCGCTTCCATTTCGGTGAGATCCGTGCCGAACACCTTCACGCCGACGGGAGTCCGGATGCCCGTCGAGAGCATGTCGATGCGGGCGCGGATCGGCATCGTCCAGGCGTTCGAAACGCCGGGGAACTGGAGGGCCTTGTCCATCTCGGCCTTGAGGCTGTCGACTGTGACGCCCGGCCGCCATTCCTCCTCCGGCTTCAGGTTGATCAGCGTCTCGAACATCTCCGTCGGGGCGGGATCGGTGGCGGTCTGCGCCCTGCCGGCCTTGCCGTAGACCGAGGCGACCTCGGGAAACGACTTGATGATGCGGTCCTGCGTCTGGAGAAGCTCGGCGGCCTTGGTCACCGACAGCCCCGGGAGCGTCGTCGGCATGTACATCAGCGTCCCCTCGTTGAGGTTCGGCATGAACTCGGACCCGATCTGCCGGGCCGGCCAGACCGTCACGCCGAGCGCGACCACGGCAAGGAGGATGGTCAGGGTCTTCGCCCGCAGGACGCCGCGTATGACTGGGCGATAGACCCAGATCAAGAAGCGGTTCACGGGATTGCGGTGCTCGGGCACGATGCGCCCGCGCACGAAGAGGACCATCAGCGCCGGAACCAGGGT
Source organism: Fulvimarina sp. (assembly GCA_002700095.1). GTDB lineage: Bacteria > Pseudomonadota > Alphaproteobacteria > Rhizobiales > Rhizobiaceae > Jiella. The sequence continues at coordinate 37,458 of PACL01000033.1, read as the reverse complement.
CACCGACAGGATCGCCGCCGCCGCCATGGCGAAGGTCTTGGTGAAGGCCAGCGGCCCGAACAGGCGCCCCTCCTGCGACTCCAGCGTGAAGATCGGCAGGAAAGAGACCGTGATCACGAGGAGGCTGAAGAACAGCGCGGGCCCAACCTCGCTCGCAGCATCAACCAGGACCTCCACCCGCGGCTTGCCGGGCGACGCCCGCTCCAGATGCTTGTGGGCGTTCTCGATCATGACGATGGCGGCGTCGATCATCGCGCCGACGGCGATGGCGATGCCGCCGAGACTCATGATGTTGGAGCCGAGCCCCATCAGCTTCATTGCGCCGAAGGCCATCAGGATCCCGACGGGCAGCATGAGGATGGCGACGAGCGCGCTCCTGAGGTGGAGGAGGAACACCACGCAAACGAGCGCGACGATGAGGCTCTCCTCGAGGAGCGTGCCCTTCAGAGTCTCGATGGCCCGCTCGATGAGCTGCGAGCGGTCGTAGACGGGCAGGATCTCGGTTCCAGCCGGAAGGCTCGGCAGGATGGCCGCGAGCTTCGCCTTCACGTCGCCGATCACGTCGAGGGCGTTGGCCCCGTAGCGTTGCATGACGATGCCGCTCGCGACCTCGCCGTCCCCGTTCAGCTCCGTGATGCCCCGGCGCTCGTCGGGCGTGGTCTCGACCCGGGCGACGTCGCCGAGCCGCAGCGGCACGCCGCCGGAACTCATGAGGACGACGTCCTCGAGGTCCTTCACGCCTTTGAGGTAGCCTCGGCCGCGGATCATGAACTCTGTCTCGGCCATCTCTATCGTCCGGCCGCCGACGTTCATGTTGCTGGCCGCGACGGCCTGCCGGATCATATCCAGGCTGACGCCCTGCGCCCGCATGCGGTTGGGATCGACCACGATCGCGTACTGCTTCACGAAGCCGCCGACGCTCGCGACCTCGGCGACGCCGTCCGCGTCCGAGGCGGCGAAGCGCACGACCCAGTCCTGCATGGACCGAAGCTCGGCGAGCGTCTTGTCCTTGGCGACCAGGGCATACTGGTAGACCCAGCCGACGCCCGTCGCATCCGGCCCGAGGGTCGGGGTCACGCCGGCAGGAAGGCGACGCCCCGCCGCGTTCAGGAACTCGAGGACGCGGCTTCGGGCGAAGTAGGGATCGGTGCCGTCCTCGAACACGACGTAGACGAAGGACACGCCGAAGAAGGAGAAGCCGCGCACGACCTTGGACCTGGGCACCGTCAGCATCGCGGTCGTCAGCGGATAAGTGACCTGGTCCTCGACGACCTGCGGCGCTTGGCCGGGAAACTCGGTGTAGACGATCACCTGGATGTCGGAGAGGTCGGGGATCGCATCGAGCGGCAGCGTCTTCAGGGCGTAGAGGCCGCCCGCGACGGCAAAGAGCGTGCCGACGAGGACTAGGACTAGATTCCTCGTCGACCATGCGATCATGCGGGCGATCACGGCCGTGCCTCGGCCATCGGAGCCTGCTCGGGCATCTTGTGATCGAGGGCGGACAGGGCCGCCTTGATGTTGCTCTCGGCGTCGATCAAAAAGTTCGCGCCGACGACGACGCGGTCGCCCTCCTCCACGCCCTTCGCGATCGCGGTCATGTCCGTCCCCCGGACACCCACCTCCACGGGCCGCGGCTCGAAGCGGCCTCCGCCGCGATCGAGAATGACGACCTGCCGCGACCCCGTGTCGAGGACGGCGTCGTTCGGGACCGCGACTACGGCCTCGCCCGTCCCGGTGTCGATGCCGACGTCGGCATACATGTCCGGCAGCAGGAGTCCGTCGGGGTTGGTGACCTCGATGCGCATCTTCACCGTCCGTGTCTCGGGCGAGACCTGCGGGTAAACGAGGTCGACGCGGCCGTCGAACGTCCGGCCGGGCAACCCCCGAAACGCCGCTGTCACGGTGCTGCCGAGCCGGACCGAACCGACCTCGCGTTCCGGCACGTCCGCGACGACCCAGACCCGCGAGACGTCGGCGAGGCGGAATAGGACATCTCCCGCCTCCGTCATCATGCCGTCGACGGCGGCACGCTCCAGGACGAGCCCGTCACGCGGCGCCGTCCAGGTCATGGACTGCGGCACCTTGCCCGTCCGCTCCATCTCGGTGATGGCTTCCTCGGGAACGCCGAGGTTGCGGAGCTTCAGGCCGGCTCCGCCCGATCTCGCCGCGCCGCCGCTCTTCAGCTCAATGACGTACTGCGCGCCGGCGGCCGCCATTTCGGGGGAATAGAGCCGAACAAGCGGCTGCCCCTTGCTGACGGCCGATCCCGTGGTGACGTCGGCGACCTCCTCGACGAAGGCGTCGGCACGCGTCGCGACGACGGACACCATGCGCTCGTCGAGCTTCACCACGCCGGGCACCCGCAACGGGCGGCCGACGACCTGCCGGGACACCTGCTCCGAACGGAAACCCGTCCTCTGTAGCCGCCCCGGGGAGATCGTGACGACGCCCTCCTCCTCTTCCGGCCCCTCGTAGACCGGGATGTAGTCCATCCCCATCGAGTCCCTCTTCGGCACCGGCGAGGTGTCGGGCAGGCCCATCGGGTTCCGGTAGTAGCGGACCTTCCTGTCCCCGGTCGCGCCGTCCACCATGGCAGGCGTCGGTGCCGCCGCGACAGCCGCCGACGCCGGACCCGCCCCGTCCTCGTGGACGGGAACGAACTCCCGCCCGTCGTCGGTTGTCTTCGGCTTAGCGGAATAGCTCGGTGTCCCGTCGGGGTCGCGCCAGTAGAGGATGGGCAAGGAGGTGGGGGCGGCCTTCGGGCCTACCGGCATCTCCCCTACGATCGCCCGCTCGAGACGAACGGGCGCGGCGCCGGGCGATCCGAGCATCTCCTCGAGCCGGGCAACCGTCACTCCGGCCTGCCCCGCCCAATAGCCTCCCGCCCCCGCCGCCACGACGGCGACGAGGGTGAGGCCGCCAAGGACCGTCCGCATCACTCGGTCGCCTGGAGGACGACCTCGTTCTTCAATGTGCCTTCCTCGCCCTGGATCTTGGCCCCGAGCGAGATCCGCCAGCCGCCTTCCATAACTAGGGCGACCTTGAAGCGGTAGACGCCGGGTTCGTCCGAAGGAACCGCCTCGATGGGCGTCGTCATCGTCTCCATGCCGTCGGGCGCCATGTCGGCACGCGTCTCGAAGACGACGGCGTCGGGGACGGTTTTGCCCGTGCGCTTGTCAACGAGCCGGACGGCGACGACGGCGTCCTTCCCGGACTTCACCTTGGTCTCGACGAGCTGGAACTCGTAGTCCGTCATCGCCGCGAGCGCGGACGCCCCGAGCCCGAACGACACGAGGGTTGCGATCGCCGCCGCGGCGACGCGCATGTTTATCTTCTTCATGGTCTTCGATCCTGATCGACCCGTCCGCGGCTTCGCCTGCGGGAGGTGGGTCATGTGTCAAACGTCAGCATCGGCGCGGAAGGCTCCGCACCGTTCAAACGACGCCACGGCGTCGGCTGGGTCGATCAGGTCTTGGGAGGTCGCGGAGGCGGTTCGTGCCCGAGCGAGGCGAGGAGGTCGTCGAGGTCCGGCATTCCCTCATCCTGGCGGATGAGGTCCGAGATGACGCGGAGTTCAGCCGCTGCCGATGCGGGAACGCACTGCTGCATGCAGGTAGCCATCGTCGGGCACGCCGACTTGTCGCACGTGCTGGACAGGTCCGGCTTTTCCGGTGGACAACAGTCCATGTCGCCGCTGGAGGAGTCCGTGGACGTTCCGGTCATGGACATGCCGGCCATCTGCCCGGCATCCGGAACGCTGCCGCCCATGGCCATCGTCCCGCCGAACGGCACGGCGAGCAGTGCCAGCAGGATCATGGCGACGAGGCATCGCAGGACGGGCGGACGGTTCATCTCCCCAGACTGCCACATGACGCGGCGCGGGAACAGTGCGCACGAGCGGCAACTCGCCCGTTGGCGTCCTGCCGGGTTCATGTGCCGCAGGCTCCGGCTCACGGCGTGAGCGCTCCCGCCGGCGGCGGGACGTTCCTCGGCACCTGCGTCGACTTGAGGGAAACGGCCTTGTCCATCTCTTCGTGCTCGAACGCCGCCCGATACGTTCGGATGTCCTCGCGGTCCATGCCGAACTCGCGGGCCAGGCCTTCCCAACTTTGGGATACGGTCTCCGCCATCGACCCGAGGACCGCCGCCGCATCGTCTTCGGAAAGGTCGAAGAACGCGGCATGCCAGACAAGCGCCTCGATGCTGGCGTCGGGACCGGAGATCTCCGAGATGGCGGTCTTCAGCTCGCGATGGCGCTCGGGAGCGGGATTGACGTCGAACATGTGGGACAGGCGCCAGCGGCCCCTGCCGTCGTACAGGAAGCCGTGGTTCTTCAGGTGGTCGTCGACGTTCGAGACGAGGATCGTGAACCCGATCCGGCCGAAGAGTTCGGCGAGGTCCCGCGCGGGATCGTCGGAATGCTGGCGGATCGCCTCCGCGAGCTGCGTGTAGGTGCCGGATGTGGCGTCAGGCGCGTCCAGCATCGTCTGCGCCGAGATGTACGGAACGCGGCCCGCTCCCTGTCGATCGAACCGCCGGATGAGCGCGACGGGGAGGGCGCCGCTCGTGTCGAGGCGCGCGGGCGGCGCGTTCAGCCCGGTCAGTCGCGCGAGGTTGAGCGTCAGGACCTCGGCCTTCTCGACCGGATACGTGTCGTGGACCGACGTGAACTTGGCGATCAGCAGAGACCCGTCCGCGTCTATGACGGAGCATTTGGGTCGCGCACCGCCGAGGGCGCTGCCGATCTGGCGAAGGCGTTTCAATCCCGCGGCGGTCTGGGGATTCTGCTTCTCGAGGCTCTCGATGGACTGGCCGAGCTGGCCGAGTTCGAGGAGCGGCGGGATTTCGTGCCGCCCCGACGGGTGGGACGCCAAAAAATTTGACCCGTCCGCTTCCTCGCGGAACCGCAGGGCTCCCATCCGGCTGAAGTCGTCGACCGCAAGGAGGTAGTCGAACTCGTGGAGGGGACGCGTGTCCTCACGGTTCTCCCGGGCGTCGCGCCGGATGATGTTGCGTCCCCAGGAGTCGGGCGTCGTGTCCACCAGGGCGAGCGGAAGCGGGGAAACGTGGTTTCCCTCCTTTCGGAAGAAGCGCCTGTTGCGGTCGAGCGGCATCGACGGGACGATGGCGAACCCGCGCGGGCTCTCGATCCATTCGTCGTCGTACTGGAAGCTGCTGAACTCCCGGTTTCCCTGCGCGTCGAAGCTCAGGGTGCCGACCGTCAGCCCGCGGTCTCCGATGCAGACCTTGAGTGTCCTCGCCATCAGAATGCCTCGCCGATGGCATCGTCGTCCGACGGAGACACGGATCCGCTCGAAGACCCGCTGGACGCGACCTTCTTGCGCGGGGACCTCACACGCTTCGGCAGGCCCTGCTGCTCGAGCATCAGCCCCACGTCGTCAGCGCTCGCGTCGAGGAGCTGCGCCAGGCGCCGTCCCTCGCCGAGGACCACGAGGACCATTGCCAAGGTCGCAAGGGAAACGCCGGGATCGCCACTCTCGAGGCGCCTGATCGTCGGAAGCGACACCCCGGCACCCTCGGCGAGACGCCTCTGCGTGAACTGCCGACGTTTCCGGGCGGCGCTCACGTCCTCGCCGAGCTTCTTCAAGCCGTTCGCAGCCAATAGCGATGGGAGAGTAGGCTTGTTCATAACGCAACGCATCTATCACCCATGCGCTCCTTAAGCAATATCAACGTTTCTTTAGGAAGCCTCTAACCTTTGACCGGACGCCCGGTAAAGCTGCCCGGTGCCCGGTTCCGCGATCGATCAGGCCGCGATCTTCGCAGATGACCACGGATCTCGTTCTCGATTTTGACCCGAATGCGAACCCGGCTACCCGGTTGTAGGAACCGGTGAATCCGAGAGTGACGAGATCGGCATGTAAGTGCGTCAAAGGCCGGCGCTGCTTACGTGACTTTGACACCTCGGCCTTCAGCCAGCCCGCAAGCTTGTCGGCGAACCGGGTCGAGCTTACTGGCACGCATTGGCACCGAGAACTTTGGCTCGATCGTGCCAGCCTTTAGATACTTCTTGATGGTGTTCCGAGAGAGCCCGGTCAGCATGGCGATCTCATTCTCACGCGCTCGGGTAGCGCATTGCGTCAGACCCCTTATTCCACGCCGATTCACAATGGGCGACAGGAATCACCGACTTGCAATGGCAGGTGATCGGCTTCCGCTTGGCAGAACCTGGATCTCCTTCTCGGTGGCAACTGCCTGCGTTAGCCTCTAGTCGCTTGTGTTGATGCGTCTTGGAATTCCGCTTCGACGATGCCGACGAGATGGCGCCGTAGCGCAAGAGCTTGGCCTTGCAATCTTGAACGCAGTCAACGATGAGGAACAATCGTTCAGGCGTTCGTCTGGACTTGGTCGCCGGAGGTAGAATGACCAAGAGCTCGATCCAGCCGCCGATCTCCTCCGGTATCTCAGGCCTCGACGAAATCCTGCGCGGGGGGTTGCCGCCGTCCAACCTCTATATGCTCCAGGGCGCTCCTGGTGCCGGTAAGACGACCGCCGCCCTGCAGTTTTTGCGGGCCGGCGTCGCGGCAGGTGAGAAATGCATCTATGTCAGTCTGTCGCAGACGAAGACGGAACTGGAATCCATCGCCTTCTCGCACGGGTGGACGATGGACGGTATCAGGGTTGAGGAGCTATCGGCCTCCGACAGTGTCAACGGCACCTCGGACCAGACGATTTTCCAGACCGCTGAACTGCGGCTCGACGAAACGCGCCAGGCGATCGAGCGTGCCATTGATGAGCACAAACCGAGCCGTCTCGTTTATGATTCGCTTCTTGAGATCCGCCTCATCACCGGCGATACGCCACGCTTTCGACGCGAATTGATTGGCTTCAAGGCCTTTCTGGCGAAGCGCAACGTCGTTGCCATTTTGCTCGACACGCAGAATGGCGAGACGATGAACGGCGAGGAGGTGGAGGGCATTGCCCATGGCGTCATCCGCTTCCACAAGTCGCTAGAGGACTACGGCGGGGTGCGCCGGCGGATCGAAGTCAGCAAAATGCGAGGCGTGCCGATCGCCGACGGATTCCATGACATGGCGATCCGAGAAGGCCAGGGCGTCGTGGTCTTTCCGCGCATTATTCCCGGCGCGGTCGCCGAACAGACCAAGCCCGAGCTCATAAAGTCCGGCGTTGCGATGCTGGACAATATGTTTGGGGGCGGCCAGGAGGCCGGCACCATCACGCTCGTCATTGGACAGGCCGGAACGGGCAAATCAACGATGGCGTCGCTTTACGCCACTGCCGCGCTCGACCGGGGAGAAAGCGTGGCTCTGTTCCTCTTCGAGGAGCGGCTCGAGACGTTTTTTCGCAGGTCAGAGGGACTTGGGATGAACCTGCGCCCTTTCTACGAAAGCGGCAAGCTGATCATCCGTGATTTCAATCCGAACGACATCTCTCCTGGAGAATTTGCCCAGGTAGTGCAGGGTATTGTGTCGTCAGAGAAGTCGCGTGTTGTCGTCATCGATAGCTTTACGGGATACCTCAACTCCTTGCCGAATCGCGACAAGGCGGTGCGGGACATCCAATCGCTGCTGAAGTACCTGGCCCGGGCCGGGGTGCTGACAATGCTAATTGTCGCCCAGCACGGCCTGCTCGGGCAGAACGTTGCGATCGACGTCGATGTCAGCTTCCTTGGCGATACCGTTCTGCTCCTGCGCATTTCGGAGCACGATGGGCGGCTGCGGCGCAATATTACCGTCGTCAAGAAGCGGCATGGCCCGCACGACCTGGACGTCCATGAACTTTTTATCCAGAGTTCGGGCATCACTGTCGTGCCCTATAATCCGCTTCCGGAAGCGTGAGCGATCCAGAATTAGACGACGTTTCGGCGCTGGACCATGTACTGGTCCTAGCGCCCTATCGCAGCGACGCGATGTTTTTGAGCAAAATGCTCCGTGAGTATGACCTTCGAGTCGTCGTTACATCCGGAATTAGCGACTTAGTCGCCTGCCTTTCCGCAGCACCAGGTGTCCTTCTCCTGACGCACGAAGCGCTGACGCCGGCGGTACTGGACGCCATCGCAGCCCATCTTGCTGCCCAACAGGCTTGGTCCGAGATGCCGATCGTCGTCCTGCTCGATCGCGGCTCACCCGACGGCCGGATCAAGGCCGCGCTCAGCCATGCATGGCCGCGGTCGCGCCAGTTGTTCTACAAGCGACCAATCACGGCCGTCGAATTGGTCAGCGGTGTCCAATCGGCGCTCCTAGCCCGACTAAGGCAGCGCGACGTTCGTGATCACATCTTCCGCGAGATCGAATTGAGGCGCGAACTGAACCACCGCGTAAAGAACATCCTTGCCAGCGTGACATCGATTTTTGAAATGACCCGGCGCGGCGCTACGTCGATGGACGGGCTCGCAGAGGATTTTCGTGGCCGACTGGGTGCGCTGGACAAGGTGCACTCAGCTGTTTTTCGCGCCGACGGCGAGGTCGTGTCGATTGGGGAGATCGTCAGCCTCACCTTCGATCCCTATCGTCAAGTCGGTTTTGAGCGCATCGCAGCGGGCGGGCCTACGGTCACATTGAGCCGCGAGGCTGGAACGACTCTCGCCTTGTGCCTGCATGAGCTGTCGACGAATGCGATCAAGTACGGGGCTTTATCGCGACCCGAAGGGCAGGTGGCGTTTGAATGGTCAGTGACGGAAAGCGAGCCTAGGGAGTTGTCTATGACATGGCTCGAGAGTGGGGGGCCGCCTGTGGAGGAACCCTCGCGCGCCGGTTACGGGACGCGCTACCTGCGATCGGCGCTGAAGGGAATGCTGGGACGGGCCCCGAATATTACGTTCGACCGTGGCGGATTGCGGTGTGAGGCAGGGGGGCTCCTTTCACGAGTGGTAGGCAACCCGTGAAAGCGCAGTGCGTTGCCATCATATGAAACACGCCGTATCTGCAAGCTCTGGGCCTCTGCACATCCTCTACATCGAGGACAACCCATTGATCGTGTTCCATGTTGAGCAGATGATCGAGGATTTGGGGCATGTGTTCGTGGGTTCGCTTGCGAGCTTCGAAGCTCTCAAAGCCGAATATGACGGCATGACATTCGATGGCGCCCTGATAGATATCGATCTGACGGACGGGCGAACCGGCCCCTTGGCAGCGGAATGGCTGCACCATCGCGGCATTCCGTCGATGTTTCTGACCGGTCAGGCAGATGTCGCGTCTGGATATGGGCATGTTTCGCTCGGGACCCTAAGCAAACCTGTCGACATGGATAAACTTGCAGAGGCGTTGGAGCTGTTTCGCCGGAAGCCGGGCCCTGATCCTCATGGCTAGACGGAGCGTCTCCGAAATCGGAAACTTGCGCCAACCGTCCGCATCAGACATAGCCGCGGCACGTCTTCACCCGCCGCAGGCGCCGGTACTCTTCCAAGGCCTCATCGACCGTTGCGAAGAATTGCCGCATGACCCGGCCACCACTGCCGATCCGACCATATTCGCGCACCAAGCAATAGCCGCCGAACAGGGTCGGCTCGATCGCTAGGACGTAGAAGCGCGACATGCGCTGCTTCGGATCGACCCGGCAGAGGTAGAGCCGCGGCGGCAGGGAGGCGACCAATCTGTCCAGGAGGTTGAGCTGCGCCGTCATGGCTGCAGCCTCGCAATGGTCTGGTGACTGACGTTGAACGAGCGCGCGATCGACGTATGCGCTTCGCCGTTAGCCCGGCGTTCAAGGGCTTCGGCCTTTTGTGCTGCAGTCAGTTTTGGTCTTCGTCCCATCTTCACCCCGCGCGCCTTGGCGCGAGCGCGGCCCTCGGCCGTGCGCGTCTTGATCAGATCCCGCTCGACGTCGGCGAGACCGCCGAGCACGGCGAGCATGAGACGGCCGGTGCTGTCGTCGGTGTCGGCCCAAGGCTGAGCGAGTGACCGAAACCGCGCGCCGGCATCGACAATGCGCTTGACGATGGCGAACATGTCGAAGGTCGAACGGGCCAGGCGGTCGATGCGCGTCACCACCAGCTCGTCGCCAGGACCAAGGGTGGCGAGGAGCTTCATCAGCTCCTTGCGGTCGGCCTTCGCGCCGGAGACTTTTTCCCGGAAGACGGTGGTGCAGCCAGCGGCGTGCAGCTCCTCGAGCTGCGCCTCAAGGGTCTGCCCTACGGTCGAGACACGGGCATAGCCGAACGAGCGGGAAGGGGCGGTACTTTTGTCCATGATTTATGGACAGTGTAACCCATTGAGCGAGCTACGCAACCAAAACTGTCCATAATTCTTGAATTATGTACGGGGGCGAGCAAGATAAGCCCTGCGCCCATGATGCAGACGGTCGCGCCCGTAACGTCCCACCAGTCCGGAGGGTGCCCCTCGGCTAGCCATAGCCAGAGATGGAAGCGACGATGTAAACGCCGCCGTAGGCCGCATAGGTCCGCCCCGCCACCTCACTCTCAACGAGAGTCAACAGGTAGGCAAACAGCGTAAGCGACAATATTCCCGGCACTAGCCACACAGGCGACTTGTCGAGGCGAAGCCATGCCCAAAAGGCGAAGCATCCAGCAATTTCAGCGAGGGCAGGGCCCGCATAGGCAAAAAAGGTCAACATAGCTGACTTTTTCCCATGCGGCCTTATGTATGGCAATTCCTACACTCCGAAAGCACACAAATGCGAATTTACGACCCGTCGTTGTTTGTTGGGATTTCGCTCACGATAAGATCGTAGAGCTGTTGAGGACCAAACTCTGTCAGCGGCTTTCCGTTGACGAAAAAGGTTGGTGTTCTTTGGATTTTGGCAGCTTCCATATCCTTAACATCCTGCCGGAGTACTTCCGCGATCTCCGGCGACGCCGCATCTCTCTTGGCGCGGTCGATATCGAGGCCGGCGGCTCCGGCGATGTTCCACGCCTTGTCAAGATCGGGAGCACCGTGGACCGCCCATTCGGCCTGACGAGCTAGTAGGGCCTCCAGAACGGTTTCAAACATGTTTTGACGCCGGGCAGCTTCAACGATGCGGACCACCTCGTCCGAGCCCTCGTGAAGTGGGGTATAGCGCAAGACCAACTTAACATCGTCCGGGTGGGCGGCCAGGATCTGCTTCATGATCGGATAAAAGGCTCGGCACGCCTCGCAAGAGGGATCAAAGAACTCCACCACGGTTACCGGCGCGTCCGCCGTGCCGATAACGGGCGAATGAGAGCGGATGAGTTGGCTTCCCCCAGCCGCCGCGAGAGCTTCAGCGCTGCGCTGGCGCCCATACAGGACAGCAGACCCGGCGAACGCGGCAACCGCCAGAAGGGCGGTCGTGGATACGAGAGTTCGGCGGTTCATGGGCGATAAGGCCTGCGCGAAAGTAGGAGAAACGTAGCGATGAGCGCGAATGCCGCGAACGAGAGAAGCGGAAGCGGTAAACCGCTGAGGACTGTCATATCGGCGCTCGCACAAGAAGGCCCCTGTCTGCAAGGTTCGATCGCCTCCGGCATAACGCCGAGATAGATCAGGCCGTGGAAGCCGGCAATCAGACCTCCGATCACCGCGATAGGGAAGGCGTAGCGCCATATGCTTGTGTCGCCACGGAACGCCGCAATGGCCAGGATAACCGCCAGCGGGAACATGAAGGCTCGCTGGTGCCAACAAAGGTTGCAAGGCACTTGCCCCATCACCTCACCGACGAACAATGCCCCGAGTGTCGAGCCGAGCGCGATCAGCCATGCCGCGAACAACGCTAGCCATGAACCACTTGTCGTCGCTTCGGCCGGAACTTCCGCGCCGTCCGGTTTCTCCCCGGCTGCCGTCGACCCCACGCTTCCGGTCATCGCCGACGCTCTCGACGCATCGTCTCGATCATATTCAACAGCTGATTTTCCTTCCCTAGACTGATTGTGATGCTCGGTCTCTAGCGCGAGCCAGAATTCATTCCATGATCATCCAAGTGAGGTGGAGACTAAGGTAAACAGGGCGAAGCCGCCGAGAAAGGCCATAATCGAGATCTTGCTATCCTCTGCGCTCTCATGGGCTTCCGTAATCATGTCCTCCACGGCCGCCAGCACGAGCGGTGCAGCCGTGAAGACGATGGCGGCCATCTGCAGGGATTCGCTGCGGCCGCGCAGCAGGACATAGGCCAGCGTAGCAGCCAGAAGGACCGGCACCGCGAAGGACACGGAAAGTAAGAGGCGCCTGGTCCGCGGGACATTCTTCCCCTTGAAATTGACCATCGCGGCGAACCCTTCGGGGACGTCGGCCAGAAGCTGGCCGAGCGCCAAGACCAAGGCCAGGCTCGATGATGCAGCGGAGCCCGCCCCGATCAGCAGCCCGTCGCTGAAAAGGTCCATGCAGACGGCGAAATAGATCATCCACATGCCCGAGCCGCCGGCGCCCTGGACGCGGCCGACGACCCAGTCCACGGCCATGTAGAAGGCCCCGCCGAGCAGGAACGACACCGTGAGGCCCCAGCCCGGGACCTTGGAAATCGCCTCCGGCATGATCTCGACCGCGACGACCGCAATGACGATGCCGGCGGCCGCGTGCAGCGCCCAGCTCAGGGCACGCGGTGAGGTTCGGATGAACTCGGCCAGGAGGCCGCCTCCGAAATTGCCGAGCGCCGGCAGGAGCGCAAAGCCGAGAACTGCGAGCAAGCCGCTCATGCGCTTCTCCTCAGTAACACTTCTGATCGCCTGGGCGGCGGAAGAATGGTCAGTGCCTGTCGCTCTCCTCGCATCTTCTCACTCCTGCCGAATAACCGCGCGGTCGTGATCGATAGCATCAGCGAATTCGACCTCGAGCGTCGCATGGTCGATCTTGAAACGCTCTTGCAGCAAGCGCTTGATCCGATGCCTCAGCTCGTCGACTTTGGCGAGATCTCGCTCTTTGGTCGCGATATGGGCTTCCAAGGCGAGGCGCTCCTCATCGGGACGCCAAACATGGACGTGATGAATGTCCTCTACGCCGTCCACGCTCTTCACATCCCGGATCATCCCGTCGAAGTCGAAGTCCTTCGGGGCGCTTTCCATGAGTACACTGATGGTCTTGCGGATCTCGTGATAGCCGTGAATGAAGATGTAGACGGCGATCAGGGCGGTGATCAGCGGGTCAACCCACTTGATGTCGAAGAGAAGGATGAGAACGCCGCCGATGATCACGCCGACCGTCGCCATGGTGTCAGCGATCATGTGCAGGAAGGCGCTCTTCATGTTGAGGCTGCCCTGGTCCTTCGAGAGCACCCACACGGACAGGCCGTCCTCGACGGCGGCGATCGCGCCGACGATGATCATGACCCAGCCACCGACCTCCTGAGGGTTGAAGAACCGGTTGATGGCCTCGTAGAGCAGGTACAGCGCGATCACGAAGAGCGTCGTGAGGTTGATCAACGCCCCGACCGTCTCGGCACGCTTATAGCCGAAGGTGCGCCTCTCATCGGCCTTGCGTCTCGACAGACGCCAGGCGCCATAGGAGATCCCGAGGGTTGCGGCATCGCTGGCGTTGTGGGCCGCGTCTGCGAGCACGGAGAGGCTACCGGAGATCAGGCCGCCGACGATCTGCGCCACGGTGATGCCGACATTGAGCGCAACCGCGATTAGCAGGCGCTTGCCTCGGCCTTCGGCATTGTTTTCGGAGTGGTCGTGCATGGGCCTCATTCCGCTCGTGATCCGGGATGACAAATGGAAGGGACCTTGTTCAGCCCGGTTCCGATTTTGGGTAGGGGCGGACGTCCGAGCGGGCCAGGCGCAGGGCCGGACGTGCGGACTCATACTCGCTTAGAAATGACGGAGCTGAGACGTTTTGCCGCTCGATCTGGCCTAGCCAAGCGGCGAGAAGGAGAACCCCAGCCACGATATAGATCGTGCCGCAGATCACCCACATGATGATACCGGCAATTTGCTGATCCTCGAGCGGCGTCAGGCCCCATGCCAGGGGGCTGTCGCCATAGGCCAAATAGAGCGGTCTCGGCGTGAAGGTGAGGAGTGCACCGAGAAGGCCGGTGTGCATCATGGTCAAGAACGACAGCGCGGCCGTCTCGGCATATCCGGTCCCCCGCCTCCGGCCCGCATGGGCCAGCGCGTGCCAGAACAACAAGCCGCCCACCAGGAAGCTGAGGTGCATGGCGGCATGGACCGCCTCGTTTTCAAGAGCCGCCGCAATGGCGCCCGGAGCATGCCAGCCCCACAAGATAGCTCCTTCCAGGAGGAAGGCTGGAAGCGGCAGGGTCATCCAGGTCCAGAGCGTGCGAACCGGCCGGATCCGGAGCCACGCACCGACATGGCTGCGAAGCTGCCTCGGAACGCTCCAAAGCAGGATCACGGGCCGCCCGAGCCAGAGGAGGGGCGGAACGACAGCGGTCAGGACGATGTGCTGGGCCATATGCGCCGAGAACAGGATCTCGCCGAGCGCGTCGAGAGGCCAGACCATCGCGACAGAAAAGGCCGCCATGCCCGCCGTGAAGCTTGCAACCCCCGACGGGGCGATCCCGCGACCGGCCCCGGCCCGGCGCCACAGCTTTCCGACCCCAAGCGCATATCCGGCGACGATTGCTACAAAGCCAACCAAGACGATCGGATCCAACGTCCAGGCCGCCCACAGATCGGCGGGACCCTCCGGCGGATTGGCCGCATGCGCCTCGGCAAATCGTGGCGACAGCACCATGGCACCGAGAGCCACGATGCTGGTCGCAAGACGCTTGCCTAGTTTGGCCAGTGCCTGACCTTCGCCCGCGGGCCGCGTATCATTTAGCTGTGCCAGCGCAAGTCCTCCGCAATTCGCGTTGCCGCTCTCTATGGCTTTTCCTCAATGATCGCGGCCATCTGGTCGGCGGGAAGCGAGCCTGCATATTTGTCGCCGTTGATGAAGAAGGTGGGCGTCGCGTCGACGCCGAATTCCTGCTGCCCGCGCTCCTGCGTCTCGACGATCTGCTGTTGGAGCTCCTTATTGTTCAGGCAGGCGGTGAAGCTCTCCTGGGTGAAGCCAGCGAGCTTGGCGATGTTCAGGAGCGCGGCGGAGGCGTTCTCAGCCCGCGCCCACTGGTCCTGCTGGTCGAAGAGAACGTCGATCATCGCCGTGCGCTTCTCGTCGTCGCCCGTGCAGCGCGCCAGCATGAAGGCGGCAAGGGCGCGTGGATCGAAGGGGAACTCGCGGATGATCAGCTTCGCCTTGCCGGTGTCGATGTAGTCCTTCTTGATCACAGGATAGCTGCTCTCGTGGAAATTGGCGCAGTGGCCGCAGGTCATCGAGGCGTATTCCACGATCGTCACGGGCGCGTTCGGATCCCCGATCACGATATCCGGCAGCGGGCCCTCGGCCATGAGCTCGGCGACGTCCACAGACCCGGCGGGCTCCGGCGCCTCGACGCCTACGGCTGCCGATGACTCGGCCGTCTGTCCAGTTTGTGCTTCGGCTGCCGATTGTGCTGCCGCGCTCGTGGCTCCAATCGCCGAGCATCCGAGCAGGGCGAGAAGAAGAAGGCCTGGGCCGCGCCCTCTCAACTTGCAGGATGCTCGTGAGGGCACGACTATCTGACGACTGTGCTTGATGATCCCGATCACTGCTGATCTCCGTGGTTGAGGATGGGTGTTGGCTTCGGCAAACTAGGTCGCCGCCAGTCGGGTGAAAGCGACGAAACCGCCGAACAGAAGGGGCTGGTGAAGCAGGTAGATCGGCAGCGTTCGTTTCCCGATCCACACCAGTGCCCTGGTGAGGGCGCCTTCCGCAGGCTTCTGCGATGTATGTCCTGCCGTCTGCCTGGACAGGAAGAGGCGAGTGCAGCCCATCCCGGCGAGCGTGACGCCGAACCACGGGAACACGGGAACGAAGTCGTTCGCCATTGGCGGATTTGCGGCAAAGCCGATCCAGGCGAGGATTCGGGTGTCGAAGGTGGATGTCTCAAAGAAGAAGGGCGCCGCGAGCATCACCAGGGCGGCAAGCAAGATCAGCCCTGTCGGAAGCGGCAGGAAGGCAAGTCCGAGCACCGAGGCCAGCGCGATCGCATGGAGGATCCCGAAATAGATGAACCCTTCGGGGAACAGGACATAGGTGATGATCGAGATCGCGGCGGCGGCCGCGACGAGCTTGGCAAGACGTACAAGAAACTTGCGCCAGCGAACGTTGCTCTCGTGGGCCAGGACCAGGCTGACGCCGGCGAGAAACATGAAGGAGCCGGCAAGGGCGCGGGCGAAGATCGTGACCGGCCCGCTGAACATCACTGCGGGCGAGATGAAGCCGAAGAAGTTCAGGTCCCAGCCGAAATGGTAGAGGACGACGCCGATGATGGCCAAGCCGCGCCACACGTCGACGAAGACGTACCGTGCCGGAGAGGCGGGCTGGGTTTGCGCGACGCTTGTGCCCCTCGTAGCCGCCTTCGCGTCATCGAGGGTCGCCGACATCAGGTTTCCTCGCCCTTGGCCGGCGAAGAAAACGCCGCGCAGCTTGCGACCCAGCAGGCCTTTTTCTCGGCGGGATGGGCAGAGCGCACCGCGACTGAACGTCCCAAATTGAAGAGAGTCATCCCTGAGCTCCTTGCACAATATCTCGCGCGCCGATAGTTCCTCCAGCGACTAGAGGAGCAAGCAAAAAATGGCTAAACGTGGATATTCCATCGGCGAAGCCTCACAGCGCAGCGGCGTGAAGGTCACGACCATCAGGTTCTATGAGGGCATCGGACTGATCTCACCTCCGATCCGAACGGAGGGAAACCGTCGCCAGTACCGGGAAGAGGAGATCGAGCGTATCACCTTCATCCGGCATGCGCGCGAGCTCGGCTTCGAGATCGAGGACATCCGGGGCCTCTTGAGCATGGCCAAAAGGCCCAACGCCTCCTGCCAGGAGGCCGATCGGATCGCCCGTCATCACATGAAGGGCGTGGATCGCCGGATCAACCAGTTGAACCTGCTCCGCAAGGAGCTCCAGCGAATGATCGATGAATGCGGACACGGCCGGGTCTGTAACTGCCGCGTCATCCAGACGCTGGCCGACCACTCCCAGTGTCAGCACCACCTGACCGACGCTTGAGTCCGGCGCAGCCCCGGAATATCGCTTGCTCCTACAGCGGCTGGAGGAACTATCGGCCTCCTTCATGGATCTTCTCGATGGAAGGCGCTGATGAGACGAGCCCTGCACAATCTGGTGATTGGCATATATGCCTTCGTCTACGCCGTTCTTGGCCTCCTCCTCGGCGTCACGACCGGTTTCCTCACGCTGAAGCTTGTGGAGACCATCTTCGGCCTCGGCAACGCCTCTCCGGCCCTTCTTCAATTGGCCGTCGCGGGCTGGGCGATATTCCTCGCGGTGCTCGCGCCCGTCGCCTATCTCCGGTCGTCGGCAGGCGATCGTCTGTCCCAAAGCGGGACCTGATCCCGGAACAGGAAGTCTGAAGGGGCCGGCGCCGGTGAGCCGGCCTAAGCGGATCCCGCTAGGCCGGGCTTGCTGCAAGCTATGTCGAAATCGCCGTCGATTGATCGGGAATGACCACGATCGGTGTGCCGTCCGGGACACGGCCGTAAAGGTCGATGACGTCCTGGTTCAAAAGCCGGATACAGCCCGAGGACACGGCCCGTCCGATCGACCATGCCTGATTGGTCCCGTGAACGCGGTAGAGGGTGTCCCGCCCGTCCTGGAAGATGTAGAGCGCCCGAGCGCCCAGGGGATTGTCGAGGCTCGGCGGCATGCCCCCATTGGCGGCACTGTAAGGCGCCAGCTCGGGCTGCCGCTCGATCATCTCGGCAGGCGGAGTCCAGGTCGGCCATTTGCGCTTGTAGGCGATGACCGCACGTCCCGACCAGGAGAAGCCGTCGCGGCCGACGCCAATCCCGTAACGCATGGCTTTTCCGCCTTCCCTTACCAGATAGAGATATTTGGCGGGTGTGTCGACGACCAGCGTTCCGACGCGCTCCTGCGTCGGGTAGTCGACGACCTGCCGCCAGAGATGCGGCTCGAGCTTCCTGACGTTGACGGCCGGGATCGGAAAGCGTTCATTCGGCAGAGCCTGGTACATCGCAGGACGAATTGGCTCCGGTTCCGGTTCGGGAACGATGATGGGCGCCGGTGTCGGCGTGCCGACGCAGCCCGAGAGGGCGACGGTGGCCGCTCCGATCAGAAAGGCGCGGCGATGGACCTTGCTGCCGACGTGAGCGAGGCTGCCTTGGTGAGGTGAAGAAGCCGGCAACGGACGCATGTCGGTCCCGCTCCGCCGCTTTTTGAGATTGATCATGCTATTTCCTCGAAATGTAAGTCAGTGTGGAGCACGAGCGTGCTCGCCGGACCCGAAGCGCGCGTTTGCGGGCTCTGCGACAGGGCGCACCAGAAAGCGGTGGCTGCGGATGGGATGCTCTTTCGGCGAGGGCTCAGGCGCTCGGCTTTGTCGCCTTCAATCCTGAAGGCACAACGAGAGCCTCGCGTCAGACCGTCGCCCACCGCAGCAGAGGATTAGGCGGCCGATCGATACGGGCCGACGCTTGTCCCGATCCGTGGCTTTTCGGGGTAGGACGAGGAGACGAAACCGATCGGTGACAGCCGACGACGACGGGCGGGGAAGCCTGAACGGCGGCAAATTTGCAATGCAAGCTGTCGGATGGGAAGGCGTCGCTCGGTCCGGACGGTGACGGTATTCGGTCATCGGCTGCGTCGCCCGTCATGGCGAGGAGCGCCACGGCGCTTGGCTCCAGCATGAGCAGATCGTTGCAAGAGCCGGGGACGGGCTGGGCGAGGCTCACCGATCCGAGCAGGAGATTGGCCAGCAGCATGAGCCGAATGAAGCACTTCATCATCGAGGTCTTAGCAGCAGGGCCGTTGCCTTGCGCTTAAGACACGGACGAGATTGATTCATCTGGCTCGGAAAATGGGCGATGGCGCCGCCATCAAAGGTCCGCAGGCGCAGCGTCAAGGGCGCCCCGTCTGCGGCATGCCGTGATGGTGATCTTCGAGCGCTGCCCCGTCAGGCTTGATCATTGCCGCGACTTCAGCCGACGTACCGTTCGCGTAGAGGATTTCCAGACTGACCTGTTCACCCACGCGGAGCGCCAGTTTCCCAGGATCGATGGATAGAAAGACCCCTCCAGGCCGCATCAACAGTTCAGAATGGGCAGGGATCGAGAGGGTCTCTTGCACAACCACCCGCGCCTCGCCCTTTGTCTTGACCGTCTGGACGAACGTGATCTCCTCGAAGGCACTGCTGCGCATGTCAGTGATGCTGGTGCTTTGGTCTGTCCCATTCCAAATGACCAGGTAGCCCTCCAGCGACGGATCATCGGAGTTTGAAGAGATGATCAGATCCGCGTGCTCAACGACGACTTCGGCAGAACGTTGCGGTTCCTGCGTACCAGCGCTCAATCCGATGCTGCTCTGAGCGAGAAGAGTGGCAGTGGTTGCCAACAACGGGGCTATGCGGCCAAACATGTGCGGCTCCCTTACGCTGAGTTCAGGGGCGGTTCACGGTAACGGTCCGCGTCCGCTGCGGCGGTGCCTATGTGTTCAATTCCTGCAGCGTGTTGATGTAGGCCTCCGGGAAGAGGAGCGAACTTGGTGTGCGCAGGCCCATATATTGGGCGATGTCCCCCACGAAGGCACTGCAGTTGTAGAGCACTGCGTGCCAGACCGGCGAGCTCGCTTGGAGCTCGCGAATATAGTCGACCACGTCGTCATATTCGGCCTTCGACAGGTCGAGGCGGTAGCGCGCCGTCATGTACTGATCTTCAAGATCGCCGTCGCTCGGGCCAGTCTCAGAGGGAACGGGAATGATGTGCCCGAGCACGTAGGGAACGTCGCTTGTCGAAGCGGGGTGAAGGCCTGCAACCTCCCGTGTGAGAATGTCTCCCTTTGCGTTCCTTCTGCCGAACATCGCAAAGGTGTGACCATAGCTCTCGGCCGAGCGGGCACGAAATTCCAGATAATAGAGTTCCTGGACTGCTTCGCCCGAAGGGGTATCTGCCGTGGGGATAGGATTCGCTGCAGCTCTGTCGGTCTCGAGCGCCCCAGTCGATACGGTGGATACGGGCGGCGTATCGGTTGAACTGCCGGTAGACGCGCACCCCGCCGCAAAGGCGACCGCCACGCCTAGTAATGCGATCCTGATCAAATTTGTTATTCCTGTTTTCATTCTGTCTCTTGCATCCATGCAAGGGTTGCTGCCCCGGACCGCTAATTGATTGGACGCCACGTTTCTAACGTCCTTCCGGCGTCGTTAGGGCCGGTGGACGAAATTATTGCCGCCAACGTGCCCTAAATGGCCAAAAGACGCTCGATTTTCTGCCGCTGAACGTCCTTTGATTCGTGGCTGTCCAGGATTCCGAAGAAATCGCCTTTGCGGTCGAACAGGTAGACGCCGGCGGGATGATCGACGGTGTAGTTCCCGCTATCCAGTGGCACGATCGCCCGATAGGCCTTGAACACCTTGAAGGCTCGGTCGACCTCCTCCTCAGCACCCGTCAAGCCAACGATGCGCGGATCGAAGGATTGCAGATACTCGTTCAAACGCTCCGGCGTGTCACGCTTCGGATCGCCGGAGAGCAGCACCACTTGGAGGTCATCACCTTGCGGGCCTAAATCGTCGAGAAGCACTGACAACTCTCCTAGGGTCGTGGGACAAACGTCGGGGCAGTTGGTGAAGCCGAAGAACAGCGCCACTGGAGTGCCACGAAAGTCAGACCAAGTTCGACGCTGGCCTTCATCATCGACAAGCGTGAACTCGCCGCCGATGTCTGCCACGCCGGTTGAGCTAACGGGCGTGATCGGCCGCTGACTTGCGCTTTGTAGGAACATCAACCCCACAACCGAGCCAAGCCCTGTGAAGAGCACGACCACAGCACTCCAAAGGATCCAGCGAAAGACGGTAAAGCTCATGGTTGGTGCCCTCCATGAGCATCCGCTGCCGCTTCGGGGCGCACGCCGAAGCCCTCGACCATAAACTCGATCGGAACCTCTCCTGCCCGTTCGAAAACCAACGTGCCGGCAAAGGGCTTGCCCTTCTGGATCGGCTCCTTAATGCCTGTCAGCATCGCGTGTGTGCCGCCCGGCTCCAGGGTTACCGTCGCGCCGGCTGGGATGGTAAGGCCGTTCGTGAGTGGACGCATCTTCGCGACGCTGTCGACGATTACCGAGGTATGGAGTTCGAAGCCTTCCGATATCTCGGCCGAACCGCCAACTAGCCTGTCCGTCTCGGTTCCATTGTTGGTCACCGTCACGTAACCGGCGCCGGTACGCGCGCCGGATGGCGTCGTCCGGGACCAGGGATGATCAATGACGAGATCTCCCGTCTTGAATTCATGCGCAGCGGTGACGCCGGTGAGGGCGACGGATATGGCGAAGGCGATCGGCAATCTCATTCTGCAGTCGATCCTTTCGGTTGGGGGTAGCTGGCAAAGATTTCGGTTGAGCCATCCTTCAGGACAAGCAGAACATCATAGGGCTCGTCACTCTCGCCCATGCCGGGCGACCCCGCCGGCATACCCGGTACCGTCAAGCCGATCGCGTCGGGCCGCTCGGTGAGGAGGCGTGTGACGTCCCTGGCTGGAACGTGGCCTTCAAGGACGTAACCCTCAGCGAACCCGGTATGGCAGGAGGTCAGCTCTGGCGTCAGACCGGCCCCGGTCTTCTTCGCCCAGAGATCCGCCATGGCAAGGTTCTCGTTCGTGACTTCGAACCCGGCTTCTTCCAGATGCCGCACCCAGCCCAGGCAGCAGCCGCAGCCGGAGGTCGAGAACACCTCGACCTTCTCGCCCGCAGCCGCGAGTGCAGAGGTCGACAGCAGGCTTAGCGCGCCTGCCACAAGTAATTTTCGGTACACATCCATGGTATCTTCCTTCCTGTTGATTTCCTTTAGATTCAGCGTCGAACCGATCGCCAGTAGGCCGCGTAATCGGCCCCGAAGGCGTTTTCGAGAAACATCTCCTCGTCCCACACCTGGATCTCGCAAGCGAGCCAGAACGCCACCGTGCAAGCGACTATTACAGCGGACGGCAGAGCCAAGGCCAATCCCAGCGCCAGCATCAGCATGCCGAGAAACACGGGGTTCTGGGACATGCCGAACAGGCCGGTCGTGACCAGCGCATCCGGAGCCCTCTCCGGAACACCCACTCGCCACCGCCGCTCCATGTTCGACTGCGCGATCGCCGTCAGGAGCGATCCCAGGAGCGCTATCGCCAGCCCGGTGAGGCGAAGCGAAGCGGGGATATCGATCATCGGGCGCAGCACGGCCCATCCGAGACCGATCGCATAGCCGCCGGCGCCGAAGATCGCTCCGACGATGCTCAAGCGGAACAGTCGCTGGGCGGCTCGCTGGCGGGTGGAGCCGCCGAACCCATAAGCCTTGTGCCCGACCGCCGAGGAGGTTCGCCCGGTGGCGAGCATCAGCCAGAGGCAGGTGACCGCCAGGAGAACGAGAGGTCCGGAGCGAAGAAGGGCGGCGTCGGTCAACGGGCTCTCCAGCCCAGGAGCCGCATGGCGTTTGCCGTGACGAGGACGGTCGCGCCGGTGTCGGCGAGAATGGCGGGCCAGAGGCCGGTGATGCCGAGAAGCGTCGTGACCAGGAACACCGCCTTCAGCCCCAGTGCGATGGTGATGTTCTGACGGATGTTGCCCATCGTCGATCGCGACAGCGCGATCATATCCGGGATGTCTCGGACCCGAGCGTGCAGGACGGCCGCATCGGCGGTCTCCAGCGCCACGTCCGTTCCACCGCCCATGGCGATGCCGATGTCGGCGGCCGCGAGCGCTGGGGCGTCGTTGATGCCGTCGCCCACCTTTGCGACGAGATAGCCGCTCATCTGAAGATCGCGGACAATTTTTTGTTTGTCCTGCGGCAGGAGCTCTGCCCGCGCTTCGATCCCGAGGCCGGCTGCCACAGCTTCAGCGGTCCTGCGATTGTCGCCCGTCAGCATGAGCGTGCGGATCCCCGCCGCCTTCAACGCGGCGAGGCCCTCCCTTGCGTCGGGCCGCGGCTCGTCGCGCATGGCGATC
The DNA here is from genome assembly GCA_002700095.1 of Fulvimarina sp. Lineage (GTDB taxonomy): Bacteria > Pseudomonadota > Alphaproteobacteria > Rhizobiales > Rhizobiaceae > Jiella. Next base: position 14,575 of record PACL01000033.1, on the reverse strand, counting down.
AGCCCCGCGACCGCATTGCCGACCAGCAACACGGAAACCGTCTTGCCTTCGTGGTTGAGGGTGCCGATCGTGAGGTCCCGGTCTTGCAACGGAACACGCTTCGCGGCGGCCTGCGGAGAGCCAAGGAACACCCGCTCTCCGCCAACGGAGCCGGTGACGCCTTCTCCTGGGATAGCCTGTGCATCGAAGGCGGGCGGAACTGGGACCGAAGAGGTTTTGGCGAGATCGAGAATGGCCGAGGCCAGCGGATGGCTGGATCCTTGCTCCATGGCGGCCGCCAGCGAGATGACGTCGCGTGCAGACCGGCTGACCGGGATGACGTCGACCACCTTCGGCTTGCCCTCGGTGATCGTGCCCGTCTTGTCGAGCGCGACGGCGGTGACCTTGCCGAGGTTCTCCAGTACCGCGCCGCCCTTCATCAGGAGGCCGCGACGGGCGCCGGCGGACAGGCCGGCAGCGATGGCGGCAGGCGTCGAGATGACCAGGGCGCAGGGGCAGCCGATCAGCAGGATCGCCAAGGCCTTATAAACCCACTCGTTCCACGGCTCGCCAAACAGAAGCGGCGGAAGGACCGCCGTCAGCGCTGCAATGCCGATGACGGCGGGCGTGTAGAACCTCGAGAAGCGATCGATGAAGCGCTCGGTCGGGGCCTTCTTCTCCTGCGCCTCCTCGACCAGCCGCACCACGCGGGCGATGGTGTTGTCGGCCGCGGCCGCGGTAACCCTGACGCGCAGCACGCCGTCGGTGTTGATCGTGCCGGCGAAGACGGTGTCCCCGTTACCCTTGCGCTTGGGAACGCTCTCGCCCGTGACCGGCGCCTCGTCGATCTCGCTCGAGCCCTCGACAATGACACCATCGGCCGCGATCCGGTCGCCCGGGCGAGTCATGATGATGGAGCCGACGGCGAGCCCTTCAGCAGGAACCGACACCGTCCCGCCATCCTGTTCGAGCAGCGCCGTCTTGGGCACGAGGTCCGTCAGGCCCTGGATACTCTTACGCGCCCGGCCCGTGGCCACGCCCTCCAGCATCTCACCGACGAGAAAGAGGAGCACGACGGCCGCCGCCTCTTCCACGGCGCCGATAATCACGGCGCCAATGGCAGCGATCGTCATCAGCATCTCGATCGAGAACGGTGTCCCGAAACGCGCCGCGACAATTGCGCGCCGGGCGATCGGGATCAGTCCGACGGCGAGCGCCAGGAGAAAGGCCCAGCGCTCGATGGCAGGAAAGGCCAACCCAGCGAGATAGGCAACGGCCAGAGCCGCCCCACAAGCGAATGTCAGCAGCGCCTTCTGCATGCGCCACCAAGGCTTATCATCGGCATCATCATGGCTATGCGAGTGAAGACCATGGCCGTGACCATGCTCATGGCCGTGTTGGTGTTCGCCAGAGCAGTGATCATGCTTATGGTCGTGAGCGCTGTCTGTTATCGCAGACCGTTCACCTGAACCGGTGCCTGCGGCGGATGCGCCGTAGCCAAGATTTTTTACCTGCCGGACAAGCGCTTCGCCCGACATCGCCTCGCCATGGGTCACCGTCATCGTACCGGCTGCGACCGAGACCGCGACGTCCTCCACACCGGGCAGGCGTCGAACGGCCGTGTCGATTTTGGCCGCGCAGGAGGCGCAGTCCATGCCGCTGACGCGGTAGCGTGTTTGATGAAGCGCTGTTGTCATCGAAGGGGATCCCACATTCATGCCGGCATGCTACTTTCTCCAGCGACTGGAGGAGCAAGAGAAAATTCGCGCAAAAATGTCTGACAGTTGAAGCGTCGAAAGCGAGCGCGACTGGCGCTCAAGAACTGCAGCGGAGAGAGTTGCTCTTCAGTGCTAGCTCGGCGATAGAAGCTGGCTGGCAGGAACATCTGGAGTGATGTTGAAGAGAGGGCAGCAGAAATGTCGCATGTGATGGGCCTCTTACTGACAATCCCTGCCGTATTGGCGGCAACTGGATCGATCGCCGCGAGCCTTGCGCCGCATCGAGCGGTTTATGATCTTGTCCTGACGTCGAAATCGATGGATCTGCTGGACGGATCGGGCAGGATCGCGATCGAGCTTCGTCAGGGGACCTGCGGAACGTTCGATCTCGACTATCGCTTCGTTGCCCGGTTTGAGCGCGAAGACGCCACCGTTGTGACCGACCAGCAGACGGTGTCCACCGAGAATACCGTCGCGAACACCTTCACCTTCACCACCAAGACCTTTGTGGATGGCGCTCCGGCGTGGGTGATCCGGGGTCAGGCGACCAATTCAGGGTCCTCGACAAGGGTTGATCTGCAGGAGCCCGAGGTCCGCAGCATCCAGCTTCCGCTGTCGGTCTTTCCGTCTGCCCACACGCGGGAGCTGGTCGAGAAGGCGAAGGCGGGTGAGAGCATCGTTGAGACCAGGCTGTTTGACGGCGACAACGAGGCCGATAAGCTCCTGTCCACCACCGCCCTCATCACTCCGATCGAAGAAGATTCGCCTTCAGCGGAGCGCGTCGCTCGCGAGTTGCCTGAAGAGCTGAGAGGACTACAAGGCTGGAGAGTCAATGAGGCCTATTACAACAGCGACAGCGATCCCGAGGGGCTGCCGCTCTTCCAAACCACCTACACCCTCTTCGAGAACGGCATCTCCGGAGAAATCGCCTTCGACACGGGTGACTACGGCTTCGCAGGGACGCTGACCCAGCTCGATTTGCTTGCGGCACCGGACTGCCCGCGTCAATAGGCGACGATCGGTGGCGGTTGGGACGACCCTCAAACAAATACAAAGTTCAGCAGCAGCTTCACGTTCAAGGTCGCGATCACGACCGCGATGAATCCCGCTAGGCCGATGAGCCAAACCGGCGCAACATAAGGAAAGCGAGCAAGGTCATCCCGATCATCGGTCTCATTCCTGTTCCTGGGGCGAATGCGGATCAGCGAGCGCCGCATCCGGACGGCTGATCGGGACCGACGTCAGCGATGTCCTCCTGGCAAGCGCTTTCTTCCCAACCCGCTCGAGCAGCTTCCTGAAGGTGGGATGCATGCCGCCGTCGGCGTAGGCATGGGCCGAGAATGCAGCGCCATTCGCCAACAGTTGCTCCGCGGCTGCGAGATCAGTCTCGGTTCTGCCTGCGACAACTGGCTCTGCCGAATTGGCAGAAGGAGGGCATGCCGCCAGAGGGTCGCGCGGCTCTCCTCCCTGAAACTCGGTGTCAAAGACATAGCGGCCGCTGCAGTACGAGACTTTGGGTTGCTGTCGGCTCACCTCGAAGACGTCGTTTCCACGCTTCAGATCGGTCCAGAAGGCGAAATTCGGATCGTTACGGTTCTTCGCCAGGTTCTGCGGCGTCATTCGGAACGGAAACGCCTGAACCTGGAAGGCGATCTGGCCGCCCTGGAGCGCTTCGCGGGCAATCGCGTAGATCTCTGCAACGCCCTCGTCGGTCAGCGCGTAGCATCCCGATGACGAGCAGGCTCCGTGGACCATGAGCGCATCGCCCGTGTAGCCGAGAGCCGCCTCAAGCCGGTTTGGGTAACCGAAGTTGAACGACAGGTAGTATTGGGAATTTGGGTTCAGCATGCCGGCGTTAACATGATAGAAGCCCTCCGGCGCTTGGCGATCGCCGTCCTGTTTCTTCGGACCCAACTTCCCGGACCATCGGCACATCGGATAGACCTTCAAAAGCGCAAACTGGCCACTGCGGTCGCGTTTCCAGATCTCCAACTCGCTTTCCTGCTTGAAGATCCTGATCAGGATAGGCGCCGAGGGAGACATGGATTTCCGCGACATCTCGGCCATGAGCGCTGTGGGAATAGGCTGTGTCGCCTTGCTGTCTACCTCAAGAACGCTGGAGACGCATGCGCTCAGCACGAGGGCCAGCGCCCCGATCCCCGCCATCCTGATCGCTTGCAGCATTCTCTAAACCCGTGTCTGGTTCGCGCATCCCATTATTGCGCGATAAGGCTGTTCCGCCCAGCTTCGACATAGTGTGGTTAAGGAGACGTTGTCGCCAAACTGTGTCGAACAGCTTGCAAATCTGGATCAGCGCTCGGTCTCAACCGCTCGTCGGTGCGCTCCTGAGCAATCGGCGGTCGTGTGCCGTGCCATACAATCGCCTCCGAGCGCCCGTTAACCGCCGATTAGGGTTAACAGATAATGATGACCCGCATTCGGTGAGGGGGATCGGGGGACGTCATGGGAAACCACCGGAACAACAGACAGTTCGCGGCTTGAAGTTGCCAGTCCGCTCAATTGTTAAACGCGCTGTCTTGTTCGGCTTGATTTCGTGCGCTTCAGTTCTCATTCCGAGCGAGCAAGCGACGTTCCAGGAAAGAGCAGCGTCCGGACGCGGCGCGGCCGCTCTAGAGCAGCATTTAGAGAGGGTCGCCGCTTCCAAAGAAGCTGCAGGGGTTAGCCAGTCGCTCGACGGTTTAGGATCGGCAGGTAAAGAACGTTTAGAGGCTATTGACCGACATAAGATTAGCCCGGAAGCCGCATCTCTAACCATAACGGCAAGCGTTGCAGAAAGACCGCAGCGCCTGCCTCGAGTTTCGATGGTTGAAGCCAGTAGAACCTCCTCCGGGAAGGGAGGCCGTGTTCTCGTCGCCGCGGATCATAGCCGCTCAAGTTCTCTCAACTTAATACGGCGTCAAGGCATTCTGCGGCCGGCACTCGGGACCGGGGACGAGCAAGTACGCACGACGCTCGCCGGGCCAGAGTCGATCGAGGGTCGCGTCCGGACCGCCACGGTTTTTCGTTCAAGGTACTCCAATCTCCGATCACCCGAGGCTGGAGACGGAGAAATCAATGCGCAGTTGCCTTCCAGCTCTAGTGAACGTGCAGCAGATGCCGCCGGTAAGAAGGACGAGCTCCTGACGCTTGCCTATGCGCCCGCAGTCAGACCGGAGCTTTCGCCTTTCAATCATGTTCTCGGTGAGCCGAAGAGGAGCTTCGTGCCGCCGCTCGGGCCGGAAGACCACTCCTGGGCCGCAACGCCACTGCCGGCCTCCGCCTTCGCAAAAGATGAGCAGACGTGCCTTGCCAATGGCCTCTACTTCGAGGCGCGCGGCGAAGAAGAAAGGGGTCAGGCCGCGGTCGCGCAGGTCATCCTCAACCGTGTCCGCAATCCAGCCTACCCCGATACCATCTGCGGTGTCGTCTATCAGAATCAGAGTTGGAAGAACCGTTGCCAGTTCTCTTTCGCGTGTGATGACATCGCGGATCGCATCACTGATCGCCGCGCCTATGAGACAGCCGAGCTTATCGGCCATAAGGTCACCAACGGAGAGATCTGGCTTCCGAGCGTCGGTTCCGCCACCAATTACCATGCAACCTATGTCAGCCCGCGGTGGGCCCAGGCTATGAAGCGCGTCGACAAGATCGGACGCCATATTTTTTATCGGACGTTCGGCGGTGGCTGGGATTGAATGGCGGCGCTTCGTTCAGTTTTGTTATTCCACGGCCGCTCGCGAGACTCACCTTTCAGGATAGCGAGGCAAATCTAGGCTGGCTCAACTCTCAGAAGGGTAGCATCATATGACATCTCTTGGCCTTCGTGGTTTCGCAGCCGCGGCGGTGATGGCAGGAATGATTGCGCCGGTGATGGCGCAAGTGCCGGCACCCGCCCCGTCCTCATCGCCCTCCGAACAGCATGCGCCGGAGAGCGACGATGCCGTGGTGGCGACGGTCAATGGTCAGCCGATCATGAGATCCGAGGTCTTGGAAGTGATCAGCGGCTTGCCGCCACAGTACCAGCAGGTGCCGATCGAGGTGCTGATACCCGAGATGGCCCAACAGATCGCTGCCGTCCGGCTCGTTGCAGAGAAGGCTTATGAGGCCGGACTTCAGAGCGACCCAGAGGTGCAGGCGCGCATAAAAGAGTAGGAGCGCCGTGTTGTCGGGGACGTCTGGTTACAGCGCGAACTGGATCGTCGCATGAGCGACCAGGCATTCCAGGAGGCCTTCGAGGACTATCTCGCAAACAATCCACCACAGGAGCAGGTGAAGGCACGCCACATACTGGTGGAGAGCGAGGACAAGGCCAGAGAGCTTATCGAGCAGCTCACGAATGGAGCTGAGTTCGAGGATCTGGCCAACGCAAATACGACAGATCCGTCTGGAAAGCAGGTGGGCGGTGATCTCGGATGGTTTGCACAAGGGCAGATGGTGCCCGCCTTTGATGAGGCTGCGTTCGAATTAGACGCCGGGGAATTTACGATAGAGCCGGTCAAGACGCCGTTCGGATGGCATGTAATCTTGGTTGAGGAGAGGCGAATCCCTCCGCAGCCGACTTTGCAGGAGATAAAGTCGCAGCTTCATGAACAACTTGTTCAAACCCTTGTGCCGCAGATTATGGCCGAGGTGAAGCAAGGGGCGGACATTCAGATGATGGATGTGAAAGGCGAGATGCCGAGTTCTCGCGAGGCAGCACCGGCAGACCTGATTTTCGGCACCGTGGTCGATAAACCGGAATCGCAGCAATGATAGGCAGAGAAGGCGCAACCTCGCGCCGGGGTGCAGCCACGTCGTAGGACCGATCAGTTACCCCAGGAGACACTGGAAATTGAGGCGAAGGCTATGCTCATCGAAAATGGCGTCGTCTGTCGTGGGCTGATGCGGGATCCACGCGTTCACCGCACTACCACCACCTCGGCTCCGACGCTGACGCGGTCATAAAGGTCGATGACGTGGTCGTTGATCATGCGGATGCAGCCGTTCGAGACCGCCTTGCCGATCGATGACGGCTCGTTGGTCCCGTGAATCCGGTAGAAGGTATCCTGGCCGTTACGGTAGAGGTAAAGGGCCCGGGCGCCGAGCGGATTTCCCGGGCCGCCCTTCAAGCCGCCAGCGTATCTCGCGTACTTTCCCGGCTCGCGCTTGATCATGTTCGGGGTCGGCGTCCATCGCGGCCATTCAGCCTTGCGTCCGACAATGGCATCGCCGGAAAAGCGCAATCCCGCCCGGCCGACGCCGATCCCGTAGCGCCGGGCAAAGCCGCCTTCTTTCACCAGGTAAAGGAACCTTGCACCGGGGTCCACCACGATGGTGGCGGGTCGATAGCCGGAAAAGGGTACGCGCTGGGGCAGGAATTGCGGATCGAGCTGGAACTCGCCGTGCGCGCCGGCCTCGGTGGCGAGGACCATCCATGCGGCCACGCCGGCCAGAAGCTGCCGCCGATCGATCATCTGCTGCTCTCCCTCAAGTCAACATCCATGACGAATGAAGCAGATCACCATAGCGGCGGTAAATCTTCCGTTGCCATCGATGCGGCGAGGTTCAGGGATAGGGGCTTTCATCTGCCAGGATTGAACGATGTGACTGAAAACATCGGTCGAATGCCCTCACCAGCGTTGGCCTTGCGCCACTAACCTGAGGGTGGAGCTGCCCTCTCATAATCCTGCGCTTCTGCCAGCCTTTGGGTGTTCCTCGGGCGGGATTTCGACAGCGCGTCAGCTTCGATTTGAACACAGCCGCTCAGGGTTGAATTGCGCGCTCCGCGGAATAGGGACTGTCGGGTTTACAACTTTGGTTCCCCGCCCCGCGTCAAGCGCTAGGATTTGGACCAGCCCCTGCGCGATGAGATCGGTCAGCGAATGCTGCCTACGAGGATGTCGCGGTCATCGGCAATGGCGACCCATTTTCCCGCGTCCCGCTCCGACTGCCGCTTGAGATAAAGGTAATCCGTCTCGTTCCAGGCAAGAATACGCTCATCCAGATTGTCGAGCACGAAGTCGCCTTGATCGGTCCGTACGGTCAGCACGGCGTGTCCGGCGCCGTTGCGCTGACGCAGGACGGTGATCAGGAGCGCCGAGCGCGGAACCCCGGCGCGCTGGAGCATATACTGCTTCAGGAGCGCATAGTCTTCGCAATCGCCTTCGGTCGTGGGGTAGGACCAAAGCTCAGGGACGCCAAACATCTCCTCGTCGGTTCGCGGGAGGATAGCCGCGTTGACGGAGCTGTTCACCTCGACCATCTGCTCCCAAACTTCCGCAGTCAGCTCCGGGGTGGCTGCCGGTGCATTCGGCTGGCACTCCGTCGGATACTGCTGGCAGAATTCATAGTGGCCGACGGGTTGAGATGTCGTGCCGGTTGTGGGCATCCACGAAGGATTCGCCGCCGCATTGGTGCAGGAAAGAATAACGGCAAAAAGCCCGAGTGTGAGATTGGTAACCAGCTTAGAACGCGTCAGCATCTTCGTCTCCTCGTCTATGAGGAGAAGAATGACACGCCGGCTTTACTCTCGATCCAAACTCGGCACTCCAATTTAGCTCAATTTCGAACGAATGTTTTCAGAAATTCCCGGCTGGAGAGCGCACTTACAATATGAAGGTCGGCTTCAATCTCCCGAGAAGGCCTTTTGCCGCTCCAATTCTTCGATCATGCCGACATGGATAGACGGTCAGCAGGAAGCATCGTCCCTCGCTCGATATGTCCAAAATCAAGGCCGAAACTATTGCCCCGTTGAGGAAGTCGGCAACGAGCACAGGTTCCGGTGAGCCGATCGTGTAGAACGATCTGCTGTCGCGTTCTAGGGGCTGAAGTCGCGGTTTCCCTCCTAGCGAACCGCGGCGCCATGGGAGCGTTCCCAGTACTGAGGGAGTTGAGCGTGTGGCCATCCTGAACAGCAATGAGGTGCGGCGTCTCTACGATGAGCAGGCCGGTGCATACGACGCCAGTCTCGCCCTGTTCCGGCTATCGGGGCTACGCCGCTGGCGCGCATCGCTCATCAATGCGCTTGAGCTGTCGCCGGGCGACACCGTCGTTGATCTATGCTGCGGGACGGGGGAGAACCTGCTCCAGCTCGCTCGGGCGGTGGGGAGCGGTGGCCGTGTTGTCGGTGTGGATCTGTCCGCAGCGATGCTGGAGCGAGCGCGGGAGAAGGTCGCGCAAGCGGATTTTTGCCACGTCGAGCTGATAGAAGCGGACGTGGCCACGTTCGATCTGCCGCCCAGAACGCGCTCGGCGCTCTCGACCTTTGGCCTGGAGATGGTGCCGGAATATGAGCGGGTAATCGCCCGGACGGCGCATCGACTGCCTGTCGGCGGACGGCTCGGCTTGATCGGCCTCAAGCACCCGCAAGGCTGGCCAGACTGGATGATCAATGTTGGTGTACGGCTAACCCGACGCTTCGGCGTTAGTCGCGATTATGAGCGATTCCGGCCGTGGGAGGCGGCGCGACAACACATGGCGGTTATCCGTCTCGAACGACGGCTGCTCGGCGCTGGTTACCTCTGCGTAGCGGAGAAGAGGGCGTCCGCTTGTGAGGTCGCGCGCGATCGCGCCTAATGACTGCCGTGGGTGCGGATTTCCGCCCTCCTGCGACCTCTCGCTGTCGCAAAGAATCCCACGTTTCGAATGTCGCAAAGTCGGTTTGGGTGTCCGAAAAGGAGCCGTTCGGCCAATATCTCGTCGATGACGAAGGCAAGAGCCTTTACATGCTCGAGACCGACACGCAGGCTACCGGCAGCACCGAAGCAGTCAGCGTCTGCTCCGGCGAGTGCGTCGAGGAGTGGCCGCTCCTGACCACAACGGGCGAACCAGAAGCTGGCGATGGGGTTGACGCCTCCATGCTGGGAACGATCGCGCGTGACGACGGCACGATGCAGGTCACCTATAGCGGCTGGCCCCTCTATTACTGCCACGACGATCAGACGTCCGGCGGCACCGGGGGTCAGGACGTTCATGATGATTGGGGCGGCTGGTATCTCCTCGCGCCATCGGGCGAGCCGATCGAAGGCGAAGGCTGAGCGTAGACCGTCAGAGCACGAGCACGCCTGTCTGCTTCGCCTTCATCTCCGGCTCAACGTGGATGGTGATCGTGCTGTCCTCAATCTCGTTCTTCAGCGCCTCTTCGATCCGATCGCAAATGTCGTGAGCCTCGGCCACGTTCATGGTGCCTGGAACCACCAGATGGAACTCGATGAAGGTCCGTCGGCCCGCGTGGCGCGTGCGCAGGTCGTGGGCCTCGAGCGCACCATCGGCGTGGTTTGAGATCAGCGCGCGAATGCGATCGAGCATGTCCGGCGGGGCCGCCTCGTCCATGAGGTGTGATCCGGCGTGCAAATTTGACCCCCTGGGGTCAACATTCCACGCCGATTGACAGTCTACCTCGCTCGGCTCTACGGCGGTCGGCCCAACTCCGAAGATGTGGAAAGCGTCGTGCTCTGGGCGACCTTCGGCATCATCCTCGGTGGACGACTCGGCTATGTGCTGTTCTACGAGCTGGACTCCTACCTGCAGGAGCCCTTGCGCATTTTGGCTGTCTGGCATGGCGGCATGTCCTTCCACGGAGGGCTTCTGGGCGTCACCGCCGGCATCGTGATTTGCGCCTGGCGCCGCAACATTCCGCTGCTCAAGCTTGCCGATGTCGTTGCCCCCGTTGTGCCGATCGGCCTGTTCTTTGGACGTTTGGCCAACTTCATCAACGGAGAACTGTGGGGGCGCGTCAGCGATGTGCCTTGGGCCATGGTGTTCCCGGGAGCGGGCGATCTGCCCCGCCACCCCAGCCAGCTCTACGAGGCATTTCTCGAAGGACTGGTGCTGTTCGCGATCCTAGCCGTGCTCGCGCACAAGCCGTCAGTCCGCATCCGGCATGGGGTGATCACGGGCGTCTTCCTGCTTGGCTACGGACTAAGCCGCATCACGGCAGAGCTGTTCCGCATGCCCGATCCACAGCTCGGATTTCTTTATGGCGGGCTGACGATGGGCCAGCTCCTGTCCGTGCCGATGGTGCTCGTCGGGATACTTCTGGTCCTGTGGGGCCAGTACCGGGCATCCCGCGGGCCGCAAACAAAGACAGTGGGGCAAGAGGAGAATGAGATCTCAGTGTTATCAAACCATGCGCGCTGATCCGGGCCATCCAATCGTCCTAGCTGCCACCTCGGGCCGGGAATCCGGTGAGTTGAGGAGATGCTGCGGATGAGCTTCTATCGCGAGAGCGTATGCCCGTGCCTTACCCACCTTGCGATGAGCGCTAGCAGCCTGCGGCCCTACCGCCAGGCTGTCACTCGCCAGGCGAGCGGGCGCGTTCTGGAGATCGGAGTCGGCTCAGGAGCAAATCTTGGCTTCTACGGGAATTCGGTGGAATGCGTCATCGGTATCGACCCGAGCGCGGGAATGCTTCGCCGCGCGGCGGGCGTGGACACGAACATTCCCGTGATGCTGCTGCAATCGGTGGGAGAGGCTCTTCCGCTCGATTCCGGCAGCTTTGATTGCGTCGTCTCGACCTGGACGTTGTGCTCTGTTTCAGATCCCCGCCTTGTCTTGAAGGAGATCGGCCGTGTTCTGAAACCCGGCGGCCATTTCCTCTATGTCGAGCATGGCCTGTCGCCTGAGGAAAACGTTTCGCGGTGGCAAGACCGGTTGAATCCGGCATGGCACCGCTTTACTGGTGGATGCAACATCAACCGCCCCATCTCGAATATTGTGGCCGAAAGCAGCTTCCGCGCCGTATCCGACAGTAACGCCTATGCCTCGGGGCCGCGCCTGTTCGCATTCTTCTATCAGGGAGACGCCATTCGCTGAAGCGCGGCCGCATCCGAAGCTGCGGAACTTCACCCACACGGCCAGTCCGCAGCCTATGACTGATTACCTCTACGTTCTTGCGCTCGCGCTGATGCCCGCATTCGGCAACTTCGCCGGATGCGTGGTGGCCGAACTGATCCCGACTTCTCGGCGGATGCTGAACTGTGCGCTGCACGCTGCCGCCGGGATCGTCACCGCCGTCGTCGCCGTCGAGCTGATGCCGAGGCGCTGGCGGTTCAGCACCGCCCTGGGCCATTGTAGTGGGCCTTTGCCTAGGCGGCGCCTTCTACGTCCTCGTGGAATGGTTTGTCGATCTGATGCAGGGCGGCAACGAGGACGCCGCGGGAGCCTGGATGATCTACGTCGCCGTTGCGATCGACCTGTTCAGCGACGGGCTGATGATCGGCGTCGGCTCTGTCGTTTCCTTCGGCCTGGCGTTCATCCTCGCCCTCGGTCAAATCATGGCTGATGTGCCTGAGGGCTTCGCAACCATCGCCAACTTCAAGGAGAAGGGCGCGTCCCGCCGCCGCCGTATCGTCCTGTCCGCCTCCTTCGTCGTACCCTGTCTCCTGGGCGCCAGCATCGGTTTCTGGCTACTGCGCGGGCAGGGCGAACGCTGAAGCTCGCCGCCCTTGCCTTCACCGCCTGCATCCTGCTCCTGGCCGCCGTCGAGGAGATGCTGGAGGAGGCACACAAGGCGGCCGAGGACACGCGCTATGCGGCCGCCTTCTTCATCGGCGGCTTTGCCCTGTTCACGCTGGTCGCGTCGTATTTCGGGGACTAGTGGGTGACAGCGCCTCGATCATGCCGCCAATGGCGATCGTGCCGCAGCCGCATTGGCTATTTGCCGCGCTCGCAAACCACCGGCGGTGACAAGGCGCAGCTCCCGCACTCTTTCGATCCTGCTCACGGCGCCGAGCCCCAGCCCAGGATCACCGTGCGCCGTAGTTCCCGCAGGTGTCGACGCCGCAGACGGTCTCCGCTAGCAGCTCGTCAGTGAGCAAAAGCAGATCATTCAGACGCTGATCGCTCAGCCGATAATGAACAAAACGGCCGCGTTGCTCGCCGGCGACGAGGCCGCATTCGCTGAGGCACCGCAGATGGTTCGACGCGTTCGACTGCGACAGGCCGGTAATCGCGACGATCTCGCCGACGGACAACGGTTCCGTGCGCAAGGCGTCCAGGATCGACAGGCGCGAGGCGTCGGCCAGCCCCCGGAAGAGCTTCGCCCGTAAGGCAACGGTCGGACCATCAGTGCGCTCGATGAGTTCGGCGACGCTCGACATATCAGCCACGAATGATATATGACCCTTCTCGATCAGGGAAGATGGCCATGACCATAGCAGCGTCAACGAACAATGCCGAGACGGCGCGCTATCGCGTCCCCGGGATGGACTGCCCCTCCTGCGCGGCTAAGATCGAGAAGGCCGCGCGCTCCGTCGGTGTCGATGACGTGAAGGTCTCGACCGCCACGCAAGTCATGACCCTGCGCGTGGACGACCCCGAAACCCGTTTGCCCGAGGTCGAACGTGCCGTGACGGGGATCGGCTATCGGCTCGATCGCCTGGACGCCCCGAGCGTCGATGCCGAAGGCGACATCGACGACCTGCCCAAGGATCTGAGCCATATCACGCCCGCTTATAAGCGGGCGCTGTGGATCGTCGTCGCGCTGAATGTCGGCTACGGCATCGTCGAAATGTTCGGCGGCTTCCTCTCCGGTTCGCAGGCGCTCAAGGCCGACGCGCTCGACTTCCTGGGTGACGGACTGATCACCTTCCTCGGTATCCTCGCCATCGGGTGGAGTCTTGTCTGGCGGGCCCGTTCCGCCTTGATCCAGGGCCTGTTCCTCGGTGCACTCGGCCTTGGGGTCCTCGCCAACACGGCCTACCGCGTGCTGGTGCAGCAGCAGCCCGAGGCTGAACTGATGGGTCTGTTCGCGGTGATCGCGCTTGTCGTCAATGTGGTCGCGGTTCTCCCGCTGCTGCCCTACCGGACCGGTGACGCCAATGTGCGGGCGGTTTGGCTGTTCTCGCGCAACGACGCCATCGGCAACGCCGCCGTGGTCGTCGCGGCGGGGTTGGTGGCATGGACGGCCTCTCCGTGGCCCGATCTCGTCGTGGCCGTCGTGATCGCCGGGCTGTTTCTGCAATCCTCTTGGTCGATCATCCGTGACGCCCGGAGCGACCTGAACGAAGCCGCGTCGGCTTCGGCTCGTGCGCCTGCATGAGAGGAAGCCCAAGCAGCGGAAACCTCGCGGATCGAACATCCCCCATCCGTAGGGCCCGAGCCGTCTGCCTGGGGGAAGCATGAGCACCTGGATCTGGGCGGCGGTGCTGCTGGCTGCTGTTTTCGCTGCGGAGTGGGGCTCGGATCATCTCGCCGAGCCTCTTCGAAAACTGCGCAAGCAGTGGGGACTGTCAGCCGCGGCGGGCGGCTCGGTGATCGGGATCGCCACCGCAAGCCCTGAGGTCGGCGTGAACATCACCAGCGCCGTGCGGGGTGTGTCCGACATCGGTTTGGGGGCGATGCTTGGCTCGACCGTCATCGGCATTCCGGCGCTCGTCTCGGTCGGCTATCTCGCAACGCGCAAGCGCGACATTCCCGACGATCCGGGTCATCAAAGGCATCTCCGGGAGCATCTGCTGCGCGTTGATCCGAGCGCCGTGACCGTGCAGGCGCTCCCGTATCTCGGCATCCTAGCACTCGCCGCCGTTCTGATCCTTCCCTCACCATGGCAGGGCTTGCAGCCGATCGACGGCTGGATCCTGCTCGCCGCCTATATCGCCTATGCCGGCCAAGCGTTCCTTCGCGGCCGCGGTGAAGCCGAACAGGTCGAATGGTCGCGGAAGGGGATTTGGCTGGCGGTGGCCGGTGTCGGGGTTCTCGCGCTCGGCGCCTACTTCACCGTCATCTCGACGCAGAACCTGGTCAAGGCGTTCGGCATCTCACCAATCATCGGCGGCCTGTTCATCACTGCGCCTTTGGCGGCCCTCCCGGAAATCTTCGCCTCGTGGAAGCTTTCCCGCAGCGGCCAGATCACGCCGGCGCTCACCAACATCATCGGCGATCACGCCGTGACCATGACG
>PACL01000032.1 GCA_002700095.1 Fulvimarina sp. | reverse complement strand
TCTGGGAGGAGATCGTCGTCATCGGGCCAGTCCTATTCGCCACCGACCGTCCCATCCCTGGCATGGATCAGTCGCACGAAAGATGCGATCCGATGCGAGGACCGATCGCGAGCGACCGGCCATGCTGCAGACCATGAGATTCACTAGCCATTACAGGCTTGTCCGAGGCTGGGCGGGCGGATGGATTCGGCACGACAAGCGCCCTGCGACATCGCGGTGGTTCTTTCCGAGAAAAACCCGGGACGTCGCGGGTGTTTGGCCGCGACGCGCCCGAGATTCAGCGACTGGCATAGGCGGCGCCCTCATCGGTATGCTCATGAACACCTGCCGGATACCAGCCCGGCGCAGACGGCAAGAGGCAGGCGACTGGGCGCGTCAAGCCAATAAGCAGGCGATTGCCCGGGCCGAAGGTCGCGGCTATGCCCGACGATGGGGTAATCTGCAGAACGCGATGAAAATGAACCTCAGCGAACTTGTCACCGTCCGATGGACCGACGCCGGTCTGTCGCTTCTGAACAGGCGCTGGGCGACCCTCAGACGGCTCAGATTGCGTCTGAGCAGATCGCGCAAGCTTCCAACTCGGACGGCTGGTGCGGTATTCAACTGTGGGCGCTGATGAGACTGATCGGGCCCAACTTGCAGCGTGGTAGTCAGACACCCTTCATCGAAGACAATGCAGTGCGCGTCGGGCAGATCCAGCCCCTAGGCATGGACGCAGAAAGGCCCGCCAACCCCCTGATGTAGCCGGCGGGCAATGTCGTCTTACTGTGATGTGGATCAATCTCGGCGGCGGCCCATCTCGTGGCGCAACTCCTCGATTTCCTTCTCAAGCGTCAGGATGGCACGGGTGTGATCCTTTACGACCTCGCTGTGCTGTTTCCGGGCTTCCGTGTCGGCCTTGAGCGCCGCTGTCTGTGCCGTGATGGCATAAGCCTGGCCGGTCACCTCCCCCGCCAGCGCCTTGATGGCGGAGGAGTCGACGATCGCGCCGGCCACCTCGAACGTCGACGCCTCCGCTCTCGCCTCCGCTGTCGGTGTCCCGCTCCGAATCCCGCGACGAATGCCGAAATAGGTCAGCAATCCGGTGATGAGGATGAGGAGCGCATTTGCGGCCTTCTCCAGGTCGATGGTGCTGAAATCCACGTCATGCGCCTCGAATGTCTTTGCCGATGTCGGAACCGGAGCGCGTCAGGTTCGCCAGCTCCATGGCGCAGAACGTGCCATAGGCGACGATCGCCGAGGGCGCGCCGCCGGATGATGCCCAGGACAGAAGGAAGCCGAGCGTCCACTGCGACCAGAAGAAGATGCCGAGCAGCGACGCCCCGAAGCGCAGATGCGGCGAGAAGCGGAAGCCTTGGAACGTCCCGTTGATGGTCAGCGCCGCCAGCCGGACGACGCCGCAGAACAGGACGATGAGCCCCCACGTGCCCTCGTCGGCCCATCGCGCCAGCGAGCCGAAGGAGGGCGAGACGGCGAACATGTCGGGCGACGCCTGAAACGCCGCCGCCATGCCGAAGGTCGGCAGCATCATCACCCACTCGGTGAGCCGCAGCGGGAAGTGGTCGGCAATGCCTTTGTAGACCCGCAGGATGATCATGCCGGCGCCCCCATCAGCCAGGCGAGCGCCAGGATGACGAGGAACGCGCCGACGACGGAGACGACGAGGCCGCCCTTCATTTCGAAAGGGCCCGCTCGATATGCGGAACGACCAGGTCGTTGATTGCCGCGTCGCTGAGACCCTTTGCCGCGACGGTTCCGGGCACGGACTGCTTGACGTATTCGACGGCGGCGGCGGTCGGGATGGTCAGGGCGGATCCGGTCGCCTTCTTGCCGCCGGCGGCGGCGATGGCCGTCTCCGCCGCATTGGCAAGGGCCGACTGCAGGACGCGGGCCTGCGCTTCGTCCTTCAGGACGCCGTTGGTCCGCATCCACTGCACCAGGGCGGGGATGAGGATCGAGACGACGACGGTGCCGAGCAGCGGCAGGACGATCGACAGGGTGGTTTCAAGCCATTCTGGCATGGTCAATTCCCCTTGATGCTCTGGAGGGTGAGATAGGCGGTGGTGGCCGCGACGATCGCCTCGGTGAGGTTCCTCGGCGGCGGGCCGGCACAGATGACGGCGAGCGTGGTCTGCGCCTGGCGAGCTTGGGCGGCCTTGGAAGCGGACAGGGCGCCCGCCTCGAGCAGCGCGTCGATGGACGGCGCCAGCGTCTCGTACCGGTCGCAGAACGCGGCGATGCGGGGCGACTGCGCTTCGATGGCGCGGTCGACGGTGGTGCAGCCGGCGAGAAGCCACACGGCAACCGCTGCGTATGCGAGAAGCAGAAGCGGACGGATCGTCACGCGCGCGCCGTGCCGTTCGATCGGAAGCCAGGAGTTCATCACCCGAACCTCGTCTCGCTGGCCGTCGCCGACGTCAGCCGAGGCAGCCAGATCGGCCGCTGCGGGAAGGTCTTCGGCCAGCGGCAGGCGCCCTTGGGCACGCGGCTCTTCTCGATCGGCGCCACCGACACCCGGTTCGACTGGTTGCCGCCGAGGCCGTAGTAGCGGGTCGCATCCTCGCCGACGATGAAGAAGACGTGGCCGCCGCCATTGCGGGAAATCGAGCACTCGCAGCCATACGTCGGTTCGGTCTCGATGCCGAAGCCGCGCCAGTTCAGCGCCCAATACGGGTTCTTGCCGAGGGCGCCGGGGAACGGCTCGTCCGGCAACGTGACCTTGATCGCC
Source organism: Fulvimarina sp. (assembly GCA_002700095.1). Taxonomy (GTDB): domain Bacteria; phylum Pseudomonadota; class Alphaproteobacteria; order Rhizobiales; family Rhizobiaceae; genus Jiella. The sequence continues at coordinate 25,599 of PACL01000032.1, read as the reverse complement.
GTCTCGACGAAGTCGCCGCACCAGGGCAGCTTGGCCGGGTCACCGAGCGCGTGGCTGTCTTCCTTCAGAGCGGCCTTCAGGGCGGCGTTGTCGTAGATCTCGTGCAGGCCGAGCAGGCGGCGCCCCCAGGCGATCCACGGCAGCTCCGACCGGTCGCCCTGCGCCGCGCCCTCAGGCTCGGACTCCAGCATCTTCCAGGTGATCGGGCCGACGAAGGCCCGCGGCTGGAGATTGCGCGACCGCTTGAAGGCGATGATCGCCGCCTCGGTGCGCGGTCCCATCAGTCCGTCGATCGGGCCGGGGTCGATTCCGTGCTTGGCGAGCATGGTCTGCACGTCCCGGATCTCGGCCGAGGTCATCGCCGAGTTGTCGGTCTTGGTCAGCGGCATGGCTGCGCTCCATAGAAAAGCCCGGCTCGCATCGCTGCGGCCGGGCTGTGAATTTCGAACTGCGGTCGGATCAGATCAGAGGATCTTCCAGTCGGCGGCGCCGAGGTCGTCCTGATGGGGAACCCAGACGACCCACACGCCGTCGATGCGCTGGCCGCGAATAGGCCGGTCCCGGGTCGGATCGATCTCCCCGGGCACGAAGCTCGGCGGGTGGCTCGGGGTCACCTCGGCATGCGGGTTGGTCGGCAGCGTGTGGACGCTCTCGAACCACTGAAGCATGCGGCCTTCCGGCCAGTCCTCGCGGGTGACGCGGCCGCCCTTGTCGATGGCGGACATCGCCTCGCCGATGTTCAGTCCTGTCTTCTTTGCCATGTCGGTTATCCTTCTCAGCGGAACTCGAGCCGCAACCGGGTTTCGGTGGAGATGGTCCGGTCGCCCGGGCCGGTATGGTTGACGGGAATGGACATCGTGTCGCCGGGTGCGATGCTGATCCAGTCCGTCGCCAGATACTGCTGGTCATTCCCGGTGGCGTTGCCATAGGCCTTTGCCATGGACTTCGCCGGGAGCGCCCCGTTTTTGAAGACCTTGGTCTCGATCTTGCCAGACGCCCCTGAATCCCATGCTGTCAGGACGACGGCCCGGAACTCGCTGACGCCGAGGTCATCCCGCATTGTGAACGTCGTCTGCGCCCCTGCCCTGACGTCGATCATGCCCTGATCGACCGGCGTTCCCGGAAGGCCAGGGCCCGGCTGCGGGTCTTCCCATTCGCCGTAGTAGTTGAACCCGGTCGTGTCCTTGAATTCCTGTGTCCAGCCGATCCGCGTATCCAGAGAGCCTCCGGTCGGGATCGTCTGAGCCGCCGCGAGACCCGCCGTCAGGGCCAGGGGCTGGTCGAAGATTGCCTTGACGCGGCCATAGGTTCCGGTGATCAGGCTGCGGACGGACCCGGTCTCGTATATCTTCGGGCGATCCAAGGTGACGTAGGCGCCATTGGGAGCCTCGACCAGCTTGTCGACGACACAGGACACGAAGGGTGAGCGGACCAGGATGTCCTTGCTGATCGTGCCAGAACCTTCAAACCGATAAAGGACTAGCGTGGGGTTGGACCCGAAGTGATGCCGGTTGTCGCGGAAGTACCCTTCACGCAGACTGCCGGCCCGCACATGGACGCCATAGCCCGGCGTCGGATAGGTCTGCCCGTTGAACTCTTGGAACTGGTCGTTCTCGTTCATATCCCAGAGACGGGCGCCGTTGACAAAGACGTTGCCGTAGAGCCCGTTCAGGTGATTGCGGTGAACGTCTCCGCCCGGCTCCTGGGACGCTCGGGTATAGAGGATGCAGAAGCCGTTCTGGACGAAGTTGCACTTCTCGATCCGGATGCCTTCGCCGCCCTGTACGGCGACGGACTGATTGATCACGGCGTAATCGCCGCCCCAGACATAGCAGGACTCGATATCGCCGCCGTAGCTGCCGCTCAGGTAGATGCCGCAGTCCATCAGGAACATATCGGCGGTCGGCGAGTAGTCGCGGGCCTTGATGCCGAGGTTGCCCGTGACGGGGTCGATGGTCTGCGTCTGCCCTGAAATCGAGGAGCCCGGCCCCCACGGCGTCGACACCTTGATCGTCCGCAGGACGCAATTGATCTGGCCGGCCAACGAAATGCCGCGGCCCGGCAGGTCGGTGCCGAAATTGAGACCGAACGCCCCGTAATTGTTGACGCGCACCGTGGTGTCGTGAAGCGCGCCACCTTCCGGCCGGTCGAAATGAAACGGCGCCTCGCCTTTCGGGGTGCGTCCATCGACCAGAACGTCGATGTCGCCGAAATCGTAGTAAGTAGAGGTGCCGTCGAGCGTCGGCTGCGTCAGCTTCAGGATGTTGCTGGCGGTGGCAGCGTCGAGGATGAAAGTCGTGTTCTTGCCGTGGATCCACAGCGAGCGCGTCACGCCGCCGACATTGCGGACGGTGGCGGTCTCGATCATGAACTGGCCGGACGGGAACTCGATCGCGGCGTAGCGCCGGTCCAGCATCCAGTCGATGATGTTGGCCAGGACGCCCGAGACGTCCTCGCCATCCTTCCACTCGCCGAAGGCCCGGCCGTTTGAGGTCTCCCGGTCGATCTCGTACCACTTGCTCGAAGCGGTGTGGAATTCCTTCATCGGGTGCGCCGGCTCGCTCTCGGCGCGAACCCACTTCACCGTGTCCCGGTAGCGGTTGCCCTTGACGATGATCGTCGAGGTGTCGACCGCCAGCCGGCACGTCGGGATCTCCGACCGGTCGTTGACGTTTGCCGCCAGGATGCCCGCGAGCTGCGTGTCGATGGCGACGAAGGCCGACCGCAGCCGCGCGACGTCGGTGTTGCGCGCGCTGTTCTGCCGGTGCGGCATCGGCAGGCCAAAGAATACCGTCCGATCGTCGTGAACCGGCTCGGTGGTCGGGGCTTCAAAGTCGGCCATGGGTCATCCCATAAAAAAGGCCCGCTCGAGGGCGGGCCGGACAGGGCGATAGGGGATTGGGTGGAGGCGCTATTCGCCGGGCCAGCCGTCGTCCACGACGATGGCCGAGAGCGCAGCCTCGTCGGCCGCGGCCAACGCTGCGTTCTTCAGGTTCCGGGCATGGATGATCAGCGCCGATTTCCATTGGCCGAGGGCGCGGATTGCCAGCGCCCCGGTCGCCGCAGAGGTCTCGAAGACGGCATTGCCGGCGTCGATCACCTCGACCATGGTTTCGGGATCCATGGCGCTCCACAGTCCGTGCAGGGCGAGCCAGTTGGACTGGTCTTCCAGCGTTCGGCAATCGAGGGTGCGAACCCCCGCCGCGGCGCCGAAATTGTGCTGGTAGCCCTCGGCCACGATGGCATTTCGCCGGGAATCGATCCGCGCCGCGAGCATGGCCTTCTGTCCGTCGAGATCGAGCGTCGGCATGGGCTCGCCCGGCAGCATCGAGACACCCGGAGGAACGGTGATGATCTCGACGCCGTCGCCATAGGCCGAGGCTGGCACGTTCTGCGCGTCGTCATGGGTGGCGAGGACGATCCCGTCCCTCACATAAGCCCGCATCAGAGCACCTTCAGGTAAGCGTTGTTGTTGCCGACCGTGTCGTCCGTCGGCGAGAGATTGGCGAGGTTGATGCAGCTGAACAGGAAGATCTTCGCGTCGTTGGTCACGGTCGCCGAGACAGATCCGCCGCCGACGATGTTGAGATTGAGGAATGCGAGCGAGATGCGCGCAAACTCGGTACCGAAGACGTTGCGGATGCCGTTGGCGGTTGCCGTGATCGAGCCGGAGGTCGCCGCGTTCATGTAGATCTCGCCGCGGTTGGCGTAGATCCCGGTCGTCGCGTTGGCGTCGAAATGCCCTGTTCCGGAGATCTCCACCTTCGAGCCGTCGCGGGCGAACAGGCCCTCGGCGCCGTTGTAGATCGAAAAGACGTTGGAGCCGCGGATATAGGAATTGTCGTTGGCCAGGATGCCGATGCCGGCGCAGTGGCAGACGACCACATCCATCAGCGAGGCCGAGCCGCTGGAGCGTGCCAGGATGCCCGAGGCGAAGCCGATGAAGGCGCAGGAGCGGATCGAGCCGGAGGCCGGGCCGTCGCCGCCGAAGTCGTCGTTGAAGCTTTCCGTCGTGCCGAAATAGATGCCGCCGGCAATGCCCGCGCCGATGAACATGATGTTCTTCATCAGCGACAGGCCGGAGCGGCCGACCACGATGCCGTCGCCGGCGCATTCCACCTTGACCGCCCATTTGGAGCGAAGCATCGCCTCGTCGGTGGCGCGGACGCCGTTGAAATTCGCCCGGATCGGGAAGGCGGCCAGCAGGTCCGCGGCGATGATCTTCACCGAAAGGCCGTCGGGATGCGACAGGTCGAGCTCGACCACCGATTCCGAATAAGTGCCGGCGGCCATGGCGATCGTCACGATGGCGTTGCCCATGATCCGCCGCAGCCGCAGCCAGGCGAAGGCGCTCGACAGTTTGTCGAAAGGGTCGCCTGCGAAGGGGTCGGCGGGCGTCGGCGAACCGGACGTCGTCACGTTGATCGTCAGGTTCTGGGTGATCAGCGGCGCCGCGGCGATGATCGACTGGTAGAGCTGCGTCGTGTCCTCGGGATCCTGGGCGGATCGGAACGTGCCGTCGCCGAGCACCTTGTCGATGACGTAGCCGATTTCCCGCTGCGGATCCTCGATCGCCCGGGCCGGCGGAACCGAACCCCGGATCCCGCCCGGCGAGTCCCGGTCGACATAGGGCGCGTTCGGATCGGGATTGCCTCCCGGGATATAGGGCGGAGCGTATTCCATCCTCGGCCTTTCAAAATGAAAAGGGCCGGCGAAGCGCCAGCCCTTGCATGATCGGTTTCGCCGGTTCGGCGGTCAGACGTCGTAGAAGCCCCACGGCGCGTCCTGCCATTCGTCGGGCCACGTCCCGTAGGTCGGCAGCACGTCGCCCTCGTACTGGAAGATCGCCTTGCCGAATGCCGGCTCGACTTCCTCGAACAGGCAGACGAGTTCCTGGATGCCGACGATCTCGAACAGCGGATCGCGGCCGACCTCGGATTCCCCGACATGGAAAAACTCGATCCGCAGATCGTAGACGTGGACGATCCAGTAGCCTTCCTGGTCGGCATAGCCGACGGTGTGCTCGCCGCCACATTCCGAAAAGCCGCAGCGGAACGCCATCGGCTCCTCGATGATCACCGTGAAGCCGGCGAAATGAGCGAGCCTGACGAAGTCCTGCGGCGTCAGCGTGCCGGTGGAGCGCACCTTGTTCAGGAGGGTGTAGAAACGGGTCTCATAGCTCTGGTCCGGACGGGCGCAGTCGCTCGGCAGACCGTATTCCTGTTCCCAGTCCGGCAACCGGCTGTTCAGCGACAGGACGAACCACTCGCGCGATTCCTCGAAGGCGAGCCGATACAGCTCCGCCACGGGCGCCAGCAGCGCGCGGGTGAGCTTCGCCCAGTTGGAGCCGTCGTCGATGGCCTGTCCGTCCGGCGAGCCCCATGCGGCTCCCTTGGGCCACAGCGACAGCGCCGCCGGCAGAAGATCCTCGACATCCGGATCGGACAGCGCGTCGCTGCGATCGACGATCCGCTCGCCGCCCTCCGCCTCCGGCTCGTATTCGGTCCAATAATTGAGGGCCGGATCACGCATAGGTCACCGGCCCCAGCACCGGATACTGGCCGAGCGCGAAGGTGACGTCGGCCGACGGCGTGACCAGCACGTGCCTGTCCTCGCCGACGACGCCGGAGATGGCCTCGCCGATCCACGACCGCGACAGGACGAAGATGTCGTCGGGCATGGACGGATAAGCCCGCTCGAGCAGCATCGCCTTGATCGCGGCCGCGATCGCCGCGCGGATGTCGGCGGTGTCTTGGCCGAGCCCGGTGATCGCCACAGGCACCGGCACCGCGACCGGCGCAATCACCTCCGCGTCCACCCGGATCAGCCGCCGCGCCTCGATCGCAGCATCGACGACGGCAATGTCCGCCGCCTCCGGGATCAGGTTGGTGCGGCCATCGAACAGGATGAAGACGCCGATGGCGCCGATCCCGTCCGTCATGCGGAACGCCCAGGCCTTGACGACACCGGGCACCGCAAGGGCGAACTGTTCATAGTCGCCGAGCGAGCCGCCCTGCGGCGGGCGGCGCTTGCGGTCAAGAGCGCGAGCCCGCAGGCTTTCGATGTCCTCGCGGTCGGCACCACCCCCAAGCCCGGCATCGCCGACGAGAAAGGTTTCGCCCAGCGTCGGATAGAGCCCGGCATCGGCCAGCAGCATCTCGCCCGCCGCCTCGCGGTTCGTCGCCGATCCGGTGGCTTCCGAGACGACGGTGAAGGACACCGCGCCGAGATTGTCGGAGGTGGCCGGCGCCGTTGTGATGTAGGTCTGCGCCGCCGAGAGAAACCGGATGCCGGCGGGATAGGTGCGATCCGCCGCGCCGGTGCCGGTGATGATGCCGGTCGCCGCCGTCGCCGCCTTGCGCAGGATCTGGAATTCGGCGGCATGCGCCTCGATCGTCCGCTCGTCCGTCGCCGACCAGAGATGCAGCTGCTTCGAGATCCAAGCCAGGCGCTGGTCGTAGAGCTCCACCAGCATGGCCTCGACCTTGCCGATGACATAGAGGACGTTCCCCTTGATGCCGGCGTCGGTCCCGGGGAGATACTGGCGGATCGCGCCGCGCACCTGCCGGTGGATCGTCGTCAGGTCACGCGGTGTATATGGCATGGTGTCCCGATCCCTGGGGGTTCATGGCTGGCTCTGCAGGCATCACGGGTCGAAGGTGCCCCATTCCGATGCCTGCCACTGGTTCGGCCATGTGGAATAGGTCGACGGGCCCGGCTCGACCGGAAGGCTGGGCGGCCGCGGCACCGGCGTTGGCGGTTCGGCGCCGAGCCGGTCCCAGAGCACCGCGAACCGGTCGTGATATTTGACCGTGCCCTCGCGGCCGTAGCCGGCAATGTCGAGGTCCAGCCGGTTGCGCGCATTGTCGGCGGTGGCGGTGATGTCGAAGCGGACGAACACCCTCTGGTCGATCAGCGGCTGCAGAGCGATCGTCGCGTATTCCTCGGCCCGTTGCGCGATGTCCGGCGTCAGCGCGGCGCGGCGCAGGAGCCAGAGCTTGGAGCCCAGCGCCTGCTCGCCCGGCTCGATGTCGAAGCCGTCGCCGGGCCAGCCCTGGTTCCGGTCGCCGTCCCGCAGCTCGGTCGGATCGACGCGGATGTCGGTCATGAGCGCGATGATCACCGCCGTCTGCAGCGGCTGGTCGGCCTTGAGACCGGCCGGGTTGATCGGATCTGTCAGAGCCGACAGCGCCAGGTCGCCGGTCTCGCCGTTCCAGACGATGTCGGGCGAGAGCTGCGGTTCTTCGACCTCGGAAAGCGGGATGATCCTCATGCGCCGCCGTCCCCGTCGCCGTCGGTCACGGATCCACCCGCCGTCACGTTGGCGCCCACGTCAACATTGCCCGATACGGACATATTGCCAGTTACGCTCGCGCCGCCGCCCATGGAAACAGGGCCATTGACCGTCAGCGGCCCATTGATCGTCACACCCGACGGCGCATTGATCGTCCAGTCGCCCGCCGTCAGCGTTGCCGACCGGCTGGCGAAATCGAATACCGCGCCGTCGTCGCCGATCAGCTTGATGATGTTGCCCTTGTCGTCGTACTGCGCCGACGCCCCGATTGGCAGGTCGGGCCGCATCGCCGGGTTTTCTCCGCCGACCACGTAGGCCGAGTCCCGATTGCCCCGGACGCCGGTCAAAAGCCCGATCCCGCCCGGTACTGCACCGGATGCGAACCCGTGCGGGTCAATCCGATGGACGTCCTCATAGCCATCGCCGGCGAAACCATCGCCATCGACAAACTGCTGCCCGCCGCGCTGCACGATCGTGCCGTTCAGCTTGAAGCGCGTGAAACCGCTGTCGGCCATGATATTCCTCAGTCCGCCCGGAAGGTCGGGATCGGCACCGCCGGCGCCGCCCAGCTGTCGGCGCTCTTGCCGCGCGGGTTCTCGCCGCCCAGCGCCCGCGGATCCTTGAGCGTCAGCGTCGCCTTGGTGCCGCCGCCCTGACCGTCAGAAGCCTCTTGCTCGAACACGATGCTGGCGATGGTCATCTGCTGTTCGATCCCGAAGGCCGGGATGATGACCTCGATCGTCTTGTTCGCCTCGAACAGCTGCCCGTTGGAGCGCCAGCCCGGCGTCGTGACGGTGCATTCCTTGGCCGACCCGGCCGCGCGCTTGGCTTCCCAGGCGGCCCGATCCTTCAGCCGCTCGCTCGTCGCCTCGCCCTCGTGAACCTTGATCAGCGGGCGCTTGCGCTTGCCGCCCGCCGGCGCCTCGCCGACCGGACGGAGCGCCGTCTTGGTGGTGCCTTCGGACGCCTGGCCCCGGACCTTCACCTCCGAGAAGGTGCCGCGCCCGGAGATCGTCGCCGAGGCCTGCTCGATATTGACGCCCTCGCGCAGCGCGCCGGCAATCTTTCCGTCCGGCCCCTTCGAAAGCTTCAGCTTGCCCTCGGCCGTGTCGTGGATCAGGACCCCTTGCGATCGGGCTTCAGTCTCCAGCGTCTGGAACCACGTCTCACCGAGCCGCAGCTTGTGAAACTTCTTCTTCGCCGTCTGGATCGTCGTCTCGATCCCGATGCCCAGCGTGTCGAATGTCTCGGCGATGCCCTTCAGGTCGAGGTCTTTCGCCAGCCCCGTCGGATGGTCCACAGAGGCCTCGGTGGCGTCGACCGACTTCGAAACCACCGTGAGGGCGTAGGAGCGGCGATCGGCCGACAGCGACCCTCTCACGTCCCGCGTGAAGCCGGTCAGCCAGAGTTCGCCAGACACCTTGATCGTGGCGTCCTCATCAGGCCCGCACGGCGGCCCCGGCTGGACCCAGGCGATATCGAAGGACGCTTCCCGCGATACCTCCTCGGCCGAAACCCGCAACTCGACGCGAGTGAAGGCCAGCGGCTGGCCGGCCACTTCGAGAACGACGGTTTCCCACGCCATGTCACGCCGCAATCATCAGGAGGAAAGGGCCTCGATCGAGACCGGCATCAGCATGGCCGTCGACACCCGGTTGCGCCGCACCAGCTCCGCGCCGCGCGTCGGGTCGCCGTAAAGCTCCCACGCGATGACGCTGGCCGGCAGCGAGAGATTGGTCTCGACCCGCACCACCGAGCTCTTGTCCGCCGCCAGCGCCGAGATCTGCTTGATCGCGGTCCCGACCAGCGAGAGGATCCATTCCAGCACGTCCGCCCCGAAGGCGGTGGCGATTGGCCCATAGTCCGCGTCGGCCCGCGCCGCCAGCAGCGTGCGCGCCGCGACGGCATCCCGCCTGCTTTCGAAATCGGCCCGAACCACCGCCGCGCACCACGTCACGAGGAAGCCCAGCCGATGGACGACGCCGGTTTCCTCGCGCCGCCGGAGCGCTTCGATCAGCGCCGCCGGATCGTCCGCCGCCTGCCCCAGATCGAGACAAGCAGTCAGATAAGCCTCAGCCCCCGCCGCGCCGCCGGCAGAAACGCCGATGGCCTTGCGCCGGATGACGACGGAGTCGTCCGCGTCGGTGACGTGCTGCCCGATGAGGTCGAAGATCCACGACATGCTCAGGTCACATCCGCCCAGTGCGTTGGGCCTTCACAGGTATCAGCGGTGCAGCTGTATTGATGATACTTCCACACCCATTCTCCATCCTTCCAACGGGCCACAACCGGACGCATCGAAGCGTAACCATGTTCTACGCCAGAAGGGCGATCCGCATCGCAATAGATGTATCCACCCTTCAACAGAACGAACCGTCCGTCTCTCGGAGCGCTCTCGATGGTCTGCCAGTCGATCATAGTGACACTCGTATTGATGAAGATTAGCGATCGAAGAAGATCTGGCAGACGTCGAGGACGTCGCAATACATCCAGACCATTCTTGGCATGCCGTAATAGGCCGCGGTCAGCCCGACAGCCACTGCGATCGGCAGGACAATCAGCGTAAAGACCAGCGGACCATGCCGGGTCAGGATGACGAGATCGACGAGCTTGGTAATCATAGCGAAACCCCTGCGGAGAGATTGGCCGAAGCACTGATCGACAGCGGCCCGACCGCGGCCGAGAAGGACGCCGAGACGCCGACCGACAGCGAGACGCCGGACAGCCCGGCCGAGAACGACGCGCTGATCGCCGCGCCGGCGGAAGGCGAGGCAGCCCCGGCCGATCCCGCCGCAATGAAGATCAGGTCGTAGGCGATGAAGCCGTTCTTGTCCTTGTCCCGGTTGCGGCGGAACCCGTCGCAGTGGGCGAGCACGGCATCCATCGGCAGGGACAGGAGCCCCGGCCATTCCGAATTGCAGACCGCCTCGAGCCGCTTGCCCTCGCCGATCACGCCGTCCGAGGCGACATAGGCCGTCGGCCGCCAGACGCCCTCGCGGAGCCCCATGTCTTCCGACAGGTGAGACCCGCCCGGGATGGCATGCACAGCCACCCGGCGCCCACCCTGCAACTCGTCGATCTCCACCCAGAAGCCGGCGCCCTTGAAGGACGCCCGGCCGCCGTTGCGGAAGGCGCGGGACCAGTCTACCATACGGCCTTCCCCGCGAAATCAGGAGATCCGTTCATGTCATGGCCCCAGGAATTGAGCCGAGAAACGGCGCCCGACGTGATCGCGATGACCATGGCCGAAGCCGAGCGGAACGTCATCATGCCCTGCCTGCCGAAAACCATCGAGGCAGAGGCACAGAAGATCGTGACTGCCCGATACGGGAGCGGGCACAACGTCTCCGTCGAAGCAGACGATCTTCGTGGCACCGCAAGCGTCTCAATCACCATCTGATCATCCGCCCCCTGGCTGGCCGGCATCCGGCATGGTGGTGGCCGAAGCCTTGTTGGCGCCCGGCAGCCGGCCTGTCTTGCCCGCGCTCGGAACAGAGACGCTGGAGTTGAACGCCCGCGCCGCCGCGCCGCCGAAGGCCGCTCCAGCCGCCGAAGCCTGCGAGTTCAGCGCCGCCCCGGCCGCATTGGAGAAGGCCGCGCCGGCCTCGGCACCCTTGGCCGGCAACTGCGCGCCACCTTCGAGAAGCGCCGCGCGCATCTGGTCGATGCCTTGGATCTCCGGATCTTCGATCTTCAGCCGCCCCTCATCGAAGCTCGCCCCGATCCGGGGGGCGGGCTGAGGGATTGGCGTCCCGCCGTGACGGCCCGGAAAGTCCGGCGTCATCACCCGCGGCGTGAACTTCGGCTCGGGCTTGGCGATCGCCCCAGGATCGACGGTCTTGCCATAGCGCTGCCGATAGTAGTCGGAGACGTCGGAATCCGAGACGCCCATCCGCGCCCGGTTCGTCTTCATGGCGTCGAGGTCGCGGCGCTGTCCGGTTGGCGACAGACCATTAGCTCGACGCAGCGCCACAGTCGAAGACGCCAGAGCGTTGCCGAGGCCGATACCGCTCATGTCTCGCGCTGCCATCGCGCCGACGGCGCCCGACTTCGGGCTCTTGTTGGTCAGGGCCTGGATGGTCTTGGCCGCGATCGCATCGGCGTCCTGCTGGGCACCGACACCCCATGGATCGTTGATCTTGTCCCAGAGCGTGCGTGGCCCGTCGAAGTCTCCGGACTTGCGCGAGCCCATCGCGGTCGACAGGGCATTCCATGAGGTCTCGACGCCTTTGATGGCCGAACCGAGCTGGTTGACCATCGTCGTGACGTCGCCGAGGACGTCGCCAGCCGGCGCGATGATCAGGTCGCCGAGGTCGATCTGCAGCTTCTCCAGATTGGCCTTGAACACCTTCCACTTGGATTCCAGTGTATCGAGCTTCAGCTGGTAGCCCTTGCCGAGCGACCCGACGAACTGTGACGGATCGTTTGCCGTCGCCATCCTCGTCTGCAGCAGGTCGAGCGAGGAAACCAGCCGGTTGACCTTGCTGGCGTGTTCCAGCCCGACGATGTCGGTCAGAAGCTCGGTGCGCTTGAACTTGTCGAGGCTCTGGAGCCGTTTCAGGAAATCGATGAGGGCGCCGTTGGCGTCCTCCTTCATCAGCTGTGTGAAGTTCTCGGTCTTACCATAGAGCTTGTCGAAGGCCTGCATCGAGGCTTTGGTGTTCTTCGGGTTGAGCAGCTTCGTCGATAGGGCATTCATCGCCGTCGCCGCCTGCTCCGCTGGCATCTTCAGGTCGAGGAGCGTGCCACCAAGCGCTGCGATGTTCTCCTTGGACATCCCCATGTCCTTAAGCTGCGCGCCCGTCCGGTCGAGGAAGTCGACGATGTCCCGTTCGTCGGAAATGCCGGCATCGGCCAGCGTGTTGATCAGGTCGGCGAAGGGCCGCATCTCGGCCTGTGTGAGCTTCAGGCTTTCCTTGAAGCCGGCGAAGGCGTTGCCGCTGGCCTCGCCGGTCATCTCCCAGGCGTCGGCCGCCTGCGCCGACAGGACGACGAAGTCGCGCATCTCATTGATCGGGATGCCGGAGGCGATGCCGCGCTGATAGGCCTCGGCGATCTCCGCCGGGTTCATGGCCACCTGTCCGCTCTCGACGATGCCGAGGATCTCGGTCTTGACCTTCTCCAGCGCCTGAGCCGACAGGTCACCTTTCTTGCGGATGCCGGCGAGCGCCGTTTCGAACTGCGCCGCGGTCTTCAGCGTGTCGCCGGCGCCGAACGCCGCAGCCACCGGGGCGGCCGCCATCATCGCTGTCCTGGCATAGCTGGCCATGCCGCGCTCTGCGCGTCCCAGAAGGGAATTCTGCTTCTCGACCTGCGCCGACTTCTTGTCGATCCGATCAAGATTTCTCGACACGCTGTCGAAGGCCTTCCGCGTCCGGTCGATCGCGGTTAGCTTGAGGCGGGCTTCGATGTCTTTTGCCACGGTAAAGCCCTATTGCCCGAAAACTTCTGAGGAGCCCAAAGTCATGGATGAAACACAGATAGCCGCCGCGATTTTTGCTTTCGCCGGCCTCGCTCTGGCTTGGTATGCGCCGCATCTTCTGATGTTCATCGGCGGCGTCTTGCTGATCTTCTTCGGGGCGGTTTCAGGGGCTCTGGCGCCGCAGCCCCTGCATCTTCTCGTGATCGGCTTCGGCGTCACCATGGTTTGCGCGGCGCCGGTCGTCAGGGCGGCCATGGCGCATATCGCACGCTCGCATCGCCTTGCCCCGATGGCCACACAGACGCCCGTCGAAGAGCCAATCGTCTCCCCGCGGCAGCGCCAGAGCTCCGACGATTATTTCCGCCGTCTGGAGGCGGCAAAGCCGATTGTTCGGTCGGCCTGATATCCGGTGATCAAGCGCCGCCGCCAGCCCGCTTCCATGCCGCGGCCCGCTCGAACCATCCACCGATCTCGTCGAGCGTCATGTCGCCGACGGTGCCCGCGTCCCACCGGAACCCGAAGACGAGGATGTCCGCTTGACGAACAGCGGACTCGCATCGGTAAAAAAATCGCGGAACCGGTAATAGACCGCCTCGCCGTCCGCATAGTCCAGATCCTGGATGGCGCCGGGTGCGACGTCGATCAGCAGGCGATCGACATATTTCCATACCACCGCGTCGTCCCAGATGGCCTGGTCGCGGATGACCTCGAAGGGCGGGCCAAGCGCGATCCGGTCCTTCAGCTTCGGCTCGCGGAACCGCAACTCGTCGAAGGGCTTCGACCCGTGGTCGTAGCGCCGCGACAGCGTGACGACGATCTCCGCCATCAGCCGGTGATCCTGCGGTAGCTGTCGGACTGGATCATCAGGCCGGACAGCTCGCCGTTCTCGCGGTTCACCTGCGCATCGCCGGTGATGCGCCCGCTGACGAAGACATGCGTCACGCCGGAGAATTCCTCGACGATGTAGATGTCCTGGCTGCCGGCCCGCAGGATGTCGTCCATGTTCTGGCCTTCATCCTCCAGCGTCAGCTCGGCCGACGGCGCACGCAGCGTCGCGACGTAGGAGTTGAGGCCGTTCTGGTTGCGCACCGCTTCGGTCGAAAGCCCGGCGGTGTTCATCGTCACCGCCGCGCGCAGCGTGTAGGCATCCCCGGACGAGCCGCGGATCCGCATCTCGCCGCCGAAATTGTTTCCTGCCATGGGTCAGATCCTTCTTCAGGCGGCGACGGTCTGCGACCGATACTCGCTGTAAATCGTCGCGTTGGCGGCGATCACGTCGAGCGGGTTGATCATGTCGAGCGGCGCGAAGATGTCGACGCGGTTCGGATTGTCGGCATTCCGCTGCACGTCGAGCCGGTCGGCGAACTCGGCGATATTGTCGAGCACGCCCGGCATCTCGGCCGCGGTCGCGATCATCGTCGCCTTGATGTCCTTCACGGTGGTGATCGCCAGGAGATCGCCGGGGTTGGAATTGGCGATGCCCTTCTGGCCATGCTCCGACTGAAGCCGGGCCCGGAAGCGCCGCAGCGCGTACATCACCTGGCCGATCTTCTGGATATCGCGGAAGGTGGTGTCCACGTTGCCGGCGCCGTCGGTGCGCGACATCGTCACGGTCTTGTCGACGGTCACCGCCCCATCGGCACGTACCATCCACGTCGAGATGCCCGAGGTCAGCAAGGCGTCGCGGGTGGCGTAGTCGTTGAGCCACAGGGACCGGTCGCGCGGCGCGAGAACCTGCTGGATCTCGAGGCCGCGCTGACCTCGCGAGACATTGCCCAGCGCGCCATCCGACAGCCACGGCACCTGGCGGGACACCTCGGCCGCGACGAACTCCCAGGGCGGCGTCCCGTTGCCGGCGCTGGCGACCTGCGGGATCGTCGAGACGTGACGGGTGTCCTTGCCGAGGCCGTATGTCGTCATGGCCGAGGTCGTCGCGGTCTTGACCTGGAAGACATGGCCGTAGGCCTGCCGGTTCCACGCCCACCGGCCGCTCACGTCGTTCATGAGCGTCAGATACCGGGCGAAGTTGGTGTCGTCGGAGAAGGGCGAGACGGTCCAGTCGAAGGGATCGTCGGCATACTGCGCCAGGATGCCGGAGAGATCCGGGTCGCCGGAACCCGCCGTCGTGGTGGCATAGGTCAGGGCCGCGCCTGCGAAGGCGTTGGAGGCGACCGTGGTCGGCGCGTGGATGTCCACCGTGCCGAAGATCGCGCCCTTGTGGCGCGCCGTCAGTGTCACGACGGCGCCGGTCACGCTGGAGGTGTAGGGCAGCGCCGCCAGGGTGAGAGGATCCTGATAGGCATTGATCGCGGCATTCAGCGCCGCCGCAACATCGGCGACGACATCGCCCGCGGAGATCTCGACCTGTAGCGTGCGCCCGGCGATCTGGATCACACCGACGCCGCCGGCAGCCGGGACGCTCGCCACGGTGATCGTGCGGATTTCGGCGACGCCGACCTCTGCCGTCGCCCCGACCCAGATTTCCTGCGCCGGCGCGTTGGCCCGGGCGACACGGAACATCTCGGCGAGCATCGACCCCTTGCCGCAGAGCGACACGGCTTCGCGCATCGTCTGCACGGGCGTCAGGGTGTCCAGCGCCAGCGAGCCGGCGGTGGTCTTGTGACCGAGAAGCACGAGGCGCGACTGGCTCTCGAACTGGCCGCCGGAGTTCACCTCGAAGGAGATGATCGGGGCGACGATGTTGCCCGGAATGCTGTTGAAGCCGATCGCCATCAGGCCGCTCCCTTGTCCTTGGATTTATGACCCCCGCCGGCATCGGCGGGCTCGATCTCTGCGATGCAGCCTTCCTTCAGAAGGCGGCGGGTGAAGGCCTCGCCGTCGTCCATCGTCTCGCCCTCGGGGCGGAACTCGCGGCCGCGATAGGGCAGCCGCTCGCCGCTCTCGACGAGCCGGTAGCGTTTCAGAGCCATGGGGGTGTCCTTCAGAAGGTGATGACGGCGTCCGGCTCGTCGCCGGGATCTGGCGGCGCATCGCCGGCGCCGACGGGCGCGACAAGGCCGATCGTCGCGAGCGGCGTCAGTGCCGCCGGCGCGGTGAAATAGGCGGCGAGATCGTCAAGGCGGCCTCTGGCATAGGAGCCGGCTGGAAGCGCCAGGCGCAGCCGCTCGACGGAAGCCGGCAGAGCGGTCGCGCCGAAGTCGTCATCGGCAATGTCGCAGCGCAGCGTCATGATCTCGCGGTGCCAGCGCAGCCCCATCTCGGGCAGGATGAACGGCTCGATGACGATCTCGGTGATCGCCTTGGAGATCAGCCGGAAGCCGGATCCCGTCGCGCCTCGGGCGAGCGTTTGCCTGACCTGCGTCACGAGCGAAGCCAGAACCAGCCGCGCCTTGGGATCGGAGCCGGCGAGCGGCATGGTGATGGTCTCGCCGTCATCGTCGGCGGAGACTGCGAGATCGCAGACGATGGCCAGCGCCGCCGATGCGAAGCCGAGTGGCCCGGCCGACGTCATCGGGCCGCGCTGCGTCACCTTGCGGTCCTCGGTATAGAGGCTGATCGACGGCGTGTAGACGATGCTGTCGTCGAGCTCGTCCACGCCGATGGCGCGGGAATCGAACACCCGGCCCCCGGCGATCGTCGGGAAGCCGGTCCCGGCAGCCAGCGCCGCCGTTGGGCAGAGCGCCTCGTAGGCGGCAAGGCGCATCGCTTCGGCGGTCAGCATCAGACTTTCCCGATCCTGTTGAGCCAGAAGCCGACACGTCCGGTCTCGTCGTCATCGACCATCACGATCCGGTAGAGCGTGCCGTCGGAGACCCGCTGCAGCTGGTCGCCCGCCTTGGGGACCCAGGCGAGGCCCGTCACCATGGCGGTCACAAGGATGGTCGTCACCCGGCGCGGCGCCCGATCGTCGGGGGCGACCCGGCTGCTGGTGCCGAACCCGGTCGAGGAAGGCTCGAAGTCGACCGTCCCCATGAAGGGCAACGGCTCGATGCCTTCGACCGGAACCGGATCCGACGCCATCGCGGCGCCGGCGGGCCGGCCCATCTTGATCGCCACGAAGGGCGTCTCGTCGAAGACCGCGGCGAGCGTGACGTCCGCCGCGGCGAGATGAGCGGAGAAGCTCATGGTAATGCTCAGGTGTTCCGTGCGCCCATCAGCACGCCGGGACGGGTGCAGATGTTCAGCTCGTTCATCTGCAGCTCGCCGTTGATGCCCTTGTCGTTGGGCATCGGCCACTGCTTGGCATAGAGCCGCTGGCCGAGCGTGTTGACGGTCTCGACGTAGTCGGCCGGGGCGTAATAGGTCCGGAACAGGCCGGAGACGCCGAGCGGGAAGAACCGCGCCTTGCCGGTCGCCACGCCGACGCCCTCGTCGTCGATCTCGCCGTAGTTCTCCCAGACGATCCCGCCGAACTCGAACATCGGATTCCCCGCGCGGTTCGGGCCGATGTAGGAGTCGCGCAGGATGGTCGCCTCGGACCATCCCTTGTAGGTGTCCCGCACCTCCTTGTGCTGCAGCAGCTGGTCGAAAAAGGTGTCGCCGACGAGCGCGTGAACGCTGGTGAAAGGCGCTTTTCCGAGGCGCTTCTTCACCGCACGGATCACGCCGACCGACTTCTTGCGGAGGATGCCGTCGGCGGGCGACGCATTGTCGAGGTCGAAGTCGACCTCGGTCTCTTCGGTCACGCCGAACGTGGTGAAGAGGTTCAGCGTCGATGCGTCGGCATAGGTCACGACGCCGGTGACGGCGCCGAGCCTGGCATGTTCCTCGGTGAGGTCCATATCCTGGGTGTTCGCGACGATTTTCTGGCCGACGAGCTGCTGTACGGGCATCAGCTGGTTCTCGGTGCCGGCGGCACGCAGGTTCTGGACCTCGTCCGCCATCACGCTCCAGTCGCGCTGGAAGTGCGGAACGGTGAGGTTCAGCATCGAGCGCTTGGGATAGTCCCGCGTTTCGCCCGGGCCGCCGCGCGGGGTCGGCTTGACGAGCTGCAGGATGTCGCCGATGCGCTCGATGGCGATCGAGGTGGTGGCGACGGATTCCGCCTGGAACAGGCCCAGTTCGCCGAGCCGGCCGGGCCGGTATTTCACGTCGTTGATGAAGTCCGTCAGCGAAGTGGTGCTGAAGGCGTCGTTCTTGAAGATGTCGAGCATGACCGTTTTCCCTCAGCCTTAGCGGACGATGATGCCGACGGCGGCAAGCTGGACGTGCTTCGCCGCCTTCTTGGTGTCGTCGTCGACCGTGGAGTCGTAGGACAGCGTGTGGACGTTCCACTCCGCGTCCCGGGTGATCGCGGCGACCTGGACGTCCGCGGCGGTCGCGTCGACCGGATAGAGCAGGATGGCGTTGGCCGTCTGGCCGCCGTCCGAGCCGGTCGCAGTCGAAGCCTTGTACTTGCCCGACGCGGTGATCTTCGCGAGGACGGTCCCGGGCGCGAGAATGCCGGCGCCGGAAACGACCGTGATGTTGTCCCGCGAACGGTGGAAGTTCGCTTCGGAGAGCAGCCCTTCGCAAGCGTGGCGGCCTTCGGTGAAAGTGACCATCTGTCTGGCCTCCTGTTATGCCACGCGGGCGTTGAGACGGGCGGTGACCTTGGCCCAGCCATTGTCGGCCGGTGCGCCGGGCTGACCGCCGGGCTGAGGCACGCCGCCGGACATCCGGGCCTTGGCGTAATCCTCGGGCGTCGGGCCGCCATTGGCGATGGCGACCGGCTTGCCGGCGGCGAGAACGGCCTTGGCCGCCTCGGCTGTGACGCCGGCATCGGCGAGCGCTTTGGCCTGAGCCTCGTTGCCCTTGGCCTCGTCGAGCGCCATGATCGCGTCGGCGTTCTCGCGCTTCGCCTTCTCGGCCTTCAGCGCTTCGAGTTCGGCCGCCATGGTCGCCGTCTTGTCGGCATCCTTCGACGCCGACATCTGTGCCTTGAGGGTGTCGAGTTCGGCGGCCAGAGCGTCCGCCCGTTCCTTGTCCGTCATGGATGACTCCTGTGTTTGACGGGGTGCGGCGGACGCAGCCGCTCGCGTATCGGCGCCGTCGAGGCGCCAATCCTTCTTCTTCGCCAGCGCGACGAGGCGCTTGGGTGCATGGGCATACGCCCGGTAATCAAAGGCCTTGGCCGTGGCCTCGATCTTGATGACTTTGCCGCCAACGCTGTCCGCGAACCCGGCTGCAACGGCGGCCTCCGGGTCGAACCACGTCTCGGCGGCCAACATCGCGCGGATCTCGTCTTCCGGCTTTCCTGAGCGAGCCGCGTAGACACGGGCGAAGGTCGTGGTGAAGGCCGCCTGCTCGTCCAGCGCGGTGCGCAGACGTGCGGCATTCGCAGAGAGCAGCGAGACCATCGGCTCATGGATCATGTAGACGGAGCCGGGGTTCATCACGACGCGGTCGCCGCCGCATGCGATTAGCGAGGCCGAGGAAAGCGCCATGCCCTCAATGACAATCGTCGTGGTGCCGGCCCGCGCCGCGAAGGCGTTCCGGATCGACGACCCGTCATCGACATACCCGCCCGGGCTGTTCAGATGGACCGTCAGCTCCGAGTCATCATCGATCGCGGCCAGAGCCGTCACGACCTCCGGATAGGTGAAATACTCGTCGAAATAGTCGAGGCCGACAGTACCGTTGAGGTACAGGTGCGGCCCGTTGGCGATGACTGGCATGTGAGGTGTCCTCAGCAGTCCGGCGTGAAGCGGAAGCGTTTCGCGTAGCGGCGCCGCGGCCCGCCGGTCTTCTCGGCACAGAGCGCCTGCAGACGGGCGAGTTCGGCGTCGATCCCGGCCGTGTCCGACTTGCCGTAGCGGACCCGGCGGCTGGTGATCGCCGACTTGATCTCGACCTCTTCCGTCCGCTCCCCGGAGATGAACCGGAGCTTGACGTTGTAGAGGGCCTGCCACAGGGCGCAGGGATCGTCCGGGTCGACCGAGACGCCGCCGACGAGGATCGGATCAGCCATTGGCCGGCACCGGGTCGAGTGCGGGATCGGCCGACGGATCGGCAACCGCCAGCTTGGCGGGGATGTATGGATCGCCCATGTCCAGCCCCTGATAAAGCTTGATGTCCTCGGAACGCATCTGGGCGATGTCCTGCGGGTCGTAGCCGACCGCCGTGCTCTCGATCGCCAGCGAGGATGTCCGGTTGCCAAGCCGCTCCGTCGCCGCCTTGGCGCTCTTCAGATCGTCCGCCGTCGGCGCCGGCGGCCCGACCCATTCGGCCCAGCACGCCTTCTCACGGTTCGACATGAAGGCCGCGACGCCGCCCTTGAACGGGATGCGCCCCTCGATCACGCTCTCGGTCAGCCAGGCCTCATAGATCGCCTGGCAGATCGGTGCCGCGATCCGCTCGCGCCGGCGCATCACCACCGGCCAGATCGAGGCGTTCTCCATCCGGACGGACGAGTAGGTCGCGTTCGAATGGTCGAGCGTGAAGCTCGAGAACGTCACGCCGATGCAGCGCGCCATGATCCGCTGCAGGTGCATCGAGAACGGCAGGTAGCGCTCGCCCGGCGTCGCCGCGGTATGGAAGTCGAACTTCTCGCCCGGACCGAGGTGGTTGACCTGGCTGTCGCCGATCGACACCCGGCTGCCGCGCGCTGCGTCGAGCCGCGCCATGACCGCGCCGTAGAAGTCGGCCGCCAGCGCCTCGCCGATCCGCTCGCCGCCGATCTCGAACTCGGACAGGGATTCGATGGCCTGGAACGCAGCCTCGCTCGGCTCCGGGCTGGTGATCGTCGCCGCGAACACGGTCTGGAGCACCGCGGTCTGGAGCGTGGCGTCGTCAAGCTTCTCCGACATGGCCCAGGTCTTCATGACCGGCGCCAGTTCCGAGATGCCGCGGACGTCGTGCGGATCCTTGGGGTCGAAGACATGATAGAACAGCGCCGAGCCGAAGGCGTCCCGTGCGGAATAGTCCCTGGTCTCCATCAGGCCGCCGCGCTCGATCTTCAGGCGGTAGGCCTGCGGCCGATCGTTCTCGTCGTGGATGACGCCCTGCAGCAGTCCCTCGAACTCGTTCGTGTCGCGCACGAGATGGATCGGCGAGGTGGCGGAGACCTTGATCCCCGTCCTGATGTTGTAGCGCCGCCGCGTCGCCGCCGGCATGTAGCCCAGCGCACCGCAGGCCTCGCCGAAGGCGACGTGATGCCCGAGGCTCATGTCGACGATCTGCGGGATCGTGAACTTGCCGCGGTGATCGCACTCGGACGGGTTCCACGACCACTGGCGCCACTCGCGCTCGACCAGCCGCTTCCACTCGCTGCGCTCGGCCGCGCTCCAGTTCAGAGCATCGACGTCCGGCTGGGCGTTCAGCTTCAGCTCGGTCCCGACCGTGTCGGCCTTGACCTGGTCGACCGCGCCTTTCAGCCGGCCCGAGTTGTGGATGAAGTCAGCCGCGAGCGCAGCAGCCCGGTCCCACGCCCACTGAATGTCCCGCCGGGAATCCGGCAGCGACGCCCAGCGCGACGTCAGTACTGCTGATCCGGTATCGCGCAGATAGCGCATCGTCGGACGGGCCGCCGGCGCGACAGCCGCCACAGGGAAGGCCATACTCCCGGCCTTCACCCGCACGCGCGGCTTTGCCATCGCTGTCATCGGTTCAGCCATTGAAGTCTTCTCTGCTCGAACAGGCTCGGCTTCTTCGCCGCAACCACTGTCTCGACTGATGCGATGTCAGCCTCTGGCTCTTCAGCCACTGGATCGACCACGACCTCGGCCGCCTCGACGACGGTCTTCGGCATCCTGCGGCCAAAGCTTTCCTTCGCCGCGAGCGCGTAGACGGCGCAGTCCAGCGCCTCGTTCCGCGCGCCGCTGGGCAGTTTCCATTTGCGCTTCGGGCGCCCCTTGAAGCGCTCGATCACCACCACCTCGGCAACCAGCTGTGCGACGTAGCTCGCCGTCACGGTTGCCGGCAGATGGACGTAGCCCCGCGGCGCCGGCTCTGCATCCCGCGAGGGAGTGATCCGGAGGCGCCCATAGATCGCGTCCTTCGCGGTGTCGACGCCGACGGCATAGAACGGCATCGCCCCGCGCTTTGACTTGCTGGCCTTCGGCGTCCAGATCGGCCGAACACCGTCCATGCCCTTGATCGCGAAGACCTTGCGGCCCCGCCTGTCACGGCAGAATTTCAGCACCTCTTGGGTGTGGTGGCCGCCCATGTCGACGCATGCCGCGCGGGTTCGAAGCCTGGCCCCGTCGATGCGGATGCATGATGCCTTCAGCCAGTCGTCGAGTTCGTCCCAGATCTCCGGTTTCGCCGGATCGCCGAGGAAAACCTCGTGCTCGATCAGGCCGCTCTCGTCGTTGTCGCCGAAGCCCCAGCGGCTCGCCTCGATGCGATCGCCCTGGACGTCGACGCCGGCCGTGACGAGGGGGCACCATTCCGGCACGTCGTCCGGCCCGTAGTTCTCGCCGCGGGTGAGCAGGCTCTCGGCTTCAAGCCGCTCCGCCTCGTCTTCCCACGTCTCGCCGAGGACCGTGTTGACCCACGTCTTGAGCAGCGACGGCGCGCCCTTGGCGGCGAGGAAGTCCGTTACCGTCTCCGACAGCCGTCGCCAGGGCGAATAGAGCTCGTTAAGATGGAAGCCGGCGGTCCCGGTGAACTCGCCCTCGGCCTTCCATTCGCCCTTCCGGATCGCGGTCCAGCGCTGGACATCTGTCCAGAGCGAGCCGCAGTCCTCGCAGGCGTAGTGCGCCGTCTCCGGCTTGTGCTTCCCGTCCTCGTTCGACCAGTGGACCTGCGACCACTTCAGCGCCTGCTCATGACCGCAGTCGGGGCACGGCACATGGAAACGGCGGCGGTCGCTCTGCGCGAAGGCCCGCTCGATCCGCGACAGCCCCTTTATGCCGGGCGTCGAGACCAGCACCACCTTGCGGTTCCAGAACGTCGTGGTTCGCTTCACGGCCAGGTTGACCGGGTCGCCTTCCGTGCCGGCGCTCTCGTCGTAGCGGTCCACCTCGTCGGCGAGCACGATGCGGATCGGCCGGGACGCCAGACCGGACGGCGAGTTCGCGCCGACCATCGTCACGTGCCCGCCCGGGAAAGCCTTGTGCAGCGTCGTGTTCATCGCGTCGCGCGACTTGGCCGGTGAGATCTTCTTCTCGATAGCGGGCGTATCCCGAACCATCGGCGTCATCCGGTCCTTCGAAAACGCCTGTGCCATCTCCAACGTCGGCTGCACGACCAGCATCGGCGCCGGGTCTTTGTCGATGTGGAACCCGATCAGGTTCAGGAGCAGCTCGGTCTTGCCGACCTGTGAACTCGACTGGATGACCACCGTGTGAACCAGCGGGCTCGACACGGCGTCCATCATGCCGCGCTGGTACTCGGCGCGCGACGTGTCCCACCGCCCAGGCTCCGACGAAGCCTCCGGGCTCAGGAAACGGTTCCTGTCGGCCCACTGCGAGACCGTCAGGTTCGGCGGCGGAGAGAAGACCGCGAGGCCCGCCTGGAAGGCGTCAGCGACCTTTGGGCTCAGCCGGGTCTTCAGATACACCGACGATGATGGTGCCAGCGAGCTCCTCGAGCGCTTCATTGACCGCATCGGAAAGCTTCTCTTGGATCTCGTGGATGGCCCCCATGCCGTGAACGGCCGGCGCCAGCTTCGTCGGGATGGCCAGCAGCCGGGCCCTGACCCGTCCGAAAACCGATGAAAGGCCCGCGATCACCTCGTCCCGAGGCAGCAGCTCGCCCTTCTTCTGCGCGACCTCCAGCTCGTACCGCTCGGCGATCGCGTCGTCCTTCCGCGTTCCGGCCGCGACACGCTCCGCAGAGGTCTCATTCGCCCGTCCCGATGCCACCTTCTTCATGTGGTCGAGATACTCGCGGCGCACCTCGTCGATCTCGTATCCGGCCCGCGCCTTTCGGGTGATGTTGCCCTCGTCGAGGTGCCGCTTGAACGTCCGCTCGTCGATGAAAAGGTGCTCAGCGCACTCGGCAATGGTCGCCATGTGGTGAGAACCTCCTGTGGGGGCCAAACTCTAGTGGGATTCCGCGCGCGGCCCGCACCGCAGGCCCTTGCCCTCGCCCTACGGTCCCTTGATTTCGTTGCAGATATGTCACGCTTTTCGATGGTGATGCAGGAATGTCACATGCAACAATGTCGCAGTGTCACTTTTATGCACCATCGTCAGGATGCCTTGGCGGTTGCAGCCCGTGGCATGGCAGGCGCCGAAGAGGTCAGAGGCGGCCGAGCATGTAGCTCACGCCCCTTGCCACCTCTTGGAAGAACACGCCCCTGGCGATCTCGCCGAGCATTCCCTCGTAGACGGGAGGGTTGCGGTTTGCCTCGCCCGCCGGGTTCGGGCCGAAGAGGCGCATGGTGGGGTAGCGCGCCGAGCCTTTGCGCTTCAGGATCCGACCGGCTCCCTTTCCTCCCTTGGCGATGAAGGCCGAGCGATAGGTGCCGCGAAGCGGGACGGCGACGCCTCGCCTGTTCTGCTTTCCCCCGATCTCGTCGAGCGGGATCTGCTGGGACTTCACCACCAGCATCATCGCATCCGGTGTGATGTAGGACCGCATCCGCGCCTTGATGTGCTTCTGGGCGACATCCATGCGGGCCGAGGCGAGCTGCGCATAGGTGCGCTCCACCACCGAGCGGGACCGCCCATAGGCCCGCGCCATCACCTGTTCCTGCATGCGCGCCGGAAGCTGGTGAAACGCCTTGGACAACCGCTCGAAGTCCGCGCTGTCGATCTTGAACTCGACGGTCATCGCTTCGCACCATCACCCGACGACTTGGGCTTGGCTGCTTCGGTCTCACCACGAAGCACGTCGCGCACGATAGCGGGAACCGCCTTCACCACGCCCACAACACCGCCCTTAGCATAGCCCGCGACGAGAAGCCTGCGTCGCCTCTGGCAGGCCTTGCACGATGGCATCACGCAGCCTCAGCCATCGGCGGGATCATCGCCGCCACATCCGCGTCCCGCACGTCCATCCGGTCCATCGGCACGCCATGGTCGGCCGCGATCCGTGTCCACAGGTCCCGGTCTTCCGGCTCGAGGTTCCAGGCGACGACAATCAACGAGAATCCGAGCGACAGCAGCATGTCGGCCAGCGCGCCCATGCAGAGCGTGATGTGGCCTTCGTCGAGAGGGTTGACCAGCGCGGCGCGGATGTTGTCCCGGTGGACGCACATGAGCGACGTGTCTTCGGACATGAGACGACGGGCGAGTGGTATTTTGCCCGATCGCTCCGGGCCCGCGATGACGACGAGACGCTGCATGGATGCTTCCACGTGGCGAAGCTGAACGAATAAGGCCCGGCGGTTGGCCGGGCCTTCTGACTTCTTCGATCCATCGACGAACAAGACACTCACCATCGATGGAGCTAATTTCGAGATCGATCCCGAACGGTTTCCCTTTAGCGGAAGAGCGACAGCAGCGATTCCGAGGAGGAGTTGGCGATCGAGAGCGCCTGCACGCCGAGCTGCTGCTGGGTCTGCAGAGCCTTGAGGCGGGTGGACTCTTCGGTCATGTCGGCATCGACCAGCGTGCCGACGCCCTCGGAGACGGTATCCATCAGCTTGGAGACGAAGTCGGTCTGCATCTCGACGCGGTTCTGGATGGCGCCGAGGCCGGACGCCGCGCTGGTGACCTGCGAGAGCGCCTCGTCGACCACCTTGATGAAGTTCTTGATGTCGGTGACCGACGCCGTGGAGATATCGATGTCCATGACCGACGTCGCATCGGCGGACGCCGTGCTGGTGGCGGCCGCCGTGGTGGCGAGGCCGAGGCTGGCCGCGGTGATGCCGGTGGTGCCGGAATCCGCCGCGTCGCCCAGCGAGAAGGTGTCGGTCGAGGACAGGACGACGTTGTCCGTGGCGTCGATCGAAACGTCGATGCCGGTGATGTCGGCATCCTTCAGGGCCTGCTTGAGGACGGCCGCCAGATCGGCGTTCGACCGGATGGTGGTGTCGGTGAGGCCGGCGTCG
>PACL01000031.1 GCA_002700095.1 Fulvimarina sp. | reverse complement strand
GATCTCGGCAAGAAAATCCTCAACGAGAGCGGCCTTGCCATCACGGCGGCCGACGACCTCGACGACGCGGCCAAGAAGATCGTCGCCGCGATCGGGTGATCGGCCCTCCCCGGTTTTCCCGTCCTCGCCCCGTTCCGGCATCTCAATCCGGCTGCGGTGGCGTTCGTCCCTCCAAGGTCCCTACCTTCGCGACGGGCAGGCGCCGCACCGTCACATGACGGGAATTTCATTCGAAACCACAAGACTTTCGCGATTTCGCCGCGACCGCGACCGTCAGGCGTTGTCATTTCCGCTCGCTCGGACGCATATATCCTGCGAGCGAGCGGCCCGGCCGGCGCAGGCAGGGCTCCTCAGACAAGATTTCGCCCGGCAGGCCGGGGGCAATCAGGCAAGGCCTGGCCCGGCGGGACGGGCCGATCAGACAGGAAGTAAGTGGCACGATGGCAAAATCGCGAGCCGTTTGGCCGGTCGCCGACGAGATGACACCCGATCTGGTGCTGGAGAAATTCGCTCCGGAGCGAACCTTCAAGGTGCGTGTCTATGCGGCGCTGAAGCACGCCATCGCCAACATGGACATCTACGCCAATCCCGAGGAGACCTGGCTCGACGAACGCCAGCTGGCGGAGCGCCTGGGGGTGAGCCGGACGCCGATCCGCGAGGCGATCGCGATGCTCGAGCAGCAGGATTTCGTCAAATCCGTGCCGCGCCGGGGGATCGTCGTCCTCAAGAAGACCAAGCGCGAGGTGATCGAGATGATCCAGGCCTGGGCGGCACTGGAAAGCATGGCCGTGCGGCTGATCGCCCTGAACGCCAGCGATGCCGAGATCGCGACGCTCCGCCCGCTCTTCGACGAGTTCAACGAGGCCCACCGCCCCGCAGATCACCTCAGCGAATATTCCAAGGCCAACATCCGCTTCCACCAGTCGATCATCGCCCTGTCGGGCAGCAAGGTGCTGCAGGAGATGACCGAGGACATCCTCCTCCATGTGCGCGGCATCCGCCAGATGACGATCGGGCTTGACGACCGGGCGATGCGCTCGATCGAGGACCACAGGGCGATCATCGACGCCCTGGAGCGCCGCGACGTCGATCTCGCCGAAAAGCTGTCCCGCGACCACACGCTCGGCCTTGCAGCCTATGTCGACGAGCACGGGGAAGAGATCTTCCCCTGACGCATCGCACCACCGGTCCCGACGGACGGTCCCCAGCTTCCGGGACAGTCCCTACTGCGCCGTCTCCTCGCCATAGGCGCCGCCGAGGGTGTCCTTCACATAGAGCTCGCGCACGAAGACCATGATCACCGCGATCAGCGGCACGGCCAGCGCGATGCCGAGCGTGCCGAGGAGGACGCCGAACACCGCCTGCGAGCCGAGCGTCAGCGCCGGCGGCAGCGCCGAGGTGTAGCGCTGGGCGATCGGCTGGGAGACGTTGCTCTCCACCGCCTGGACGAGGACGTAGACGCCGAGCCCCCAGAGCGCCATCGACACCGATTCCGACAGGCCGACGAGAACGATCGGGATGCCCGCGATGAACGGCCCGAGCGTCGGGATGAAGGCGAGCAGCCCGGCCTGCAGGGCCAGCAGGAAGGCGTTCGGCATGCTGACGATCATCAGGCCGATCCAGGTGACGACGAAGACGATCGCCATCGAGATACCGGTGCCGCAGACCCAGAGGATCAATTCCTCCGCCGCGGCGCTGAGCGTCTCGTCGAGACGCTTGCGCTTCGACGGCGGAAACAGGCTGACGATCCCGCGGCGGTAGAGGTCGGGCTGGAAGACGAGGAAGATCGCGATGAAGACGATGATAAAGACGTTGCCGAGGGCGCCGAGCACGGAGAACATCGCCTTCGAGGCCGAGGAGAAGATCCCGGACGGGTTCGGCAGCAGGGTGTCGAGGCCGACCTCGTCCCCCGAACCGCTTCCTCCGCCACTGCCGCCATCGGACCCGATGCCCATCTCGGCCACCGCCCTGGCGAGCCCCTGGAGCTGCTCGCGCAGCTGGTGCCATAGTTCGTTGAACTGGCTGACGAGTGTCACCCCGCCATAAAACAGCCCGCCGCCGAGCGCCAGGAACAGGACGGCGACGACGATGCCGAAGGCCCAGCCGCGACTGACGCCCGCCCATTGCAGCGGCCGGGCGAGCGCGGCGAAGATGGCGGCCAGCAGCAGGCCGCCGAAGATCAAAAGCAGCGCCCCGGCCGCAGCCCAGGCAAGGGCGAGCGTCGCCGTCATTGCCAGGACCACCGAGGTGATGATGGTGGTCCGCTTGGTGAGTTCGACCTCGACCCTGTCCTTCATCATGCCCCCGGCTCGCTCGCAAACCTCGCTCGCGTTGTCAGCGGCCATATGGCGCGGGCATCCTGCCGCGACAGGCTGAAAGAGCATGGTCACGACGTGAAGCCGTCGTCCGGCCGATCGTGGTCGCGGCCCCGGTTCGACCAAGGGCTTGCAGCGGCCGCCCCTGCCCCTGCCCCGCCGGTGTGACACGCGCCCCGCCGGCCCGCCGGACGCCTACCGCCCCCGGCCGCCGGCCCGGTGGGTCTGGCGCCAGGCGGCGGGGGTCTCTGCGGCGACCTGCCGGAACGCCTTGGTGAAATGCGCCTGGTCGGTGAAGCCGAGCTGCGAGGCGACGCCGGCGATGGTGAGGTCGGCCCGCAGGAGCAGCTGCTTGGCGAGGGCGATCCGGCGGGCCAGCTGCCACTGCAGCGGCGCCTGCCCGGTGGTCGCCTTGAACAGCGAGGTGAACCAGCTTTCGGAGAGCCCCACCGTCGCCGCCATCTCCGCGACGGTGAGGCGGCGGCCGCCTTCTGCCTCGATCCGGGCGACCAGCCGGTCCATCTGGGCCGCCGCAAGGCCGCGCCCATCGGTCTCGCCGCCTTCGATCGCGCCGCTCTCGGCCGGGATGTCGAGAAGGGCCGCGGCGATGCTGCCGACGAGGCTTTCAGAAT
The DNA here is from genome assembly GCA_002700095.1 of Fulvimarina sp. Taxonomy (GTDB): domain Bacteria; phylum Pseudomonadota; class Alphaproteobacteria; order Rhizobiales; family Rhizobiaceae; genus Jiella. The sequence continues at coordinate 86,782 of PACL01000031.1, read as the reverse complement.
AGACGCCGTGCCGCGCCGGATGGGTCAGTTCCCCGACGAGCAGCCTCGCCAGCGTCTCGATCGGCCCGGCATCGGTGATCTCCGCCGGCCGGCAAAGCGCGGCCCTTGCGGCCGAGCCGCCCAGCGAGGGCGCCAGGAACCGCAGCAGCCGGTCGCGATGCACGTGCAGGTCCAGATGCGAGAAGCGGTGCATGGCGGTGAAATCCGTCCACAGCGGCATGCCGGCCGGAACGTAGATCGCCCGGGTCATCGGCCGATAATGCGACGGCGGCCAGCCTTCGTGGTTGCACATGCGGATATGCGCGGAGACGTCGTTGAAGAAGACGACGATCCGCGGATCCGGCGACAGGTAGTAGCCCGTCGCCCCCGGTCGCCCCTCCGCAACCCAGTAGACGCCCGCGATGCCGTCGAGGCTTCGCCACTTCACCGGCTTGGTGACCCGGATGCCCTCGGTGCGGCATTGCATGGAATGCAGGAAGCTCACCGCGGCGAGCCGCCCGTGCTGCCGGGCCGGTGCGGTGCCGGATGGGTCGCGGACGCTCGCAAGTCTGATCGTTCCTCTGAATGTGGGCCTCTGAATGCAGGCCGGTGAATTTCGGCCGGCTCGCCGGCGATAGTGGCAGTGAAGTCACAGGGCACCGGCGCAGACGCCGGTCCGGCCGGAGATTCCTACAAAGACGGCCGAAACTACAATACCGGACAATCACTATCAAGTTATCGCCCTGCGGCTGCCATCGCGCAGCGTCTACCGTCCGCAACCAGACCGAGGGGGTGGCCGACCGGTCTCTCCGGCGGCCGGCGGGGACGGATCGAGAAAGCCGGCGAGGCGGGCGTCGAGGCTCCGTCGCATGATGGCCGGGAACGACAGTGAGGGGCTGGGGTCTGATCATGGAACTTGAAGCGCGGCGGGCCAATGCTGGCGAAAGATCATTTCGCGGTCGCAAGACCGGACATGCCCCCGGCCCCGGACATGTCGGCGGCCATGGAATGGCGCGCCGCCTTCGCAGCCCGGCTGCCCTCCTGCTCTGCGTCACCGCCCTCGGCCTGATCCAGCCCGCCAGTTCCTTCGCGCAGGATGCGGCCCGGACTTCGGCGCAGGATCCGGCAAAGACTTCGGCGACGATCACCCTCGACACCATCGTCATCGACGGCGGGACGGGAAGCGCCGTCGGCCCTGACACGAGCATCGTCGCCAGGGACACCGCCGTCGGCTCGAAGACCGACACGCCGGTTCTCGACGTCCCGGCTTCCGTCTCGATCGTCACGCAGGAAGAGATCGAGCAGCGCGACGCCAACGATCTCGACGAGGTCCTCGCCTACACGGCGGGCGTCTCCACCGACATCTATGGCGGCGACGACCGCTACGACTTCTACCTCATCCGCGGCTTCTACCAGTCCAACTACGGGACCTACCGGGACGGCCTCGCAAACCGCACCTGGAACTTCACCGGCAGCCGGATCGAGCCCTATGGCGCCCAGCGCTTCGAGGTGCTGAAGGGCTCGACCTCGACGCTGTTCGGCCTCAACGGCCCGGGCGGCCTCGTCAACGCCATCACCAAGCGGCCCCAGGACCACGCTTTCGGTGAGGTCTACACCACCTTCGGCGACGGCCATATCGAGACCGGCGCCGATTTCGGCGCGCCGCTGACGGCCACCGGCGACTGGTCCTACCGCGTCACCACCAAATGGCAGGACGGCAACAACGGCGCCGACTTCACCGAGGACGACCGCCTCTATCTCGCCCCGGCCGTCACATGGAGCCCGGACGCCGCCACCAGCCTCACCATCCTCGGCGACTACAACAAGCGCAAGGGCAACACCTCCCACGGCATCCCCTACGGCTCCGGCATCGATCCGGACACGTTCCTGGGCGAGAGCGACTACGACAACATGGATACCGAGGAGTTCAACATCGGCTGGCAGTTCAGCCATGATTTCGGCAACGGTCTTCAGGTCCGCTCCAACGCCCGCTACACCGATCTCGACCTCACCTACGAGTCGGTCTATCCGTCCTCCGGCCTCATCGCCGGCACCGACACGATCAACCGCGCGTCCCTCGGCGTCTACGGCCGCAGCAAGAGTTTCCTCACCGACAACCAGCTGCAATACGATGCCTCGGTCGGCATCTTCGACAGCCGCACCCTCGTCGGCGTCGACTATTCCCACTACGACATCAAGGAGACCCGCGACGACGGCACGGCGAGCCCGATCGACGTCACCAACCCCGATTATTGCGGCCGCGGCTGCGTCGTCCCCTACCGCCAGCTCGTCGACGCCAACGAGATCGAGATCGTCGGCCTCTACGCCCAGGAGGAGCTGACCATCGACGAACGCTGGATTCTCACCTTCGGCGGCCGCTACGACCACGTCGAGCAGACCAACGACTATGATTACGACTATGGAGGCGGCCTTCTCTCGCAGGGCACCGACCAGGTCACCGACGAGGCCTTCACCTCCCGTCTCGGCCTCACCTACAAGGCCACCGACGAGGTGTCGCTCTATGCCAACTACTCGGAATCCTTCCAGCCGATCGGCACCAGCCGCGCCTTCCTCGCCGAATCGGCGAAGCCCCAGGAAGGCACCCAGTACGAAGTCGGCGCGAAATACCGGCCGGACGCCGTCGACGCCCTGTTCACGCTGGCGCTGTTCGACCTCACCCAGTCCAACGTCACCCAGTGGGATCCGAACTATACGGCGCAGTATCAGCTCGGCGAGGTCAATGTCCGCGGCGTCGAGCTGGAGGGCAAGATGGCCCTCGACGATCGTCTCAAGCTCACCCTCGCCTATTCCTACTGGGACGCCGAGATCGAGGAGGACGTCCTCGGCAATGCCGGCAACCGCCCGCAGCTGGTGCCCGAGCACCTCGCCTCGATCTGGGCCGACTACACCATCCCCGGCGAGGGCCGGATCGGCGACCTGACGCTCGGCGCCGGTATCCGCTACATCGGCTCGACCTTCGCCGACGACGCCAACACGATCGACCTCGACGCCCGCACCACGGTCGATGCGGCGCTGACCTACAAGATCACCGACAACGCCACGCTGCAGGTCAACGCCACCAACCTCTTCGACAAGCGCACCGTCTCCCACGTCGATACGTTCAGCGACACCGCCTATTACAACGACGGCCGGACCGTCCGCGGGACGCTGCGCTACACCTGGTGAATGACTAAGGGCCGAGCGGGCGCGGCCGGGAGGCTGGAGCGGGATGCGATCAGTTTCGATCGACATTCCGCTCGGTCCTCTTGTTGCCGCATGATCGTTTCCGAAAACCGGTTCCCGCTTTTCGGGATCATGCTCTACTGCGCCGGCTCGGCCCCATAGTCTCGCGCGCCAAAGATTGCCGAGCCGACGCGCACCGAGGTCGCTCCCATCTCGACCGCCGTCTCGAAGTCGCCGCTCATCCCCATCGACAGCTTCTCGACACTTGCTTCGTCGGCTAACTTTCTGAGAAGTGCGAAGTGCGGGCCGGGATTTTCCTCCGCCGGCGGGATGCACATCAGGCCTTCTATGGTCAGCCCGTGCTCCGTCCGGCAGCGCTCGACGAAGGCCACCGCCTCGGTCGGCAGGATCCCCGCCTTCTGGGGCTCCTCGCCGGTATTGACCTGGACGTAGAGCCGGGGGGCCCTGCCCTGCTTCGTCATCTCCTTGGCGATCTCCCGGGCGATCTTCTCCCGGTCGACGCTCTCGATCACGTCGAACAGCGCCACCGCATCCGCCGTCTTGTTGGACTGCAGCGGCCCGATCAGCCGCAGCTCGATATCGGGGAAGCGCGCCTTCAGGCTCGGCCACTTGCCTTGCGATTCCTGCACCTTGTTCTCGCCGAACACCCGCTGGCCGGCCTCGATGACCGGGAGGATCGCCTCCTCGCCATGGGTCTTGGAGACGGCGACGAGGGTGACGGCGTCGGCGGGGCGGCCGACGCTTGCGGCGGCCTTGGCGATCGAAGCACAGACTGTATGATATCTAATGATAGCCTCTTCCGCTGTGCCCATTATGGCGTCCCGACCGCCTTTGAATCCATTCCAACTGTCTCCATCACCACCATTTCCTGCTTCCGTATCCCTTTGCCTTCCACCATCAACACCATCTGCTCGTCCACACACAAATCGGTGCTGCCGAGCAATGCTTCAATCTGAAGCGCAGCATTCGATTGTTCCAGATCTTCGGAGCGCCGATCCCGGTGAGAGAAGCCAACCAACGTCCAACCTCAGTCATGCAGCCTGACTCTGAAGAGGCACTCGGTCTTGATCGGCTTTCGTTCCTGCGTGAACTTGGTATTGCCGTCATGCTGTCCACGGGACTGCCGATAGCGGTCTCGGCCGGTGTATTTTTCGCGAGCCACGGCTTCAATTTGTTGGCTGTGGCCGTCTGCACGATCTGCGGGGCCGCGATAACGGCGGTTCCCCTGCTGTGTTATGCCTTCTCTCGGCTCAATGCTGCCACGCTTGCTCGAGAAAGAGCAGTGCGCGGCGGATCTGCCCCGAAAATCTTCCAACCTTTTCAAAGACCATTTTCCAGGCCTGGATTACCCGCGGCTTGCTCCGTCAAGTCGGCGATCATCGCTGCCCTTCCGGGTCTCACTGGGATGGGAATGACTGGTGTTGTGCTGTCCTCGGCGTTAGGCACAAGCATTTTGACGCCAGTGAATTTTGTCTTGGGAATCAATTTGATTGTCGCAGCCTTGGTGATCGGTCGGTTGCTGATGTGATGGTACCTCCTGGGCCTTCATGGGATTACTCCCAGCGTCGTCATTTGAAGCGGAGATGAAGCAGCCTTTCCAGTCCGTTGCCACGGCCGCGGGGGCTCATCCTCCGCGGCAGCGCCGGCTGGCCTCGGCGCTTCTGCTTCTGCCTTCACTGATGTCATTTATGCGAGGTGACGTGCGGCTTGGGAAGGCTGGCGTTGCGCTTTCGCGCGCGCCCGGATAACCCGGAGCAGAGCTTTCAGACGGAGCGTTCCCTGCTCCCGCGCCGCCTTTTCCGACGAGATGCCCGACATGACCACCGAACGCTACAATCCCCGCACCGCCGAACCGAAGTGGCAGAAGGCCTGGTCCGAGGCGCAGCTCTTCGAAACGAAGACCGACGCGCCTGGCGAAAAATACTACGTCCTCGAGATGTTCCCCTATCCGTCGGGGCGCATCCACATGGGCCATGTGCGCAACTATGCGCTCGGCGACGTGGTGGCGCGCTACAAGCGGGCGAAGGGCTGCAACGTCCTGCATCCCATGGGCTGGGATGCCTTCGGCATGCCGGCCGAGAATGCCGCGATGCAGAACAAGGTGCATCCGGCGAAATGGACCTACCAGAACATCGACACGATGCGGAAGCAGCTGAAGTCGATGGGCCTGTCGCTCGACTGGTCGCGGGAATTCGCCACCTGCGACGTCGAATACTACCACCGCCAGCAGATGCTGTTTCTCGACATGCTGGAGAAGGGCCTCGCCTATCGCAAGAAGTCGAAGGTCAACTGGGACCCGGTCGACATGACGGTCCTTGCCAACGAGCAGGTGATCGACGGCAAGGGCTGGCGTTCGGGCGCCGAGGTGGAGCAGCGCGAACTGGTCCAGTGGTTCTTCAGGATCACCGCCTTCGCAGACGATCTCGCCAATGCCCTCGACCGTCTTCCCGGCTGGCCGGAAAAGGTCCGGCTGATGCAGAGGAACTGGATCGGCCGCTCGGAAGGCCTGATGCTGCGCTGGGCGCTGGCGCAGGAGACGGCACCCGAGGGCGAGAGCGACGTCACCGTCTTCACCACCCGGCCGGACACGCTCTACGGCGCCTCCTTCATCGCGGTGGCGCCCGACCATCCGCTCGCCACCAAGGCCGCCGGGAACGATCCGGACCTCGCCGCCTTCATCGCCGAGACGCGGCGCACCGGCACGTCCGCCGAGGCGATCGAGACCGCCGAGAAGAAGGGCTACCGGACGACGATCGAGGCGGTGCATCCCCTCGATCCGAGCTGGCACGTGCCGGTCTACGTCGCCAATTTCGTCCTGATGGAATACGGCACCGGCGCGGTCTTTGGCTGCCCGGCCCACGACCAGCGCGACCTCGACTTCGCCCGCAAATACGGCCTCCCGGTCCGGCCCGTGGTGCTGCCGCCCCACGAGGATCCGGTGGCGTTCTCCGTGGCGGACAAGGCCTATGTCGAGGACGGCACCATCTACAATTCCGACTTTCTCGACGGCAAGACGCCGGACGAGGCCTTCGACGCCGTCGCAGAGAAGCTTGAGGCAGCCGACCTCTTCGGCGCGCCCCAGGCCAGCCGCAAGGTGAACTACCGCCTGCGCGACTGGGGCATCTCGCGCCAGCGCTACTGGGGCTGCCCGATCCCGGTGCTGCACTGCGCGGCCTGCGGCGTCGTGCCGGAGGCGCGGGAGAACCTGCCCGTCGTCCTGCCCGACGACATCGACTTCGAGAAACCCGGCAATCCCCTCGACCGGCACCCGACCTGGCGCAAAGCCACCTGCCCGCAATGCGGCGGCGATGCTTCACGTGAAACAGACACGATGGACACCTTCGTCGATTCCTCGTGGTACTTCGCCCGCTTCACCGCCCCCCGCGCCGACGAGCCGACGGACCCGCAGGCGGCCAATGCCTGGCTGCCGGTGGACCAGTATATCGGCGGCATCGAGCATGCGATCCTGCACCTCCTCTATTCGCGCTTCTTCGTGCGGGCGATGCGCGAATGCGGCCATCTCGATCTCGACGAGCCGTTCAAGGGCCTGTTCACCCAAGGCATGGTCGTCCACGAGACCTATCGCGACGGCCGCGAATGGGTCGCGCCGGTCGATGTGAGGATCGAGGAAGAGGGCGGCCGCCGCAGCGCGACCCGGCTGTCCACCGGCGCGCCGATCGCCATCGGCGGCATCGAGAAGATGTCGAAGTCGAAGAAGAACGTCGTCGATCCGGATGACATCATCGCCTCCTATGGCGCCGACACCGCCCGCTGGTTCGTCCTGTCGGACTCGCCGCCGGACCGGGACGTGATCTGGTCGGAAGCCGGCGTCGAGGGCGCCCATCGCTTCGTCCAGCGGCTGTGGCGGCTGTTCACCGAGACGGCGCCGAAGCTCGCCCCAGCAAGCGCCCATGCCACGCCCGGCAGCGACGACCTCTGCCTCGACATCCGCAAGGCCGCCCACCGCGCGGTGGCCGGCGTCTCCGACGACATCGAGCGCCTCGCCTTCAACAAGGCGATCGCCCGGGTCCACGAACTGGTCAACCAGCTATCGGCGTCGTTCGGCAAGGTGGAGGCCGGCAATGGCGGCGCGGCGGCTGCCGCCCGCGAGGCGCTGTCGATGCTGTCGCGCATCGTTGCGCCGATGATGCCGCATCTGGCCGAAGCGCTCTGGGAGCTGATCGGCGAGGCAGGTCTCGTGGCCTCGGCCCCCTGGCCGGAGGTCGACGCGAGCCTTCTCGCGGACGATACGGTCACACTCCCCATCCAGATCAACGGCAAGAAGCGCGGCGACTTGACCGTATCCGTCGAGGCCGGCAAAGCTGAGATCGAGAAGGCCGTGCTGGCGCTCGATTTCGTGAGCGCAGCGCTGGCCGGCCAGGCGCCCAAACGTCTGGTGGTGGTGCCGGGGAGAATCGTCAATGTCGTCGTCTGATCGCGCCCTGCGCCGCCGAAGCCGTTTCGGGGACGCGCACCGGCGCCTCTCCCCTGCCCTGCGCTCCGGCCTCGCTGGCCTCGCCGCCCTGCTCGTGGCCGGCTGCACCGCCGGCCCGCTCTACGGCACGAACGGCGTCGGCGGCACCGACATCGGCGGCGCCGCGGCACGCCTGCCCTATGCCGGCCGCATCGCCATCACGCAGGCCGATACCCGCACCGACCAGCTGGTCCGCAACGAGCTGCTGTTCCGCCTCAATCGCGGTCAGCCGGTCACGGATCCGCTCTACGAGCTCCGGCTGTCGGTCGAGGGCAAGGCCCGGGGCGTGATCATCCAGAGCGAGGGCGTCTCCCGCTCGGTCATCTACATCGAGAAGGCGACCTACCAGCTCGTCCGCCTGTCGGACAAGGTGGTGATCACCGCCGGCGAGCGCTCGGCGACGGTCCCCTACGACCAGACGATCCAGCTCTACCAGAGCCAGCGCGCCCTGAAGAACGCCCGCGAAGAAGCCAGCAAGCAGCTGGCCGGCCAGGTCGAGCTGGCGGTCGCCGGCGCCCTGTCGCGAACCGGCGGCTGATGACCGGAGGCCGGCGCCGTGCTCATCACGGCCCCGGCCGATGAAGGGGACGCACCGCCACGGCGGTGATCGGACAAGATTCAGGGGCGCAGCCCTCTCCACCCTCATGGTGAGCCTGTCGAACCACGAGGGTCACGCACCACGGTTCGCGCCAAGCGCCCCTCGCCCTTCGACAAGCTCAGGATGAGAGGCTGTTGCGACGGCGAGCCTGGGAAAAGCATCGAAGTGCCATCGTCCCGCGGCAAGTCGGCATGCCGGTTATCGGGTAAGACCGAAGAGCCCTGCCCCCTCCACCCTCATGGTGAGCCTGTCGAACCACGAGGGTCACCCCCGGCCTTTCGACAAGCGCGCCATGAGGCGCTATTCACGCGCAGCTGATATCGATCACCCGAAAGAGCAGTCCCCATGGCCCAGAAGAAAGCCGGCGAAGTCGAAGCCTTTCTCAACCGGCCGGACTTCGCCTATTCCCTCGTCCTCCTCTACGGCCCCGACACCGGCCTCGTTTCCGAGCGCTCGGCGAAGCTCGCCAAGGCCTTCGGTGTCGATCCGGGGGATCCCTTCTCCGCCGTCGTGCTGTCGGGCGACGAGATCGAGAAGGACATCGGCCGGCTCTACGACGAGGCGAAGACACTCTCTCTCCTCGGCGGCAGGCGGCTCGTGCGGGTCCGCGGCGCCGGGGCGGGCAAGGCCCTCGCCGACGCTGCCGGCGAGCTCGGGGGCGAGCGCCTGACCGACACGCTGATCATCGTCGAGGCCGGCGACCTGAAGAAGAACGCCGCACTCCGGGCCAATGCCGAGCGCGGCCGCCATGCCATGGCCCTGCCCTGCTACCAGGACGAGGGACGCGCCCTCGACCAGATGATCGACGAGGAGCTCTCCGCCGCCGGCCTCGGCATGGACCGCGACGCCCGCGACGCCCTGAAGGCGCGGCTCGGCGCCGACCGCATCGCCTCGCGCGGCGAGGGGCAGAAGCTCTGCCTCTACGCCCTCGGCGCGCCGACGGTGACGGAAGCCGACGTCGCCGCGATCGTCGGCGACGTCTCGGCCGATGCCCTCGACGAGGCGATCGACGCGGCGGTCTCCGGCGAGGTGAAGCGCCTGCCGCATCTGATCGACCGGCTGACGACGGCGGGCGCCCCGACCTTCCAGCTGCACCAGGCGCTGCTGCGCTATTTCCAGCAGCTGCTGGCGCTGCGGGAAGGCGTCGAGCGGCGCGGCGAGCCGGTGGCACGGGCGGTCGAACGGCGCCGGCCGCACTTCCGCCGCCGCCCTGCCATGGAGGCGGCCCTTTCGGCCTGGACGCTCGCCGCCCTCGATGCCCGGCTGCAGGCGATCGAGGCCGACATCCTGATGAGCCGCAAGGACTCTGGCCTTGCCCTCACCATCACCCACCGCACGCTGATGGACACCGCCGTCGAGGCCGCCCGGCTGCGAGCCCGCGGCCGGGCCTGAGACCAGCGCTTCCCGATCACATCAAAGTCGCTGGGATGCCAGAACCGGACGGCCGACGCAGTTTATAAGCCGGCTTATCCACTGCGTCGGCCAGTTCTTTCGCCGACATGATCCAGGATTGCGGCATCTCCGCCGGGCAAACGGCATCGTCGCGTGGCGGTCGGGCATCGGACGCGCGAGGTTTGCTCCTGCCAAGCGCCGCCAGCGCCTTACATTGCCATGCAGGTGCCGTTCCTGCAGCGAAGCGACTGCCCAGCGGCGGCAGCATCGAAAGGACGAGACTCATGGACATCAAGCGCAGCGGTGACACCCCGTCGACCGAGGGACCGGCGGACTATTTCACCGGCCGGGTGCGGATCGATCCCCTCGCCTCGCCGCCTGGGCCGGCGCGCGTCGCGGTGGCGAAGGTCACCTTCGAGCCCGGCGCCCGCACGGCCTGGCACACCCACCCGCTCGGCCAGACGCTGATCGTCACCGACGGATGCGGCTGGGTGCGCCGGGAAGGCGAAGCGAGGCAGACGATCCGCCCCGGCGACGTCGTCTGGTTCGCCCCCGGCGAGCGCCACTGGCACGGCGCGACGGCCACCACCGCCATGACCCACATCGCCATCCAGGAGCGCCACGAAGGCAGCGCCGCCGACTGGCTCGAGCAGGTATCCGACGAGGATTACGGGGCGACGTAAACGCGGCCTTGCAACCGTCGTCGGCGCAGGGACATCAGCCGGAAGAACCGACGCCACCCCAACGCCGCGCCGCCCCTACAGCGAGCGCAGGCGCGGCCCGGCGCTTGCTGCCGCATAGCCGCCACGGCCTTCCAGTCGCTCGGCGAGGGCGTCGAGGTCGTCCTCCCGGTCGAGGCTGATGGTGATGGTCGGGCGGCCATCGGACACGGTGATCGAAACGTCGAAGCCCGCCGCCTCGCGCAGGCGCCGCTCGTGGAAGAGAATGACGTCGCTCTTCACCGCCTCGGATGCCTCCGGGACCTTGCGCCCCCGGCCACGCGCCGGCGCCCTCGCCGCGGCCGGCACTTCCTCGACGGCGTCCCGATCGCGGGCCAGGGCCTCGGCCTCGCGCACCGACAGGTTTTCCGCGACGATGCGGCGGGCGAGCCCCACCGGATCCTCCGCGGTGACGACGGTGCGGGCGGCACCGGCCGAGATCGTGCCGTCCTCGACCATGGCGCGCACTTCCGCCGGCAGCTTCAGGAGGCGCAGGGTATTGGCCACATGGCTGCGGCTTTTCGACAGGATCTCGGCAAGGTCGGCCTGGGTGTAGCCGTGCTCGTCGATCAGCGCCTGATAGCCCAGCGCCTCTTCGATGGCGTTGAGGTCGGCGCGCTGGACGTTCTCGATGATGGCGATTTCGAGGGACTGGCGGTCGTTGATCTCGCGCAGCACCACCGGCACGTCGGCAAGGCCGGCGAGCGCGGCCGCGCGCAGCCGCCGCTCGCCCGCGACCAGCTCAAAGCGGGCGGGATCGCCGGCCAGTGGGCGCACCAGCAGCGGCTGGACGACGCCGTGCTGGCGGATCGAGGCGGCGAGCTCGGCAAGCTCGGCCTCGGGGAAGGACCGCCGCGGATTGTGCGGGTTCGGCGTGATGCTGGCGACCGGGATGGTGCGCTCCGGCGCGATCGTCGGCGTGGCCGGCTGGGGATCGAAGCCGGGGACAGGCCGCGACGGGGAGGGAACGCGGGAGCCGATCAGCGAGGCGAGGCCCCGACCCAGTCTCTGGCGCGATCTGTCTTCGTTCATTGGCCTCGTCCCGTTCTCTCTCGCCCCGTCACCGTCATCGCCGTCGCCGTCGCTGTCATCGCGGCCATCATCGCGGCTTGCGTCGCGGCTTGCGCCGCAACCGCCAATCGCCCGCCCATCATGCCGCCACCAGCCGTCCCTCGCGGCGGATCACCTCCGAGGCGAGCTGGATATAGGCCTGGCTGCCCGAGCATTTCATGTCGTAGAGGATTGCCGGCTTGCCATAGGACGGCGCTTCCGACACGCGCACATTGCGCGGGATCACCGTTTCGTAGACATGCTCGCCCATATAGGAGCGCACGTCGCGCACCACCTGGGCGGCAAGGTTGTTGCGGCTGTCATACATGGTCAGGACGATGCCGTGCAGGCCGAGCATCGGGTTGAGGCTGTCGCGCACCTGCTCGACGGTCTCGAGCAGCTGGGACAGGCCCTCCAGCGCGAAGAACTCGCATTGCAGCGGCACCAGGATCGCGTCCGCCGCGGCCATGGCGTTGATCGTCAGAAGGTTCAGGGACGGCGGGCAGTCGACCAGCACGAAGTCGAAATCGGCCTGTTCCTGCTGGTGAAAATGCAGGGAATCCCGCAACCGGTAGGCGCGGCCATGGACGCCGGAAATCTCCATCTCGAAGCCGAGGAGATCCATGGTCGAGGGGATGATCGACAGGTTGGGGACGGCCGTCGGCATCGCCGCCTCGCGGATCGAGGCGGTCTCCTTGAGGACGTCGTAGGAGGAGATCTCCCGCGCCTCCTTGTCGATGCCGAGGCCGGTGGAGGCGTTGCCCTGCGGGTCGAGATCGATCAGCAGAGCGCGCTTGTCGATGGCGGCCAGCGCCGTGGCAAGGTTGATCGCCGTCGTGGTCTTGCCGACGCCGCCCTTCTGATTGGCGATGGTGATGATCCGCATAGGCTTCCTGGCTGCCACGTCCATCGGCTGGATTCCATTTGTTTCAAGGTCTTGCCCACGGCCGGGCAGGCGGCCTCGTTGGCGGGCCCATTCGGCGGGCCCCGTCCGGCGAGACAGATCGACGGGTCAGCCGCGACGCGGTTCGATGCCGGCAACCTCGAGAACGACCGAATCAGCTTCGACCTTCGAGTCATGAATTAGCATGGTGAATCGCCAATTTGCAGCCGCCGCGGCGATTTCCTGTTCATGAGTGCGGCCCTTCGGGAAAAAGCACCGGGTTTCACGTGAAACATGCGGCGCGACCATGGCCAGCAGATCGTCCAGCGGCGCCAGCGCCCTTGCCGTGACGACATCGGCGCGGGCAAGCACGTCCCCCGCCGCCTCGATCCGCACCGGGTGGGCGCGGCCCTTCAGACCCCGCTCCCGCAGCACCGCCGCCAGGAACGCCGCTTTTTTGTGGTTGGATTCCACCATGTCCATGGCACCGTCGGGGCGGCAAGCCGCCACCACCAGCGCCGGAAACCCCGCCCCCGAACCGAGGTCGACGGCCTGGTCAAACTCCGGCAGCAGCGCCTCGAGGCTCATCGCGTCCGCCACATGACGCCGCCAGACGTCGCCCAGCGTCGAGGGTGCGACGAGATTGATCCGCGCCTGCCACTCGGTCAAAAGGCGGACATAGCCGTCGAGCCGGGCCATGGTTTCACGTGAAACAGAGTAGGCCTTCTGGAACCAGACGCGTCCTTCGGCCTGCTGCGCTGCAATATCGGCGGGGGAAGGCGGCGGGGCCTTGGCCGGCTTCTTCGGCCCGTTCGGGCGCTTGGGGCGCAGCACCGTCGACTCGTGCTCGCCCCAGTTCCCGTCCTCGCCCTTGGAGCGGACGTGCTGGCGGTCGGACGGGTGGATGCGTTTGGGCTTGTCACGCCGCATCGGCGAACCCCATCCGGCGCATGGCGAGGAGGACGAGGGCGAGGGCCGCCGGCGTCATGCCGTCGATGCGCTCGGCCTCGGCAACGCTCTTCGGACGCCGCGTGGCGAGCTTCTGGCGCAGCTCGTTGGAGAGCCCGACGATCCCGGCATAGTCGATGTCGTCCGGGATCTCGCGGGCCTCGTCCCGGCGCAGCCGCTCCTGATCCTTGCGCTGGCGATCGAGATAGACGTCGTAGGCCGCCTCGATGGTAACCCGCGCCAGGGTCTTCCCGTCGATCGGCGGAAGGTCGGGCCAGAGAACGGCAAGCTGTTCGGGCCGCAGGGCATCCTGGGCGAGGAGCTGCCAGGCGCTGCGCCGGCGGCCGTCCTGGTTGACGGCGATGCCGTGGCGCATCGCCTCGGCTGGCGTCACGGTCGCCGCCTCCAGCGCCGCGCGGGCGGCAAGCAAAGCTGTCTCCTCAGCCTCGAACCGCGTCTCGCGTTCGCGCGAGACGATCCCCAGCCGGATGGCCAGCGGCGTCAGCCGGCGATCGGCATTGTCGGCCCGGAGCGACAGGCGGAACTCGGCCCGCGAGGTGAACATGCGGTAGGGCTCGGTGACGCCGGTGCGGGTCAGGTCGTCGATCATCACGCCGATATAGGCCTCCTCCCGTCCGATGACGACGGGCTGCGATCCAGCCGCAAGCCGGGCGGCGTTGAGGCCCGCGACGAGGCCCTGGGCTCCCGCCTCCTCGTAGCCCGTCGTGCCGTTGATCTGGCCGGCGAGGAACAGCCCCCGGGCACGGCTGACGGCCAGCGAGCGGTCGAGCTCGCGCGGGTCGACATGGTCGTATTCGATGGCATAGCCGGGCTTCAGGACGCGGACATTTCCGAGCCCCGGGATCGAGCGCAGGAACGCCTCCTGGACGTCCTCGGGCAGTGAGGTGGAGAGGCCGTTCGGATAGACCGTGTCGTCGTCGAGGCCTTCCGGCTCAAGGAAGATCTGGTGGCCGTCGCGATCGCCGAACTTGACGATCTTGTCCTCGATGGACGGACAGTAACGCGGGCCGACGCCCTCGATCTGGCCGGAATAGAGCGCCGAGCGCGAGAGGTTGTCGCGGATGATCGCATGGGTCTCCGGCGTCGTGCGGGTGATGCCGCAGTCGATCTGCGGCGTGTCGATCCGGTCGGTCAGGAAGGAGAAGGGGACGGGCTCGTCGTCCGGCCGCTGGCGATCGAGCGAGGCCCAGTCGATGGTGGTGCCGTCGAGACGGGCCGGCGTCCCGGTCTTCAGCCGACCGAGGGTGAGGCCGAGACGGCGCAGCGTTCCCGACAAGCCGAGGGAGGGATCCTCGCCCATGCGGCCGGCCGGGATCTTGCGGTCGCCGAGATGGATGAGGCCGCCGAGAAAGGTGCCGGTGGTCAGCACCACGGCCCGGCAGGCGATCCGGCGCCCGTCGGCAAAGACGACGGCGCACACGGCACCGGCGTCATTGAGCGCCAGATCGAAGACGTCGCCCTCGACGACGGCGAGGCCTTCCGTCTCACGGATCATCGCCTGCATCGCCGCCCGGTAGAGCTTGCGGTCGGCCTGGGTGCGCGGCCCCCAGACGGCCGGGCCCTTGCGCCGGTTGAGCATGCGGAACTGGATGCCGCCGCGGTCGGCGGCGAGCCCCATCAGCCCGCCGAGGGCGTCGATCTCGCGCACCAGATGGCCTTTGCCGATGCCGCCGATCGCGGGATTGCAGCTCATCGCGCCGATCGTATCGAAGCGGTGGGTGACGAGGACGGTGTCGGCGCCGGCCCGCGCCGCGGCGCTCGCCGCCTCGCAGCCGGCATGGCCGCCGCCGACCACGACGACATCGCAAGCGGAGGGGCAGGCGGAGGGGAAAGGGGTCTGGGCTGGCTCGGTCATGACAGCGGGATCGATCCGGAAATGAAACGGTTCCGACTCTATCTTCGCCTTGGACCAACTGCCATGCAGAGGCCTCACAGGGGCGAGAGCGTCGTCCGTTTGTGGTGTTTCTGAAGCGATCCTATAGAAGAAAGCAGCAGTTCGAACAACGTTGCGCCTTCACCCTATACGATGTAGCCGATTTTGCGGTCTTCGAACTGCCAGCTGTTTCTATAGCACCCGGTCTGTCGATGCGTCTGATGATGGGCATCCAACACAGGCCCGAATTTGTACCAGTCGCAATAGTCGCCGACGGAATACGGCTAGTTTGTCACTCTCTGGGCAGGGCGTCGCCGGTTCTTCCACTATGAGCCACCGAGCATCGAGAATTTGCGCAAGGGCTAGGGAGTCCGAAGCCCTTATCCGGCGTGTTCCGTTCTCGAACTGCAATATGTGCAGTCCGGACACCCCAATCATTCGCCCAAGCTCGCTTGGGGTGAGTCCTCGCAGCTCACGTGCTGATCTCAAGGGGGAACGGGGTCTAAGAGTGTCGTTTCGATCGTGACGAGGGGGTGAGGTCGACGGCATCTGCGGTGGGATTGAAGGCTGAAACCGACGCAATTGAGCCTCGCGCCATGCGCGATAGAAAGTTGATTTCGAAGTCCCCCCTCGAGAGCCTGGTCCACGCATCCGGAAAACCGCGTCTTGATTTATTGTCTGTCATAGCAGAGCGAGGAATGGTGTTCTAGTTGCCGTTGCAACGTCGCGAGATGCCTGATGAGCCTTCTGGACATCCAGCCCTTTACGCTCGACGCGTTCTTCGCCTGGCAGGCGGAGCAGGACGAGCGCTACGAACTGGTCGGCGGCTTCCCTCTGCTGCGTCCCTTCGCGCCGATGGGGCACAACACCGTCGTCGTGAACATCCTCAGCGTGATCGGCCGGCAGTTGCGCGGCCAAACGTGCCGACCCTTCACCGCCAATGTCGGTATCGAAACCTTCCCCGGCCAGATCCGCCGGCCGGATGCCGGCATCGACTGCGGCTCGTTCGATCCAGAAGGTTATCTCGCGGCCGAGCCCGTGGTCGTCTTCGAGGTCCTGTCGCCCGTAACGCGGGACTTCGACCGCCTGCGCAAGGTCGAGGAGTACAAGCGGGTTGCGACCATGCGCCATGTCGTCGTGGTGGAGCCGAAGCGCCCGCAGGTGCTGGTCTGGTCGCGGGCGGGCGAGGGGCAATGGCAACCCGACGAGATCGTCGGCCTCGACGGCACGATCCGGCTCGTCGCGGTGTCGCTCGAACTGCCGCTGGCCGAACTTTACGACCGGCTGACCTTCGAGGCATAGCCCGCGCGCGGCGCGTGGACGGGCAAGCGGCCCGACCGTTCCGTCGCTCTCGCCGCCGACCCGTCAGCCGCGCCGGCCCGGCGACCTCAGCCGTTGCCGCCACCCGCGCCGAGTGCCATCCGCGGATCGAACGGCGCGCCCTCGACCGCCGCGATGATGGCGTCCGTCAGTGCCAAGCGCGCCGGCAGGGCGCCGCCCGCCCGCGCCGCGGCGATCCCGCGCTTCAGGCTGCGCGCGACGTCGACGCCCTCCACCGTTTCCCCTTGCATCGGCCCGGCGACGATCTCGGCGATGGTGAGCCCTTCGCCGAGATGGACGCCGAGACGCGAGTTGCGCCCGCCGCCGACGGTGACGTGCAGGTCGCCGAGCCCGGCCAGCCCCTGGGCCGTCCGCGGCTCGCCGCCGAGCCAGGCGCAGAGCGTCGTCATCTCGTCGACCGCCTGCTGGAAGGCCCGCGCGACCGGGTTCTTCACCGGTTCGCCGCCCCGCCGGTAGGCGCCCATCATGGCGCTGACGCCGATGGTCAGGAAGTTCTTCAAGGCCGCGCAGGCCTCCACCCCGACGACGTCGTCCGACAGCGCCACGTCGTAGCTGTCCGTCGCGAGCAGCCCCGCGGCATGGCGGGCGGCGTCGCGGTCGTGCGAGGCGTAGACGACGGCGGTCATCCGGCGCTCTGCGAGTTCGCGGGCGATGCAGGGGCCGCCGATGCCCACGAAGGCCGGCATCGCGCCGCCGCGCTCGGAGACGAGGGCGGGGAGGGCGTCCGCATAGGTCTGCGGCACGCCGTCCTCCCTTGCCACGAGGCCCTTGGTGACGATGGCGATCGGTGCCCGGGGGGCCAGCCGGACGATCTGGTCCGCCGCCCATTCGATGCCGGGCGAGGAGACGCCGACGATCACGAGATCCGCCGCCGCGACCTCCTCGGGCGTGATGGCGGCGGCATCGCACACCGCGACGGCCGCATCGAGCGGCGCCTTGAGCCGCGGATGGGCGCCCCGGTCGCGGGTCAGCGCGGCCAGAACGTCGGCGTCAAGCGGCGTCGTGCCGAGGATCACTTCATGGCCGTTGTCGCGGGCGGGCACCGCGAGGGCCGAGCCCATGACGCCGGCGCCGAGAATGACGATCCGGCTCATGCCGCAGCTCCCGCCTCCGGCTCGATGCGCGCCTCGGTGCCGGGGTCGAAGACCAGCGCCTTGGCGCGGTCGATCGTGAGGCCGACGGCGGCGTTCCTCTCGAAGCGGCGGCGCTCGGGAATGACGATCCGCACCTCCGAATCCTCGAGCGCGACATGGACGACCGTCTCCGAGCCGGTGGTTTCCGACAGAAGCACCGAGGCGGCGACGCTTCCCGCCGCGCCCGGCTCGCCGATCCCGATGTCCACCGGCCGGATGCCGTAGACGACGCTTCGCCCGGGCTCGATCCGGCCCGGCAGGGGCAGGACGGCCTTGCCGAAGCGCACGCCGTCCGCCGTGCTCTTGCCGGCCAGGAGATTGATCGCCGGCGAGCCGATGAAGTCGGCGACGAAGAGGTTGGCCGGCCGGTCATAGACCTCGTCGGGCGTTCCCATCTGCATGATCTCGCCGCCGCGCATGACGACGATCAGGTCGGCCATGGTCATCGCCTCGACCTGGTCGTGGGTGACGTAGATCGTCGTGGCGTTCACCCGGTCGTGCAGCTGGCGGATCTCGTAGCGCATCTGGCCGCGCAGCTTGGCGTCGAGATTGGAGAGCGGCTCGTCGAACAGGAACACCTTCGGCTCGCGCACGATGGCGCGCCCCATGGCGACGCGCTGGCGCTGGCCGCCGGAAAGCGCTGCCGGCTTGCGGTCGAGATAGGGCTCCAGCGCCAGGATGCCGGCCGCCCATTTGACCCGCTCGGCGACGTCGGCCTTCTTCATGCCGCGCACCTGCAGGCCGAAGGCAATATTGTCGGCGACGCTCATCTGCGGATAGAGCGCATAGGACTGGAACACCATGGCGATGTCGCGGTCGCGCGGGTGAACGCCGTTCATCTTCTCCCCGCCGATCATCACCTCGCCGCGGGTGATCTTCTCCAGCCCCGCCGTCATGCGCAGGAGGGTCGTCTTGCCGCAGCCGGACGGGCCCAGCAGCACGACGAACTTGCCGTCGGGAATGGTGAAGGAGATGTCCTCCATCACCTTCATCGAGCCGTAGCTCTTGGCGATGTTGCGATAGTCGACCTGTGCCATGGATACGCGGCTCTCAGTTCAGTTCTGCGAGGAAGGGTTCGAGCCGGCCGGTGTCGTCGGCCAGATCGAGCATCGAGAAGCGGTCGCGGATGAAGCGGGCATCGCCGACATATTGCCGGTAGAGATCGGCCGGCAGCCCGAGATCGGCCGCGGTCAGCTTGCAGCCGGCCGCAGCCATGGCCGCGTGGAGCTCGTCATAGGGTCGCATCACGGAGGCGATCCGGGCGCGGATCTGCGGCCACTCGCGCCGCAGCCGCTCGTTCATGCGGGCGGCGCCTTCGGCGTCGAAGGCCTTTTTCGCGGTCTCGTTCGCCATCGTCTCGGCCATCGCCGTCCCGTAGCGCGCTGCGAGGCGCTCGCGGGGGATGACGGTCGGCGCAATCTCCGGCGCGGTCTCCAGCGCCATCATCTCGTTCTGCAGGCGCGACATGGTCAGCGAGGCGACGCCCACCTGCTCGCCGTGGGAGGTGCCCGGATGGGCGGCGCCGGCGAACATGTCTATGCAGTGGGAGATCATGTGCTCGGCCATCGAGCCGACATGGGTGGTGCCGGTGAAGGAGGTGCCCGAGCCCATGATCGCCGAGACCCGGACCAGGCGGGCCAGCGCCTCGAAGTCGCCGTCGAGGAGGCGCGGCGCCAGCGCGATCATGTCGTCCTCGTCATAGGCGAGCAGCGTATAGGGCGTCTCGCTGTAGGGCGTGCCGAAGAGCAGGTGCATCAGCAGCCAGTCGACCTGCGAGGTGGTGCGGCAGACGACGTCGGCAAAGGCGGCCGAGACGAGACGCGGCGGGCATTTCGCGATGATGCCGAGGTCGAAGAAGACGCCCTTGGCGAAGTGGCAGGTGATCGACTTCTTGAAGCCGTCGACGGACACCGAGGCGGTCGGCGTGGTGTAGGCGTTCATCGGGCTGGTGGCGAAGACGCTGTATTCCCGCCCGTCCTCGAAGGTGGCGTATTTGCAGCCGTCGGAGATCGAGCCGGAACCGATGGCGACGAGCACCTCGGCGTCGGCCGTCGCCTCCGACAGGGCGCGGATCGCGGCGAGCTCGACCTTCGGCTTCTCCCAGAGATACTCCGACACCGCCATGCCGTCCCGCCTCAAGGCGTCGACCACCCGCCCGCCGAGGGCCTCGCGGGTGAAGCTGTCATGGACGACGCAGATGCGCTTGTTCCCGCCATGGCAGGCCCGCACGAGCTCGGCCTCCCGCCCTTCCAGGCTGTCGGCGATCTCGATCACGTCGATCTCGATGCCCTTCTTCACCCCGTCATTGGGATCGAGCCAGCGGCCCGCCACGAGATCCTCGATGATGCCGAGGCGCGACTGTTTCGTCATGATGCTTCTTTCGAGACACGGTTCGCCAAAGCGACGAGGCGATGATTGAGGTCGGCGGTCGCCGCGTGGGCGTCCGCGAAGATATCGCCGAGTTCGCGATAGGCCTCTTTGCGGGCGGGATCCGGATCGACCTGACGGGTCGGGCCGGACATCGCGGCGGCGGCGGCCTCGATGGTCGCAAACCAGCCGGCGCCGGTCGCCGCGATCATGCCGGCGCCGAGCGCCGAGGCCTCCAGCGTGCCCGAGATGCAGACCGGGCGGCCCGAGGCGTCGGCCAGCATCTGGCGCCACAGCGGCGAATTGGCGCCGCCGCCGATGGCGACGTAGCGCTCGACGCTGCGGCCGGTGACCGCCTCGGTGCGGGCGGTGGCGGCGGCGAGCCACAGGGTGATTCCCTCGAGGATCGCCCGGTAGATATGGGCCGGCCCGTGGCTGCCGGAGAGGCCGAGGATCGTGCCGCGGGTCTGCGAATCCCAGTGCGGGTCCATGACGCCGCCCCACCAGGGCTGGACGAGGACGCCGGCCGAGCCGATCGGCAAAGCGGACGCCTCCGCCTCCAGCCGGTCGAAGATCGCCGGATCGGCCCGCCCGCCCAAGAACTTGTCGACGAACCAGTTGATCAGGAAGGCGCCGCCGCGCAGGCAGTTCTCGAAGATGTAGCCGTCGCCCTGCGCCGCAATCTCGGTGCGGAAGGCGTCGGAGACGGCGAAGTCCGGCTGCCAGACGCCGGAGACGACCGCGGTGCCGAGATTGACATAGGCTTGGGCGGGATCGGTGCAGTTCGTGCCGAGGCCGGCGCATTGCCCGTCGCCGCCGCCGGCAAACACCGGGCAGCCCTTCGGCAGCCCGGTCGCTTGCGCCGCCTCCGCGGTGAGCTCGCCGAGCCGGGGTCCCGGCGCATGGGTCTCAGGGAGCTTCTCCTCGGCCAGATCGATCGCCTCGAGGATGGTCTTCGACCAGGCCTTCGCGCGGATGTCGAAGAGGGCGAAGGGATCGGCGCTCGACCAGCTGGTGCGGGCCCTGCCGCCGCAGAGGTCCATGACCAGCACGCTCTGGACGTCGGCAAACAGCGCGGTCCGGGCGTAGAGCTCCGGCTCGTGAGCCTGCATCCAGGCGAGGCGGTAGAGGCAGGGGATGATGTCGACGGGCCGACCGGTGATCTCGTGGATCGTCCGGCGGCCGAGCCTTGCGGCGAGCGCCTCCACCTCGGCCGGCGCCCGCTCGTCGAGCCACACCGTCGCCGGCCGCACCGAGCTGCCGTCTTCTGCCAGATGCGCCATGGTCTCGCGCTGGTTGGAGATCGCAAGGCCGACGATGCGCGCGGGGTCGATCGCCGCCGTCAGCTGCCGCAAGGCGGCGCGGGCCGAGACCCGCCAGTCCGCCGGCTCCTGCTCGAACCAGCCGAGGCGCGGATTGGCGAGCGCAATCGAGGCGCGGCCCTCGGCCACGATCCCGCCCGCCGCGTCGAAGGCGATCGCCTTGGTGGACTGGGTCGAGGAATCGAGGCCGACGACGACGGGCTCCGCCATGGCCTCAGTACTCCTGGCGCGTCGGCGTGACGACCATTTCCTGGATCAGCACGTTCTGCGGCATGCGATAGGCGAAGAGGATCATCTCGGCGACGTGATCCGCCGAGATGCCGCCCTCGATCCGCTGCTTGTTGGCGCGGTAATTCGCCAGCGTATCGGGGTCGGTGACATGGTCGAGGACCTCCGTCTCGATGATGCCCGGCGACAGGACGACGACCCGCACGTCATGGGGCGAAAGCTGGGCCCGCAGGGACTCCGAGATCGCGTGGACGAAGAATTTTGTGCCGCAATAGACCGTGTGGTCGGGATAGATCTTCCGGCCGGCGATGGAACTCATCATGAAGATCGTGCCGCGGCGACGCTCCTTCATGCCGTTCATCACCGGGTGGATCGAATTCATCACGCCCTTGGCGTTGATGTCGATGCTCTCGTCCCATTCCGCCGGGTCCTGGCGGAAGAGGTTGCCGAGCCGGGCGATGCCGGCATTGGCGAACATCACGTCGGTCGGGCCGAAGCGCTCCTCGGCGGCCGTCACGGCGGCGGCGACCGCCTCGCGGTCGCGCACGTCGACCTCGGCGAGATGGGCGTTGGGCAGATCCAGCTCTTCCATCCGGTCGCGCCGGCGGGCCATCAAGAGCAGCGGGTGGCCGTCCCTGGCGAAGGCGCGGGCGGTGGCGGCGCCGATCCCCGACGAGGCGCCGGTGATCGCGACGAGCGGTTTGTCGGTCATGGGTGCTGATCCGGTTGTTCGGTCTCTGGTTCAGTCGGGGGCCTCGCCTCGGAGGCATTTTCGCGGGGCAGATGGCCCGCCCGATCGGATCGGGCGGGCCCTGATGCGGGAGCGGTGGGGCGGCCGGCGCTCTTACCCCGAGGGCAAGAGCGCCGCAGACAGGCGGCCCGGCCTATGGCTGGCGGGCCGGCCGGTCAGCCGGCGACGATGCCGTCGACCTTGGTCTTGATCGCGTCCATCGCCGCCTTCGGGCTGTCGTACTCGCCGGCAAAGAAGCGGCCGAGTTCGACGGGGATGGTGTCGTTGGAGATCTCCGCCCATTCCGGCAGGTCCGGCTCGGAGCCCATGTGGTTGGCGATGGTCTCGCGCACCGCGTCGAGATGGCGGGTCGTGCCGGCGATGCCGGGCTTGGCGTTGGCCTTGACCCGCGGGTCGTCATAGGCCGACTGGCGCGTCGGGCCGGTGCCGCCGCCGAGGACGGTGATCCAGACCTGGGTCTCCGGCGCCGTCGCCCACTGGGCGAAGAGCCAGGCGGCATCCGGGCTCTTGGCGTATTTCGACACGGCGAGGGACGAGCCGCCCTGGTGGCCGACGCCGGGGATCTCGCCGAAGCCGGTCTGTTCGACCGTGCGCAGGGAATTGGCCTTCGGCGGCACCGTCGCCTCCATCAGGCCGACGACGTTGGAGCCGCCCGGCGCATCCCAGGAGGGGAAGAACTCGCCCCAGGAGATCAGCTGCCCGGCGATGCCCTGCGCCACCGACTGGCCCTGGCCGTCCCAGGTCCAGGAATCGACGGCGGCCGGCATGTTCTTCTTCAGCTCGATCCAGTAGTTCATCGCCTCGAGCCCGGCCTCGTCGTTGCCGGTGAAGGTCTTGTCCGGCCCGAAGATCGAGCCGCCATGGCTCCAGAGCCAGCAGGTCCAGTCGCATTCGAGGCTGTAGTGGCCGGACTTCATCTGGCCGGTGGTGCCGAAGATTTCCGGCCCCTTCGCCTGCTGGATCGCCTGGGCGTTGGAGAGATACTGGGCCATGGTCTCGGCCGGCTTCAGGCCCAGTTCCTCGTAGAGGTCGCGGCGGTACATCTGGATGAAGATCGGGATGTCGTAGGGCACGCCGACCATGACGCCGTCATACATCGAGATGCCGTCGACCAGCGCCGGCAGGAAGTCGTCGATGTTGTAGCCCGGCATGGCGAGATTCTTGTCGGACTCGTATTTCTCCCGCGGGTCGATGACGTCGCCGGAAAACGCCGCCATCCAGGACTGGTCGAGATAATAGAGGTCGTAGGTGCCGAGGCCCGAGGCGACGTCGAGGGTCAGCTTCTGTAGAACCTGCTCGAGCGGCAGCGTCTCGATCTCGACATTGATGCCGGTCATCTCGGTGAAATAGCCCTTCAGCGCCGAGTTGATGGCGTTGGAGGGCGGCGTCGATTCGGTGGCGAGGCGCACGGTCTGGCCGGCGAAGGGCTTGCCCGCCTCCTTCAGCCAGTTGCTCATGTCCTCCGGCCACTGGATGTTCTCCTGCGCCGCGGCCGGGCTGATCAGGCCGAGCCCGCTGCGGGCCGACAGGTGCGACATGGCACCGAGGGCGCCGACGCCGAGCCCGAGCTTGGCGGCCGAGCGCAGGAACGTCCTGCGATCCATGCCGCCGCGCACGTAGCGATCGGTGATCGATGCGAGCCAGAGCTTGCGATCCACTGGATTCATGGTCTTTCTCCTCCCAAATTCGCGGCCTCCCAGCCGCATCGAACGCACGGGATGTCAGGCCCCGTGCCAAGCCTGTCGCGATCTTGGCCGCCTCGCCCCGGCGGGTCGTCTTGGCCGGTGGTCGCCGAGGCGACGGCCGTTCCGCCTCACTGCTTCAGCGAGCCGAGCGTCAGCCCGCGCACCAGGTTGCGCTGGACGAGCAGGATGAAGACGAAGGCCGGGATCATCGCCGCCGTGCCGAGCGCCGCCATGTTGCCCCAGGCCGTGCCGGTCGAGGTGACGAAGGTGGAGGCTGCGACGGGCACCGTCTTGAACGCGGTCTGGGTGAGCGTCAGGACGAAGAGGAACTCGGTCCAGGAGAAGATGAAGCACAGGACCGCCGTCGCCGCGATGCCGCCCATCGCCATCGGCAGGACGATCTTGCGGAAGATCAGCACCCGGCTCGCCCCGTCGATCAGCGCCGCCTCGTCGATCTCCGTCGGGATGTCGTCGAAGAAGGATTTGAGCAGGAGGACCGCGAGCGGCATGTTCATCAGCGCATGGACGAGGATGATGCCGGTATAGGTGTCGAGCAGGCCGAAGCTCTTGTAGATGAAGAACATCGGGATCGCGATCGCCACCGGCGGCATCATCCGCGTCGACAGGACGAAGAAGACGAAGTGGTGCTGGCCAGGAATGCGCATCCGCGACAGGGCATAGGAGGCGAGCGTCGCCACCACGACCGTCAAGAGCGTCGACAGGACGGCGATCACCACCGAGGCCCAGAGATTCGGCAGCATGTAGAAATTGCCGCCGCCCGGCAGTACCTCGAGCCCCTTGTCGAAGCCGAAGGAGATGCCGAACACCTCCTCGAAAGACGACAGGTTCCAGTCGAAGTCGAAGAAGATCGGCGGCAGGGCGAAGATGTCGCGGTTCGGTTTGAAGGCGACGGTGATCCAGTAATAGATCGGCAGCGCGAACAGCCCGACGACGAACCACGCGGCGAGGATCCGGAGCATGCGCTGGGAAGCCGTGCCGTTCATGGGTGATGCTCCCGAAGCGTCCCTGTTACCCGAAGCGTCACTGTCACCATTTCAGCCTCGCGACCCGCACGAAGACGTTGGCGGTCAGGACGATGATGACGAGGGTGAACAGGCTGAGCGCGGCGCCGTAGCCCCACTTGATGAACGAAAAGGTCTGCTGCCAGGCATAGAGCGACAGGGTGTAGGTCGCGGTGCCGGGCCCGCCGCTGGTCATCACATAGACGTAGTCGAAGGTGCGGAAGAGATCGATGCCGCGGATCAGGACCGCGATGGCAATCACCCGCCACATCATCGGCAGCGTCAGCCGGGTGAAGGTCTGGAAGGCGTTGGCGCCGTCGATCATGGCGCTCTCGAAGGGCTCCTTCGGCAGGGCGCGCAGCCCGGCGAGGAAGATCAGCACCATGAAGGGCGTCCATTGCCAGGTATCGGCGAGCATGACGCCCCACAGCGCCCATGTCGGGCTGGAGAGGATCACGCCGCCGGCACCCATCAGCCCCAGGCTCTTCAGGACGAAGGGAATGAGGCCGAACTGGGCGTCCTCCATCAGGAGGAACATCATGCCGGTGATCGCCGGGGGCACGACCAGCGTCAGCGTCAGCACGCCGCGCAAGAGGCCGAAGCCGGGCTCGTCGGAGTCCAAGAGCAGCGCGATCGCCATGCCGAGCACCACCTGGATCACCAAGCAGATGCCGGTATAGGCGAGGGTCACCTGCAGCGCGTCCCACATCCGCGCATCGGCGAACATGGTCGACCAGTTCTCCAGCCCGACATAGGCGAGCTGGCGCTTGCGCGGCAGGAACTCCTGGAAGCTCAGCCAGATGTTGTAGAACAGGGGATAGATCGCGAAAGTCGCCAGGATGGCGACGAGCGGCATCAGCCACGGCCAGGGTGTGTCGGAGACGTAGCGCCGGCGCTTCGCCGGGCCATCCGGCCGCGACGCCTTCGGCGCCACCGCAGCCGCCTTGCGGCGCTGCAGGTCCCCGGCCTGGCCGATCTCGAGGCCCGACCTGACGATCATCGCATCTGCTCGGGCCAAGCCTGCTCCTCCCAGAACCGGACGGTCCAATGCGGGCATGGCGACCCGCAACTCCCATGCGGCAAGGGTTGCACAGGAATTTCGGCTTGGCAAGATCAGATGATATCACTAAGGATCATTCGATCGAAGGCGGACTGGCGCTGATCCGGCCCTCTGTCCTGCGCCGGATCCGGCGTCCGCAAAGGCGAGGTTGGAGCGGCGTCAGAGGACCGGTCGGCACGAGGCCGGCTCGCGCATCGGCGGGGCGGCGCCCGCGGCAGGCGTGGGGCAGCAGGCATGGGATCGAGCATGTGACGAAGCGCGAGGCCGAGGCCGCCAACGGGGCGCCAGAGGAATGGCCGGAGCAGCTCGCGGTACGCGCCGCCTGGTGTTACCACATGCTCGGCCTGACCCAGGCGCAGGTCGCCGAGCGCCTCGACATCCCGCGCATGCGCGTCAACCGCCTGCTCGCCCAGGCTCGCGAGCGCGGCCTCGTCACGATCCAGATCCATTCCCGCCTGACCGAGAACATCGAGCTCGAGGAAGAGCTCTGCCAGCGCTTCGGCCTCGAACGGGCCCATGTCGTCCTCGCCGAACCGCCGAATTTCGACCGGGAGGACCCCGCCCTCGCCGAGCTGCTCGGCCGCGTCGCCGCGCCGATCGTCGCCGGCCGGATCGTTTCCGGCATGACCATCGGCAGCGGCTGGGGCATCACGCTCAAGGCCATCGCCGCGGCGATGGTCCAGCAGGCGCCCCGCGACATCTCGGTCGTCTCGATGGTCGGCTCGCTCAACCGGCGCTCGGCGGTGGACGTCTTCGAGGCCGCGACGCTGCTTGCCCAGAAGCTCTCGGCCGAATGCTTCTACCTCGCCGGCCCGCTGATCTGCGACAGCGCGCAGAGCCGCCAGGCGATCATGGCGCAGCCGGCGCTGGAGGCGCTGATGGACCGGGCGCGCCATGCCGACATGGCGCTGCTGTCCGTCGGCGGCCCGTCCACCGGCACCGTCAGCCAGGTCGGGCTGGTCGAGCCGGGCGAGCTGGCAGAACTGGTGGAAGCCGGCGCCGTCTGCAACTTTCTCGGCCACTACATCGATGCCGAGGCCAGGGTCGTCGACCATCCGATCAACCACCGGGTCGTCGGGCTGAAGCCGGAAGAGCTGCAGGGCGTGCCGCGCCGCTTCATGGTGTCCGGCGGGCCGCTGAAGCTGCCGGGCATCCGCGCGGTCCTGCAGGCCGGCCTCGCCACCGAATTCGTCACAGACCAGGACACCGCCCGCCGGCTGATCGGCGGCTGAGCCCGTCGGGCAGGTCGGCCCATCAGGTGGCGGGCCGTCCTGTCACCGTTTTCACCACCGCGGGCACGATTCGATCGGATACCCGCAAGTTCGACAAAGAAGAGGAGGAACAGCATGGAAGATGCAGAACGGGCCCTGCGCGGGGAGATCATCCGGGCCTGCCGGGAGATGGACCGCCGCGGCATCAACCAGGGCACCTCCGGCAACATCTCGGTGCGCTGGAAGGACGGCCTGCTGATCACGCCCTCGGGCCTCGCCTACGACACGATGGCGCCGGAGGACATCATCTTCCTCGCCATGGACGGCACGCCGAGCGGGCCGCACAATCCCTCGTCGGAATGGCGCTTCCACCGGGACATCCTGCGCGAGCGGGCCGATTTCAATGCCGTCGTCCACGCCCATCCAGCCTATGCGACCGGCGTCGCCATCACCAACCGCGACGTGCCGGCGGTGCACTACATGATCGCCGCGGCGGGCGGCCCGACGCTGCGCTGCGGCGCCTACGCCACCTTCGGCACCGACGAGCTGTCGCGCAACGCGCTGGCGGCGCTGGAGAACCGCTCCGCCTGCCTGCTCGCCAATCACGGCCTGATCGCCTGCGGCCCGACGCTTCCCAAGGCGGTGTGGCTGGCCGAGGAGATGGAGACGCTCTGCCGGCAATATGTCATCGCCCTGCAGGCCGGCGAGCCGGTCGTCCTCTCCGACGCCGAGATCGCCCATGTGAAGGAGAAGTTCAAGAGCTACGGCCCGAAGCGCAAGGACGCCGGCTGAGCGGCGAGCCGCCGGACTTTTGGTCCGCGCCCGGGTCCGCTTGGCGCCCGGGTCCTTTCAACCCTCCGGGACGCCCGCCTCCGCCCCGGCGAGCCGCAGCGAGCCGTCGGGTTCCACCGACGCCCGCAGCGCCTCGTAGTTGCGGGCGCTCGGATGGCGGGTTGCGACGTGGTTGTGCTGGAAACCGGTGATCACCAGCACCGCAGCGCCCGCCGCTTCCGCCGCGGCGATTCCGGCGAGGCTGTCCTCGAAGACCAGGCAAGCCTCGATCGCGACGCCGAGCCGCTCCGCGGCCATCACGAAGCCATCGGGAGCCGGCTTACCATTGACGACATCCTCCGCCGCGACGACCAGCCCCGGCACCGGCAGCCCGGCCGCCTCCATCCGCCGGATCGCCAGCCGCCGCGGCGCCGAGGTGACGAGGGCCCAGCGGTCTTCGGGCAGCGACGCCAAAAAGGCGGCGACCCCGCCCGCGGCCTCGATATCGGCGGTGTCGTCCATCTCCGCCTCCAGCACCCATTCGGCCTCGCGCTCGACATCGACGCCGTCGAGCCTCTGTGCGGCAACGGTGTCCACCGCCCGCTTGCCGTGGATGGTCGGCAGAAAGCGCTCGACGTCGAGCCCATGGCGCTCGGCCCAGCGCGCCCAGACCCGCTCGGCGGCGGCGATCGAGGTGAGGATGGTGCCGTCCATGTCGAAGAGGAAGGCGGCGTAGCGGTCCGGTTGTTGCATCGGTTCGGCAGTCTCGGGTGAGGGTTCGGATCACGGCAGGTGGAGGCTGGCGGCTTTTCGTCCATCGTCATCTTCGGTTGCCGGCGACGGAGGCGCCAGCCCGGACAGACCGTCATCCCCGGCTTCGTCCAGGCCGCCTTCGCCCCTCATGGCCTTTCAGGGATCGCTGCTCCCTCGTCGGTCCGAAGGTTCGGGCCGGTCGAAGCGCGGGGTCGGCCCCAGAGCCGCGATGCCCTACCCGGCGCTCAGCTTCTCCAGGATCGCCGAGAAATCCTTGCCCTTGCCGCCGGCCTCGACGAACGCCTTGTAGACGTCCCGCGCATGCCGGCCGAGTTCGGTCGCGGCACCGTTCTTCTCGGCGGCGGTCTGGGAGAGGTCGAGGTCCTTGAGCATGAGTTCGGCGGCAAAACCCGGCTTGTAGCCATGGTCGGCCGGGCTTTCCGGGCCGACGCCCGGCGCCGGGCAGTAGGTGTTGAGCGACCAGCAGGAGCCCGACGAGGTCGAGGCGACGTCGAACATCGCCTTTCGGTCGAGGCCGAGCGTGTCGGCCAGATGAAACGCCTCGCAGACGCCGATCATGGAGATGCCGAGGATCATGTTGTTGCAGATCTTCGCCGCCTGGCCGGCTCCGGCCTCGCCGCAATGCACCGCCTTCGCCCCCATGATGTCGAAGAGCGGCCGGCCTTTGGCGAAGGCGGCCTCGGAGCCGCCGACCATGAAAGTCAGCGTGCCGGCCGCAGCGCCTCCCGTTCCCCCGGAGACCGGCGCGTCGAGGGACATCAGCCCCTTTTCGCCGGCCGCCTCATGCGCCGCCCGGGCGCTCTCGACGTCGATGGTCGAGCAGTCGATGATGAGCGTCTCCGGATCGGCGGCGGCGATGATCGCCGCATGCACCGTCCGCACGATTGCGCCGTTCGGCAGCATGGTGACGACCACCTCGCAGCCCCTGACGGCATCCTCCATGGCGGCGGCTTGCGTCACGCCCGCGACGCTCACCCCCGCCGTGTCGAAGCCGGCGACCTCATGGCCCGCCGCGGCGAGGTTCTTCGCCATCGGCGCGCCCATGTTGCCGAGCCCGATGAAACCGATCTTCATCTCGTCCTCCCTTGGTCGTTCTAGCGGGGGCGCCGGAATGTCATCCGCTCCCCCATCGATCATTCCCCGCGCATCGTTCCTCGTGCAACCGCTTGCTCAGAACGTCAGCTCGTCCTCGCCCAGCGGCCGCAACATCGCCTCCACCTCGCTCCGCGGCAGATCCTCGATCCGCTCGGTGGACCAGCGCGGGGTTCTGTCCTTGTCGATCACCACCGCCCGGGTCCCTTCCAGAATGTCCCCCAGGGTCTGGGCGCGAAAAGTGTAGCGGTATTCCCGGGCAAGGGCCGTCTCGATCGATGGGTCGGCCCTTGCCGCGCGCACCAGTTCGAGGGTGACGGCCAGCGAAAGCGGCGAGCCGCGGCGGATCGTCTTTGCGGTGGCAGCGGCGAATTCCCCGCCGTCGGCCTCCAGCGCGGCGAGGATCGCGGCGGTGTCGGATAGCGCGAAGACGCGGTCGATCGCCTCCATCCGGCCCGCAAGCTCGCCCGCCTCGGGCGTCTCGAACAGGTCCTCGATCGCTTGCGGATCGCCGCTCGCCTCGAGCCGCTCGACAGCTTCGCCCATTCGGGCCGACGGCAGGTAGCGGTCGGCAAAGCCGGCGAAAATCGCGTCGGCGGCCTTCATGCGAAATCCGGTGAGGCCGAGATATTCGCCCAGCCGCCCCGGCGCCCGGCCGAGCACCAGCGTGCCACCGACGTCGGGGATCAGGCCGATGCCGCATTCCGGCATCGCCACCATCGAGCGCTCGGAGACGATCCGCAGCCGGCCATGGGCAGACAGCCCGACGCCGCCGCCCATGACGATGCCGTCCATCATCGCGACATAGGGCTTGGGATAATGGGCGATCTGCCGGTTCAGCCGGTATTCGTCGGCAAAGAAGCGGCGGGCCGTGTCGAACCGGCCGGCCTTGCCCTCGTGATAGAGCGCCGCGATGTCGCCGCCGGCGCAGAACGCCTTGTCGCCGGCCGCGTCGATGAC
The DNA here is from genome assembly GCA_002700095.1 of Fulvimarina sp. Lineage (GTDB taxonomy): Bacteria > Pseudomonadota > Alphaproteobacteria > Rhizobiales > Rhizobiaceae > Jiella. Next base: position 55,924 of record PACL01000031.1, on the reverse strand, counting down.
CACCAGGTCGACCCCGTCGTCGCCGGCCCAGGCCTCGAGCGCCGCCGCGATGGCGAGCGCCATGTCGTGGTCGAGGGCGTTCAATGCCTTCGGCTTGTTCAGCGTGATGCGGCCGGCCCGGCCGACCTTGCCGAGGAGGACGCCCGCCGCCTCGCTGTCCGTGCGTTGCAAGACCCTGCTCCCTCTTCCTCGTCACCCGGTGCCGCTTGCGCCAACATGTCGCCGCAGGCCCGCTTGTCCATCGGCCGGACGTCGCGAATGTGTCGCCGATGGAAAAGCCCGCCGCCCAATCGCTCGCCCTTGCCGCCCGCCCCGGTCGGGCACCTCGGTCCCACGCAACCAGCGGGATCGACAGGCGGCCCCCGCACCCGGTATCGAAATCCTCGGTCAGGAACAACGGGGCAGGGCGGGCGTGACGCAGGACGACGGGGCAGGGCCGGGCAATGGCAAGGCCGAGGGCGAGGCGCGCCTCGACCCGCGACGGGCGGAGGCGTTCATCCTCGCCAACACCGCCGTATCCCGCCCGCCCCATGTGCCGGAAATCGCCCTCCGGCTCGCCTCGGAAGCCCACGAGCTCTGGCAGAAGACCGAGGAGGAACTCGCCGAGCTCGGCCTGCCGCCGCCCTTCTGGGCCTTTGCCTGGGCCGGCGGCCAAGGGCTGGCGCGCTATCTGCTCGATCACCCCGAAACCGTCGACGGCCGTTCCGTGATCGATTTCGCATCGGGCTCCGGCCTCGTTGCCATCGCCGCGCTGACGGCCGGCGCGGCATCGGCTACGGCCGCCGACATCGATCCGTTTGCCGCGGCCGCCCTTCGGCTCAATCTGGCGCTGAATGTCGAAGCCAGCGGCCTTCGCGGGACGATCGGCTTTCGCGGCGACGATCTCGTCGGCCGGCCGGTCGAGGCCGACCTCGTCCTTGCCGGCGACGTCTTCTACGACCGGGACATGGCCCGCGCCGTCACTCCCTGGTTCGACGCACTTGTACAAGGCGGGGTGGCCGTCCTCGTCGGCGATCCCGGGCGGGCCTATCTGCCGCGGGAGCGGCTGGAGCGGCTGGCCGAATATCAGGTGCCGGTCAGCCGGGCGCTGGAGGACCAGGAGGTCAAGCGGGTCGCCGTCTGGCGGTGGCGCGCCCCGGCCTGACGCCGCCTCGCCGGTGCGCAACCGCCCCCGCGGTGCCTGGCCACTGCGCCGGCTCGTGGTCGCCGCGCGGCAGAGGGCCGCGATCGGCCGTGGTCAGTTGACGAAACGCCCCTGCTCTCGCAAGCTCCGATCCGGGGAATACGAGGGGGCAGGAAATCGATGTCGCTGGCGACGGTCGATGCTTTCGCCATCGTCCTGGCCACGGTGGTCTCGATGATCGTCGGAACGATCTGGTACACGGCGCTGGCCCGCAGCTGGCGACGGGCGTCGCGGTTCGATCTCCTGGGCGACCCGGAGCGCCACGGCAACGTCGCCCTCGCCGCCGCCGCGCAGGGCGTCATGGCGACGGTGTTCTCGCTGCTCCTCGCCCATTTCGAGACCGTCACCCTGCCCGACGCCCTCTTCGCCGCGCTCTTCCTCTGGCTCGGCTTCGTCGCCACCACCCTCCTCGTCAACCGCCGCTTCCAGGGTTTCGGCTGGGACCTGCCGCTGATCGAGGCCGGCCACTGGCTGTTCGTGCTGCTCGGCCAGGGCCTCGTCCTCGGATCGGTCTGACCGACGCCTTTCGCGGGCCGCCCGCCTGAACCGGCACGGGCAGCGCGCACCACCGTCTCCCGACGCAAGTTCGGGCGGACACGGTCCCGCCGGATACCGGGGGCCTGTCGTCCGGCCCCCGACATTCGGGCATCCTCAGAACACGAAGTCGTTCGCGTCGAGATGGGCGATGTTCACGCCGGCGAGCGTGATGGTGTTGCCGGCCCCGTCGGCGATGACGGCATTGGCGCCGCTCTGGCTGAGATGGCTGGCCTGAAGGTCGGCGAAGCTGGTGATCGCCGTGACGTCCCTGAGATCGATGCGCTCGAAATTGTTGAGTGCCTCGAAGTCGGTGATGGTGTCGTTGCCGAAGCCGTCGGCGAAGACGAAGGTGTCGGCGTTGGAGCCGCCGGTGAGCTGGTCGTTGCCGACGCCGCCGATCAGCACGTCGAAGCCGGCCTCGCCGGAGAGCCGATCGGCGCCGATGCCGCCCGTGAGCGTGTCGTTGCCGTTGCGGCCATAGAGCCAGTCATTGCCGTTGCCGCCGTCGATGGCGTTGTCCGCCGCGTCGCCCCGCAGGTTGTCGGCCGATCCCGAGCCGATGAGGTTCTCGATCGAGACATAGACGTCGCCTGTCGCCTCGCCGGTGTTGAGGCCGGCATTGGCAAGATCGGCGAGGACGGGGGCGGTCGCGTAGATGTAGGACGCCGTGTCGGTGCCGGCGCAGCCATTCAGCGTGTCGGCGCCGAGGCCGCCTTCCAGCCGGTCGTTGCCCTCCCCGCCGATCAGCGTGTCGTTGCCGCCCCGCCCGAACAGCCAGTCGGTGCCGAGATGGCCGTCGATGCGGTTGGCGTTGTCGTCGCCGCGCATGTTGTCATTGTAGATCGAGCCGAACAGGTTCTCGATCGACGTGTAGGTGTCGCCCGTGGCGTCACCCGAATTGACGTTGGCCGAAAGGAGGTCGACCAGCACCGCCCCCGTAGCGAAGGCGTAGTAGGCCGTATCGGTCCCGCCGCCGCCATTGAGGACGTCGCCGCCGGCACCTCCGTCGAGACGGTCGTCGCCGAGGCCACCGAACAGCCGGTCGGCGCCGCCCTCTCCGGCGATGACGTCGTTGCCATTGTTGCCGGCGATGACGTTGTCGCCGGCATCGCCGCGCAGATTGTCGTTGAAGTTGGAGCCGGCGATGTTTTCGACCTGGACATAGGTGTCGCCGGCGGCTTCGCCGACATTGCGCGAGGCGTCGGTGAGATCGGCGAGCACCGCGCGGCTCGCTGCTAGGTAGCTCGCGGTGTCGGAACCGGTCCCGCCATTGAGGACATCCGCCCCGAGCCCGCCGACCAGCGTGTCGTCGCCGCCCCGGCCGAACAGCCGGTCGTCGCCGAGGCCGCCGGTCACCACATTGACCGCGTCGTCGCCGCGCAGATTGTCGTTGAAGTCGGACCCGGAGAGGTTCTCGATCAGATAGTAGCGGTCCCCGGCCGCGTCGCCGGTGTTGATCGAAGTCACCAGAAGGTCGGCAATGACGCCGGCACTCGCCGAACCATAGGAGGCGGTGTCCACGCCGGCATTGCCGAACAGCCTGTCTGCGTCCGCCCCGCCGTCGAGGATGTCGTCTCCGTCACCGCCCGAAAGCGTGTCGAGACCTGCGTCGCCGAACAGCGTGTCGATGTTGAAATCGCCATAGAGGAAGTCGTTGCCGTTGCCGCCGTGGAGATCGTCGAAGCCGGCAAAGCCGCGCAGGACGTCATCCCCGTCGCCGCCCTCGATGCGGTTGTTCTCGATGCTTCCGAGAAGGCTGTCGTTGCTGGACGAGCCGATCAGGTTCTCGATCGAGATCAGCGTGTCGCCGGTCGCGTCGCCGCTATAGGCGATGTTGCCGCCGAGATTGACGCGGACGGCCAGCGAGCCGGAATAGCTCGCGGTATCGTTGCCCGAACCGCCGTCGAGGGTGTCACCGCCGCGGCCGCCATTCAGGATGTCGTTGCCCGAGCCGCCGCTGAGATTGTCGAGGCCGTCGCCCCCCGAGAGGACGTCGTCGCCCCGCCCGCCGGACAGCCCGTCGTCGCCGGCATCGCCCATCAGAACGTCGTCGCCGCCATTGCCGGTGATGGAATCGTTGCCGGCGCCGCCGGAGAGGACGTCGTCGCCCTCCTGGGTCGGAGCGTTCTCGAGGTCGAGCGAGACCTGGACTGAGGTCATGGCCGGGTCCGAGGCGATCAGCTTGACGGTCACCGTGTCGCTGGCGGTGGTGGAGAGGCCGTCGAGCGTCACGTCGTATTGCAGGCCGAGCGGCGTGATGGTGAAGCCGTCGGGGGTGATGGTGCGAACCAGCTGGCCGTTGACGTAGACCTCCAGCCGATCGATCTCGCTCGTCGCCACGGCCGAACCGGTGAGGCCGGCGGTCAGGGTGGAGGGCGTGAGGACCCGCTCGGCGGAATTGTTGGCGATGCCGTCGTCGACGAGGTCGAGATCGGCCAGCACGGCGCCGTTGCCGAGGCCGATCGAGCGGATCTCGGCGTTGAGGCCATTGGCCGCCAGCAGCGTCGCGACCTCGTCGGTGAAGCTGCCGCCCTCGTTGTTGCCGCCGTCCGAGATGAAGAAGATGCGGTTCTCGCCGGCACCGGCATTCTGGAGCGCGGTGATCGTCTGCTGCAGGGCGGCCTCGAAATCGGTGCCGCCGCCGTCGTCCAGCGAACGCAGGGCATTGGGCACGCCGCTGCCGGCCGTCCCCTGGTAGGAGATCGACGCGGTGGACTGGAACGGCACGATCGACACCTGCGACGTCCCGAGACCGGCATTGACGATCGAGGCGTTCAGCGCCTCGAAGGCCGCGATGGTGCCGTCTATCAGGGTGTTGGACGAGCCGTCGCCATTCAGGTCGCCGACCGTCTCCGAGCCGCTGAACGTCCCGGACATGGAGCCGGAGACGTCGATAACGTAGACGATGTTGAAGTCGCTGTTCTGGATGAGATTGCGGCTGATGAAGCCGGAGATCTCGATCTCTTCGGAATCGGACGCGTCCGGCAGCGTGACGGACAGCGCGAGATTCTGCTGCGTCGAGGGGACGACGACACTGTCTGCCGCGGTCTGCGACAGGCTGCCGTCGCCGGTGATGACGTCGTTGCCGTCGCCGCCGTCGACGACATCGTTGCCGCCGCCCGCGTCGATCTCGTCGTTTCCATCGTCGCCGAGGAGGACGTCGTCGCCTCCGAGCCCCTCGATGACGTCGTCGAGTTCGCTGCCGATGATGAGGTCGCGATCCTCGGTGCCGATCAGCGGGTCGGCACTGACGCCGAGCTGGAAGGTGGAGATGCCGGCGTCGGCGTAGCCGCCGGCGATCAGGAAGGACAGGCCGTCGATTTCCGCAAAGGCGAGGGAGCGGATGTCGTTGAGATTGAAATTGGCGTTCTCGCTGTCGAGTACCGTGTCGACCAGGGTGAGCGAGCCGTCCGAGCCGACCCGGAAGTAGCTGAGGGCGTCGTCGAAACGGCTGCCGGTGGCAAGGAATGTCTCACCGCCGAGGGTGAAGGCTTCCATCTCGGCAACGCCGTTGAGACTGAGACCGGTCGCGTTCGCCAGATTGAAGACGTTCGTCAGCGAGCCGTTGGCGGCGACCGAAAAGACGCTGATGCCGTCATCGTCCGTCCCGGAGACGAACAGATAGGTCGTGCCGCCGATGACGGCGGTCTCGACGCCCGTTGCGCCGGAGAGTTCGAGATCGCCGCTGTCGGCGAGGCCCTGCACCAGGGTCATATTGCCGAACGGATTGATCCGGAAGGAGGTGACGGCGGATTCCGAATTGCCGGCCACGAAGATGAAGGTGTTCGCGCCGATCGTCGCCGAGGCCACGTCATAGGCGCCGTCGAGCCCATAGCCCAGATTGGCCGCGTCGTCGAAGCTGACGGTGTTGGTCAGGGTGCCGTCGGCGCCGATGCGGAAGATGCTGAGGCCGTCGTCGAGATAGCCGGTGGCGATCAGGAAGTCGTTGCCGCCGACATTGACGATCTCCATCCGCCCATAGGTGCCGTCGAGCTCCAGCGTGCCGGTGCCGTCGTCCTGCACGGTCCCGACGACGGAGAGCGTCCCGTCGACAGCCACCTCGAAGGCGGTGATCGCATCGTCATAATAGGCATTGGCGTAGAGAAAGGTTCGTGCGCCGACGGTCACCGAGACGAGGCTCGACGCGCCATCCAGGAGCTGCGTCGTCGAATCGTCGAGATAGGATGAGATCGGCGCCAGCGAACCGTCCGGCAACAGCTCGAAAGCGCTCACGCCGTCGTCATACTCGCCCGCCGTGTATACGAAGACGCTCTCGCCCACATAGACGACCTCGATGCCGCGGACACCGTAGAGTTCCAGGCTCGCATCGTCGCGAAGATTGAACCGGTTGATCAGGTCGGTACGGGTGGTTTGCGGCGCCATCGGGCCCTCCAGAATCATCGTCATTTCCGCCGCCGGAACCGGTCGGCCGTCTACCCCGGAACGATCGATATCACGTAACGTCAGGGAGGCAACCGGTAAAATCGCTGGTTGGTTAGCCAGGCCGGGAAACGCCGGCTGCAGAAGGGGCGCGGCCCTGTGCCGCATGGCGTCTGCAAGGAACGAGCTCTTCCGCGGGCCGAATCAGATCGTGTCGCCGGTGACGATCGCAACCGGAAGGTGGCGGTCCTGGCACCGTCTCGGCTTTGATTCGTCAGGCTTGTCTCGGATCCTGCGTATGCGCTGGCAGCCTGCCGCTCCCACGTCCATATCCGTCGACCGCCGCACCGGATGCGTCCGGGCCGGCGCAGGTCGGGACAACGTCCCAGCCACATGACGCCGCATCGGCCCTTCGACCCGTTTGCGCCTCGCTGGGATTATTGTATACGTCGTTCAACGACAAGAAACCAAGCCGCCGCCGCTTGCCGGGCCGGCGCGCCGGGAGCCGCAATGACCGATTCCAATTCCCTCAAGACCCCGCTGAGATCCCGCGCCTGGTTCGACAATCCGCATAATCCGGACATGACGGCGCTCTATCTCGAGCGCTATCTGAATTTCGGCCTCAGCCAGGCCGAGCTCCAGTCCGGCAAGCCGATCATCGGCATCGCCCAGACCGGTTCCGACCTGTCGCCCTGCAACCGGCACCATCTGGAGCTGGCCAAGCGGGTGCGCGAGGGCATCCGCGAGGCCGGCGGCATCGCCATCGAATTTCCGGTCCATCCGATCCAGGAGACCGGCAAGCGGCCGACCGCCTCGCTCGATCGCAACCTTGCCTATCTCGGCCTCGTCGAACTCCTCTACGGCTATCCGCTCGACGGCGTCGTTCTGACCATCGGCTGCGACAAGACCACGCCCGCCTGCCTGATGGCGGCGGCGACGGTGAACATCCCGGCGATCGCGCTCTCCGTCGGGCCGATGCTCAACGGCTGGTTCCGCGGCGAGCGCACGGGCTCGGGCACCATCGTCTGGAAGGCGAGAGAGATGATGGCCGCCGGCGAGATCGACTATCCCGGCTTCGTCAAGCTGGTCGCCTCCTCGGCGCCCTCCACCGGCTACTGCAACACCATGGGCACGGCCTCGACGATGAACTCGCTGGCCGAGGCGCTGGGCATGCAGCTGCCCGGCTCCGCCGCGATCCCCGCGCCTTACCGCGACCGCCAGGAAATGAGCTATCTCACCGGCAAGCGCATCGTCGAGATGGTCCATGAGGACCTGAAGCCGACCGACATCCTGACCAAGGACGCCTTCGTCAACGCCATCCGCGTCAACTCGGCGATCGGCGGCTCGACCAATGCGCCGATCCATCTGAACGCGCTCGCCCGCCATGTCGGCGTGGAACTCACCATCGACGACTGGCAGACCTATGGCGAGGAGATCCCGCTGCTGGTCAACCTGCAGCCGGCCGGCGAATATCTCGGCGAGGACTATTATCACGCCGGCGGCGTGCCGGCGGTGGTCAACCAGCTGATGGAGCAGGGCCTGATCGCCGAGGACGCGCTGACGGTCAACGGCAAGTCGATCGGCGACAACTGCCGCGGCGCCGTCATCGAGGACAAGAACGTCATCCGCACCTTCGACAACCCGCTGAAGCCCCATGCCGGTTTCCGCGTCCTGAAGGGCAACCTGTTCTCCTCGGCGATCATGAAGCTGTCGGTGATCTCGCCCAAGTTCCGCGAGCGCTACCTGTCGAACCCGCAAGACCCGATGGCCTTCGTCGGCAAGGCGGTCGTCTTCGACGGGCCCGAGGACTACCACCACCGCATCGACGATCCGGCCCTCGAAATCGACGAGAATTCGATCCTCTTCATGCGCGGCGCCGGCCCGATCGGCTATCCCGGCGGCGCCGAGGTCGTGAACATGCGAGCGCCCGACTATCTGATCAAGCGCGGCATCAACGAGCTGCCCTGTATCGGCGACGGCCGCCAGTCCGGCACGTCCGGTTCGCCCTCGATCCTCAACGCCTCGCCGGAAGCGGCGGCCGGTGGCGGTCTCGCGCTGCTTCGCACCGGCGACAAGGTGCGCATCGATCTGGGTCGCGGCACCGCCGACATCCAGATCTCCGAGGACGAACTCGCGACACGCCGTGAGGCGCTGGAGGCTGCCGGTGGCTACCAGTATCCGGATCATCAGACGCCCTGGCAGGAGATCCAGCGCGGTATCGTCTCGCAGTTCGAGACCGGCATGGTGCTCGAGGGAGCCGTCAGATACCAGCGGCTCGCGCAAGGCGGTGCCAATGGCGACATGGCCAAGGTGCCGCGCGACAACCATTGACCGGCCGGCACTGACGGACCGGCGCTGACAGGCCGGCATCGATCGGCCGGAACTGTCCGGCCGGAGACTGATCGTTCGGTGCTGATCCGGGTGGCACCTTGCCACCCGCCGCCGACGCCATCGCCCGGAGGGGCAGGGGCCGCAAGTCAGGCCGGCGGATCGATCAAGGGTCGCCGGCCGGCATTTGAAATCTGCGGGAACGCCGCCCTGCGGCCGGCCCGCTCGCCACGCATGACATGAAGGACCAGACGCCATGACAGGACGCCTCCAGGGCAAGATCGCCGTCTGCACGGCCGCCGGCCAGGGCATCGGCCGCGCCGTCGCCGAAGCTTTCGTCGCCGAGGGTGCGACGGTCTACGCCACCGATCTCGACGCCCAAAAGCTCACCGGCCTCGACCACGCCGGCAACGCCCATCTCGCCAGCCTCGACGTCACGGATTCGGCCGCGGTCAAGGCCTATCTGGATGGTATCGAGACGCCGGACATCCTGTTCAACTGCGCCGGCTACGTCCATCACGGCACGGTGCTGGACTGCGACGAGAAGGCCTGGGACTTCTCCTTCGAGCTGAACGTCAAGGCGATGCACCGGACGATCTCGGCCCTCGTCCCGCGCATGCTGGAAAAGGGCGGCGGCTCGATCATCAACATGTCGTCGGCCGCCTCGTCGATCAAGGCGGCACCCAACCGCTACGTCTACATGGCCACCAAGGCGGCGGTGATCGGCCTCACCCGCTCCGTCGCCATCGACTTCATCAAGCAGGGCATCCGCTGCAACGCCATCTGCCCCGGCACCATCGAATCCCCCTCGCTGGACGGGCGGATCGAGGAACTCGGCAAGACGCTCGGCGGCACCGACAAGGCCCGCGCGGCCTTCGTCGAGCGCCAGCCCATGGGCCGCATCGGCAAGGCGGCGGAGATCGCCCATCTGGCGGTCTATCTCGCGTCGGACGAAAGCGCCTTCACCACTGGCACGACGCAACTGATCGACGGCGGCTGGTCGCTCTGATGATGCGCTCGTCGCGCCGACGCTTCGGTCGGGCGCGACGAGAGTGAAGGTGTGACAGGGCGAGCCGAGGGACCCCCCTCTGGCTTGCCAGCCATCTCCCCCACAAGGGGGGAGATTGAACCTGCAGTGGCGGCTCCGTCGGCCGATCGAGGAAGAGCCTAGCGGAGCCGTGTCCAGAAGAGCCAGGCCCGGTCCGCCGCCGATCTCCCCCCTTGTGGGGGAGATGTCCGGCAGGACAGAGGGGGGTGACGGCGGCCGTCGCCGTCGAACGACAAGAAGACGCTAGACCTTCCACGCGGAGGCCGAGCGTCGCAAACGGGAGGAAGAACATGCGGATCCTGATCCTCGGCGCGGCGGGCATGGTGGGCCGGCGGCTGATCGACCGGCTGCTCAATGAGAAGACCGTCGCCGGCGAGGCGATCACGGCCATCGACGCCTTCGACGTCGTGGAGCCGCAGATCGCCGCGCCCGACGGCGTCACGATCGACGCTGCGGCCGGCGACATCGCCGACCAGGCGACGGTCGAGGCGCTGGTCAAGAAGCGCCCCGACATGATCTTCCACCTCGCCGCCATCGTCTCCGGCGAGGCGGAAGCCGATTTCGACAAGGGCTACCGGATCAACCAGCAGGGCATGTCCTATCTCCTCGAGGCGATCCGCGCCGAGGGCGAGAACTACCGGCCACGCCTCGTCTTCACGTCGTCCATCGCGGTCTTCGGCGCGCCTTTCGAGGACAAGATCACCGACACCTTCCTTGCCGCGCCGCTGACCAGCTACGGCACACAGAAGGCGATCTGCGAACTGCTCCTCAACGACTACAGCCGCAAGGGCTTCGTCGACGGCGTCGGCATCCGGCTTCCCACCATCGTCGTGCGTCCCGGCAAGCCGAACAAGGCGGCGTCGAGCTTCTTTTCCGGCATCATCCGCGAGCCGCTGGCCGGCGAGGAGGCAATCCTTCCCGTCGCCGACGACGTGCAACACTGGGTGGCGAGCCCGGCCTCGGCGGTGGAGTTCCTGATGCATGCGGCGACCATGGACACCGACGTCCTCGGCGCCCGCCGCTGCCTGACCATGCCGGGCCTGTCGGTGACCATTGCCGAGATGATCGAGGCGCTGCGGGAAGTCGCCGGCGACGAGGTGGTGAACCGCATCCGCCGCGAGCCGGACGCCGTCATCGAGAAGATCGTCGCCGGCTGGCCGCGCGACTTCGACGCCAGCCGCGCGACGAGCGTCGGCTTTTCGGCGGACCGGAGCTTCGCCGACATCGTCCGGGCCCACATCGCCGACGAGGCGGCGCGAGGGTGAGGATTGTGGAGATCATCGGTCCGGCGCCGATCGGGCTTTCACCAGAGCGACGGTTGAATTGATGATTGCGCCGAGGCACCCGCGCAGCCTTTTCCGGTCGACCGACCCCTCTGAGCGCACGCCACCAGACGAACCCAACCCAGGAGAGCCCCACAATGACCGACCGCCCCCATATCGGCTTCCTCGGCGCCGGGCTGATGGGCCACGGCATGGCCAAGAACCTCGTCGAGGCCGGCTATCCCTTGAGCGTTCTCGCCCATCGCAACCGCGAGCCGGTCGAGGATCTTGTTTCACGTGGAGCAATCGAGGCGAAGGACGTCGCCGAGATCGCCGCGAACTCAGACCTCGTCTATCTCTGCCTTCCCGGCAGCCCTGAGGTCGAGGCTGCCGTCGAGGCGATCCTCGCGGCGAACGGCAAGTTGCGGACGATCATCGACAGCTCCACGTCCAATCCGGTCTCCACGCGCCAGCTTGCCGCGCGCTGCGAGGCGGCCGGAGTCGCCTTCGTCGACGCGCCCCTGTCGCGCACCCCGAAGGAGGCCTGGGAGGGCAATCTCGACCTCATGGTCGGGGCGAGCGAGGCTCTGTTCGCGCGGGTCAAGCCGATTCTCGACGTCGTCGGCGGCAAGGTGGTGCGGGTCGGCGAGGTCGGCGCCGGCCACACGATGAAGCTCCTCAACAACTTCATCTCGCTCGGCTATGCCGCGCTCTATTCGGAAGCCCTGGCGATCGGGGCGAAGAACGGCATCACCCCGGACGTGTTCCATTCGGTGATCGGCGGCGGCCGCATGGATTGCGGCTTCTACCAGACCTTCATGGACTATGTCGTCGGCGGCAATCCGAACGCCCACAAGTTCACGCTGAAAAACGCCCACAAGGACATGCGCTACCTCGTCTCGCTGGCCAATGAGAGCGGCATCGCCAGCCATGTGTCCTCGGCGGTGAAGAACGAGTTCGCCACGGCCGAGGCGCTCGGGCGCGGCGATGGCTACCTGCCGACCCTGTCTGATATCGTCGCCGGGCTGAACGGCGTCGATGGCCGGAAGCCCTGAGGCTGGCCGGCACGAACGAAGAAGGTGACGTCGATGGCGCCATGGTGGAGATGAAGCCGACGGGATCGCCCGGCGAGATCGCGCTGCCCGGGGCCGACGAGGCCGAGACGGCGGCGGCCGATCCCGCTCGCCAGCGCAAGCAGCGGCCGGGGCCGGCGGCGGGCGGCTCGCGCCCGCGCCCGACCCTTGCCGGCGTCGCCCGCATGCCGGCCCGCGACCGCGCCTATCACGACCTGAAGTTCCGCATCCTGGAGGGCCGGCTGCCGCCTGGCACCACGCTGCTCGAGGCCGAGGTGGCGAGCCTGTTGTCCCTGTCGCGCACCCCGGTCCGCGAGGCGCTGATCCGGCTGGAGGAGGAGGATCTCGTCGAGGTCCGCCCGCGCCACGGCATCACCGTGAAGTCCCAGTCCCTCGACGAACTCGCGCAGATCTACGACGTGCTGTCGCCGCTCGAGGTGAAGGCCGCCGCCCTTCTCGCCCGGCGCGGCCTGAAGGACGAGGAGGTGCGGCGCCTTTCGGCACTCCTCGACCAGATGGAGCGCGAGACCACCCGCGGCGACATCGTGCAGTGGTCGCATCTCGACAACGTCTTCCACTCCGAACTCGTCGGCCTCTGCGAGAACCGCCGGCTGCAGGGGGCGCTGCGGCTGTGCTGGGACCAGCAGTACCGAGCCCATATGGCGATCGTGAAGCTCAGGCCCCGCCCCACCCAGTCGGACCTCGAGCACCGGGCGATCTTCGAGGCGATCCGCGCCGGCGACGAGCGCCTCGCCGCCCATCTCCATGCCCAGCACCGGGAGCGGGCCGATCGCAACGCGCTGGCCATGCTGAGGGGCCAGGCGGCGGGTTTCGCGAGCGATCGCTAGCGCGCCGAACCCGCGAGAGACGAGAATCGACGTATACGTTGATTGCGCGGCCGGGCTGTGCCATGGCGGGAGCAACCACGAAGCAGGGCGGGAGGAAGCCACAGGATGAACCGGATCGATCTGGAGGGCCGCAGGGCCGTCATCACCGGCGGCGCGCGGGGCATCGGCCTTGCCACCGCCGAGCGCATGCTGGAGAGCGGCGCCTCCGTCGTCCTGTGGGACGTCGACGGCGCGGCGATCGACGAAGCGCTTGCGTCGCTCGCCGACAAGGGCCTCACCGGCAGTGGGCCGGGCGGCGGGGAGCATGGCGAAAGAGCCAGCGGCACGGTCGTCGAACTCACCGACGAGGCCTCGGTCGACGCCGCGGCGAGGCAGGCCCTTGCGGCGGGGGCGATCGACATCCTCGTCAACAATGCCGGCATCACCGGCGGCAACGGCAAGACCTGGGAGCTCGAGCCGGCAATCTGGCGCAAGACCCTCGAGGTCAATCTGGTCGGGCCCTATCTCACCGCCCGGGCCCTGGTGCCGTCGATGATCGCGGCCGGCTACGGCCGCATCGTCAACGTCGCCTCGATCGCCGGCAAGGAGGGCAACCCCAACGCCTCGCATTATTCGGCCTCGAAGGCCGGCCTCATCGGCCTCACCAAGTCCCTCGGCAAGGAACTCGCCGGCGCCGGCGTCCTCGTCAACTGCATCACGCCCGCCGCCGCCCGCACCGCCATCTTCGACCAGATGAGCCAGGAGCACATCGACTACATGCTGTCGAAGATCCCGCTAAACCGCTTCGTGGAACCTGCCGAAGTCGCCGCGATGATCGTCTGGCTGGCGTCGGAGGACTGCTCCTTCTCCACCGGCGCGGTGTTCGACATCTCCGGCGGCCGCGCGGTGTATTGAGGCCAGCGATACGGCATGCAAAGGCGCGAACGTCTTCACCCTCATGGTGAGCCTGTCGAACCACGAGGGTGAAGCCTCCAGATTGCGCCGAGCGCCCCTCGTCCTTCGACAGGCTCAGGATGAGGGGCTCCTTCACCGCCCCGCTTCGCCGGGGCTGTGCAACCACCCGCCACACTGAAAGGACACCATGAAACTCGTTCGTTACGGCCCCCTCGGCCAGGAAAAGCCCGGACTGATCGACGCCGACGGCAAGATCCGCGATCTGTCCGCCCATGTCGCCGACATTGCCGGTGACGTCCTGTCGCCCAAGGGCCTTGCGGCCCTGAAGGCGATCGACCCGGCCTCGCTGCCCCTCGTCGAGGGCAGCCCGCGCTACGGCTCGCCCGTCGCGGGGGTCTCCAAGATCCTCTGCATCGGCCTCAACTATTCCGACCACGCCGCCGAGACCGGCGCCGAGCCGCCGACCGAGCCGATCATCTTCACCAAGCAGATCAACGCGCTCTGCGGGCCGAATGACGACGTCGAGCAGCCCCGCGGCTCCGACGCCCTCGACTGGGAGGTGGAGCTCGCGGTGATCATCGGCTCGCGGGCGAAATATGTGTCCGAGTCCGACGCGATGGACTATGTCGCCGGCTTCGCCGTCATGAACGACGTCTCCGAGCGGACCTTCCAGACCAAGCGCCAAGGCCAGTGGACCAAGGGCAAGAGCCACGATACCTTCGGCCCGCTCGGCCCCTGGCTCGTCACCCGCGACGAGGTCTCCGACCCGCACGACCTCGACATGTGGCTCGACGTCAACGGCGAGCGGCGCCAGACCGGCACCACCTCGACGCTGATCTTCAACCTGCCCCACGTCGTCTCCTACTGCTCGCAGTTCATGACGCTGATGCCCGGCGACGTCATCACCACCGGCACGCCTCCCGGCGTCGGCATGGGCATGAAGCCGCCCCAGTATCTGAAGGTCGGCGACGTCATGACGCTCGGCATCGCCGGCATCGGCGAGCAGAAGCAGACGGTCATCGCCGCTCGCGATTGATCGCGAAGCGTCCATGACCAACAACTGTGCGGCGCCCTCGGGCGCCGCACGTCGTTCCAGCGCTCGAACGGTTCTTGTTGCCATCGGACAAGATCATATGTGATTATTTCTTGTCGGATCGCAGCGGAGGAACCCGTGGTCTCAGTCACCCTGTCCATGCCGGATGCCATGAAGGAATGGATCGACGGCCGGATCGTCGAGGGCGAATATGCCAGCACCAGCGACTACATCCGCGACCTCGTGCGCCGCGATCGCGAGCGTCGGGCGCGCCCGGATCTGACGCTGGACGATCTGCGTCGGCTCGTCGAGGAGGCCCGCGCCAGCGGGATCGGCGACCGGTCGATCGACGAGATCAAGCAGGAGGGCCGGCGCCGCGCCTCCGCGCGAACCGGGCCAGATGATTGAGCAGGTTTCGCCTCACGCGCCGCGCCGAGGAAGACATCATCGAGATCTTCGCCTTCGGCTGCGAGCAGTTCGGTGAGGCTCAGGCCGAGGCCTATGGGGATGGGATGATCCATGTCTTCGCGCTTCTCGCGGACAATCCCCGGATGGGGCGGGCGGCCGATCAGATCGCGCCTCGAGTCCGCCGGCACGAATATCGCTCCCATGTCATCCTCTACGAGGGCGAACCCGGCGGCGTGCTCATTCTCGCCGTGGTCCATGGCAGCAGCGTGCGCCGGCTGTCTCTGTGACGATGGGGCTTCGCGCTCCGGTCTCGTGTGACGGACGGACCGTCGGCTCCGGTCGAGTCTGGACGGCATGCGAGCGATAAATCAAGCCCAGTGATTTGCCACGTATACGTTGACACCTGTCGACGTCGCCTGAATAGTGCGCCCGAACGTGATCGCCGGATGCGGCGGCCCGATCGTTCCGGTGCTGGGAGGCGCGGGCGATCGCCAGGGGCCGGTCGACAAATGGCGGTCCGTCGATCCTGGGAGGAAAACCTGACCATGCACAGACGCTCGCTTCTCGCCGCCGCCACGATGATGGCCACGTCCATCACGCTCGCCGGCAGCTTCGCCGTTCCCGCCGCCCACGCGCAGGAGGATTATCCGAGCCGGCCGATCCAGATGATCGTGCCCTGGGGCGCCGGCGGCGGCACCGATGCGGTCGGCCGCGTCATCGCCTCGCTGCTGCAGGAAGGGCTCGGCCAGCCGGTCACCGTCATCAACCGCACCGGCGGTTCGGGCGTCGTCGGCCACAGCGCCATCGCCAATGCCGAGCCGGACGGCTACACCCTCGGCATCATGACGATCGAGATCGACATGATGCACTGGCAGGGCCTGACCGACCTCACCTACGAGAATTACGACATCCTCGCCCTCGTCAATGCCGATCCCGGCGGCGTCATGGTCTCGGCCGATTCCGGCTACGACACCGTCCAGGCGCTTCTCGACAAGATCAAGGCCGAACCGAAGGGCACCTTCAAGGCGTCGGGCACCGGCCAGGGCGGCATCTGGCATCTGGGCCTTGCCGGCTGGCTGCTGTCTGAGGGCCTCGAGCCTGACTACGTCACCTTCGTGCCGAGCCAGGGCGCGGCGGCCGGCATAACCGACATGGTGGCGGGCGGTGTCGATATCGTCCCCTCCTCGCTGGCCGAAGGTCGCTCGATGATCGATGCCGGCCGGGTCAAGCCGCTCGCCTCCATGTCGGCCGAGCGCCAGGCGATGTTCCCGGACGTTCCGACCCTGAAGGAAGGCACCGGCTCGGACTGGACGCTCGCCGTCTGGCGGGCTGTGGTGGCGCCGAAGGGCCTGCCGGAGGACGTCAAGGCCAAGCTGATCGGTGCCGTCGAGACGGCCTACAACTCCGAGGAATACCAGACCTTCATGAAGGACCGCGGCTTCGGCGTGCGCTGGGCCGCCGGCGAGGAGGCGACCAAGATCGTCGCCGAGGACGACGCGGCCCTCGGCGAGGTGATGAAGAAGGCCGGGCTGGCGAAGCAGTAGGAATGAGCTGATCGCGCGAGGCGTCGTTTGGCGCCTCGCTTTCGAGCGCCGAGGCTGGGACCCCCCTCTGGGCTGCCGCCCATCTCCCCCACAAGGGGGGAGATCGACCCTCCGCCAGCGCCGCACCCGATCTTTCCGCGGAAAATCGCGAGAACGAGCGGTGGATCATGGTGCGCAAGCGTCCATCGAGCGACTGATCTCCCCCCTTGAGGGGGAGATGCCGGCAGGCAGAGGGGGGTTCCCAGCGCGGCCGTGAACGAGCTTCCCGCAACCGCCGCCTCGTCCCAATTCCCGGACAGTCCATGAAATTCAACGATCTCCTCCTCGGCCTCCTCGTCCTTTGCGGCGGTATCGCGATCTATGTCTCGGCGCTGGGCTTCACCGACATTCCCGGCCAGGACTACGGCGCCGGGACGATGCCCCGTGCGATCGCCGTCTTCGCCTCGCTTCTCGGCCTGTTCATGATCGTCAAGGCGCTTGCTGCCGGCCTGCGCATGCCCCGCCTGGAGCTCGCGCCCTGGCTCCGCTCCCGCCGTTCCGTCCTTTCGGTCCTCGTCGCGCTCGTCCTCGTCGTCTTCTACATCCTCGCGGCACCCTCGATCGGCTTCGTGCCGGCGTCGCTGGTGGTCATGGCCGTGCTGATGCTGACGCTGAAGACGAAGCCGCTGACGGCCATCGCCGTCTCGGTCCTGGCCTGCATCGTCATCCAGCAGGCCTTCGGCCGGCTCCTGCTCGTGCCGCTGCCGCGCAGCGAATTCCTCGCGTTCCTGTGGTAGCCCATGTCCATTCTCGCTGAGGCCTTCGCCCTCGTCCTTCAGCCCTATGTGCTGCTGGTCATCCTGTCCTCCGCCGCCTTCGGCATGTTCGTCGGCGCGATCCCCGGCCTGACGGCGACCATGGCGACGGCGCTGCTCGTGCCCGTCACCTTCTTCATGGATCCGGTGCCGGCCATCGCCGCCATCGTCACGGCGACGGCGATGGCAATCTTCGCCGGCGACATTCCCGGCACGCTGCTGCGCATGCCCGGCACGCCGGCGAGCGCCGCCTATGTCGAGGACGCCTACAAGATGACCCGCTCGGGCCGGGCGGAGGAAGCCCTCGGCGCCTCGCTGGTGTTCTCGGCGCTCGGCGGCATCTTCGGCACCATCGTCCTCGTCACGGCGGCGCCGATGCTCGCCGAGGTGGCGCTGAAGTTCTCCTCCTTCGAATATTTCTGGCTGGTCGTCCTCGGCCTCTCCTGCGCGGTCTTCGTCTCGCCGGGATCGGTGGCGCGGGGCATGATCGCGCTGATCATCGGCCTCTTCGCCGCCACCATCGGCATCGACAATCCGGCCGGCCAGCCACGCTACACCTTCGGCAATGTCGAGCTTCTGGCGGGCGTCCAGTTCATCCCGGCGATGATCGGCCTCTTCGCGGTCTCGGAGGTCTTGCGCTTCGTCGCCTCCGGCGCCGAGACGCCGGCCGTGGAAAAGGGCGGGCGCACCGGCGTCTTCACCAAGCAGTGGACGAACCTCAAGCGCTACCCCGTCCAGGCGATGCGCGGCTCGGTCACCGGCACGGCCATCGGCGCTCTGCCCGGCGCCGGCGCCGACATCGCCGCCTGGATCTCCTATGCGATCTCCAAGAAATTTTCCAAACAGCCGGAAAAATTCGGCACCGGCCATGTCGAAGGTCTGGTCGAGGCCGGCGCGTCGAACAACGGCGCCGTGAGCGGCGCCTGGATTCCCGCCCTCGTCTTCGGCATTCCCGGCGATTCGATCACCGCGATCGTCATCGGCGTCCTCTACATCAAGGGGCTGAACCCCGGCCCGACGATCTTCATCAACCAGCCGCAGCTGATCTATGCCGTCTTCATCGTCTTCTTCCTCGCCAATCTGATCATGCTGCCGATGGGCTGGATCGCCATCAAGGCGGCGCGCACCATCCTGTCGATCCCCGCCCGAATCCTGATGCCGATCATCCTGATGTTCTGCATCGTCGGCTCCTTCGCCATCAACAACTCGCCCTTCGGCATCGTGTTGATGCTGGTCTTCGGCGTCATCGGCTTCCTGATGGAGGAGAACGACATCCCGATCGCCCCGGCGATCCTCGGCCTCGTGCTCGGGCCGATGCTGGAGCAGAACTTCGTCACCTCGATGATCAAGGCCGACGGCAGCTTCCTCGCCTTCTTCGAGCGGCCGATCGCGGCGGGCCTCGGCCTCTTCACCATCGCCATCTGGTGCATCCCGCTCGCCATGAGGCTCCTGCGCCACGGCCGCGGGGCGGCTTCCGACGCGTCGCAGCTGCCCGGCGGCTGAGATTTCGGGCGAAATCCGCCTCCCGCCCCAGATACCCCTTCACGCCGGATCGCTCCGGCATAGCCCTTTCATGAGAACCGCCAAGGATCAGCGCCCATGGCCAAGCCCGACCTCCTGCAAGTCTGCCCCTTCGCCGAGCCCGTCGAGGCGGCGCTCGCCGAGGACTTCACCCTCCACCGCTATTTCGAAGCCGAGGACAAGCCGGCGCTTCTCGCAAGGCTCGCGCCGACGACGCGCTTCATCGCCACCGGTGGCCACCATGGCGCCTCGCGCGAGATGATCGCGGCGCTGCCAAACCTCGAAATCATCTCCTCCTTCGGCGTCGGCTACGACGCGGTGGACGTGACGGCGGCCAGGGAACACGGCGTCTCGGTGACCAACACGCCGGACGTTCTGAATGATTGCGTCGCCGAGACGACGCTGGCCCTGATGCTGGCGCTCTGCCACCGGGTGCCGCAGTCCGACGCCTATGTCCGGGCCGGCCGCTGGGAGAGCGAGGGGCCCTTCGGCCTGACCGACGAGCTGACCGGCCGCCGGGTCGGCATCCTCGGCCTCGGCCGCATCGGCAAGACCATCGCCAAGCTCTGCCAGGCCTTCAACATGGAGGTGGTCTATCACGGCCGCAACGAGCAGGAGCACCAGCCCTACCCCTATTACGCCGACCTCGCCGAGATGGCGCGGGCGGTCGACTGGCTGGTCGTCATCGCGCCCGGAACCCAGGAGACCAAGGGCATCGTCAGCCGCCCGGTGATGGAGGCGCTCGGCTCGAAGGGCAAGCTCGTCAACATGGGCCGCGGCTCGCTGGTCGACGAGGGGGCGATGATCGAATTGCTGGAGAGCGGCGCCCTCGGCGGCGCGGCGCTCGACGTCTTCGCCGAAGAGCCGTACGTGCCGGAAAGGCTGCGGGCGCTCTCGAACGTCGTGCTGCTTCCCCACCAGGGCTCGGCGACGCACAAGACCCGGGCCGCCATGGGCATGATGGTGGTGAGAAACCTCAAGGCCCATCTGCGCGGCGAGCCGCTGATCAGCCCGGTGGTGTGAGGCGCGGGGGCGGCTGGCCGGAGGGCGAACCTCGGCGTTCGCGGCAGCCGGACGGGCCGCCGCGGGTCTGGGCGGATGCCGTCTTGGTCTGGAACCGGACGACGAGGTCGGCCAGTCCGTCGGTCTCCTCCGACAGCGTCCGGCTGGCGGCATTCGCCTCTTGCACCATGGCGGCGTTCTGCTGCGTGACCCTGGTCCATCCGGGCGGCGGCGCCGACATCCCTGAGGTTGGTCGCCTGTTGCTTGGCGCTGGCCGCGATCGTGGCGATCACCCTCGCGGGCTCACCGATCGCGTTGACGATCTTGCCGAGCGACTTGCCCGAGGCGGTGACCAGCTCGACGGGGGGGTGCGGCGCCGGCCTGCCTCGGTCGGCACCGCTCTGGCAGAACGGCGGCGGCGGCTTCTGCCCCGCCAGGGACGCCGCGCCGCTGGCGCGCGCGGCCTCAGACCCGCCGCGAGGCGCCGGTGCCCGTCGCCAGAATGTCCCGGATCTCCTCCAGCAGCTTTTCCTCGCGCGGGGCTTCGGCGACTTCGGCGGGCTTTTCCTCTTCCTGGCGCTTCATCCGGTTCATCATCTTGACCACCAGGAACAGGATGAAGGCGACGATGAGGAAGTTGATCGTCAGCGTCAAAAACTTCCCATAGGCGAAGACCGGCCCCTGCTTGCGGGCTTCCTCGAGGCCCGCCGCGGTGACGGCGCTGGAGAGCGCCACGAACTTGTTGGAAAAGTCGACGCCGCCGGTGATCACCGCGACCAGCGGCATGAACAGGTCGGTGACGATGGAGTTGACGAGGCCGGAAAAGGCCGCGCCGATGATGATGCCGATGGCCAGGTCGACCATGTTGCCCTTGAGGGCGAATTCCCGGAACTCTTTCAGCATGAGGGTGAGGCCTTTCGATGGGGTGCCGGTCGGGGCTTGCCCGCCGGATTGCGAGATAGGGCAGTACGAGGTTTAGGCCGCGATGGTTTCACGTGAAATTCGTTCGTGCGGGGCTGGGATCTGCGACGAAGGTCAGGCGGCTTCGGGGTTGAGATTCGGTCACCGCCTGTGACACTCTCCCTCCATTGGCCAGTCTGGCCGAACGGGAGGAATTTCATGAGACATTTCACGCGCCTTGCGGCGTCCGCCGTCGTCGCGGGCCTGGCCTTCGCGCCGGCCTCGGCCTCGGCCCAGCAGTTCATCAACGTTCTCACCGGCGGCACGTCCGGCGTCTACTATCCGCTCGGCGTCGCGCTGGCGAAGATCTACGGCGAGAACATCGACGGCGTGAAGACGCAGGTCCAGTCCACCAAGGCGTCCGTCGAGAACATCAAGCTCGTCACCGAGGGCCGCGGCGAGATCGGCTTCGCCCTCGGCGACAGCGTCAAGGCCGCCGCCGAGGGCAATGCCGAGGCGGGCTTTCCCGAGAAGGTCGAGAAGCTGCGGGCGATCGCCGCGATCTATCCCAACTACGTCCAGATCGTCGCCTCGAAGGATTCCGGCATCACCGATCTCGCCGGCATGAAGGGCAAGGCCCTGTCGGTCGGCGCCCCGGCCTCCGGCACCGAGCTGAACGCCCGGGCGATCTTCGGCGCCGCCGGCATGAGCTACGACGATCTCGGCAAGACCGAATATCTGCCCTTCGCCGAATCCGTCGAGCTGATCAAGAACCGCCAGCTCGACGCGACGCTGCAGTCGGCCGGCCTCGGCGTCGCCTCGATCCGCGATCTCGCCGCCTCGCTGCCGATCACCGTCGTCGCCGTTCCCGCCGAGATCGCCGAAACCCTCGGCGCGCCGTTCCAGGCGACGGAAATTCCCGCCGGCACCTATGACGGCCAGGACCAGGCCGTGCCGACGCTGGCCATCACCAACATCCTGGTGACGTCGACGGATGTCGACGACGAGCTCGCCTACCAGATGACCAAGCAGCTGTTCGAGCATCTGCCGGACCTCGTCGCCGCCCACAATGCGGCGAAAGCCATCGACCCGAAGACGGCGGCCAAGAACCTGCCCGTGCCGCTGCATCCGGGCGCCGAGCGCTACTACAAGGAAGCCGGGCTGCTGTAAGGCCAGAGGCCGGGGAGATTGCCTCTCGGGCCGATGGTATCGAACCCCGCGGCACTTCAGCCAAAAGCCCTTGGCGCCGGTCGAAGATCGGGGCCGATGGTATAAGCCGGTGCGGGGCGAAGCGTGGGGGCCGGGGAGATATGTCTTGCCGGCCCGAAGCCTTTTGTGGTGAGCGGCAGATATCTTGATGGGAGCGCGTTGCACGGATGTGAGGGCCCAAAGACACTTCGTCGGGAGCAGGGATGAGTTTGCGAATGCATCCCTTGGCGCGATCGGGCGAATCCGATGAACGGCGGCATCTCAAGTTGAGAAATATCGTCACATGAACGGCCGCGGATCATCTCTGTTGAACGACTGGCGCTGGCCTGCCGCTTGCCGGACATACGGCATTGCCGTATCATGCCTGACATAACGACGCCGCGACATTTCGAATGGGACGACGCCAAGGCGGCAGAAGTCGAGGCTGTCCGCGGCATCGCGTTCCAACTGGCGGCGGCTGTCTTCCTCGATCACGACCGCCTCGATATGATCGACGACAGGCGGGACTACGGTGAGGAGCGACGCATCACCATCGGCAGTGCATCGGGCATCATCATCGCGGTTGTTTATACGATGCGCGGTGAAACCTGCCGGATTGTCACGGCATGGCCCGCCAGCCGCAGGCAGAGGAAAGCTTACCGTGGCGAAATTTGAGCTGAACCCGCAAGACCCGCCTCGCCCTTCGTCCGAAGTCGTCTCTCGCCTGGCTGCGCTGACCGAGGATGCCGTCGAGGCCATGCAGGCGTCTGACACCAAAGCTGCTCCTCCCTCGCACGCCATGCTCGAGCGCGCCGTCGTCGCCCGTCGGCTGAAGCGGTTACGTGAACGGCTCAACTTCAATCAGGTCGAGTTTGCCGCCCGCTACCGCATTCCGGTCGCCACCTTGCGCGATTGGGAACAGGCGCGGCGCTCGCCGGACGCGCCGGCGCTCGCCTATCTCGCTGTTATCGAGGCGGACCCCGAAGCCGTCGACCGCGCCCTCGGCGCTGCCTGAGCGCGAAAGCGGCCGAGTTGCGGCCCACTGGAACAGGGCCAGCGGGGTGCGCGTCCCGCTCACCCGCCCCGCCCCAGCAGCCCCGCCAGGTCCCCCGCCGAAAAAACCGGCGCGCGGCACACCCGCGCCTCGCACAGGAGCGCCGCCGGAAGCCGCTCCGGGCGGATCCCGGCGATGGCGAGCTGCGGCGGCAACTCGTCCGGTGAGGCGGCGAGAAGGTCGAGCCGGTCGAGGTCGACGCTTGCCAGCGCCGCCCTGCGCATCGCGTCCCGCGCCTCCTCGCCCGGTGCGCCGAAGATCGCCAGCTCCGAGCCGCGGCGCAGCCGGCCGGCCGCCACGACGATACCCGGATGGCCGGCGACCGCATCGCCGATCCGGCACGCCGCGCGCTCGGCGGCGCGCTCGGCCGCCTCGGTGATCCTGATCTCGCCGCTCGCCTGGCCGAGCATCGCCAGGCCCTCGATGACCAGCGCGGTGGCGCTCGGCACCGCCTCGTCCTGGTCGCCCCGCAGGCGGAACAGGACGTCGGCGGAATCGGCCGCATTCAGCGTATGACCACCCTCGCCGTCGCCGTGCCAACGCTGCAGCTCGTCCGCCAGCCACTCGCCGCGCGCCAGATAGGCAGGGTCCAGGGTCACAGAGAACAGTGCAGCGGCGGCTGAGAGAAGCGCCCCGTAGTCGGAAGCGAGGGCAAGGCCGGCGGTGCGCCCGTCGCGGGCGGCATGGCGCAGCCGGCCACCCACCACCATCGCCTCCATGACGAAGGCGAAGGCCTCCCGCGCCATCTGCAGGGGCCGGTCGTCGCCAAGGATCGCCGAGACCTCGCAGAGCGCCCGGATCGTCAGGCCGTTCCAGTCCGCCAGCACCTTGTCGTCGCGCCCCGGCCTGGCGCGGGATTCCCGCGCCAGAAGCATCGTCTCCCGGGCTTCAGTGAAGTCCGGGTCGTCGCTGCGGGCGCCGGGATGCAGCCGGTGCAGGATCGTCCTGCCCTCCCAGTTGCCGCCGGCCGCAATGTCGTAGGCGCGACCGAAGGGCGCCGCCTCGTCGCCGAGAAGGGCCGCCACCTCCGCCTGCCCCCAGACATAGAAGGCCCCTTCCTCCGGATGGCCGTGCTCGTCGAGGCTGTCGGCGTCGAGCGAGGCGGCAAAGCCGCCGCCGGACAGCCGCATCTCGCGGTCGAGCCAGCCGACCGTCTCCTCGATCCGGCGCCGGAACAACGGCTCGCCCGTCGCCCGAAACGCCCAGCCGAGATGGCGCAGGAACTGGGCGTTGTCGTAGAGCATCTTCTCGAAATGCGGCACCAGCCAGCGGTCGTCGGTGGAATAGCGGTGCAGCCCGCCGCCGAGATGATCGTAGATCCCGCCGTCGCAAAGGGCTCGCATGGTCTTCAGGAAGGCGGCGAGATGCCCTTCGTCGCCGGCCTCGAAGGCCGAGCGGGCGAGGACCTCCATGAAGGGGGCATTGGGAAATTTCGGCGCGCCCTTCATGCCGCCGCGGACCGGATCGATCATCTGGCCGATGCGCGCCGCCGCGGCCCGCAGGTCGAGCCGGGCAACGGTGCCCTGCATCGCATCGCCCTCAGCGGCGGACTGGCCAATCGCCCCCTGCAGATGCCCGGCGATGGTGCCGGCGCTCTTGTCGATCTCGTCCCGCCGGGTCTGCCAGGCCTTGTCGATCGCCTCCATCACCTGGACGAAGCCCGGCCGGCCATAGCGCGGGTCCTTGGGAAAATAAGTGCCGCCGAAGAACGGCCGTCCGTCCGGCGTCAGGAACATCGTCATCGGCCAGCCGCCCTGTTCGCCGAGGGCGTGCAGCGCCGACATGTAGAGATGGTCGATGTCGGGGCGCTCCTCCCGGTCGACCTTCACATTGACGAAGAGCCGGTTCATCACCGCGGCGACGGCATCGTCCTCGAAGCTCTCATGGGCCATGACGTGGCACCAGTGGCAGGCGGCATAGCCGACCGACAGGAGGATCGGGCAGTCGCGCCGCCGGGCTTCCTCGAGAGCCGCGGCGGACCATTCCCGCCAGTGGACCGGATTGTCCTTGTGCTGCAGGAGATACGGGCTGACCGCATCGCCGAGCTGGTTGCCTTCGCTCATCATTGCCTCCTGGGCCATGGGGGTGTGCGCGGATATCGGCGCTCGGCGTTCGTGTCGGAGCGTCCTAAGGCTAGGGTCGAACGCGGCAATTGCGAAGGCTTCTTCGTCAGGCAGCAAGACGATGTCCGCCCGGCGCCCCGCAGCGTCCCCCATGCGGGGCGTCCCGGAGCGATCTGCCGGCGGGTTTTTCGGGCTGCCATGGCCGGCGGGATCGGCTATCGAGGCTGCGACCCTGCCGTTCTCCGAGACCCGTCATGACCGCCGCTGCGCTCACCCCGTTCCTCGCCTATGCCGCGGCCCTCGGGATCGCCGCCTTCATTCCCGGCCCGGGCGTTGCCGGCCTCGTCGGCCAGTCGCTCGGCAATGGCCTCAGGGCCGCTCTGTTCTTCCTCGCCGGCATCGCGCTCGGCGACGTCGTCTATCTAACCGTCGCGGTGGCGGGGCTTGCGGCTCTCGCCGAGCTCTTCGCCGAGGCGCTCCTCGTCGTGAAGATCCTCGGCGGCGCCTATCTGGTCTATCTCGCCGTCCTCTTCTGGAGGAGCGAGGGCGGCCTCGCCCGCATCGAGGCGAGCCGGGAGCGGTCAGGGCGCAAGGCGTTTCTCGCCGGCTTCGCCGTCACCCTCGGCAATCCCAAGACCATCGTCTTCTATCTCGCTTTGCTGCCCTCGGTGCTGGATCTTCGCGCCGTCGGCATCGGCCAGTGGAGCGTCCTGGCGCCGCTGACCGTCCTCGTCCTCTTTGCCGTCCTGTCGCCCTATGCGCTTCTGGGGGCGAAGGCGCGCGGGCTGATGATGCGCCCGCAGGCCGTCCGCCGCCTCGAGCGCGTGGCGGGCGGCGTCATCGGCGGGGCCGGCGCGCTGATCCTCGGCGAGGCGGCGGTGGCGGCATGGCGGCGGATGTGAGGCGCCGGATCCTGGAACCGGCCTTCGGGGCGGGACGGCGCCCCTTCGCAGGACGGGCCCTGATGGCGTAAGGTCGGCCGGAGCCAACCACCGACGCGACGCAAGGACGCCGGTCATGCATTCCGATACCATCGCCGCACTGTCCTCCGGTGCCTTGCCCTCCGGCGTCGCCGTCGTCCGGGTCAGCGGGCCGGATGCGGCGGACGCGCTCCGGCGGCTGTGCGGAGCTTTGCCTGCCGCCCGCCGGGCCAGCCTTCGCACCTTCCGCGACGCGTCCGGCGACGTCATCGACCGCGGCATCGCGATCTTCTTTCCCGGCCCCGCCACGGCCACCGGCGAGGACGTCGCCGAGTTCCACCTGCATGGCGGCCGGGCCGTGGTCGCGGCCTGCCTTGCGGCGGTCACCGCCGCCGTCGGCACACGGCTCGCCGAGGCCGGCGAATTCCCCCGCCGCGCCTTCGAGAACGGCCGCATCGACCTCACCGAAGCCGAAGGCCTCGCCGATCTGATCGCGTCGGAGACGGAGGGCCAGCACAAGGCCGCGATCCTCCAGGCGAGCGGCACGCTGCGCGCACTCTACGAGGGATGGATGCGGAGGCTCACCGAGGCGAGGGCCCGGATCGAGGCCTCCTTCGACTTTGCCGACGAGGGCGACGTCGACGAGGACGTCGCCGACCGGACCGGCGCGGACATCGCCGGCCTCGTCGCCGAGATCCGCGCCCATCTCGCCCGCGCCGACCGGGGCGAGATCCTGCGCTCGGGCTTCAAGGTGGCGATCGTCGGCGCGCCGAATGCCGGCAAGTCGAGCCTCCTCAACGCGCTGGCCGACCGGGAGGTGGCAATCGTCACCGAGGTGCCGGGCACCACCCGCGACGTGATCGAGGCGACTCTCGACCTCCATGGCATCCCCGTGCGGTTTTCCGACACCGCCGGCATCCGCGAGACCTCGGACAAGGTCGAGGCGATCGGCGTCGAGCGGGCCCGCGACGTGATGGCCAAGGCCGATCTGGTCCTCGCCCTCGTCGACCCCCAGCACGGCCACGGCCCCCTCGCGCGCTTCACCGAGCTTCTCTCCCACGTGAAACATCCGATGATGCTGGCGGGGGCCGAGGCGACCCACGAGGAACTGGTGACCGGCACCGCGAAGGGCCGGCGGCGCATCCTCACCGTCCGCACCAAGGCCGACCGGCCGGCCCCGAGCGGCCTTGCGGCCCGCTTCGGCAACGAATGGAGCGACTTCCGCTTCGACTTTTCCGTCTCGGCCAAGACCGGCGAAGGCCTCGACGACCTGACGCAGAAGATCGCCGAACTCGCCGCGGCCGCCGCCGGCCTCGACGGCGGCGGCAGCGGCGCCGAGGCGGCGATCCCTCTGCGCACCCGCCAGCGCGAACTCGTCACCGAGACCCTGCGCATCCTGGAGGAATTCGTCGGCAACGCCGCCCTGCCGCCGGAGATCGCGGCCGAGACCCTGCGCCGGGCCTCCGACACGCTCGGCCGGGTCACCGGCCAGGTCGGCGTCGAGGATCTCCTCGGCGTCATCTTCTCCGAGTTCTGCATCGGCAAGTGAGAGGTCGCGGCATGACCGCGTCCGAGGCTCCATCCTCTGTCGCTCGCGCGGCCCTGCGCGTCCCCCTGCACGCGGTTTGACCACCGGCGCGAAATGCCGTTCCATGGGGCAGGCGGCCGGTCGCCCGGCCCATGCGATGACAGGACCGGCGTCGGAGCAGACGCATCCAAGGACAAGGCTCCCATGAGTCCCGACCAGCTCAAGACCCTCCTCGCCGAAGCCTCGCCGGCCCGCTCCGGCGATTTCCTCGCCGGCGTCGCGGCGGAAAGCCAGGAGGCGCGGGTGAAGGCGCAGCGGCGGCTGGCCGACACCGGCCTTGCCGACATCCTCCAAACCCCGCTGATCGACCCGGAAGAAGACGAGGTCCAGCGGCTGATCCTCGACCAGCACGACGATGCCGCCTTCCGGCCGATCTCGGCCTTCTCCGTCGGGGAGCTGCGCGACTTCCTGCTGACGGACGAGGCGACGCCCGAGGCGATCGCGGCGCTGAAATGGGCGCTGACCCCGGAGATGGTGGCAGCGGTGTCGAAGATCTGCCGCAACCAGGATCTCATCGCCATCGCCAAAAAGCGCCCGGTGGTGACGAAATTCCGCACCACGGTCGGGCTGCCCGGCCGGTTGTCGGTGCGCATCCAGCCGAATCACCCGACGGACGATGCCAAGGGGGTGGCGGCCTCCATTCTCGACGGCCTCGCCTTCGGCTGCGGCGACGCGGTGATCGGCATCAATCCGGCGACCGACAGCCCCTCGGCCATGCGCCGGCTGCTGGAGCTGATCGAGGATCTGCGCCTGCGGCTGGGTTGCCCGGTGCAGTCCTGCGTCCTCGCCCATGTGACGACGGCGATCGACTGCATGTCCCGCGGCGCGCCGGTGGATCTCGTCTTCCAGTCGATCGCGGGGTCTGAGAAGGCCAACGCCTCCTTCGGCATCGACCTCGCCATGCTGAAGGAAGCCCAGGACGCGGCGAAGTCGCTGAAGCGCGGCACGATCGGCACGGACGTGATGTATTTCGAGACGGGGCAGGGGGCGGCGCTGTCGGCGAATGCCCATTTCGGCATCGACCAGCAGACCATGGAGGCGCGGGCCTATGCCGTCGCGCGGGCCTTCGACCCGCTGCTCGTCAACACCGTCGTCGGCTTCATCGGGCCGGAATATCTCTACGATGGCAAGGAGATCACCCGCGCCGGCCTCGAGGACCACTTCTGCGGCAAGCTGCTCGGCGTGCCGATGGGAGTCGACGTCTGCTACACCAACCACGCCGAGGCCGACCAGGACGACATGGACAACCTCCTGACGCTGCTCGGCGTTGCCGGCGTCAACTTCGTCATGGGCGTGCCGGGCTCGGACGACGTCATGCTGAACTACCAGTCCACCTCCTATCACGACGCCGCCTATGTCCGCCGGGCGCTGGACCTGAGGCCGGCGCCGGAATTCGAGGCCTGGGCGAGGGATGTCGGGATATTCGACGAGCGCGGCTTCCTCCGGCCCGAGGCGAGCCGCGGCGACACCGGCCTGCTTGCAAGGTCGAAGCTGCTCGAGGCGGCCGAATGACGGGGCGGGGCGACGGGGAAGGCCGGATGAACGACGCAACCACACCCCCCTTGCCCGTGGACGGCACCGACCACCCCCTGAAACGCCTGCGCGCCTTCACCGAGGCGCGGATCGGCCTCGGGCGGCGCGGGGCGGGGCTGCCGACGGCGGCGCATCTGGATTTCGCCGAGGCCCATGCGAAAGCCCGCGACGCGGTGCATTCGAGCTTCGCGACGGAGGCCATCGCCGCAGCGCTCGAAGACGCCGGCTTTGCGACCATCGCCGCCGACAGCCGGGCCGGCGACCGGGCGACCTATCTGAAGCGCCCCGACCTCGGGCGCCTGCTCGCCGACGCCTCGCGCCAGGCGCTGGCGGCGGCCCCCGGCGGGCCCTTCGACGTCGCCCTCGTCGTCGCGGACGGGCTGTCGGCGACGGCAGTCAACGCCCATGGCGCGACGGTCGCGACCGGGATCCTTGCCGCACTGCCGGACGACTGGCGCATCGCCCCCGTGGTCATCGCGTCCGGCGCCCGCGTCGCTTTGTCCGATCCGATCGGCGAGGCGCTTCGGGCGAAGATCGTGCTGATGCTGATCGGCGAGCGGCCGGGGCTCTCGGCGGCGAACAGCCTCGGCGCATACCTGACCTTCGGGCCCGGGCCCGGCCGCTCGGATGCCGACCGCAACTGCGTCTCCAACATCCGCCCCGGCGGCCTGCGCCCCGAGATCGCCGGCGCCAAGCTCGCCGGCCTCGTCGTCCGGGCAGCCGAACTCGGGCTGTCCGGCACCCGGCTCAAGGACGACGCCGACGACCGGATCGCCGAAGGCGAGGCGCGCCCGCAGCTGCCCGGCTGAGACCCTCGCAAGGCGATCGAGCGGCCGGCGCCTGAGGCGTCCCGGCGGCTTGCCCGGGGCACCGGCGCAGCAGTCCCGGCAGAAGCCGGCTCGCCGGCCCGGGTTTTCTCCCGCACCGCCGAAAATCTGCGCGACCCCGGTTTGAAGCCGTCTTGCGGCAACACATCTAAGGGCGACTGCCGGCGGAGCCGAGAGGCTCGCCGGCCGTTTGCTGCGCATGGGCGGCCTATCCGGGCCGGCGCGATGAAGACATGGGAAGCGATCGGCACTTCGCCGAATCCACCGACGGGAGTTCGATGTTGGAAGATTTCTTCGCCGGTTCGGCGGGCGACGGTTCGATCCCGCTCTTCGTATGGCTTGCCACGATCGCCGGCTTCGCGGGCCTCTTCCTGTTCGATTTCCTCACCCATGTGCGCAAGGCCCACGAGCCGAGCTTCAAGGAAGCGGCGGTCTGGTCGATCTTCTACATCGTCCTCGCCTGCATCTTCGGCGGCGGCGTCTTCTGGTTCTGGGATCACACCCACGGCGTCGAGTATTTCGCCGGATTCATCACCGAGAAGAGCCTGTCGGTCGACAATCTCTTCGTCTTCGTCATCATCATGAAGTCGTTCCAGGTACCGCGGGAGGACCAGCAGAAGGCCCTCCTGATCGGCATCGTGCTGGCGCTGATCATGCGCGGCATCTTCATCGCCATCGGCGCGGCGGCGATCGAGCGCTTTTCCTGGGTATTCTACATCTTCGGCGTCTTCCTCCTGTGGACGGCCTGGAAGCTGGCGGCCGAGAGCATGGCCGGCCACAAGTCGACGGACGAGGAATACGAGCCCAACGCCTTCGTGAAGTGGTTCCAGAGCCGCATGCCGGTGACCTCGCAGTTCCACGGCAATGCCCTCACCGTGATCGAGAACGGCAAGCGCTTCTACACGCCGATGGTGCTGGTGATCATTGCCCTCGGCATGACCGACATCCTGTTCGCGCTGGATTCGATCCCGGCGATCTACGGCCTGACGGACGCGCCCTACATCGTTTTCACCGCCAACGCCTTCGCGCTGCTCGGCCTGCTCCAGCTCTACTTCCTGGTCGGCGGGCTGCTCGACCGGCTGGTCTATCTCGGGCTCGGTCTGTCGCTGGTCCTCGGCTTCATCGGCGTGAAGTTGATCCTCCATGCCATGGAGGCGAACACGCTGCCCTTCATCAATGGCGGCCAGCCGATCGAGGGCCTGCCGCACATCACCACCTCCTTCTCGCTGATCGTCATCGTCTCCATTCTGGTGATCACCACGGTCGCCAGCCTGTTGAAGAGCCGGTCCATGGTCTCGCTGTCGGAGAAGCCGCCGAAATAAGCGCGAGCTTGCATCGCCGGCCCCGGACTGTCAGTGGCTTGGGCCGGGATTTGCGGGACGAAGTCCGGGGACGGTGTTTTGGGACGAAGGTCCAGGCGCCGGGGAGCGCGACGACACGTGGCAGACAAAGACACCGGCAGTGGCGAGGGCGCCGAGCGGCCGCAGGCTCCGGCGAATTCCGACCCGGCCGACGCGGCGGCGTGGGACGCCCGCCGGGCGGCGCTGGAGGCCAAGCTCGCCGAGCACCGGGTGCGCCAGGCCGCCGAAACCGAACGCGAGCGCCGTCCGGGGACCATGCAGGGCCTCGCCGAGGGCCTGAAGCTCGGCTCGGAGTTCGTCGCCGGCGTCGTCGTCGGCGCGGCGATCGGCTACGGCATCGACCGGCTGGCCGGAACCCTGCCATTCGGATTGATCGTCTTCCTGATGATCGGTTTCGCCGCCGGGGTCCGCAACGTCCTTCGCCACGTCTCGCCGTCCCCTGCCGCCAAGCCGCCGGCTTCCACAGATGCGCCGAAGCGGCCGGTGGACTAGGACATGATCCCGAAAGCGGGAAGCGGCTTTCGGAAAAGATCATGGGCATGAGGGGGATGGAGCGGGATGACGATCGAAGCAGATCTCGTCCCGATCTAGCCGAAAGCGGAGCCAGCAAGCTCGAAACTCGCCGAATGGGTGTTGCTTCGTGCTTCGGGGAACGCTATGGGCAATCCGACTTCCCCTTTGGGTACAGCATTCGACGAAGGACCAGGCCGTTTGGAACACGACCCGACAGATCCGATTCATCAGTTCCAGATCACTCGTATCGTGCCGATCCAGATCGGCGACTGGGATTTCTCCTTCACCAACTCAGCGCTGTTCATGGTGCTGACCGTCGCGGTCACCACCGCGTTCCTGTACTATACGACCCGCGGCCGCGGCCTCGTCCCCTCCCGGGGACAGTCGATCACCGAGCTCTCCTACGAGTTCACCGCCAACATGCTGCGCGACGCCGCCGGCACGGCGGGGATGAAGTTCTTTCCCTTCGTCTTCTCGATCTTCATGTTCGTGCTGGTCGCCAACCTGTTCGGCATGGTGCCGTATTTCTTCACCGTCACCAGCCATCTGATCGTCACATTCGCCCTGGCGCTCTTGGTGATCGGCGTCGTCGTCGGCTACGGCTTCTACAAGCACGGCCTGAAATGGCTGATGGTGTTCGTGCCGTCCGGCGTGCCGGGCTACATCCTGCCCCTCGTCGTGACGATCGAAATCGTCTCCTTCCTGTCCCGGCCGGTCTCGCTCTCGGTTCGTCTCTTCGCCAACATGCTGGCGGGCCACATCACGCTGAAGGTCTTCGCGGGATTCGTCGTGTCGATGAGCGCCCTCGGGACGCTCGGCGTCATCGGGTCGATCCTGCCGCTCTTGATGACCATCGCCCTCACGGCACTGGAATTCCTGGTGGCGGCCCTGCAGGCCTACGTCTTCGCGGTCCTGACCTGCATGTATCTCAACGACGCCGTCCACCCGCATCACTGAGTTCCCGTCGTCGCCCGACGGGTTCACCCACCGCGCGGCATCGTGCCGCGACACCAGCCGCAATCGGAAAAGTTCAAGAGGAGTTTTGAAATGGAAGCGGATGCAGCAAAGTTCATCGGCGCCGGCCTTGCATGTTTCGGCATGGGCTTCACCGCCCTCGGCCTCGGCTACATGTTCGCCCAGTATCTCGCGGGCGCCCTGCGCAACCCGTCGGCTGCCGACGGCCAGTTCGGCCGCCTGATCTTCGGCTTCGCCGTGACGGAAGCGCTCGGCATCTTCTCGCTGCTCATCGCACTGCTGCTGCTCTTCGCCGTCTGAGGCAAGTCGCCAGCGAATCGAACGTTCCGACCGGCGGCCCCAGAAGCCGCCGGTCTTCCTTGACGGAGACCCGCGATGTTCGTCACGCAAGCCTATGCCCAGGACGGGGGAACGACGGAGCATCTGCCGTCGGAGGTTCATGGTGCGCCGGAGACCCATCACCAGGGCTCCATCGCCGCCAGTGAACACGGGACGGGCTTTCCGCCGTTCGATCCCGAGTTCTATCCCTCGCAGATCCTCTGGCTCGCGATCACCTTCGGCGTCTTCTACTGGCTGCTGAAGACGGTGATCATGCCGCGCATCGGCGGCATTCTGGAGAACCGGCGAGACCGGATCGCCCTCGATCTCGAGGCGGCCGAGCGCATGCGCTCCGACGCCGACGAGGCCAAGGCGACCTATGAGCAGGAGCTGGCCGAGGCCCGCAGCCGCGCCCATTCGATCGCCCACGGCGCCAAGGAGACGGCCCGCGAGGATGCCGAGAAAGAACGCAAGCGTCTGGACACCGAGCTGAACGCCAGACTCGACGAGGCCCAGATCCGCATCGCCGGGGTCAAGCGTTCGGCCCTCGGCGAAGTCGACCAGATCGCCCGCGACGTCACCGACACCATCCTGCGCGAGGTCGCCAGCATCGAGGCCAGCCAGGACGAGATCGCCGGCGCCGTCGCCCAAACGAGCCGCTGAGGAGACCCTGATGGACAATACGTTCTGGACATTCGCCGGTCTCCTCCTGTTCTTCGCGCTCGTCATCTATCTGAAGGCACCGTCGATGGTGTCCAAGAACCTCGACGCCCGGGCGGTCCGCATCCGCAAGGAGATCGAGGAGGCGCGCGAGTTGAAGGAAGAGGCCAAGCAGCAGCTGGCCGAATATCAGCGCCGCCGCCGCGAGGCCGAGGAGGAGGCGCGGGACATCGTCGCCGCCGCCAAGCGCGAGGCCGAGGCGATGCTCGCCGAAGCCCGCCAGCGCAACGAGGACTATGTCGAGCGCCGCACCGCCATGGCCGAGGCGAAGATCGCCCAGGCCGAGAACGATGCGATCGCCGAGGTCCGCGCCTCTGCCGTCAATCTCGCCATCGAGGCCTCGGCGAAGATCATCGCCGATCGCAACTCGGCCGGCCGCAGCGGCCAGTTCATCGACACCTCGATCCAGGAAGTGCGTCGGCGCCTCAACTGAGCCGGTCGTTCCGATCGACAAGACTTCTGTGAAAGCCGGGCCCTTGGGTCCGGCTTTTTTCATGGGCGGACGGTCGAGCGCGCGAGCGGGCAACCGGCAACCGGCAAACGGGGGAACAGGAGAATGGGCGAGCGGCGGTGCGAGGGATGATCCCCGGCGACGTCCGTCGAAGCCTTTCTCAGTGCCGGCCCGGCCATCTCAGTCTGCCGGCGGCGAGGGATGGCCCGCCCTCCGGCTGCGCCGCGCCCTGACACCGCTGTCGGTCTTCGCGGTCTCGAAGCTGCCGTATCCTTGCAAGGCACCGGGCCCGAGACGTTCCGCCTGCCGGCCCTAGTTCCGATGCGGCGCGACGCGATCCACGCCGGGCGGGGATTCCCCTTGCCCGTCCGTCCGTGCATGATCGCTCGCGAGAGCCGGTTCCCCCACTGACGGGGTCACGCGCCGGCCAGAGACCGCATCAGCCGCCAGGAGCCGCAATGATCCCCGAGCCCCAAGCCAGCCGCCTCGCCGACGCCCTCTTCGTCCCCGTCCTTACCTACTATGCGGCAGGTTCCGCCGGCACCGTCGATCCCACCCGCACCTTCGCCCACATCCGGGCCATCCGGCCTCACGTGCGCCAGATCATGCTCGCCGGCTCGACCGGCGACGGCTGGGAGCTGACCGATCCGGGCTTCGACGCGCTCATCGACCTCGCATCATCGCCTGCAATGGCCGAGCTCGACCCGGTGCTGGTCTTCGGCGCCCTCCGGCCGACCACCGAGGCGGTGATCGCCCGGCTTGCCCATCTGGAGGCGCGGCTCTCGAAGGATACCGAGCTCGCCGCCCGCACCAGCTGCGCCGTCGTCTGCCCGCCGGTGGATGCCGGGGCGAGCCAGGAGGCGATCCTGACGCATTACGAGGCGGTGTTCGCCGCGAGCCGGCTGCCGATCGCGGTCTACCAGCTGCCGCAGGTCACCGGCTGCCGGATCGAGCCGGAGACGTTCCGCCAGCTCGCGGCCTCGCCGCGGGTGACGCTGTTCAAGGATTCCTCCGGCGAGGACGTCATCGCCGACAGCCGCCTCGACTTCGGCCAGGTGGCGCTCGTCCGCGGCGCCGAGGGCGGCTATCTCGAAGCGCTGAAGCCCGAGGGGCCCTATGACGGCTGGCTGCTCTCCACCGGCAACGTCCTCGGCGAGCCGCTCCGCCAGCTGCTCGCCCTGAAGGCCGAAAGCCGCAACGACGAGGCCATGGCGCTCTCCGCCCGCCTGTCCCAGGCGATCGCCGCGATCTTCGCTAAGGCGCAAGGGGAGGGCGGCGCCAACGCCTTCTCCAACGCCAACCGCGCGATGGACCACATCGCCGCCCATGGGGCGACATGGCGGGACGCGCCGCTACCGCTGAAGGTCGACGGCAATGTGCTGTCGCTGGGTCTCGTGGAAGCGGCCGCGGAAATCGCCGGCGACCTGCTGCCCGTCGACGGACCCGGCTATCTCGGCTGAGGCCGAACCGGCCTGGCCGGACGGGGCGGTCGCTTCCTGGTCAAGGGGCTTCGAGATCCACGCGTTTCAGCGGGGCTTCATTGGTAAGCCGATGCCAAACCTTGCCGCTGTTCAGGGGTCGCGAAACCTCGCAGCTTCGTCATTCTCGGGCTCCGTCCCGAGAATGACGAAACGGCCGTGGGGTCTGTGGAGAGGCAATGCCGCCGCCCGCCACCCACGGCTCAGAACGGCTTGACCACCACCAGAACGATGATGCCGACGAGGAGCAGCGCCGGCACCTCGTTGAGCACCCGCCAGTAGCGCGAGGACTTGTCGTTCCGGTCCTCGGCGAAGCGCCGGGTCGCCGCGGTCAGCGTTCCGTGAATGCCGGACATCAACAGGACCAGGACGATCTTCAGGTGCAGCCAATAGTCGCCGCCGGTCAGCCAGCCGCCGTCGACGGCGAGCCACAGACCCGCGACCCAGGTGGCGATCATCGAGGGATTGATGATCCCCTTCAGGAGCCTTCGCTCCATCACCTTGAAGGTTTCCGACTGCACGGACCCGACCTCGGCACCGGCGTGATAGACGAACAGCCGCGGCAGGTAGAGCATGCCGGCCATCCAGGCGATGATGGCGAAGACATGCACCGACTTCACCCACAGATAGGCCGAAGACGGCAGCACGAGGAACATCAGCGCCGCGATGAGGCAGGTCACGGCAAGGGAGATCATCGCGTTCTTCATCGGATTTGCGGGTGGTCCTTGGCGGTGGCCGTTGGTTCTGCGACGGGCGAGTCGTCATCGAC
The DNA here is from genome assembly GCA_002700095.1 of Fulvimarina sp. Classification (GTDB taxonomy): domain Bacteria; phylum Pseudomonadota; class Alphaproteobacteria; order Rhizobiales; family Rhizobiaceae; genus Jiella. Next base: position 19,411 of record PACL01000031.1, on the reverse strand, counting down.
CGCCGCCGGTTCCGTTGGTGACTCGGACGCTGCCGTGGAGTCAATTCGCCGCAGGTCCATCGGCGGCAAAACCCCGCTCATACAGTCGGGCCTGTGGGAAAGCTGTTGGTGAAGGCGCCAGGCGGGGCTGACCGGCCCCGACGACATCGGCATGGACGAACGCTGGCAGAGCGCAAATTTTCGTCCGCCGTGCTGCCGCCCATTCTGCGACGTCCGTTCGCCGCCGCCATGCTACCCCCGGATCCGCTTCAGCAGCGCTTCGACATGGGCGATCGGCGCGTCGGGGGTGATGCCGTGGCCGAGATTGAAGATCAGCGGGCCCTGCCCGAGATGTTCGAGGATCCGGTCGACGCCCTCGTCCAGCGCCCGGCCGCCGGCGATCAGCCGCAAGGGATCGAGATTGCCCTGGACCGCGCCCTTGGCCTGGAGCGAGCGGGCGAAGTCCATCGGCAGCTGCCAGTCGAGCCCGACGGCGTCGACGCCGGTCTTCTGCCGGTAGGTCGACAGGAACGCCCCGGCCCCCTTGGCGAACCCGATGATCCTGGCGTCGGGCTTGGCGGCCCGCACCTTCTCGACCATCCGGCGGACCGGGCCGATCGCATAGGCCTCGAAACTCGCCTCGTCGAGGACGCCCGACCAGGAATCGAAGATCTGCACGCAGTCCGCCCCGGCGGTGATCTGGCGGATCAGGTAGTCGGCGCTCATCTCGGCGAGGAGATACAGGAGCTTTTCCATCTCCTCGGGATGCCGGTAGCCGAACAGCCGCGCCGGCGCCTGGTCCGGCGTGCCGTGGCCGGCGATCATGTAGGTCGCCACCGTCCAGGGCGCGCCGCAAAAGCCGATCAGCGTCGTCTCGGGCGGCAGCTCCTCGCGCAGCCTCGCCACCGTCGCGATCACCGGGGCGAGATGGGTCTCGCCGCGGCTGGGATCGAGGGTCGCGATCTCGTCGGCGCGGATCGGCGTCAGCTTCGGCCCCTCGCCGGTCACGAAGTGCAGGCCGCGGTCCAGAGCATCCGGGATCACGAGAATGTCGGAGAACAGGATCGCCGCGTCGAAGCCGAAGCGGCGGATCGGCTGCAGCGTCACCTCGGTGGCGAAGTCCGGATTGTAGCACATGTCGAGGAAGCCACCGGCCTTCGCCCGCATCTCGCGATATTCCGGCAGGTAGCGTCCCGCCTGGCGCATCAGCCAGACCGGCGGGGGAGAGACCGTCTCGCCCTGGAGCACCCTCAGAAGCTTGCGCTGTTCCATCACCGGCTTTCTCCCAATCTTCCTAGAATCTCTTTTAAGAGAAATTGCTGATTCTTAGAGTCGGTGAATAGCCGGGATTCACATGTGACGCCAATTTGGGCATGGTCGCAGCGTCGGCCCGGCGCGGCGGGAAAACCCGGATCGAGAAGGCCATGTGAAGTCCGGGGAGGTTTTGAAATCCGTCAGCAGGGCGAAGCGCTTGGCAAGAGACGACCCGCCGGGCCTGCTGCGGACGGATGGAGCGGATCGCCAGGCGGCTTGACAGGGTTTGGCCACAGATTCGCCGAGGCCCGTTCACAAGCCGTTGCGAGTCTGGAAATGTGGATAAATGACGGTTTGATGAACAGGCCGCCGGGGCCATCTCGGCAAAGCCGTTGGTTACCCCCCAGTTGCGCACAGGGGCTGAAGAATCCCGGGCGCATCTCGGTTTGCCGCTTGCGCCAACGGGGGGAATCGAATCCGCCACCCCTTGGGTCTTCGCTGCCGTGACGCTATCAAGCACCTGATCCGTGAAGAATTGATTAAAAAGGTTCCTATTCCATGGCCAAGGGCATCGTCCTCGCCTCCGGCAGCGTTCACCGCCGGGAACTCCTGAAGAATGCCGGCGTGGATTTCACGGTGCGGCCCTGTGATCTCGACGAGCGGGCGATCGAGGCGCCGCTGCTGGGCAGCGGGGCGACGGCGGAAGACGTCGCTGCCGTTCTCGCCGAAGCCAAGGCCACCGACGTCTCGAAGGATCATCCGAACGAGATCGTCATCGGCGCCGACCAGACCCTGGCGCTGGGTGACCGGGTGTTCCACAAGCCCGCCAACATGGAGGAGGCGCGGCGCACGCTGCTCGCCCTTTCCGGCCGGACCCACACCCTGAACAGCGCCGTGGTGCTGGTCGAGAAGGGCGAGGTCACCTGGCGCCATGTGGCGGTCGCGCGCATCCCCCTGCGCGAGCTCGAGCCGGGCTTCGTCGGCCGCTATCTGGCGTCGGTGGGCGCGAGGGCCTTGACCAGCGTCGGCGCCTATCAGATCGAACGTGAGGGCGTGCAGCTGATGGAGGCGATCGAGGGGGATTATTTCACCATCATCGGCCTGCCGATCCTGCCGCTTCTGAAAGAACTGCGGGCGAGGGGGGAAATCGATGGCTGACCGCAACGGCGAATGGACACCAGAGCCCTATGTCAGCGGCGCCGAAAGGCCCCGCGGCAAGGGCTCGATCTTCGATCCGGAGAGTGGCGCCGCCAAGCCGGAGGGGCCGCGGGCCTTCATCACCGGCTGGCCGGTCTGGCATTCGCGCTCGCCGCTGATCCACGCGACTTGGCTGAAGGCCTTCGAGCTGTCCGGCTCCTATGTCCGCAAGGGCGTGCCGCCGGAGGAGATCGGCGAGTTCTTCGCGACGCTGAAGGACCAGGGCTTCGTCGGCGGCAACGTGACGATTCCCCACAAGGTCGCGGCTTTCGACGATGTGGTGCGGCGCGATGGCGACGCCGAGGCGATCGGCGCGGTCAACACGCTGTGGTTCGAGGGCGACGACCTCGTCGGAGGCAACACCGACGCCTACGGCTTTGCCACCAATCTCGACGAGCGGCTCGCCGGCTGGGACGCTGCCGAGACCGCGGTGGTGCTGGGTGCCGGCGGCGCGGCGCGGGCGGTCGTCCACGCGCTTCTGACCCGGGGCGTTAACCGCGTCGAGATCGTCAACCGCACGCTGTCCCGGGCCGAGGATCTCGCGGCGAGATTCGACGCGGCGCATCCGGGCCGTGTCTTCGGCCATGGCGAGGAGGCGAGAGAGGCCCGTCTCGCGAGCGCCGACCTTCTGGTCAACACCGCGCCGATCCCGCCGAGGGACGACGAGACGCCCGACTGGTTTCCCGAGACCCTGCCCGACCTCTCGGGCCTGAAGGACCACGCCCTCGTCACCGACATCGTCTATTCGCCGCTGATGACGCCGACGCTGAAGGCGGCCGAGGCCCGGGGCCTCGCCTTCGCCGACGGCCTCGGCATGCTGCTGCACCAGGCGGTGCCCGGCTTCGAGCGCTGGTTCGGCCGGCGGCCGGTGGTCGACGAGGCGCTGCGGGCGCGGCTCGTCGCCGACATCGAGAGCGGGCTGTGACGATGGCGCAGCTATCGCCCGGCGGCCGGCCATCCGGATTCCGGCTGGCGGTCGAGCGCCTCTTCCAGCGTTACGTCGAGGGCTTCGACGATTTCGACATGGAGAAGGTCCTCGACTGCTTCGCCTATCCGGTGACGATCTGGCAGCTCGGCAAGGGCACCGTCTTTGCCGATTCCGACGAGCTCGCCGAAAATGTCGAAGCGCTGTTCGAGGTCTTCGAACACGAGGAGATCGCCCATTCCAGCTTCCACGTGGTCGAGGCGACCTCGTGGAGCAACGCCGCTTTGGTGGCGCTGTCCTGGACCCAGGAGCGCCGGGACGGCGACGTCGCGATGGAATTCGAATGCCGCTACGCCCTCAGGCGCAACGATCTGTCGGGCGAATGGCTGATCGCCCTCGTCATCAACGAGGAAGAGGTCTCGCCGCGGTGATCGTTCTCGGCCTGACCGGCTCCATCGGCATGGGCAAGACCACCACGGCAGAGCTGTTCGCCGAGGCCGGCCTGCCGGTCCATTCCGCCGATGCGGCGGTGCATGCGCTCTATGCCGGGGCGGCGGCGCCAGCGATCGAGGCGGGGTTCCCCGGCACGCTCAAGGACGGCGTCGTCGACCGCGAGCGCCTCGGCCAAAAGGTGCTGGGCGATCCGGAGGCCTTGAAGCGGTTGGAGGCGATCGTCCATCCGCTGGTGCGCGAGGCGGAAGCGGCGTTCCTCGAAACCGCCCGGAACAACGGCGCGCCGGCCGCCATCCTCGACATCCCGCTGCTGTTCGAGACCGGCGGCGAGCGCCGCTGCGACCGGGTCGTCGTCGTTTCGGCGCCCTTCGAGGTGCAGCGCGAGCGGGTGCTCGCCCGGCCGGGCATGAGCGAGGCGAAGTTTCACGCGATCCTTCAGAAGCAGGTGCCGGACGCGGAAAAGCGGGCGCGGGCCGATTTCGTCGTCGATACCTCGCGCGGGATCGCGGCGGCGCGGGCAGAGGTGGGGGCGATCCTGCGGGCACTCGGGGTCGCACCGGGACCGGCGACCGGCTGAGCGATCGCCGGCGCGGCACCTGGTCAGCCCCGCGCCATCATGCACCGCGAAGATCGCGAAATGCCTTGGGTTTTCCACTCGCAAGGTCGGCCGCCGGGTCTTGCCGGAGAGGGACGATCCGGGGTCCGCTCGTCATTCTGCTGCAGTCTTTTCCTTTCGCACCGATCCTGCCCGCGCCGGTCTGGCGCGGTTCCGGGTCATGCCCTGGCATCGAACGACCATGTGCCGACTCCTCGCCTATGCCGGTCCGCCGATCTTCCTCGACGCTCTCCTCGTCGAGCCGCGCTCGTCGCTGATCGCCCAGTCGATGGCGGCGCGCCGGGCGATGACCCCGGTCAATGGCGATGGCAGCGGCATCGGCTGGTATGCCGACCGGCCGGAGCCGGGGCTCTACCGGTCGATCGTGCCGGCCTGGTCCGACGCCAATCTCGTCTCGCTCTGCCGGCAGATCCGCTCGCCGCTGTTCATGGCGCATGTGCGCGCGGCGACCAGCGGCGAGGTGTCGATGGCCAATTGCCACCCCTTCACCGACGGGCGGTCGCTGTTCACCCATAACGGCCAGATCGGCGACTATACCCGGCTGCGCCGCCGCATCGACGCGCTGATCCCGGACGAGCTCTACCACCTGCGCCGCGGCTCGACGGATTCCGAAGCGATCTTCCTCGCCGCCTGCCGCGCCGGGCTCGGCAAGGACCTGGCAAGGGATCTTGCAAAAGGCTCGGCAAAGGACTGGGCAAAGAGCCTGACAGAAGGCCTGGCAGAGGGCGCGGACGGTCGCGGAGACCGGGGTAAGCGTGAGGGCCGGGCCGAGGGTCGAGCAGCCTCGCCGGCGAGCACCGCCGAGGCGATGGCCGCGACCTTGGCCGAGATCATCGCCATCCGGGATGCCGCGGCAGGGATAACCTGGCCAGGCATGACCGGGGCGGGCATGACCGGAGCAGGGGGCAGGGCCACGACCGGTGAGACGGGCAGGCAGATGGGCCCAAGGGAAACGTGCAGAGGGGCGGGCGCAAGGGGAGAGAACGGGTCTTTCCCGGGGGCCCTCGGGCCGACGGCCGCCGATGCCGGCGAAAGCGCTGGTCGTCCCGGTAACGGCGGCGCGGACGGCGCTGCGGCGGCCCCCGGATCCTGTCTCGGCGGCGACACGGGAGCGATCCGCTTCGCCGCCATCCATGCCGACGGCGAGCGCCTCACCGCCTATCGCTGGGCCGACGACGGGCGGCCGCCCTCGCTGTTCTGGCGGCGCATCGGCGGCGCCATGGGCATGGGAACAGTCATCGCCTCGGAGCCGAGCGACGACACCGAAGAAGACTGTAACCTCGTCCCGCCATCCTCGATGCTCACCGCCTGGCCGGACGGACGCATGACCCTCGCCCCGTTCGACCCCAAGCCGGCCGTTCGGAACGTTCAATGGCCGGCGGCGCTTGGCGGATAGCACAGGCCGTTGATCGTCCCGGTGACGGCAACGGACATCACCAGTCCGCGTCTGGCCCCGGGTCTTCCGGTGAAAGCTCGCTCAACCGATTGCGCAGCGCCTTCGGCAGCGTCTCGAGACTGCGGTCGTCGAAACGCAGATTTGGCAGGTGTCTGCGCACGACTTGCGCCACCGCCATGGCCTGGGCCCGGTCTCGCATCCGCTTGGGCGGGTCCCGGTCGCCGCGATCTGACAGCCACAGCTTGTGGACTGCAAAGGCGCGAGGATCGACACAATGGAGCTGGACCGGAAGGCCGCGCATGTCGATGGCCATGGCTGTCACCTTGGGTGCGCTGACCAGCCATTGCAGCCCGGGAATCTCGGCTGCTACGAGGTCGCCCTCTGCATCCGTCAAGCTTTGGGGCGGCGATCGAACCGCATTCTTCGACATCGGGGCGATGAGATCCACCAGATAGTTGTCTCGGTTCACCACGCGAAAGCCACCGGACAGCCGCTCGAAAGACCGATCGACGGATTTCAGGATGCCGATCAGTCCTGCGGCCGAAAGCTCTTCGGAGACGATCTGCATGCGCATGCGGCAATCGAAGAGGAGATCGATGTCTTCCGTCGCGGCAAGATCATTGGAAAAGTGCCCGCCGGCCATCGCCTCGTAACAGAAGAGAGCGTTGGTCCCGACGATCGAAACCGAAGTGCCGAGCAATCGTTCCTCGAGAAGCCGCCGGGCTATCCGGGCCGCGATCACCGGCACGCGGCCGAGACCAAGGGCCCGGTTGACCGGTGCCATGACCTCGATCCGGCGACGCGCATCGTCATGCAGGCTCTGGGCCGTGGCCTTGCCCTGGTCGAATGCGAGTTTGATCGCTTCCGTCTCAGGTGATCGGGGGCCGAGAGAAACGTCCTTGATGCCAACGCGGCGATACAGATAGGCGCGACCCTTGATCGTCTTCCATCGCATCGTTCCCCGATAGTGGGCGAGACGATCACGCCCTTCGCGCATGACCCCGAAGACTTGCCCCAGATCGGCGACCTGACGCGACTGATCTAGTCGCAACATGTTGAAATGCATGACGTTACCCCAACAGGCCCGAGACCTGATCAAGATTGGGGTAACACGGCCGGTCGGCCGAAGCAAAGCAGAGGGCCCGCCTGCGCGGATGCCGACGCTGACGGCCCGACAGTCATGGCCAGAAACCTGCGGCCCGACGCTGGCGCCTGGCGGCTCCGCTCCTTCGTCGAGGTGCTGCATGATCCTTCCCGGAAACCGGTTCCGCGTTTCGGGATCATGCTTGGGAGCCAGCCGGTCCAGTCCGCCACTCCTGCCGGACGGCAGCCGGCGGAGCCGGGGCCCCGCCCGCTGTGGAGTTGCGCCGGGGTGGGCTGGTTCAGCCCTTCTTCTGGTCGCCGAGCGGCAACGTCGGGGTCGGCGTTCCCTCGTCGGCCTTGCGGTCGGCGGTGACGATCGGCGTCATCGGGGCCTCGGCGGTCACATCCTTCTTGAAGCTGCAGGCCATGGCGCCGGAGGCGCTGGCGAGCGCGAGGCCGGTGGCGGTGGTCACGGCGAGAAAGACTTTCATGTCGGGATCTCCGTCTTGGGTTGCGAAGACCCCGATGCTACGCGAGCAGGGGATCGGCGCAAGCGCGGCCGGGCCGGATGGGAATCACTTCTTGGTGTCGCCCGCGTCATCGCCGCCACCCGCGCCGGGGAGCAGGTTCGGCATCGTTTCCGGGGGCGGACCCGGCGTCGGGGCGGCTTTCTGCGGATCGTGCCTGGCGGCATCCGGGGCCTCGCTCGAGCCTGGAACCGGGGCCGGAATCGGGGCTGGAACCGAAGCTGCAACCGGCGCCGGCACGCGGGTGACGCGGTAGCCGCGCTGGCGCAGAAGCGCGACGAGGCCGCTTTTCCCCGGCAGATGCAGCGCGCCCACCGCGACGAAGGCGCCGCCGTCCCTCAGATGCGGCTCCAGCCGCTCGGCCATGCGGCGGTTGCGCTCGGTGATCATCTTTTCCTCGAAGGCGGCATAGCCTTCGCCGGAGCCGACCAGCATGCCGCCGTCGGGCACCGCGGCCTCGATCGCCGGCATGATCGTTGCGACGTGTTCGCCCAGATAGAGTTCGATCATCGTCTCGAAGATGTCGCCCAGCCTGTCCTCGGCCGCCATCAGCGCGACGAAGCCGTCCATCTGGTCCTGGATCGGCAGGGCGGCCATGGCGCTCAGCTGTTCCAGCGCCGTCTCGAGCCCTGCGACGGGCTTGCCGGCCGCCTCGGCGCGTTTCGCCAGGCTGGTGTCGAGGACCAGCGGCATGCCGCCCGAGGCGTCCTTCAGGCAGGCCGGCAGCATGAAGCCGCTGGACAGAAACCACGGCTGCAGCCGCTCCACCGCCTGCAGCGGCACGCCCTTGGCCGAGAGCCTGGCGGCGAGCGCGGCCTCGTCCTTTGGGCCGAGATAGTCACTGAGCGTCTTGCCGTCCGGCAGGGTCGTCAGGCTCGGATCGGCAAACAGCGCCGCGGCCATCTTCGTCTGGTCGAGCACGTCGGTGGTCTCGAGGACCAGCCCGTCGCTGGCCTCGAAGGCGGCCTCGACCGGCGCCGGCAGCGCGAGCACCCGCGCGTCGCCGAGATGCATGGTGCCAAGGAGATGCGACGGCGGCGCGCCGTCATCGCTCTCCGGCGCCTCGATCCGCCAGAACCGGCCCTCGCCATTGACGGTCTTGGCCGCCTCGGCCTCGACGGCCGCGAGCTTGCCGTCTGCCGCGAGCCCCGCAAGCAGGCTCGCGCCCCGGCAGCCGGGCTCGGCGGCAAGGCTGGCAGACGGGAGGAGGAAGCCGGCGACGAGAACCGCAAGGCCGGTCTGCCAGAGGTTCGTCATCGAACGGCGGGTCACCCTGCGCCCCGTCCGGGCGGCCTTCGATGCTGCGGTCACGGCATGCTCCCTGCGCCGCCTTGACCCTTGCGAGGATTTCCCCACGCCTCAGCCGCGCCGGCGGGCGCGCGGATGAGCCTCGCGATAGATGGTCATCAGCCGGCCGCTGTCGACCGCCGTGTAATTCTGGGTGGTCGACAGGCTGGCATGGCCGAGCAGATCCTGGATGGTGCGCAGGTCGCCGCCTGCGGCCAGAAGATGGGTGGCGAAGGAGTGGCGCAGCGCATGGGGCGTCGCCGAGGCCGGCAGCCCCAGCGCACCGCGCAGCCGCGCCATCCCCCGCTGGACGATCTGCGCCCGCAGCGGCCCGCCTTTCGCCCCGCGAAACAGCGGCGCTTCGGCGGAAAGCTGGAACGGGCAGAGCCGGCGATAGTCCGCCACCGCCGCGTGGACGGCCGGCAGAAGCGGCACCATCCGCGTCTTGCCGCCCTTGCCGGTGATCGGCATCGCCCGGGCGGCGGGGTCATCGAGCGCGTCGCCGGCAAGGGTGAGCGCCTCGGAAATGCGCAGGCCGCAGCCATAGAGCAGCGTCAGGACGGCGACGTCGCGGGCGGCGATCCACGGCTCGACGGCAAAGCTTCCCGCTTCCTCGGCCACCTCCAGCGCATCGGTGACCGACAGCGGCCGGGGCAGCGACTTGGCGGCCTTCGGCGCCCGCATCGCCCTCGCCCCCGCAGTGGAGACGAGGCCCCGCCGCTCCAGATGCTTCAGGAAGGCGCGCACGCCCGAGAGATTGCGCCCGAGCGAGCGCGCCCCCGCCCCGTCCCGCCGCCGGTCGGCGAGGAAGGCCCGCAGCTCGGCGGCCTTGAGGTCCGCAAGATCAGCGATCGTCGCCGGCCGGGCGTTGTGGCGCGTGAGGAACACCAGGAATTGCCGCAGATCCCGCTCGTAGGAGGCGATGGTGTGGGGGCTGGCATTGCGCTCGCTGGCGAGCGTCTCGAGAAACGCCGCCTTCTCCGCAAGGAGCGCCGGCGCCGCGTGGACGAGGATGGTGTCGCTCATGGTTCCCCGAATTCGTCTGATCGTCCGATCGTCGCCCGGGCCTTGCGGCCCCGCTGCATGGGGATCCGCCGGCCCGAAACCGCCGCGCCCATCCTCGCTCGACAGGCTGCGCCCGGCCGGCTGATGCCCCGCGCGGCGCGATCCCATCATGGGCGGCCGGCCCCGGCGATGAAACCACCGACCGGTCAAGGAAGTCTTGCGCCAGGTGCCGCCCGCCGATCTCGACTTGGTTCACGCGTGCATTATTTTTTCCATTCCCGGCCGCTCCGGCGAACGCTTTGCCCGGACGGCCGTTCCCCATCCCGACATCCCATCCCCGACATCCAAGGAGACCATCCCATGAAACGTCACGCCAATGCGATCTGGAAGGGCGCCCTTGCCGACGGCACCGGCACCATCACCACCCAGTCCGGCGCCCTCGACCAGCACGGCTATTCCTTCAAGGCGCGCTTCGAGGACGAGAGCGGCCGCTCCGGCACCAATCCGGAAGAGCTGCTGGCCGCCGCCCATGCCGGCTGCTTCGCCATGCAGCTGTCGCATTTCCTCGCCGAGAACGGCACGCCCGCCGAGGAGCTGAACGCCAAAGCCGTGGTCAGCGTCGAACAGGAAGACGGCGGCTTCGCCATCAAGAAGAGCGCCATCACCCTCGAGGCGAAGGTGCCCGGCATCGACGAAGGCACGTTTGGCGAACTGGCGGCGAAAGCCAAGGAAGGCTGCCCGGTGTCGAAGGCGCTGGGCGCGATCGAGGTGACGCTGGACGCGAAACTGGTGTGAGCTGAAGCGTCCGACGCCGCCGTCCTGACGCGGCGCCGGTCGGCCGACAAGGGAGCCCGCGCGGTGAAGGCCGCGCGGGCTGTTTGCGGGGGTGAGGATTGTGAGGTGGGCTGGGCATGGGCCTGCGGCTCACTCAGATGCAAAAAGTCCAGAAGTTCGCTCCCAGCCTTCCTCCGTCTTCGACATCGATTAGCAAGGTTGCAGACGCTATCAACCCGCTGCCGCGCCCGCCGCATCTGCTCAGCTATGAGTTAGACTATATATGAGCTCAAATCTTCATACTTTCGAACGAAAAGGTGGCATACAGTCCCAGTCGGACACCTCCATTATGATCATCAGCGGCGCATTTCAGCGCCGCCTTGCGATACTGTACGTGTTGGTCCGGCACGTTTCGGTTTTGGCCAACCAGCACGAGCGCGGATCACGAGCTTGCAGCCACGGTCTAGACACCGTGCTTCTCAGTGTCATGTCATGGGTGTGGACAAATGAAATTTGCTGCTTGCACTGTAGCGACCATCCGATGTTGAAGTATCGCATGTTGGCCGAGGATGATAATATGATAGCAGTTAACGTTGCGGTTGGCCCCAGGATAATGCTCCAAAGCGGAGCATGGTTCGATTTTCTCGATCCGGAAAGCAGTGAATTCAAAATTGAAGATATTGCGGCTGGGTTGTCAAATACATGTCGATATGCCGGTCAGTGCTCGGCTTTTTTTTCTGTCGCAGAGCACAGCCTGCTTGTTAGTGAGGTAGCGAACGATCATGAGTACGCTGCGCTGATGCATGATGCTGCAGAAGCATTCGTTGGCGACATTACTCGCCCATTGAAGCAGCTTCTACCGGACTTCAAACAGATCGAAGCGCGCGTCGAGAAGGCGATCTTTGACCGTTTCGGCGTGGAGCGACCAATACCCAAAGAAGTCAAGGCTGCAGACTTGCGCGTGCTGGCCGCCGAACAGGCGCAGATTATGCCACGCGAGACTTCGCTTTGGGCGTTTTCCGACGGCGTCGAGCCTGCGCCAATCACGGTCAGATGTCTGACGCCAACTGAGGCCAACGAAGCGTTCTTGGCGCGGTATTACAGCCTCGCCTCGCAAGCACCCGCGATGGCTCACTCTCGTGTCGCGTAGCGCGTCGCACTTGAGACTGCTGGCTGACCGCGAAGTGAACGAGGCTGCGGCCGGAAATCAGACAGACTGCACGCACAACATCCGCAAGGATCGTTCACTTGACCAGCTGGCAGAGTTGGGCAACGTCGCGCAGTTCGTCAGCTTCTCACCAGATGGAGTGGGGACGCGACGGGAGTTCAGCCGGATCGCGGGGCACATGCCCAACGAGACATTCACGTCGGAGCGGCTCGCACTCGAGACGCTGCTGATGCGCAGCCCGGAGGCGTCGATCAATCTTCGGAGCTTCAGCCCAGACGATCCAAGAAGCCGCGAGTTTGTATACGGCATCACCAACATCGACGATGCAGTGAGTGCGTTGGGACGACTGTCCGGCGACGGCCTTTTCGTCATCGCAAATGAGACCGTCGATGTGAAAGATGGTGGTGTGTCGGGTGTCGCGCAGGGTGGCGTCATCGAGTTTTCGCCCGACGATACGCCGCGCTGTGTGGAAAAGGACGGGGTGGCGTCACTGCCACTGCATCTCGGCCTGTCGATGCTCGAGACGGTCTATGGCTTCAGGCCGGAGCTCGGAGAAACGCTGGGCGTGCGCCTGGAGTTTAGTGTCCATCCGCGCCCACGCGGGTGGCGGCAGACGCACACGCTGCTTTGGGAGCACGAACAGATCGCCCTTGAGCAGCATCAGCCGGCGCTGACGTGGCCAAACAACTTCAGCAGGCATGTTGGCGACAAGGCCTATGGCCTGCTGATGGCTTATCTCATCGGGCTTCCTACACCCCGGACCACTGTCATCGGGCGGCGTGTCTCGCCGTTTAATTTCGGCTTAGCGACCGCAAGCCATGAGGTTTGGACGCGAACCTGCCCCCGTGAGCCGGAGCCCGGCCTGTATACGACAGTGAAAGGGTGGATTGATCCGTTCGCCCTGCTCGCTGCCGAAGACAGGACCGGAGACGCGATCCGGTCGGTGCTATGCCAGGCCGCTGTCCCGGCGAGGTATTCGGGCGCCGCCATTGTTACCGGCAGTGGATCGCTGGCGGTGGAGGGACGCGAGGGCGAAGGCGACTTGTTCATGCTTGGCGTGGACGAACCTGAGGTTCTGCCCGCGAACATCGTGGAATCGGTGAAAGCTGCCCATCGTCGGCTCGAAAACGCGCTTGGTCCGGTCCGATTTGAATGGGTTCATGACGGTGACCGGGTGTGGATAGTCCAGTTGCACCTCGGGGCGACCCACAGCACGTCAAAAATGCTGGTTCCGGGGGACGCAAAGGAGTGGATTCACTTCGACGTCCGCCACGGCCTCGAAAAGCTGCGAGTTGCTCTACAAACGCTGCGTCCCGGTGATGGGCTCGCGCTCGTCGGTAATGTCGGCCTGACGAGTCATATCGCCGATGTAGTCCGTAAGGCGGGCACACCCGCGCGTATCGTTGTTAGCCCGTAAAGGTCAGGTATCTGCGTAAGGCCCTTCGTCCTTGGATGAACCGGACTTGTGCCAGAGCAGCGAAGCCTTTTCCTCATGCACGCGGTGAACGGCAAGAACGTGGTCCCGGATGTCCGGAACGCCGCCAGTGATGACCAACTCCACAACGGCGCCTTCCCTGCCGCGGGCGTCTGTCCAGGTCGCGAAGTTGTAGTTGGCGATCGTTTGGAACGTGTCATTCCCGCGCTTCACCGGTTTCATGATTGTCGATCCGCTGTTGTATGGGCTGAGCAGGACGTTTCCTTCGTTGGCCTTCACGAGACTGGCCGTGTCCACAGTTAGGACAACCTGTGGACTGGCTCGATAGGCTCTGGCGCCAAGGAGTCTCCTTAGACGTCTTCGCGACAACCAGAAGAAGCATTTCTTGTTGAGCGTCCGATACCAATCCTCGGGTTTAAGCCCGTCAAGCAGGCATTTCTCAAGCGCACTGTCCGACATCGGCTTCTGGTCTCGCACAATCGCGCCGGGAAGCCCCTCCGCCTCGATCTGGATCGAATTAGGACGGTGCTTCGCCTCGATCGCATCGCGCTCTTTGCCTGCGTAACCATAGAGATCGAGCAGCGCGCTTGTGCTGAGCAAGCCGTGCTTCTCGATTGACGGCCAGCTTCCGTCCATCGCCATGTGCCAAAGGCGAGGATAGGTTGCGATAAGCTCATCGGTAGTCATTTCCACTTCCTCCGGTCGATGATCCCATCCGCTTCGAACCGGGTAGAGATCAACGAAGCCGGCGCGTTGGTCACGCGTTCGACCCCCTCGATGAATCGTCGCGTCTCCTCCGTTAGCTCGTCGTACCGGTGTGCATTACGATTCTCGATACTGATGTAGTCCGAGAACGAGATTGCAATGTCGGTTGCACCATTAAGTGAAGCGGCACGTCGCACCTGCTCCCAGTCAAACTCAGCGATCCGGCGCGGGTTCTTCGATATCGTGCCTTTCTCGGTGCCCGCGATCTCCTCCTCCGGTACACCGGAGCGATCCGAGATGGCTTTGTACGTCGTTGGGCGCGCGATCGGGCCCGAGGTGCCGCCGACCCGGATCGGATATGTCCGTGTGACCATGATCACCTTGCGGAGCCGACCCGGCGCGATGCCCGCGTCGGCCAAGCATCCTGCGGCGGTCGTATCGCGCGAGGTTACATTAGGCCAGGCACCCTGGGCGATTAGCCCGTTCTCGCTTGGGCAGACTCCATGATGTAGGCTCAGGTCCGTACCCTGCGTGCCTTCCAGAAAAATCTTCTTTCCCTTCGCGAAGGCCATCTCAAACATTGAAATGGCAGGCCGGACGAAGTCCTTAAGTTCTTCTACGTCGCGCGCGAGCCGGACCGGAACACCGAGCGGATTTGGGTCAAACCGCCCAAGAATCTTCCGGGCAGTTGCGGCGCCGACGCCCTGTTTCGTTGAACCGATGGCATCGCCGCGAATCGCCTCGTAAAGCCGGTCGGCGTCGTCGATGATCATTGCTTGAGAGTCGATCGTCAATCGCTCGGGAGTCAGTTGCCGATCGTAAATTTCTTTGAGGAACTGCGGCAGGTAGAGGGTTGCGCCGGCACCAATGACGATATCGGCATTTGGGTTGGCTGCGGTTCCCGAGGGCAGCTGGATAAACTTAATTTTCTCGGGGATTGCCGCCCAATGACCAGCATTCGGACCACCGACGCGCACCAGCATGTCATAACCTGAGGCAAGGTAACTGCAGACGTGTCCCTTGCCTTCGCTGCCGAACTGGCCACCGACGGCGACGTCGACCAGCGGCTCTATGGTCAGCGGAAAGAGGCCCAAACCCGCTACCGCCTGAGCTGCCACGGAATCGGGCTCGCAACGCGAGGCGTCCACAACACGATCGGCGATCTCTCTGAGCGACCGAATATCGCGCTCTGTCTGGCTCCGCTTGAGGTCGTTGTAGTCACCAAACTCGCCGATCGGACTGTCCCGCTTTTCATAACGCGCGCGCAGCACGTCGTCCTCTGCATCAATGAAGACGTGCCACACACAGAACCGGTCACCGAAGTCGTTGCGTATGTGCTCGACTTGCTTCCGGATGCGAACAGAGTCGATGATGAACACGTCAGCATCGTCGTTGGAGAGGATACTCGCCAACGAGTCCGCTACCCACTTGCCGTCTGTCTCCCTGTCGAGGCGCTCTCCTTTCGCCTGAAGATCTTCTCGTTCGTTTTTAGCGCCAGCGTCTAGAATTAACTCACGTGTAGAAAATCGACGAGTCTTGAAGCGATTCTCCAAGACTTTGGAAAAAACTGATTTGCCTACACCAACCGGGCCAGACAATAATAAAATTATGGGCAATAAACTATCTCCTATATGGCCAATTAGTTTGACTAAGCTGTTCAGCGATCCGAATCAATCGTATTGAGGGGCAACGTTTTCTTTTGACCAAATTCCAGAGCGAGCCGCACCCGAAACTCCGACAGGTAAGCTGATTCCACCAGATATTCATCCTACCTCTACCACTTGAAGATGTCTTCCGGACAATGGCAAAGTTAAGCGGCACGGGCAACAAAGCCGACATCCACCCGCCACCATCAAGCGCCCCTCGTCCTTCGACAGGCTCAGGATGAGGGGCTACGGGGACCGCCGCGTCGTCGTCGACCCGTCAATATCTTCGCCCGGCGCCGGGATGGGCGCGGCCGCTCTCTTCCCTCATCCTGAGCCTGCCTGCGGACGAGGGAAGAGAGCGAGCACTTAAAAGATATCCCCACCCCCAGCCCCGCGCCTAGAATCCCCGCACCGCCGTCCCGAGGGACACGGACGATCGCCGGGATCGTTCGGGAGGGCGGGCGGTGTCCGCGGCGCGAACCCTTCCGGAGGGTTTTCGCGACTCGGACGGGTCTGAGGCTCCGCCGACCCCTCGCCCATTACGAGGCGGGTGCGGAACGGTCCGCTTGAAGGGGAGGTCCTGAAAAGGGGCATCCCGTGAAGCGTCGGCGGCCGGTGAGCGAACTCGGGCCAGGGGCCAAGGCGATCAGCCGAGGCGCCGGGCGGGGCGAGCGAGCCAGAAGGACCCGCAAAGACACCGTGCGGAACGCCGGAGGCGAGCCGTAAGACTTCAGACTATCGGAGGGCTGGCCTCCGGCGTTCCGCTGTCCGCCCGTCGCCCCATGGGGGAGGGGGCGACGGCGAGAGATAGCGCCCCGGCTGATGGCGGGCGGGGCAGGCAATGGGCGAGACAACCGGGCCGCGCCGCGGCGCCGGCCGCCTTGGCATGTCCGCTCGCGGCCTGGCGCTGCGGCGGCCTCAGTTTCGGCAGCCTCAGTCCCCCGGCTTCAATCCCGGCGGCGGCGCCCGTAGAGTTCGAGGCGGTGGGAGACGATCTCGTAGCCGAGTTCGGAGGCGATCTCTTCCTGCAGCTTCTCGATGCGCTCGGAGCGGAATTCGATCACCGCGCCGGTGTCGAGGTCGATGAGATGGTCGTGATGGGCGCCGTCGGCCTGTTCGAAGCGGGCCGGTCCCCCCTCGAAGGTGTGGCGCTGGATGGCGCCGCGCTCTTCCAGCACCTTCATCGTCCGGTAGACCGTCGACAGCGAGATCGAGGGATCCTGCCGGGCCGCCCGCCGGAACAGGGCGAGCGCATCCGGATGATCGCCGCCCTCGGCGAGAATCGCCAGGATCGTCCGGCGCTGCCGCGTGATCCGCAGCCCGGCGCTGCGCAGCACCGCCTCCAGATCGCCCGTCCGGCTGCTCTCGCCTCCCTGCGCCATGCTGCTCCGACACCGCCTCGTTCATCCGTTCGTCGCAGGACTCCTGCCCGGTTCCGGCAGATGTGGCAACCATTTCCCCATGCCGGGGCGTGTTGCACGGCGGCGGCGGGGCCTCGCAAGGCCGGCCCGCGCGCCCGCCGCGCCGCGCGATTCAGGTTCTGGAGGGCACCCTGGCATGCGGCCCGTCTGGCGGCGCGACGCTGAGAAGGGCGCGCAGCGGCCGGCTTGCGGGGAGCCGCAACCTGCTGGGGTGGAACCAGCCTGCTGGCCGCGCCTTTGCTCCCTCGAGCGCCTGCCGCCGGTTGCCCGGCATCGATCCGGCGAGGCTTCCGTCAGCCGCAACGCATCGTCTTGCAAATGATTTGCATGATCATCTGTGCGGGCGCATGGTGCTTCGGACCCGACCGCACCGGCACGGACCCCGCGCTGGCACCAGCGGAGGGCGGGGATGTCCCGGGAACCGGCCGGACGGGAGCGGGCAAGGCAGAGGAGCTTAAATGGCCGCCTATGAGGAGCGAACCGATTCGGCGCCCGGGCCATCGGGCGGGGCGAAGGACGCGTCGCTGGACGAATCCTACCGCTCGATCCCGGTCGAGGCGACGAAGGCCTCGCGGCGCTTCCTCGCCTTTCTCGGCCCCGGCTTCCTCGTCGCCGTCGGCTACATGGACCCCGGCAACTGGGCGACCTCGATCGCCGGCGGATCGCGCTTCGGCTACACGCTGCTGTCCGCCGTGCTGCTCTCGTCGATCATGGCGATGCTGCTCCAGGCGCTCTGCGCGCGCTTTGCCATCGCCACCGGCCGCGATCTCGCCGAGGCCTGCCGCGAGTTCCTGCCGCGCTGGCTGTCGCTGCCGCTCTGGGCGCTGGCCGAACTCGCCATCGTCGCGACGGATCTCGCCGAGGTGATCGGCACCGCGATCGGCCTGCAGCTCCTGTTCGGCCTGCCGCTGGTCTGGGGCGTCGTCGTCACGGCCCTCGACGTGTTCCTGATCCTCTATCTCCAGTCCAAGGGCTTCCGCCGGCTCGAAGCCTTCGTCGCCGCGATGATCCTGGTCATCGCCGTCTGCTTCGTCGGCCAGCTGGTGCTCGCCCAGCCGTCGGTCGGCGCGATGCTGGCCGGGCTGGTCCCCACCAGCCAGATCGTCACCGACAACCAGATGCTCTATCTCGCCCTCGGCATCCTCGGGGCGACGGTCATGCCCCACAACCTCTATCTCCACACCGGCATCCTCCACACCCGCGCCTACGCCCTCGACCGCAAGGGGCGCGAGCAGGCGATCCGCTACGCCACCATCGATTCGACGGCGGCGCTGGGCTTCGCCTTCCTGGTCAACGCGTCGATCCTCGTCCTCGCGGCCGCCGCCTTCTACGGGGCGGGGGGCGGACAGGTGGAGGACCTGACCGATGCCCATGCGCTGCTCCAGCCGCTGCTCGGCTCGTCGCTGGCGCCGATTCTCTTCGCCGTCGCGCTGCTGGCCTCGGGCCTCTCGTCGACGGTGACGGCGACGCTGGCGGGGCAGATCGTCATGCAGGGCTTCCTCAAGCTGCGGCTGCCGATCGTCGCCAGGCGGCTGATCACCCGCGGCCTGGCGATCATCCCGGCGGCCGCGGCGATCGTCGCCTATGGGGAAAAGGGGGCGGCCGAGCTGCTCGTCCTCAGCCAGGTCGTCCTGTCGCTGCAGCTGCCCTTCGCGGTGATTCCCCTGGTCCTCTTCTCCGCCCAGAAGAAGCGCATGGGCGCCCACATGCCGCCGCTCTGGCTGCTCGCCCTCACCAGCATCATCGCCGTCCTGATCGTCGTTCTCAACGCGAAGCTCGTTTGGGACTTCGTCGAAGGCGGCTTCTGAGCGCGGGAAGCGTCGCGTCCGTCGACCCCGCCCGCCACCGGGGACCGCGCGGCTCTTGGCGACTACCGGCGGCCCCGGGGAGCCCGATGGTCCATGTGCCGGGGGGGGCCGTCGAAGGTCGGCGAGGTGACAAGCAACGCGCCGGCCCGCGAGCGCGGGCGCGGCCTTCCGCCAAGTAGAGGCAAACGGGGCGCCGATCGTCGGGAGCGCCCTCGATTCCCCCTCATGGCTGCTTTGGACGCGAAGCGCCGCTCTCCCGCGTCGCCGAAGCGCCCTTTCCGGGTAGCGACGAAAAAAACCGCCCGGACCAGCGGAAAAAAACCGCCGATCCGAATCTCCGATGCCCGCAAAACCGTCGGCGATTCGTCATGATGACCGCCGCGTGACACGGCAAAGGCGCCTGAAACCGGCATTTTCGGCCATTTTGGAGCGATTTTCAGGGAGCCGAAGTTTTTTGGAAAAAACGCGTTGACTCCGGAAACGAGTAGGGCCTATAAGCCGCTCATCGACGGCAGCGGCGCCGCCGGCGAGCCAGACGGTTCGTCCCAACGGTTGCCGAAACGCCTCGAAAATGGTTCTTCCGGCTTCGGTCAGAACTGCTACAGGGTGATGATGCGGAAACGCATTTTCATCCGCCGGTCCTTCATTGCGACCGTGATCTTTGACATTGTTGGTAGTTGAGACAAGAAAGAGAAATGTGGGCGGCGGTTGTTTCTGCGGCTTGCATGGATC
>PACL01000030.1 GCA_002700095.1 Fulvimarina sp. | reverse complement strand
GGGGGGGGGGGGGGGCGGCTTGCCGGGCTACGTCCAACGGGCTCCGGCCGGCCATGGAGGCCGTTCTTTCCCGTCTCGCAAGGCGTCCGACGAGCGTTTCGTCTTGCCGATCCCGCGCGCTAGGAAGCGTCGTCCTCGCCGGATTCCGGCCGGGGCTCGATCGCGTCGAGCGGCGCGGTCAGCGTCCAGACGACGCCGGTGGTCGCATAGTCCATGTCCACCGATCCGCCGAGACCGCGCGCCGTCATCTTCTGGGTGACCAGCGTGCCGAAGCCCGAGTGGCGCGGCGGCGTCACCGGCGGGCCGCCGCTCTCGCGCCAGGTGAGGCTGAAGTTGTCGCCCACCGCCCACCGGATCTGCACCTTGCCCTCCGGCTTCGAGAGGGCGCCGTATTTGGCGGCGTTGGTGGCAAGTTCGTGCAGCGCAAGGCCGATCGTCTGCGCCGCCGTCGCATTCAGGAACAGCGGCTGGCCCTCGATGACGATCTGGTCGCTGTTCGAGCCGAAGGCCTTGAGCTGGCTCTTCGCCAGTTCGCTCATCGAGACGCTCTGCCAGCCGCCCGAGGAGAGGAGGTCGGCGGAGCGGGCGAGCGAGTTGAGCGCCTCGGAGAGAGTCGCCAGGAACTGCGCCGTGTCGGAGCTCTCATTGGCCGCGCGCCGGGCGATCGAGGCGATGAGCGCATACTGGTTCTTGGCGCGGTGGCTCATCTCGCGCATCAGGAAGCGGTTCTGCTCCTCCGCTTCGCGGCGCTCCCGCGAGGCCTGGGCCAGCACCTTGGAGACCTGGGCGATCTCGGCGATGTCGGTGGAGATCACCGTCGCCGGCTCGCCGCGGCCGATCTGCTCGGCCTGCCTGGCGAGCTTGAGGATGGGCTGGGCGAGACGGCGCCCGAAGGTAATGCCGAGCGCGATGGAGAAGGCGAGCAGCAGCGCGCCGGCGCCGATGAGAAGCAGCCAGGAGCGCATTACCGGCCGGCCGATGACAGCGCTCGGCACGGCCACCGTCGTCGTCCAGCCCGACAGGCTGGAGACGGTGGACGCCTTGATCAGCTCGGCTTCCATGCTGGCGTTGCCGATGGTCTCCACGATCGACGGATTGTCGTAGGAGACGCTTTGGTGGGCGCGCATCCGCCCATCGCTGGTGACTGCCGCGAAGACGCGCTTGCCGGCGGCGTCCTTGATGATCGCCGTCCACTGGCTCGGCAGGTTGCGGTCCGCGATCACCGCCTCGAAGGAGGTTGTCGCCTTGGAGAGCACGAGGACGAACTTCACGTTCTCCTCCTGGTTCACCGGAATGGCCACGTGATAGACGAATTCGCCGCGATCGTCGCGGAATCGCACGCCCGAGACCGCCGGCCGCCGCGTCTCGAAGACCTGCCGGGCGAGCCGGCGATCGTCGAAGGGAAGGGAATTGGGCGGAAACGCCCCGCGCGTATCCACCAGGACATCCATCGCGCCATCGACGAGTTCGGCGGTGGTCGAGGTGCCGAGCAGCGCCGCCGCCGTGCGCTCGTGAAACTGGGCGAGCCGATCCTCGGCCAGGGTGGGCGAGGCTGCCAGGACCCGTCCCGAGGTCATCAGGCCGTAGATCTCGCGATCGATCGCATTCGACACGATCTCAGCGGTGTCGTTGACCTGCGCCGCGGCGATTTCCTGCTGCTGCTGGGAGAACTGGACGATCAGGAAGGCGCTGAACAGGAGCGCCGGGACGAGCACGATCAGCGCGAAGCTGATCAGATGGACGAGCAGGGTCGGCCGGCGCCACAGCCGCCAGAGGGACAGTCTCCCCTTGCGCGGCGCATGCGCAAGGGCGGGTTGCCGCCGAACGTCATCGGTCGGTCGCCCATCTGATCGCGTCTGAACGCTCACCGCCGCTTCTTCCCGCGCGCAAGGTCCTTTGCCGGACTTCGCTGCGCCTCCTTGCCGATTTCCCCACTCGGCTAACATCTTACGCGAGTCAGGAAAATTTTACCATAACCGATCGGCATCGCTTGGCGCGATCAATGCCCGCGCGGCACCTCGCCGCTCGGCTTTCTCCGTGGCTTGTCCGGGGGCTCGGGCCGCATGTACACTCGCCGCGACAAACGGAGACTGCGGGTGATGGCCGAGACGAACCGGATCTTTCTCGGCGCGAGCCGCAATGCTCAGAACGAGGTTGGGGCGGGGGAATTCCTCGACCTCAGGCTCGCCAACCGCCATGGCCTCGTCACCGGGGCGACGGGCACCGGCAAGACCGTGACGCTGCAGATCCTGGCCGAAGGGTTTTCCGACGCCGGCGTCCCGGTCTTCTGCGCCGACGTGAAGGGGGACCTGTCCGGCATCTCGCGGCGCGGCGAGGAGAAGGATTTCCTCCTGAAGCGGGCCGCCGAGATCGGTCTCGAGCCCTATTACAACGACCTTTATCCGACGATCTTCTGGGACGTCTTCGGCGAAAAGGGGCATCCGATCCGCGCCACCATCAGCGAGATGGGACCGCTGCTCCTCTCCCGGCTGATGAATCTTTCCGAGGCACAGGAGGGCGTGCTCAACATCGCCTTCAAGATCGCCGACGACGAGGGCCTCCTGCTCCTCGACCTGAAGGACCTGCAGGCGATGCTGGCGCATCTGTCGGAGAATTCCTCCGACGTCTCGAAGCTCTACGGCAACGTCTCGAAGGCTTCGGTGGGCGCGATCCAGCGCTCGCTGCTCGTCCTCGAACAGCAGGGCGCGCAGCATTTCTTCGGCGAACCCGCGCTGCGGATCGACGACCTGATGCGGACCGACCGCGACGGGCGGGGTTTCGTCAACGTCCTGGCCGCCGACAAGCTGATGATGAACCCGCGGCTCTACGCGACGTTTCTCCTGTGGCTGCTGTCCGAACTGTTCGAGGAGCTGCCGGAGATCGGCGATCCGGAGAAGCCGAAGCTCGTCTTCTTCTTCGATGAGGCGCATCTCCTGTTCGACGGGGCGCCGCAGATCCTGCTGGACCGGGTCGAGCAGGTTGTGAAGCTGATCCGCTCCAAGGGCGTCGGCGTCTTCTTTGTGACCCAGAACCCGCTGGACGTGCCGGACGGCGTGCTCGCCCAGCTCGGCAACCGCGTGCAGCATGCGCTGAGGGCCTATACCCCCCGCGAGCAGAAGGCGGTCAAGGCGGCCGCCGAAACGTTCCGGCCCAATCCGGATTTCGACGCCTTCGCGGCGATCACGACCCTCGGTGTCGGCGAGGCGCTGGTCTCGACGCTCGGCAAGGGCGGCGTGCCCTCGATGGTCCAGCGCACGCTGATCCGCCCGCCGGCGGCGCGACTCGGCACGGTCAGCGACGAAGAGCGGGCCGAGACCCTGCGCCAGAGCCCGGTGGCCGGGCTGTACGACCACACGATCGATTCCGAGTCCGCCTACGAGTTGCTGGTCGAACGGGCCGAAACCGAGATGCGGCGGGAAGAGGAGGAGCGCGCCCGCGAGGCGGACGCTGTGCGCCAACGCGAGGCGGCCGAGCGGGCCCAGCAGAGCGCCAGGGCCGAGGCGGCACGCCGACGCGCCGAGGCAGGCAAGAACGGCGACGCAAACGAGCCGGGCGAGGCGCGGGGCCCATGGGGCGGCGGCACGTCCGTGCCGCAGACCCGGCGCACCCGCACCGGCTTCCAGATCCCAGATTTCGGCCTTGGCGGCGGCGGGCGGGACGACGCGGAAGACTATGTCGACGACGAGCCGGAGGCCCCGCGCCGGCGTGCCCCGCGGCGGCGGCCGGCAGCCTCCTCCGGCTATCAGCGCCAGACCGTGACCGAGACGATCATGAAACAGGTCGGCCGCACAGTCGCCTCAACGGTGACCACGGCCATCGTCCGAGGCATCCTCGGTAGCCTGAAACGGGGGCGGTGACCCTTGCCCGCATGCATGGCTGATGCTCGTTCGATCTCGCGAGGAAAAGACCGGCCGGTCGCTCCGCCTGCCGCGAGACCATGAGCATGAAGCCCTTGCAGGGCTGACCACAATCGTTCGGTTCGCGGTGGGGCCTCTCGGCGGTTGGCTGTCCCCGCGTGCCGGTCTTCTGCGGAAGATGAAGGAAATTTAACCTGATCCCGACTGTCAGGGTTAGAGGGGCGGGTGTATGGGGCGTCTGGGCTCGGGCCTATGGTTCGGAGTTCGGAGTGGGATTTCCGGAAGTTCGGCCATGCCGACAATCAGCCGCGCCTCACGGCGGGAGTGTGCCCAGGCTTCGGCCGGTCGGTCGACGCCGATTCAGGTTGATGACGAGTTCCCGCATCCCCGGGTGCCACCGCCAGGCGACATGTTCGCCGTTTCCCGCCAGCCGGCACCCGGCCCATCCCCACATCACCAGACAGGAATGACGACGATGTCCTCGATCTTCCGCCCGGCCTTGGCCGCAGCCCTCTCAGCCGCTTCTATCGGCGCTGCCGTCCTGCCGGTCATGGCTGCCGATATCCCGACCTTCGAGATGACGCTGAAGGACCACAAGTTCTCGCCCGACACAATCGAAGTGCCGGCGAACCAGCGCTTCCAGATCAGGCTGACCAACAAGGACGCCACTCCCGACGAGTTCGATTCCCACGACCTTCGGGTCGAGAAGGTGGTCGGCGGCGGCCAGACCGGCATCGTCCGGATTCAGCCTCTGGTGCCCGGACGCTACATGTTCATGGGCGAGTACCACGCCGCGACGGCCCGCGGCATCGTCGTGGCGAAGTAGTCCGATGCTCGCCGCCTTCGTCATCGTCTTTCGCGAGGTCATCGAGGCGGGCCTCGTTGTCGGCGTCGTGCTTGCCGCGACTCGCGGCCTCGCCGGCCGCAGCGCCTATGTGGGGGGCGGGATCCTGTCCGGCTTTTTCGGCGCCTGCCTCGTCGCCGCGTTTGCTGGCGCCATTGCCGATCTCTTCGAGGGCTCCGGCCAGGAAGCGCTGAACGCGGCGGTACTTCTGATCGCCGTCGCCATGCTGATCTGGCACAATGCCTGGATGGCCAGCCACGGCCGCGAGCTCGCTCGCAGCCTCAGGGCCGTCGGCGAGGAGGTGAAGGCGGGGCAGAAGTCGTTGATGGCTCTGGCGATCGTCTGCGCTGTCGCGGTGCTACGCGAGGGCTCGGAAGTCGTGCTCTTCCTCTATGGCGTCGCCGCCGCTGGGCAGACCACCCCGTTCGGCATTCTGGCGGGCGGGCTCCTCGGAATCGCCGGCGGCGGGCTCGTTTCGGCGCTGCTCTATTTCGGCCTCGTCGCCATCCCGCTCCGCCATCTCTTCGCCGTCCTGACGGCGCTGATCACCCTTCTCGCGGCAGGTCTCGCCGCCCAGTCGATGCGCTTCCTGGCGCAGGGCGGCTGGCTGAACGAGTGGGTGACGCCGCTCTGGGACACGAGCCCGGTCCTGTCGGAGGAGAGCCTCGCAGGCCGGATTGCCCATGTTCTCCTCGGCTATTCCGCGCAGCCTTCGGGAAGCGAACTCACCGTCTATCTGGCGGTGATCGCCATCATGCTCGTCGTTCGCAGCATGGCGGGGCGGGAGAGCGGCGCCCACGGCCGTAGTGCGCAGGCTTCGAGCTGAGCCTCGGCTTTGCCGGGTCGTGCAATCGACCGGGCTGAAGATCGGCTTCGGCGCACGGATGAGAAAAATTGCTGTTGCATCCGGCCCGCCGACGATTTATCTCCACGACGGCTGAAGGGGTATAGCTCAGTTGGTAGAGCGGCGGTCTCCAAAACCGCAGGCCACAGGTTCGAGCCCTGTTGCCCCTGCCAGTCCTTCTAGAACCCGCCGATTCCGTTCGCTTGATCCCGCTCCCGCATCGGCGCTGACCGCGGCTGGTGCGACGCGATGCAGTTCTGGCAGCGACGCGCGTTCAGCCCGCTGGCGCGATCACATGGCCGGCGGCGGTCAGGACCTTCGATGCGCGGCCTGCCGTCTCCATCTTCACGAACAACGTGTCGGTGTCGAAGCTCGACACCAGGAAAATGCCGATCTCCGCTTCCGCCAGAGGCTGCAGCACCGCCGCCGCGATGCCGGTCTCGTCGAAGGCGAAGGGGCCGGCGAAGTGAAAGCCGCACCATCCTGCATCGCTGCGAATAATTTGGGGCACCCGGTCCGCAAGGCAGACGATGGAAAGCTCTTCCGTCGTCCGGGTGATCGAGACGAAGCCGGGACCGTCGGCCCAGTCGGGAATGGCGGCGTCCGGCGCCAGTCGGGCGATGGCATAGCTGCCCTCCAGGACGCGCAGGGTGACGCTCGCCTTGCGCAGCCCGGGCGTCGGCGCCCCTTGCGTCGCGCCGTCCTCGCGGGGGTCCTGCACCATCGTCAGAGCGCCTGTTCGGCGGCCCGGCCGAGGGCGAAGGCGCGCTGCTCGATCAGCGTCGGCACCTCGCAGACATAGGTCAACGACTGGCGGCGCTCGTTGAAGACGCGGGTGTCCCAAAGCAACTGCTGGCGCGCGTCGTCGAGGACGGTCGGATTGGCGGTGGGGTTGTCCTGCTGGGTCGAGAAGGCCTTGGCCTGCTCGCGCAGATTGGCGGCCAGCGATTTCTGCTTGGCGCCGTAGCGCTCGATGCCGCTCATGATCTGCGTTCGTTCGGCGTTGAAGCGGTCGAGCAGGACGGCGACGAAGCTGGCTGCCCGCGTCTGGCGCTCGGGCTCCGGCGTCGCGGCCAGATAGTCCTGCACCGCCTTTTCCGCCTCAGGCAGCGGCGTGCGCCGGGCTGCGACCTGGTCGATCAGCCGGGTCATCTCGTCGCTCGGCGAGACGGACGCCGGATCGGGCAGAGCCGGGCCGCTCCAGATCTGGCCGGCCGTGATCTCGTCGACGCGGCGCTGGACGCAGGGCCAGTTCGTCGTCGCCGGGGCGGGGGGCTTGGCGAAGGCGACGGGGTTCTTGGCACCCTGTGCCGGTTCCTTGGCCGCTGCGGGCGCACTGCCCTTGCCGGCAGGGGCGTTGGTCGGGGCCGGGCCGGGGACGACGAAGCCCTTGGGAACCTCGCGGGGCGTCGCGCCGCCCTGGGCGCTTGCGGCGAACGGCAGGAGCACGGCAAGGGCCGCCACCATGCCGCCGAGCGCCGCCGCGCCTGCCAGTCGTCTTCCCATCGAATGTTGCGCCATGTCATGTCCTCCCAGAATTTTCGTCGAGCGTTCCCGGGGCTCCCGCGCCCCCGAGGCTGCCCGGCCTATTGTCGCTTGCGGCTGATCAGGCCGCGCGCCGGATCGTAGGCGACGATCGCGCCGCCGAGAAAGACGATGGTGCAGCCGGCGACGATCGCCAGGGCCTGAAGGTTCAGCTGTTGATACAGCGCGAAACGCACGAGTTCGACCGCATGGGTGAAGGGGTTGAGCTGGCAGATCCGGTAGAGCAGGGGGCTGGATTCCTGCACTCGCCACAGCGGATAGAGCGCCGAAGAGGCGAAATACATTGGGAAAATGACGAAGTTCATCACGCCGGCAAAGTTCTCCAGCTGCTGGACCAGCGAGGAGAGCAGCATGCCGAGCGCGCCGAGCATCAGGCCGGCGAGCACGATCGCCGGCAGGGCCGTGAGGTAGCCGAGAGGCTCGGGCTGGACTTCCCAGAACCATGCGATGCCGAAGAACACATAGACCTGCACGACGCCGACCGAGACGCCGGCAAAGAGCTTGGAGACCAGGAGGAACCAGCGCGGCAGCGGCGAGACGAGCAGCGTCTTCATCGTTCCGGTCTCGCGGTCATAGACCATCGACAGCGACGACTGCATGCCGTTGAATAGAAGGATCATGCCGACGAGGCCGGGCGCGATGTAGACCTCGTAGAGAATGTAGGTCTGGTAGGGCGCGATGATCGAGACGCCGAGCACCTGGCGGAAGCCGGCGGCGAAGATGAACAGCCAGAGGAGCGGGCGGACGAGCGCCGAGACGAAGCGCTCGCGCTGGTGGATGAAGCGCAGGGCCTCGCGCCAGACGATGCCGCCGGCGCAGATGAGATAGGCCGACAGCGGGAAACCGCGGCGGGTCGGCGCCGATGCCGCCCGCTCGATCGACATCTCGCTCATACGCGCATCTCCTCGGGCTCGATCGCCCTTGCCCGCACACCGGTCAGCCGGGTGAAGGCGTCGCCGATCGTCTTCGCGCCTTCGGCCGCGACGATGTCGGGGACCAGCCCTTCCGCCAGTACCTTGCCCTGGTGGAGGACGACCACCCGGTCGCTGGGATCGATCTCGTCGATGAGATGCGTCGCCCAGAGGACGCTGACGCCCTCGTCCTTCACCAGCCGCCGGACTTCGGCGAGGATCGCGGCCCGCGAGCGGATGTCGAGCCCGACGGTCGGCTCGTCGAGCAGGATCAGCCGCGGCCGATGCATGAAGGCGCGCACGATCTCGATGCTCCTGAGCTGTCCCCCGGAGAGATTGCGTGCCTTCTCCCGAAGCCGCGAGCGCAACTCGGAGGTGGCGAGGATCTCGGCGATGCGCGCCCTGGCGGCGGAGGCGGGCATCCCGTGCAGGGCGGCGTGGTAGACGAGGTTCTGGGTGATCGACAGGTCGAGGTCGAGGGTGCGGGCCTGGAAGACCACGCCGAGCCGGCGCAGCGCCTCGCCGGGATCGGCGGAAAGGTCGAAGCCGAGGATGCGCATCGAGCCGTGGCGGACGTTGAACAGTCTCGTGATCAGCGAGAACAGCGTCGACTTGCCGGCGCCGTTCGGCCCGAGCAGCGCGGTGAAGGAGCCCTGAGGCACGGTGAAGGAGACGTCGTCGAGAGCCTTGCGCTGGCCATAGGAATGGCTGACCCGCTCGACGGCGAGGGCGGGAAGACCGTGGGCTTCGTGGTGTGTCAGGGTCCCGTCCTGCATTCCTGCATCGCTTTCCTCGGCGCCTTGTCCCTTATAGGGCAGAGGCTTGCTGGGTGGCCAGAGGCTTGAACGGCTTCATTCTTCAACGGCTCGAGGCTCGAACGGCATGAGGCCGCGGACTGATCCGCGGCCTCCGTATCGCAGCGATGACCGATGTCACGGCACGACGGTGATGGTGCCCTTCATCTCGTGCTCTTCGTCGAGCCCGCCGACGCTCCATTCGTAGCGGCCCGGCCGGACGGTCTGGAACTGGACGGTGATCGTGCCGTGAGCGTCATATTCGAGCCAGGCCGGCGCGCCCGCCATGTGGATCTCGAGATCGTCGATGACGATCTGGTTCATCCAGACATTGCGGAAGAAGTCCGGCGCGTTGAACTTGTACTCGATGTCGCCCTCGGACTTGATGTCCCAGCGATAGGCCTGGCCGGCACGCATGTAGAAGTCGTTGTGGCTGACCTTGAAGGGCTGGCCGCCCTGGCCGAGGACGAGAGGCGTGATGATCTGCGAGGATAGGCTGTTCTTCGGCAGGCCGATCTGGTCGCCGTTCAAAGCCGCCGCCGGCATCATCTCCGAGCCTTTCGGGATCTTCAGCCCGTCGGCTGCCGGCACCATGCTGGCGCCATGGCTTTCGTTGTCGTCATCGTCGTCATCATCGCTATCCGCCTGCGCGTCGGCGGATGCCGCCGGCTTGGCCTCGTCGTCGTCAGCCGCCTGGGCGAAGGTGGGGCCGGCCGGCGCGAATGCGACGCCAAGACCGAAAAGGGTCGCCATCAGTGCGAGCCAAGATGATTTCATCGGATTGTCCCTCCCGGATTTCGATGGATTTGCAAAGCGTTGGTCAGTTCGGCGTGACGGCGACGCCCCAGGGTTGCTGGCCGACCTGCACGCTCTTGATGGCCTTGTCGGATGCGACGTCGATGATCGTGATGTCGTTCGACAGGCCATTGGTGGTGAAGAGGTATTGCTGGTCCGGCGAGAAAGCCAACTGCCAGACCCGCTGGCCGACGAGCAGATAGTCCGTGACCTCGTAGGTCGAGGTATCGATCACCGCTACCCGGTTGGCGGGTCCGAGCGCCACATAGGCCTTGGTGCCGTCGTCGCTGATGCGCACGCCGACGGGCTGGATCGCCTCGGAGCGGATGCCGGGGATCTCGAAGGTGATCTTGTGGGTGATCTCCTTGGTCGCGGCATCGATCACCGAAACCGTCCCGCCGATCTCGGCGGACACCCAGATCTCCGATCCGTCCTGCTTGTACTGGGCAAAGCGGGGGCGGGAATCGACGAGGACGTTGGCGGTGATCTGCTGGCTGTCGCGATCGATGAAATGCGCCATGTTCGTCGTTTCCGACGTGTTCACGATGGTGTTGCCGTCGGGCGAGACGCCCATGCCCTCCGGCTCGACGCCGACCGGGATCTCGGCGAGCCGGGCGCCGCTGTTCAGGTCGATGACGGTGACGAGATTGTCGTCCTCATTGGCGGCATAGAGCTGGTCGCCGCTCGGCGACACGACGAGCAGCTCCGGATCGGGCCCTGAGGGCAGGGTGCGCTTGAAGGCGTGGGTCTCGGTGTCGTATTCTTGGATGGTGTCGTCGTCGCTGGCGCAGACGTAGAGAGACTTGCCGTCCGGGCTGACCGCGATGCCACGTGGGCGCTGACCGACCTTGAAGGTGTCGATGACGGAAAAATCCTTCTCCGAATCGAGCACCGTGATGTCGTTGCCCTTTTCGTTCGATACGAAGACCTTGTAGGCGAAGGCGGGGCTCGCCGTGCTGGCGAGAAGTGCGGCCAGAACCGCTACGGACAGACGTCTCAAATCGTTCCTCCCATGAGCCGGCCGCATTGTGCGACCGGTCGACCGTCAGGCGATGCGACGAACTATTCGTCGATCGACATCACGATGATCTTGTAGTCGCCGTTGAGCTTGATGTCGTACTGGCCGATTTCGCAGGTCGCATCGTCGATCTCGAAGAGCTCGTCGCTCTCCTTCTCGACGGCCGGCGCCGTGCAGCCGATCTTCGCCAGCGTTTCCGCGACCTTGGCGACCTCGTCGGCAGACGCCATGTCTTTGACGGTTTCCGCTTGCTGGGCGATGACAGGACCCGTCGCGAAGACCGGCGCGAGGGCCAATGCCAGGGTCAGCGCGAGCCGTTTCGTCAAGGACGTGTTGGTCATGGACATTGCGAGCCTCCCGTCCCGTGTGCCGGTGCCCACCGCCCCGCACGACTTGCCCTTGGGAGAGACAAGCCGCGAGGGGCGGCGACACCTGAATTGCTAGCGTGCAGAATTCCCTCTCCGCAACAGGACAAGTTCCCTTAAATCCCGACAGGGCCGATCATTCGCCGCTGCCCAGCATGCGTCCGCCCTTGGTCTCGAGGGCGAAGCGAACGAGATCGGAGGTGCGCTCGACGCCGAGCTTCTCCTTCATCCTCGTCGATGTGTTGGCGACGGTCTTGTAGGCGACGCCCAGTCCGTCGGCGATCTCGGTGAGGCTCTTGCCGTCGCCGAGCATGTGGAGGATCTGCAGCTCGCGCCGGGTGAGGTCGGAGACGCCGGTGTCGCGCGTGGTGTGCTCGCTCATCAGGGCGGACGTCTCGCTGTCGACGTAAGGCTCGTTCGCCATCGCCTTTTCCAGCGCCACCAGCAGCTCGTCCGAGGGAGCGCTCTTCGACACGTAGCCGAGCGCGCCCTCGCGCCGGGCGGAGACGGCGTAGACGACGTCGGAATACATCGAGAAGATGACGATCCTCGCCTTCGGATCGTCGGCCCGCAGCCGGCGCAGCACGTCGAGACCGCTGCCGTTCTTCAGGTTGATGTCGAGGATCGTCACGTCCGGCCGCATCGCGCGGAACTCGCGCAGCGCTTCCGACGGACTCTCGGCTTCGGCGATCGCCGTGATGGTGATGGGTTCGACCAGTCGGCGGATGCCGTCGCGAACCACCTTGTGGTCGTCGACGATCAGCAGTTTCATCTCGCGTCCTTCACGTTTCGTCCCTCAAGGTCGCCATGGCCCCCGTCGCGGACGTCTCGTCGAGCGGCATTCTATCGGACAGCCGCGGGGCGCCGGCAAGGCGGCTTGCAGCAACGGGCACCGCGCCGCTTACCCTCACCCCGCGCGGGCGCAAAATCTCCTCCACCTGCATCGTGCCGCCGGCGGCCTCGATCCGCTCGCGCATGCCGACGAGGCCGAAGCCGCCCTCCGGTCGCTTGCCGGAAAAGCCGCCGCCGTCGTCGGTGACCGTGAAGGCGAGACGGCCTGCCCCTGTCTCGACCTTCACGGTGATCACGTCCGGCGTGCCATGGCGCAGCGCGTTTGTCACGGCTTCCCTGACGGCGCGGTGGACGAGGGTCTCCACCGTCGCACCGAACTCGCCGTCGCAGAGTTCCAGATCGAAGTCGATCCCTTCGTGGCGCGGGCGAAGCTCGGCGACCATCTCCTCGATTGCGCCCTTGAGGCCGAGGCCGGACATCGCGCCCGGCCGCAGATTGCCGAGAATGCGCCGCAGCTGCCGGCGCGCCTGATGGGCCGCCGCGACGATGCCCCCGGCGCGCTCGACGATGACCGCGGGCGAGGGGGTCTCGCCGCCCGCCGCCCGGCGGATGCTGGAGGCATCGACGTCGATGGCGAAGAGCAGCGGGCCGATGTCGTCGTGGAGATCGCGGGCGAGCTCGGCGCGTTCCTCGTCCTGGAGATGCAGCAGGCGTTCGGAGAGCCGCCGGTTGCGGCTCGAGATCGCCTCGATGCGCTCCGTCATGGTGTTCAGCCCGCTTGCCAGCTCGCGCATCTCGGGCGGGCCTTCCGGCTGGACCTTGACCGAGTAGTCGCCGCCGCCGATGCGGGTGAAGGCGTCGTGGATCGCGGACAGGGGCCGGAGCGCCCGGTCGGCCACCGTCCAGATCGCCAGGAAGGCGATGGCGAGGAACAGCACCAGGAGGCCGAGCGACGTCAAAAGATCGAACCAGGCGTCGGCGAGTTCGTTGCGCGGATCGACGATGATCGCGGCCGAGGTGATCGGGGCGGAGACGGCCGTGAGCGGCATGACCGTCGTCGAGGGATCGGAGGAGAGCAGCCTGGCGAACCAGTCGGGCAGGGCGCCGAAACCCTCGGCCATGAACGACTGGTCGCGGATGACGCCGAGCGAATCGATCAGCAGGATCTTGACCCGGCGATCGCCATTGAAGGTGCGAACGAAACCGGCGAGCTTGCCGCGTGCGTCGCCCGACGCCGGCAATTCGGCGACCAGCTGGGCGACGCGGTTGGTTGCGACGCTGCGGGCGGCCTGCAGCTCGGTGTGGATGTTGTCGCGCGCCTGGAAGAAGGTCAGCACGGCGCCGATGATGACGATGGCGGCGAAGGCGAGCGTCAGGGTCAGCGCCAGGCGGGCCTTCAGCGACATCGTTCGGCCGATCCTCCAGTGCCTGCCCATCTCACCCCTTCGACCCGAAGCTGCCTCATGCCTTGATGAGACAGATAGTTCATCCGGGCGAAGGATGCCCGCTTCATGTCGGCGATGCCGGCAAGGATGGGGCTGCACGGGCAAGGTGGCATCGATCCGATAGCCGCGGGTAGGGCTACCGGCGCCAATACTCCCCAAATCCTCGACGGAACCGGCGGAGAGGCCCGGGTGCTCCGATCTCACCCCCGATAGAGCGGCAGTCCGGTCGCCTCCGAGAGGCTCGGCTCGCTCGTCGCCACGTGGGGATGATGGGCGGCGACCGCCATCAGTGCCGCCCGATCTTCCGGGCCGTGTTTGCGCTGCAAGTTCAGGTCGTTGTACGCGTGGCCCGTCTGGTCGAGGGAAATGCCCGCGATGACGATCTCGGGGACCTCGTGGGCGATCGCGAATGCGAGCATCGACAGCGCGCTGGATGGGCGCAGGTGATCGCCGACGCCGCGGAACCGCGAATGCATCGCGTGGAGCACATAGTCGTCCCGCTCATGGCTGAGCAGTTCGCATTCCTTGTCCGAGGCCTTGCGGCCCAGCCGCGAGAGATAGGCCCGCCAGGAGACCTTGTTGCGAACCCGCAGCACCAGCGACAGGTTGAGATCGTTCCAGCGCGCTTCGTCCCAGGTGGTCGCGAGCGTGATGTCGGCGTCCGGAAGGCCGTGCTGTTTCGCGCTTCGTCCCGCGAACTTCACATAGGCGTAGACGGTATCGTCGGGCAGCTTCGACGGGATGGACGGATTGGGCGCCGAGCCGAGCATGAACCACGGCCGACCCAAGAGGCCGTGCTGCTGCAGCCATGTCTCGTTGAAGCGCAATGTGCGTTTGAAATTGGCAGAGACGGAATTTGCTTTGGGCATGGTCTTGGGTCCGGGGTGTCTTCGGGATTTTCAAGGTGACGCTTGCGGTCGCATCGGGTCATGGAGCGGGCCCGCGTTTTAGCGATGCCCTTTCCGGACACTGAGACCGAGAGAGGGTTCGCTGACCCCATGCTGCGATCCGGCGGCAGGCTTTCTTCGTTCAAGCTGCCGGCTGTGCAGCGCTCAACCATTCGACGGTCGCCATCTCCGGAGCCCGGCGGACTCTGCCAGGTCGTCCTCGGTCGTCGACACGCGTGGCTCGCTGCGGAGGCGGTCGAGAATCACGGCGTCCTCTTCGACCTGACGCCGCACCCGGCCGAGATCGTCGTAGGAGTGCCCGGTCTTCGAAAGCGAAATTCCCGCGACGACGATTTCCGGCACGCCGAGCAGCAGGCCGTAGCAGATGGCCGCGACGCCGTTCGTCACCTTGCCGAGATCGCCGATCGCCTCGACCGAGGCGCCGCTGACATGGGTGACCATGAGTTCACGGTCCCTACGCCGCAGCGGGGCCACCCGGCCGATGTGGTCATACGGCTTGTTGATGAGGAGAGGGCGCAGCAGGAACTGCGGTGCGGTGTGGATCCACAGGAGCCCGTGGGTGTCGACATGGGGATGCTCGGCCCAGGACTTCTTCTTGGCTCTCAGCGTCAGGTCCGCGCGGCCGAGCCCCAGCGCTGCCGCGGTGCGACCGGCATTGTTGATGTCGATGCGTGCGTGGCTCGGGAAGAGCTCCGGCGGAACAGTCGGCCCCGGGGCCGAACCGAGGATCAGCCAGGGTCGATGTCTGATGCCCAGGCGGTCGAGCCATTCACCGTGGAAACGGACGAAATCGGCGAGGTGGGCGTCCGGCTTGTCGAGCGGACGGTCGAGCGACGAAGAAGAACTGGCGCCGAACATGGGCGTCGAAATCCGATGCTTGATACGAAAACGGTTAGCCTCGATTGGAAGATAACCGTATGGATGGCAAGGCCTGCGTCGCGAGCGAGCGCGGTCATGCCGGTGTTGAAGAGGCTGGCCCGCATGGTCTCGGACAGGCACGTGGGCACCAGCGCCGGGCTGATGGCGACACTACCGTATCGCTCAACTGATCGCTGCCTCGATGCGGGCCATCTCCGAGCGGTAGGCCTCGGAATTCTTGCGTTTCCAGCCCTTGGCCGTCCAGATCGCGGAGCCTTCCTCGAAGTCGTGGTCGGCGAACGATCTCGGCATCTGTTCGGTGGCGAGCTCGCCCCGTGACTCGAGGCTCCTGACGAGGCGATGCACGGCGATCTGGTCGATATGGTAGCGAGGACGCATAGAGAGCATGCCCGCCAGAGCGCGGGCCAGACGATCGGCGAACCGGATGCCGTTCTGCGTCGGGTTGAAGCCGAGGGCACTCGCCAGGACCTTGCGGACGCTGCTGGCCTTCTGCGGCCGCTTGATCAGCAGGATATCCGAGCCGCCCCGCACCTCCTCATAGGCGGGGGTGATCGGCCGGCGGGCGATGCCGTCGATGTCGAGACACAGGACAGGAGACCGAGTCGCCTTCAGGATCAACGGCGCAACAAGGAAACGCACGCAGGTGTAATAGATCGGCGCGTAGTAGGGCAGGCTCGCGCCGTAACCCTCGTCCCACGTCACGGTGAGGTCGACGTTCGACAGTTTTGCCGCCAAGGCGCGAGCGTCGTCGAGCACGTCCTTCGAAGGCCCGCAAAGATGCAGGTGAAAGCGCTCGGGCTGACCATGACGCTCGATGGAGCGCAGCATCGTCACGGCAAATTCCCGATAGTAGAGGTCATTGCAGGCGGCCAGAAGGACCGGCGCACCTTCGCCCTCTGGCAACGTGCCGAGAATGGACTTCTCGATCCTGGAGAAATCCGCCGCATGGGCCTCGTCGGAGGCGATGACCCGGGCGACGCATCGCCCGATCCGCCAGCGCATCAGCAGCGAGTGGTTCTTTCTTTCGATCGCGCTCGGATGCTTGGCAGTCATGATCGTC
Source organism: Fulvimarina sp. (assembly GCA_002700095.1). Classification (GTDB taxonomy): domain Bacteria; phylum Pseudomonadota; class Alphaproteobacteria; order Rhizobiales; family Rhizobiaceae; genus Jiella. The sequence goes on along the minus strand of PACL01000030.1, from coordinate 6,618 downwards.
TCCGTCGCGGCATCGAGGATGGAGCGGTCTATATATTTCCCGCACAGCGAAGGCCAGCAGCAGCGAGACCATGCCGGTGAAACACGGTTGCAAGCTCCATTGCCGATGGGGTCGACGCAGGGGCAGAGCAGCGCGCGTGACGACGCCCGGGGGGCTTGAGCCTGGCACTTCCGAAAGGGTTGCCGGGCGGGCGGCGAAGCTTGCTGGGGAAGGGCATGAGCGGTGTCTGGCCGCGCGCTCCGCCATACCAGCCCCGGTGCATGCGGGCTTGATCCAGCGCAAGGACGCCGCCTGCCGAGCCGGGTGAAACGCCATCCGATGTGCAGCCGGGACCAAATCCGCGCCCGCGGATCCCGAATCTGCGAGCTTCGGCTTCAAGTCGCCCACGCTTCTTGCTAGAGCAGGCGCAAACGGAAAGGGAAAAGTCTCCAATGTCCATCGATACCGCCCGCGTTTTCATCGGCTTCGACACCAAGGAAGTGGTTGCCTACCATGTGCTCGCCCAGAGCATCCTCGAAAAGTCTTCGATGCCGGTCGAGTTTTCTCCAATCGTTCTAAAGAACCTCGAGGGTGTCTTCACCCGCGAGCGCAACAACCTGCAGACCACCGAGTTTTCCTTTTCCCGCTTTCTCGTGCCGGCGCTCTCGAACTTCGAGGGTTGGAGCCTGTTCATGGATTGCGACATGCTGATGCGCACCGACATCGCCGAATTGTGGAAGCTGCGCGACGACCGCTATGCCGCCATGTGCGTCAAGCACGACTACGTGCCGAAGGTCGAGACGAAGTTCCTCGGCCAGACCCAGACCAAATACGAAAAGAAGAACTGGTCGAGCGTCATCCTGTTCAACAACGCCAAGTGCCGCGCCCTGACGCCGGACTACGTCAACTCGGCGACGGGCCTGCAGCTGCACCAGTTCAAGTGGCTGGAGAACGACGACCTGATCGGCGAGCTCCCGGCGGAGTGGAACTGGCTGGTCAACGAATACGACTACAAGGACGACGCCAGGAACGTCCACTTCACCGACGGCGGCCCGTATTTCGACGAATACAAGGACTGCGACTACGCCGACGAGTGGTTCTCCGCCCGCGATCGCACCATGTTCGTCCAGCAGCGCTCCTGATCCGCGACCAGCGTCCCTATCCGACGCCTGTCCCTTTCGCCGGTCGCGTCATGCGCGGCCGGCGATGCTCGTGAGGGCCGCCCATGTCACCACAGAGGCAAGACCTGCCTGAGGACGTTGCCGGTTGGGCCGGCTTCTTCTCGCGCTTCGAGGCCGTCGTGCTCGTCGCCAACAGCGAGACGGCCGATGTCGGCGCCTTGCGCGAGCGCCATTCGGGCCGCGTGCTCTTCGTCTTCTTCAACAAGGTCTACAAGGTCCTGTCGGGTCCGTTCGAGCATCCCAGCCTGCTCGTCGCGCGGTCGAGTCCGGCCGGCGCCAATATCGTGCATCGCCGCGAAGTGGAGGCCGTCTGCGGCCATTTCCCCGGCCCGGACTTCCACGGCGTCCTCAATCTCAAGGCGGTTGCGGCCGAACGGTTCAGCGTGGCGAAGGACTTCGGCGAGCGGCCGGTCGGCCATATCGACCTCACCGACCATTTCGCCGGCTTCTATCCCGCCGACTATGCTCCGACGACGGGCTTCGCCCTCGCGGTCTGGCTCAGCGAGGCCTGTCCCGGATTGCGCACCGTCCTCGCCGGCTTTTCGGCGGAGCGCTCCGACCGCTGGAAGCTCTTCCACGACCATGACTGGACCTTCGAGCAGATCGTCCTGAGGCTGATGGCCCGCTCCGGTCGCATCGCGATGGAAGGCGGTCGCTCGGCGGGATCGCTCGAGGCCATCGCCGCGCGGTTTCCGCAGATCGATCCCCACGAGGTGGCGCTGGTCGCCTGCGAGGTGCTCGCCGCCCGGCAGGAGGGGACCAACCGCTCGGTCGACCGGCTGTACTCCATCGTCAAGCCGCTGGCTGGCCTCGACGGGCTGTTCCGGCGACTGAAGCCGAAGACGCGCAAGGAGAAGCTCGCCGACGCCGGCAAATAGCATCAGGGCCGAATTCGGGACCGGGATCGGGTCGGGCCGGCTCTGCACGCGCAGGCGGACGCGCCGGCCATGCTCCTTCGCAGGGCACCGGTCTTGCGGTTTCGACGGCCGCGGCCCTAACTGTCAGCGGGATGCACGCGCGCATTGCCCGTCGTCCGGCCCGGCCCCGTCGTCCGGGCGCGACGACGACCTCGCTGGAGGGACTGGAACTTGGCCTGGGACGTTCGTGAGGTTGAGGCAGGAAGCGGCGATGGCGAGGGAGCGGAGACGCGCGGTCCTCCCTCCAGGGAGGCGCCGCTGGCGTTCTTCGAGGCTCTGCCGGTCGAAACCGATTTCGCCCGTCTTGCCGATCCGGGCGTCTACCACCCGCTGCCGGCGGGTTGGGTCATCGGCCTCGCCGATATCGAACGCTCGACCGATGCGGTCGCCGCCGGCGGCTACAAGGCGGTGAACACGGTCGCCGCGGCGGTCATCGCGGCCATCGCCAACCAGCTCTCGGGGCGCGACTTTCCCTTCGTCTTCGCCGGCGACGGTGCGAGCTTCGCGCTGCCACGCGAATACGAGGGCGTCGCGAGGGCCGGTCTCGCCGGGGTGGCGGGCTGGGCCCGGGAGGCCTTCGGCTTCCGTCTGCGAACCGCCGTCGTTCCGCTCGAGGTGATTCGCGGCGAGGGGCACGACGTGGCGATCGCCCGCTTCGCGGCGTCGCCCCAGGTGTCCTACTCGATGTTCGGAGGCGGCGGGCTGGCCTTTGCCGAAGCGGCGATGAAGGACGGCCGGTTCTTCCTCGAACCCGGCACCGGCAACGACGCACGGCCGGACCTGACCGGCTTGTCCTGCCGGTTCTCGGCGATCCCGGCGCGCCATGGCGTCATCCTCTCGCTGATCGTCCTTCCGGTCGTCGGTGTCCCGGCAGAGCGGTTCTCCGCGCTTGCCGGCGAGATCCTGTCGCTTGCCGGCGAAGCCTCCGATGTGGGCCGGCCCGTGCCGGAGGGCGGGCCGGCGCAGGGCTGGCCGTCGGAGGGCCTGATGATCGAAGCCCGGACCGCGGCCGCCCGCAACGGCCGGCCGCTCTGGCTCTCGACGATCGCCGTCGGCATCCGCTCGTTGCTCGCCCATCTGACCTTCATGGTCGGCATGCGGGTCGGCGCCTTCGAGCCGGCCCGCTACCGCCAGGAAATTGCCCGCAACACCGATTTCCGCAAGTTCGACGACGGCTTGCGCCTGACGCTGGACTGCAGCCCGCAATTTGCCGATCGCATGGCCGAGACGCTGCGGCAGGCCGAGGCCGAGGGGATCGCCACCACCGGCCTGCATCGTCAGGATGCGGCCTTAATGACGTGCTTCGTGCCGGTCGCGAGCCGCAGCGATCACGTGCATTTCATCGACGGCGCGATGGGCGGCTATGCTGCCGCCGCCGCGATGGCCTTCGGCAAGGCGAAGCGCAGGAGCGCCGAAGTTTGACCGACAAAGCTCTCAGGCGAAGCGGTCGGCCCTGGCGAAGGCGGATCTGAGCGCGACGGCGGCGAACAGCGCCGAGGCGACGGCATTCCAGCCGGCGAAGGACAGGCCGAGGAAGCGCCCGGCGGCGGCGTCGCAGGACGGCGGATGCACGGCGTCGATGTCGGCGAGGAGATCGCCGGACGACAGGTCGCCGCCGCCGACCTGGGAGCAGCCGCTCGGGCCCTGCCAGAAGTGCCACTCGACGCCGGCGTGATAGATGCCGAGGCCGAGCGAGACGAGCATCACCAGCCCGATCACGAGGATCAGCCCGCGGACCAGCGGCGCCGGCGCGCGGCCGGCCGCCGCGATAAAGGCGACGAGGGCGAGAGGCACGCCGACATAGTAGGGGATGCGCTGGGTGAGGCAGAGCGCGCAGGGAATGTAGCCGCCGACATACTGGAACAGGAGCGCCGAGCCGACGGTGATCGCCATGCCGACGAGAAGGAAGCCGGTGGCGAGCACCTGCCGGAAGCCGGTCGGTCGGCGCGTAAGGTCTGAGATTGCCATGGTCTGTGCCTCAGAAGAGAAAGCGGATCGCGACGAACCCGCCGATCAGAAGGATCATGAACACGGTGAAGAGGAGGCCGAGATTCCTCTCGATGAAGCCCTGGATCGGCGCGCCGTAGCGGTTGAGCAGGAAGGCGATCAGGAAGAACCTCGCGCCGCGCCCGATAATCGACACCAGAGTGAAGACGACGAGGTTGAGGCCGGTGACGCCCGAAAAGATCGTCAGCACCTTGTAAGGGAAGGGCGTCAGTGCCGCGAAGAGCACCGCCCAGCCGCCCCATTCGTTGTACTTCGCCGTCATTTCGGCGAACGCGTCGGCCTTGCCGTAGAAGGCGAGGATCGGCTCGCCGAGGACGTCGAAGAACAGGGCGCCGATGGCATAGCCGAGAAACGCCCCGAGCACCGAGCCGACCGTCGCCACGAGCCCGATCCGGAACCACTTCCGGCGCTCGGCGATCACCATCGGGATGATCAGCACGTCCGGCGGGATCGGGAAGACAGAGCTCTCGATGAAGGCGATGGCGCCCAGCGCCCGTTCGGCATGGCGGGTCGCGGCGAGCGACATGACCCAGTCGTAGAGGCGGCGCAGCATGAAGGGGTGGGTCCGGGCTCTGGCGGCGGGAGAGGGCAGGCGAGTGCGCCTGCGATTAGGCCGAAGCGGCCGCGTTGGCAATCCCGCCTGGGCCCGCCCGGGCGCGATGCGGCGAGAGGCGGCCCGCAAGCCGGTGCCGGGATCGCGCCCGACCGTCTCTTCCCGCGGCGAATCTCCGCCTCGCCATCTGGACGCGGCGGCCCCGGTTGTGTCATTGAGGCGGCCGCGATCGTCACGGATCTCGGCTCTCCGCCGAGACAGTTTGCGGGTGTGGCGGAATGGTAGACGCGACGGACTCAAAATCCGTTTCTGGTGACAGAGTGTCGGTTCGAGTCCGACCACCCGCACCATGTTCCGGCAGCGGCAACGTGGTTTTAACGGTTTGTATCGATCTGAAATCGGTTTCGGATAAAGATAACTCGACTGCCGATGTATACATTTCCGTCAACAACGTTGCATTCCCTGAAGAAGGTTGGTCCGATTTTATCGTAATACTCTCGTGGTGGCTGCGCGCAATGCGCTCGCTCCGGGAGGGATCATCAGATGATGCCGTTCTGGATTTTATGGATGGTCCATTCAACATATATCTTCAAAGGACATCGGGGAGCCGAGCTCGCTTTTACTTGCGCGAAAATGAAGTCGATTTGACGCTGGAGGAACTTGGTATTCTCCAGCCGGAGACTGAAATTGAAGATGTATATGCAGATCTCAGGCGAGTTTGCGCAGAGTTGGTTAACGAAATGCAGCGCGTTGGGAAAGGAAATCTCGCATCGGTTCGTGACATCGTTGCAGAGTTGAGGTGACGTGTTTTTGTTTTGATCGAGAAGGAGCCTGCAAATCCGGTATGTATCCAGCCATGCGAAAGCCTGCAATTTTCGGTAAAATGGCGCGTCGAAGCGGCAATAGCGCTTGCGAGTGATATCGCCACGCGACTCTGAGTAGATTTTATATAAGAGATAGAGGGGTTATTCAATTTTTAGAAAATTGCTGATTCTTATGTCATTTTTATTGATCGTATTGATCATGTTGATGATTCCGATAGCTAAAATGCTGCCAGTATGGCCGTCAACCGCCGAGATGAGTGCGTTAAGCGATTTCTGCGATGAACGGTTGAATGAGTGTGCTCTTCTTGTTGAGATACGAAATGGCGGAATCGACTATACAACAAGTCATGAAGTTCGCTTCGGAAGCAGTTGGTGGAAGAGACGATTTAATCCGTCCGGGGCACTTTTATTTCCTGAGGATGGGCCCGTGACCTTGGAGTGGCTGGAAGACGGGACGCTTCTCATCGAAGCGTACGAGAGTCATGCGGAACATTACGGCGAGATTCCCGACGATTTTCGTGTTCAAGTGACTACGTACAAGTAAAGTGACCTGGGAGAGAAATGGCTACTTAAGCTTCCTAAGAGTCTGATGGAAAAGGAATTGGTCGATATCAGCAGGTTGTGATTGACCTATCACTGCGACGACGGTGTGGGGTCCGTCCAAGGCTTTAGGGTTGCTCCTTTTCAACGTTCCAGAAGTGCGTCCATGGCCGTGATCGGCAGGACGAAACGGTGCCGTGTGCCGGTCAGACCACGGAACCCGAACCCCTCATAGAAGCCAGCGGCCTTCTCGTCCTTTGCCTCGACAATCATGCCGAGGATGCCGATCTGTGCGGCGGCCTTGCGGGTGGTGTGGAACGCATGGACGACGAGCGCGTCGCCATAGCCCTTGCGCTGCCAGCGTCGATCGACGGCGAGTCGTCCGAGCAGCAGAAATGGGATGTCTTCGTAGGGTCCGGCCTGAACGTCCTCAGGCAGATGATCGCGGCGGACGGAATGGGCGCTGATCGAGTAATAGCCGATGATTGAGGGACCGTCGGCGAGGACATAGATGCGCGTCAGGCTGCGTTTGAGATCCTGGTTGGCGTAACGCTGGAGATATTCGTTCAGCGCCGGAACGCCGCAATCGAATGATTTACGGTCGTGGCCCTTCGGAT